>CAJODQ010000001.1:0-81159 GCA_905233345.1 uncultured Bacteroidales bacterium
TGTCCGCATCCCATTTAGCCTCCGTGCCCAGAAGCTGGAGCGGGAGATGCTGCAGGGGGATGCGCAGCAGCGGGCTGTGCTGGCGCGACTCCTTCACACGGCGCGCGACACGGCGTATGGGAAGGAGCACGGCTTCGAAGGAATCCGCGACTACGAGGCGTTCGCCCGGCAGGTGCCGGTCAACAGCTACGAGGACCTGAAAGAGGCCATCGACCGTATGCGGCACGGGGAGCGCGACCTGCTGTGGCCGGGACGCGTGAAATGGTTCGCCAAATCGTCGGGCACGACCAACGACAAGTCAAAATTCATCCCGGTCAGTGAAACCGGCCTGCACGATATCCATTACCAGGGTGGCTACGACACCGTGGCCTTCTATGTGAAGAACAACCCGAAGACCCGCATGTTCGACGGGAAGGGCCTCATCCTGGGCGGCAGCCACGCGCCCAATTACAACGATTCGAACGCCCTGGTGGGCGACCTGAGCGCCATCCTGATCGAAAACGTCAACCCGCTCATCAACCTGCTCCGCGTGCCGGCCAAGGAAACCGCGCTGCTGGCCGATTTCGGGACCAAGCGCGACCGCATCGCCCGCGAGACCCTGCACCAGAACGTCACCAACCTCAGCGGTGTCCCTTCTTGGATGCTCTCGGTGCTGCACCGGGTGCTTGAGCTTTCCGGCAAGGAAAAGCTCGACGAAGTCTGGCCCAACCTGGAAGTCTTCATGCATGGCGGCGTGGCGTTCACGCCTTACCGCCAGCAATACGAGCACATCATCACCCTGCCAAACATGCACTACATGGAGACCTACAACGCCAGCGAGGGCTTTTTCGGCATCCAGGACGACCCGGCCGACCCGGCCCTGCGACTGATGACGGACTACGGTGTGTTCTATGAATTCATCCCGCTGGAGGAACTGGGCAGCGAGCACCCGCAGGCCGTGCCGGTCTGGGGCGTGGAGACCGGGCGCAACTACGCCATGGTGATCTCCACCAGCTGCGGCCTGTGGCGCTACCTGATCGGCGACACGGTGCGCTTCACTTCCACCCAGCCCTACAAATTCGTCATCACCGGCCGCACCAAGCACTTCATCAACGCCTTCGGCGAGGAGCTCATCGTCGACAACGCCGAACAGGGACTGGCCGCAGCCTGCCGGGAGACCGGCGCCCAGGTGCTGGAATACACGGCCGCCCCGGTCTTCATGGACGACGACGCCCGCTGCCGTCACCAGTGGCTCATCGAGTTCGCGCGCCCGCCCGCCGACCTGGCCCGCTTCGCCACCCTGCTCGACCGCAAGCTGCAGGAACTCAACAGCGACTACGAAGCCAAGCGCTTCAAGGACATCACGCTCCAGCAGCTCGAGCTGGTGCAGGCCCGGCCCGGGCTTTTCCATGCCTGGATGAAGCAGCGCGGCAAGCTGGGCGGACAGCACAAAGTGCCGCGGCTGAGCAACAGCCGTGACTACATCGATGCGCTGCTGGCCCTCAACAGCGCGCCTACAGGAATTTAACGAAACCCCTGACGATAAAGAAAACGCCGAAGACGACCAGGCCGATGCCGATCGCCCGATTCAGAATCTGCAGGCGCCGGGGATTGAAGAAACGCTGAAGGAAGGTAGCTGCCTTGGCCTTGAGCAGGTCGCAGCCGAAACTGGTGGCGAGCGTAATGGCAAAAAAGAGCATCGTCTGGGCTTTGTTCCCTTCAAAATTGCCCGAAGCCACGGCCACGGCACTCAACCAGAACAGCAGTACAAAAGGATTCAGGATATTGAGGAAGAAGCCCTTGCCGAAAAACACGAACCAGCTCGGCGCCTTGTCGGCATTGGGCAGTTTCCCACCCGACTCCTCCATGAGCTTCATGCGTTCCTGCATCTGCTTGTAGGCATCGTCACCGCCCCGCTTGAAATAGGTATATAGTCCGAACAGGATCAGGATGATGCCGGCACCGATGCTGAACAGGAACATTTCCCGGTCGTTCTCGGCCACCAGCCGGATGGAGGTCAGCACGCAGAGCGACACGATAATCATGTCGCAGCACAGGACGCCGACAGCCAGCCAGGCCGCGGAGCGGAAGCCCCGGTCAATGCTGGTCTGAAGGAGGGTGAAGAACACCGGGCCGAATCCGAAGACCAGCGCCAGCGTCAGGCCGAAGACGACCGCATCGAAAAACAACTTGCCCATTTACTTCAGCGATGCAATATAGTCTTTCCACAGGGCGTAGCGCTCTCCCTTGAGCACGCGCGGAAATTTGGTAGCGCCGCCCCATTTGCCGATCTTCTCTTCCATGAAGTTGTAGAACACGTGCGTCGGCAGCACGTCGAGATAGAGCTCGCGGATAGCCTCTTTACGCTCCACGGCGTAGTCGTCGTTGAGCTGGCAGAGATAGCCGTCGATCTTGCGGATGGCTTCCTGCGGGTCGATGGCGTCGTCGCTGCCCAGGTACCAGTGGTGCGCGTACATCGTGCCATGCTCCTCGCCGGCCACGGTGAATTCCGTGATGTTCACGCCAAGCTCCTCAGAGAGCATTTCCACGGCCCGGGTGATATTGTCCTGCGAGAGGTGCTCGCCGGTGATGCTCAGGAACTGCTTGGTGCGGCCCGTGATGACGATGTCGCAGGCGTCCTTGTCGAGGAAGCGGATGGTGTCGCCGATCAGGTAGCGCCAGGTGCCCGCGCAGGTGGACAGCAGCAGCGCATAGTCGACACCCTCCCGGACTTCCGACAGGGTCAGGGTCTCGGGCTGGGCCACGATATCGCCGTTGTCGTTGAAATTCATCTCGTTGAAGGGCACGAATTCGAAGTAGATGCCATTGTCGACCAGCAACTGCATCACGCGGCGCTTGAGGTCCGTCTGGTAGGCGATGTAACCCTCGGAGGCCAGGTAGCTCTCCACGAGGATAACCTCCTTGCCGAAGATGCGGTCGAAACTTTTCTCGTAAGGCGCAAAGGCCACGCCGCTATGGACGTAGACCCGCAGGTTCGGCCACAGGTCGTGGATGGTATTGAGGTGGTATTCCGCAATGATGCGCTCGAGCAGGATCTGGACCCAGGCCGGCACGCCGACCACGACGCCGATATCCCACTTCGGGGCGGCCTTGACCATTTCGTCGAGTTTTTCAGACCAGTCCTTGATCTTGGAAATGCGCTGGCCCGGCTTGTAGAAGAACTCGAACCACTTGGGGATGCGACCGGCCGAAATGCCCGAGAGGTCGCCCGCGTAATAACCGCCCGCCCGGCTGTACGACAGCTCGGTGCTGCCGCCGATCATCAGGACGCCCTTGTTGTAGAACTCAGCAGGGAAGTCGTAGCGGACGGCTGAAACCAGCTGCCGGATGCTCGCTTTCGTGATGGAGGCGTTCAGCGCACGGGTGATGGGGATGTACTTGCTGGACGCCTCGGACGTGCCGCTGCTCAGGGCAAAGTACTTCACCCGGCCCGGCCAACTGACGTTGTGCTCCCCGTTGAGCGAACGGTACCACCACTGGTCGTGCATCTTGTTGTAGTCGAAGACGGGCACCCTGCGGCGGAAAGACTCCACCATGTTGCCGGAACGCAGAATTTCGGAGAAATGGTAGGTCCGGCCGAATTCGGTATCTTTGGCCTTCCGCAGCAGTTTCTTCAATTCTTTCTGCTGCGCCTTCACGGGTTTCACACGTCGCTGCTTGCGCTCCACCGGAATGTTTTTCAATTCGGCGGCTGCCTTGATGATGGTTCCTAACAGGGGTACGGGCATGGTCTTGGTTCAATTATCGCGCAAAATTAGCGATTTCTTGCAAAGAATCATTAATTTTGTATTTCTAATGCTATAGATCAATACCGCAAGCCATGCCTGTCAACGAAACCGTCATGCTCGACCTGGACGCCATCGTTCAAAGTCGTTTCGGCGATAAGAAGATTCCCAAGCCGCTCCTCCGTTGGCTCAAGAAGTTCATCCACCAGGATCACATGAACGGTTACCTGAAGCAGGGATGGCTCGGCGTGGAGTTCGCTGAACAGGCGCTGGTCTATTACGATGTACACCTCACCGTGAAGGGCCTGGATGAAATCCCCGTCGACGGCCGCTACACCTTCGCCAGCAACCACCCCCTGGGTGGCATGGACGCCCTGAGCGTGATCGGGCAGGTGGGCCGCAAGTTCGACGGCCAGATCGTGATCCCGGCCAACGACTTGCTGATGTCCATCAAGCCCATCGCAGAGTACACCGTGCCCGTCAACAAATTCGGCGGCCAGAGCGCCGACCTGGTCAACAAAATCAACGACGCTTTCAATTCCGACCGCCAGGTCATCATCTTCCCGGCCGGCCTGTGCTCCCGCAAGATCAACGGCGTGGTACAGGATCTCCCCTGGAAGAAGACCTTTATCACCAAGAGCCGCATGTCGCATCGCGACGTGGTGCCCGTATGGTTCAGCGGCGAGAACTCCAAGCGTTTCTACCGCATCGACAAGCTGCGGAACCTCCTCAAACTCAAGTTGAACATTGCCATGCTCACACTTCCCGACGAATTGCACAAGACCCAGCACAAATCCTACAAGCTGGTGTTCGGAAAGCCCATCCCCTGGCAGACCTTCACTTCTGACAAGAGTGATGCCGAATGGGCGGCCTGGGTCCGGGAAAAAGTCTATGAGCTAAAAAAAACGGAACTGCATGAAAACTAAATCCATCATCGCTCCCGTCGACAAGGAACTTTTAAAACAGGAACTCACTGAAAAATGCTTCCTGCGCGACACCAACCACGCCGGAAATAAACTCTATATCATCGACAACCAGAGCGCGCCCAATGTCATGCGCGAGATCGGCCGTCTGCGCGAGATCGCTTTCCGCGACGGCGGCGGCGGAACCGGCAAGGAAGTTGACCTCGACGCCTTCGACCTGGACCCGGCCTTCAAATACAAACAGCTCGTACTCTGGGATCCGGACGCAGAGTGCATCATCGGCGGCTATCGCTACGTGCTCTGCGACGAGGTGATGTACGACCGCTTCGGCCAGCCCATCATGCCCTCGTCCCATCTCTTCCGCTTCACCCAGCGCTACCTGCGCAACGGCTTCCTGCGCACCATCGAGCTCAGCCGCTCCTTCATCCGCCCGGAATACCAGAGCGCCGAACAGGGCATGAAGAGCCTTTACGCCCTCGACAATCTGTTCGACGGTCTGGGCGGCCTGATCGTGCTCTACAAGGGCCGGATGGAATACTTCTTCGGGAAGATGACCATCTACCCGTCCTTCCCGGAGCGGGGCCTGGCCATGCTGCTCTACTTCCTGCGCAAGCATTTCGGTTCCTGGGAAGCCGAACTGCAGGAGCGCTTCGACCGCATGGTCATCCCCAAGAACCCTGTCAAAATCAAGATGTCGAGCGACTTCAGCAAAATCTTCACCGAAGACGACTTCGCAGCCGACTACAAGATCCTCAAACGGGAAATCCAGCAGATGGGCGTCAACATCCCCCCGCTGGTCAATACGTACATGAATATGTCGCCGACGATGAAGTCGTTCGGCGCTGGCATCAACGACGAATTCGGTGATGTCATCGAGGCGGGCATCCTCATCAAGTTTACGGAGATGCACCCCGACAAGGTGCGGCGCCACCTCAATTTCCCGGCCCTGAGCCGCTCCAAGATGCGGAAACTGCGCGGCAACTAGCCGCGGTGCCAGGGAAAGATCGATTTCTTTTTCTCGCGGGCGGCCCGAAGTTCCGCCCGCTTTTTCGTGATCATCTCGTAGATTTCGCCCCAGTCATCGGGGATGCCGCCCAGGTTGCGGTCGTCGATATAGACATCGGCGATCACTTTGGCGGAGTGGTGTTTGAACAGCGCGTCGGCGGGTTCGTTGCTGTTGACCGCATAGAAATCCAGGCCGCGTTCATGGCAGAACGCCACGGCCTCCTCGAGCAGCTTTCCCTCCCGGGAGGTCCAAAGGATCAGCCGGTTGCCATCCTGCTGCAACTGTTTCAGGCATGGGATGGCAAAGGGCTTCTCCTTTCCGATCTCCGGATATTTGTACGTGACGATCGTGCCGTCAAAATCTACAGCGATGGTCATTTCTTGAAGAGCCGTTTCCAGAACGGTTTCTTGTCATCCTCGTTGTAATCGTTGTAGGCGTTGCCATAGCCATAACCGTAGCCATAGCCGTAGTTGCCGAAGCCCCAGCCCCGGCGGCGCTTCACCTCGGGACCGTTGAAGACGATGGCCATGTTGGTCAGGTGGCGGTTCTCGTTGAGTTCGTCGAGCTGCGGGAGGATGCGGCGGTCGAGCTGGCCGCTGCGCAGGACGAAGAGGTTGCAGTCGACCACGCGGTTGACGATCAGCGGTTCGGAGAGCATCTGCACCGGCACGCCGTCGATCAGGATGTAGTCGTAGAGGCCACGCAGCTTCTTGACCAGCTCATCGAAACGCGGGCGGCTCAGCAGCTCGCCCGGGTTGGGCGGCGTGGATCCGGCCGGAATGAAGTCGATGCCAGGCTTCACATCCTTGTGAAGGATGTCTTCCAGCTGCAGGTCGAGGTCGTAGAGGTAGTTCGACAGGCCGGCCGTCTTGTGCTTCAGGCCGAGCTCGCCGGAGAGCGAGCGTTTGCGCATGTCGGCGTCAACGACGACCACCCGTTTCTGGGCGTCGGCCAGGCAAGCTGCCATGTTCGCCACGATGAAGGTCTTGCCCGAATGCGACGAATAGGACGTAATGCCAATGACCATCGGCAGCACACAGTCCGGATCGAGGAAGGCCAGGTTCGTGCACATCATGCGCATGGCCTCGGTGAAGACACTGTGCGAGGTGCCTTCATACACGAACGGCGAAGGCTCCTTGGTTCCCTTGAAGCGATACTTGTCCTTCCAGATGAAGCGGCGCAGCTCGCGGTTGAACGGGATCTCCGCCAGGAACGGCACGTCGATGTTCTCCTCGATCTCCTTCCGTGTCCGGATCTTCGTGTCGAGGAAGAGGCGGGCGATGAGGATCACGATCGGAACCAGAAGGCCCACCAGGACGGACAGGATGACGACCTTCATCTTGTTGGGATACGAAGGAGAATACCAGGCCACGGCCGGGTCGATGGCGCGGATGTTATCGTCGGCCATCGCCTGCGAGAGGGCATTCTCCTCGCGCTTGTTGAGCAGGAAAATATAGAGGGCCTCCTTGATGGACTGCTGGCGCTCGATCTCCATCATCTCGCGTGCCTTGCCCGGCATCGCCGCATACTTACGGACGGAAGCCTCTTCCCGGCGGGTAAGGTCATTCCGCTTGAGTTCCAAACTGTTCTGGAGGTTCTGGATGAGGCCCAGCACATTGTTCCGCTGCAGAACCATCGAATTCTCGATCTTATTGACCGCCGGGCTCTCCACGCTACTGGCGGCAATAAGCTCGTCGCGGCGCATCACCAGCTCGTTGTACTGGTTGATGGCGACTTCCAGATTCGGGTCATCCAAACCCGTATTGGCCGGAATCATCTGCAGCGCATTCCCTGCTGAGAGAATATAATCCCGGAGATGAGAGGCCAGGGATATCCGGGTCTCGATCTCAATGATCTCGTTGTTGAAAGTACGGCTCTCCGTGAGGTAGTTCATGGCCGCTTCATCCACATCCATCAACTGGTTGGAACGCTGGAAACGGGCCAGATTTCCCTCGACACCGCCCAGCTCTTCCTCGATGATCATCAGGCGTTCTTCAATGAACTTGGCCGTATTGACCGCCACTTTGTTTTTCTCCCGAATGGCGCCCTCATTATATTTGATGACCAGGGTATTCAGGATATCCGCCAGGCGCTGTGCATTGCCGTCGCGCATCACCAGGGTCAAGATGCCATCTTCGTGCGTAACCGTGAGCTGATTGACGAAACGGCTGACCACGACCGGCATGTTGCCGCGCTTGACGCGGATGGGGATATTGTAATACTCCGGAATGTATCGTTCCGTCGGTACGAAAACGATCTTTCCGGTTCCGACACGGACGGTATCCCCAAAGGCCGCCACTTCCATACCTTCCGCTCCCTTGTCAATCCGAAGGATCTCCCCTTCCAGCGGGGTCACCGAAATGTCAAACAGGCCGGGATCGTCCACCTCGCGGGAGAATTTCGCGATGAAAGGACAGTGGGAGGTATAGCGCTCCACGTCCCGGAACTTGATGTGCTCGGTATAACTGACGTCGATGCCCAGTTCCTTGACGACCTCCGTCATCAGGGTCCACGATTTGAGCTGGAGCTCTTCGTAGCTCACGGATACGGCATTGATCATGTTGTCGTAGGCATCCAGGCGGGCGGAACGGGTCACGCCCTGGCTGGGGTCCTTCAGGACGGCCGTGATCTTGTTGGTATAGACCAAGGGCCGCCGGGCATATAGCATATAGCCGATACCCAAGGCCAGGATCATGCAGATCACGAACCATATCCAATTGGAGAGCAGATAATAGAAGATGTCTACCAGGTTGATCTGCTCGTTCCGCGTTACTTTCTTGTTGGTATTGTTTTTCATAGCTTATCGGGATGTCCAAAGGAGCATATAGGCAAGGGCTGACAGGGCCGACACGGTCGGGCTGAAGACCTTCAGGAACAGGTCGCCGCCGTTGGAGAGCTTGACGCCGCGCGGTTTCACATAGACCAGGTCGTTCTGTTGGAGCCAGAAGGCCGGGGAGTCATAGAGCGATTTGGACTGGAGGTTGACCGTATAGGCCGTACGCTGGCCGTCCTCGGTGCGCACCACCATCACATCGGGAATCTTGGAAGACTGGTTCGTGCCGCCCGTATAGGAGATGACCTCCAGGATGTTGATGCTGCTTCCCTTGACTTCCAGCACACGCTGCCCCGTCTCACCCAGCACGGTGACGGTGAAATTCTCCAGTTCCACCTTGACCACCGGCTCCTTGATATAGCCCCGGCGGATAATCTCGCCGGCGATCAGCTGTTTCGTTTCATTGATGGTTTTTCCTTCCACATGGAGAAGGCCCAGTACCGGGAAATCAATGTTGCCGTCCGCGTCCACGCCATAGGTCGTCCCCAGCAGCGAGGTACCGGTCGTCTCCTTGATACGCTGGAGGAGGATCGTGTTGAACGGCGCGGCCAGTTCGGGCTCATCGGCGAATACCTGGATGCTGAGCCGGTCCCCGACTTTCAAGCGGAGCTCGGGGGCGGGTCGGGCCTCCATGGGCGCATTGTATTCCAGGTCCCGCAGATAACCGAGTTGTGCGGGCGTTGTGCAGGACAGTGGCAGGATGCACAATACTGCCAGAATCCACCATTTACATCTTGTTTTCATATATCTTGATAATTTTGTCGATCATTTCTCGTGCAGTAAACAGGGTCTCGAAGCGCTCCATGGCGCCGGCCGAGAACTGGAGATAAATATCGGGGTCGTCGCAGATCTGCGCAATGGCCGCTGCGAGGCCTTGGTAGTCGTGCGGACGCACGTTGAGACCAGACATGCCGTTTTCGTTGACCCACGACACGCCGGAATGGGGAATCAGCGTCGCCACGATCGGCTTGCCGCACGACATGGCTTCGATCTGCACCACGCCAAAGGCTTCGGTGCGCCGGTCCGAACTCAGGACAAACACGTCGCAGGCGCCGAACCAGTTCGGCACGTCCCAAGTTTCCAGATAGCCCAGCAGGCGGACCTTTTCCTGCAGGCCGTTTTCGTAGATTTGCTGCTGCAGCGCATCTTTCAGCGGTCCATACCCGCCGATCAGCACCCGGTAGTCGTCGCTGAGATACTTCGCTGCCTCCACCAGGGTTGCGAAATCCTTATACGGCACCAGGCGGCCCAGGGCGAAGACCAGTTTTTTGCCGGGCATCGATGCGCGGATTTCTTCGACCGCGCGATAGTCATAGACGACCGGGACGATGCCGATGGGCACGCATACGACTTTGCGCTGGGCGCGCTGCAGGTCGCGGGACTCGCGCAGATACACCGGCGAAGTGCCGATGATCCGTTCGGCGCGATGGATCAGCCAGGCCTGCAGCGGCTGGTAGAAGAACAGCAGCATCTTCTGGCTGAGGATGTCGCTGTGCCAATGCAGGATCACACGACCTTTGTAGCCGCTCAGGAAAAGCGCGAGCGCCGCCATCGGGTCGGGATGGTGGACATGGATGATGTCATATTCGGCAGCATGCTTCCGCAACCAGCTTACCATTGGTTTCGAAAGCATCGTCTTGGCTTTTTTGGAGCTGGCGGGCACACAGATCACGCGGTTTTCAGGGCCGAATTCGATGACCCGCCCCGTCTCCGTCTCCCGGCAGAATGTCTGATGCTCGGGGTCCACGGGATCCGTCTTCATATAGGCGCACAGCATGTCACAGGGGATGCCGCGCTCGGCGAGACCCCAGGTCAGATCCCACATGACCTTCTCCACACCGCCCCGGATCGGATAGAATTTACCGAGTTGCAAGATTTTCATAGAGTCGGATATAATGCTGGTAACAGTCTTCTTTCCGGAAATGGGCCAAAGCCCAGGCACGGCAGCGGGCTGCCGTCGCGGCCCGGTCGGCTGCGGCGAGTTCCCGCACCCGCGCAAGCATGGCGTCCACGTCGCCTTGTTCCACCACGAAACCGGTTCCGTCGGTCACCGATTCCACGCTGCCGCCGGTCCGGTAGGTCACCACGGGCGTGCCGCAGGCGATGGCTTCTAGGTTGACCGTCGGATAGTTGTCCTGCCAGGTCGGGTTCACGAACACCGTCGAGCGGGCGTAGAGCGACGCCAGGCGGCCGATGTTCTCGGTCCGCTCGATCAACTGCACGCCGGCCGGAAGGTTCCGGCGCTGTTCCTCGGTGGTCCGTCCCACCAGCACGAGTTTCTCGTCGGGCCGGAGCAGGGCGGCCATTTTCATCAGGTCGCTCCAGCCCTTTTCTGCGTGCCAGATGCTGGCCACGCCCAAAATCTGCGTCCCTTCGGGAGCCGCCTCGCCTTCCGCCGCTTCGGGCCGGAAGGTCTCCAGGTCGATGCCGTTGTGGATCACCTGGAAGTGCTTGTCCGCCAGAATCGAAGAAGCCATCTCCTGCCGGATCCAGTCGGACACCGGGACGATGGTCAGATTCTGGAGGGCGCCGAAAGCCCGCTGCTTGTCGCGCAGGTTGCGGGCGGAACGGTCGAAAAGCCAGCTCGCCGGGAAGGCGTGCTGCTGCGGGCAATGGCCGCAGCCCGACTGCCATTTGTTGCAGTGGGCGGCGGAATAATAGTAGCAATGTCCCGTATAGAGCCAGCAGTCGTGGATGGTCCAGACCACCGGTTTTCCGCTTTCCTTCAGATATTTGAACAGCAGTGGATAGTTCAGGAAATAGCCGTGTATGTTGTGGATGTGGATCACGTCGGGATCGATCTCCCGGATGCGGCGGATGAAGGCTTTCGTGCCCCGCTTCGAGGCCAGCCCGTGCGCGTCGAAGAGCCGGGTGGCTGCCGCATGGACGGCCAGGTCGAGTTTGTCTCCCACCGGCACCAGTTGCGAACTGTGCGCCGGCAGGCCGTCGCGGGCACCGCTGTAGGCCACATAGCTTTCCCAGCCGGAAGCCAGAGCCAGCTCGCCGATTTCCTTCATGATGCGCCCGGTCGAGGTGTTGAGCCGAACCACGGGATTGATCTGCAGAAGTTTCTTCGTCATGCCAACAAATCCTGGAAACAGGCCTCCCATTGGGCCATGACGGCCGCCTCTGAATAGGTTTGTGCAATTTGTTTCGCGCCGGCTGACATACGCGCCAGCAGCGCCGGGTCTTCCATCACCCGCTGCATGGCGGCTGCCAGCGCCGGGATATCGCCTTCCTTCACCAGCAGGCCGTTTTCTTCGGGACGGATGATGTCGCGCGGGCCGCAAAGGAAATCGAAGGTGACCGCCGGCAGGCCGATGGCCATGGCCTCAATCATCACCATCGGGAAGCCCTCGTAGTGTGAACTCATGACCAGGAAATCGCTGGCCGCGTATTCTGCGAAAATCTGGTTGGTAGGCTTGTTGACCGCAGCCGAGGCGCTGATGCCGAGACGTTCGATCTGCTGTTTCAGGGCATCTTCCCATTCTCCCTGGCCGAAGATGTCCAGGCGCCATTCCTTCCGCAGGGCCTCGGGCAGCAGTGCCCAGGCGGCCAGCAGCCGGTCGAAGCCTTTCTGGTAATCGAGCCGGCCCACAGCGATCACGCGCTTGTGACCGGGCGCATGCTGCACCTGCGGGATCTCCAGCGCGGCATTGGGAATCACCTGCAGGTTGGGCAGCGTGCCCCAGTTCTCCGCATCTTCCCGGGTCAGGACCACGAAACGGTCGAAGCGACGGACGAGCTTTTCGTCCTGCCGCGTCCGCCACTTGTCCGCCAGGCCCAGCAGCCCGGAGCGGTGGTATTGCAGGCGGAAATATTTGTTGAAATGCAGCTCCAGCACTTTCTTGCTGCCATCCCGGATCTCCGGAATGAACGATGATTCCGAAGGGAAGAGCGACACCACGATGTCGGCTTTCTCGCGCAGCAGCAACTCCGTCAGTTTCTTTTGGTGCTGTTTCCGCCGGCGCAGGTAGCCCAGCGTCTTGGCGACGGGGTTCTTCCCCTTGTCGTCCTTGTAATTGATACCCAGGTCGATCATCCGCACTTCCGGCGGAAAGTCGTAGAACGGGGGGCGTCCGTGCTGGTCGGTAGTCACAAGCAACAATTCACAGTCTCCGCGCCGAGCCCACCAGCGGAGTTTGTTGAGCAGCACGCGCTCCATCCCGCCGGGATTGTAGACATCCGCCATGCAGTAGACCAGTTTCATGGGATCATGATTTTTGAATCGCCGATCAGCACTTCCTCCATCTCGTCCGAGGCAATGCAGAAGAGCAGCGCGTCGATGTAGAAGATGTCGGTCGCCACCTTGGCCCAGATGATAAAGGTCAATGCCACCAACATCAGGGAGCAGATCTGGAAATTCCGGAATTTTCGGTTCAGAGACAGATGGCAGTAGATAAAATAGCCGGAGAAGATGAGCAGGCCGATGACGCCGCAATAAAACACGAAATTGCAGTATCCGATATCCGTGCCATTAATATAGTCAGCGAATGTTCCCCGCCCGATCAGCCAGGTCCGGAAGTCTTCGGGCCAGATCCACATGGTCTTCGTCAGCACATCTGTGGAATGGGTCCGGAATTGTCCCGTCTCCACCCAGTTGAAGAAGGCCTCGAAACCGAAGCGGAAGTAATCGCGGAACGCTGCGCTCTTGTTGTAGATCACAATCGTCACGAGGGCAATCACGCCGACAATAATCATGAAACGATAGAATATCTGAATCATCTTGACGGTCATGAAACCGCCCTTGCGCAATTTGACCAGCGAGAAAAACATATAGGCCAATCCCAGGGATGCGCCCACCAGCGTAGTTCGCGAGATGACGGCCCCGAAAATCATGATGATACTGAAACTGACCAGGTGCGTGATCAGGGCCGGGCGATTCGCGCGAAGTTTCTCATTGGCGGCCACCTGATGTGCCAGCAGCACCAGCACGGTGGAGAAACGGATGCCGGCCGGGTCGAGGGCGGCACCGATGCCATACAGGCGATGTCCCCGCTTGTAGAAATCCTGTCCCTGGGCCATGAAGCTGTCCACGAAGTTCTCCATGAAAGTGAAGTTGTCGATCAGCACCGCCAGGGCGCACTGGACCACACAGACCATGGACAGGTAGTGGGTCAGGAGCGACAGGCTCACTTCGCCATGCCCGAGGCGCAGCGCCGCATAGACACCGTAAGCGCCCGTCATCCAGGTCAGGTAAGAGACGATATAGCTCGCATAGGTGTAGTCGGTGGTATTGGCGGCAAACACGCAGAACAGGCACCACACAGAAAAGATAGTGGCGATCAACGCCGAGACAATGGTATGCTTCGACAGCATGAGGCCATGGTTCCGGATGCTGTCGTAGGCAAAGGCCGCAATGCCGAACACGGCCACGAGCATCTTGGAGTTGATGCTGTGGGGCAGGAAGGTGAAGGAGATGGGGAACAGATAGAAACTCACCACCACCAGCAATACCGCGCCTTTCATGAATCGTGCAAGCATTTAACGATACAGGATACCGTAGACCACCTTGTGGATCAAAAAGTAGTAAAGCCGCACGCCCACCCAGTTGCGCCGGGCCGCCAGGCCCTGCAGAATGCGGGTGTGCCGCGGCAAGTCCGCCCCTTCCGTGGCGTGGACGTTGGTTTCAGGAAACCAGTTGTACCAGGTTTCATAGTCTTCCTTGTCGGCGGAGATCAGCAGCGGCCGTTTCAGGTAGAGCTTGAGTTCCGTCATGGCCTGCGGAGCTTCCTGCCGGAAAGCGGATTCCGCAAAATCGCGCTCCACTTCCGCCAGGTTGGTTTCAATCTGCGCCCGCTTGGCCGGGGCAAAACTCCGGCTGATGGACGCGCTATTGTCGGTATTCCAGCGATAGAGGGCCTTGTGCAGCTGCACCACCCGCTCCGCCTGCATGAAAGCGCGCAGCATGAACTGCATATCCTCGCCCAGGTCCGCCCCGTCGACGAAACGGATGTGATGCCGCTCAACCAGGTCGCGGCGGACCAGGAACAGCCAGAGGTTCCAGCGGGATGCGCCGCCCGTGAGCCCGCGGAATGCCTCGAGGGGCGTCGCGAAATCGGCCTGCCGCATATAGCGGGCATCTTTCGTCAGTCCGCGGAGCCAGTCCCAGCCCACGATGTCAACGCCGCCCGCCGCATCGGCTGCTGCGACGGCCTCCGCCAGCATCTCGGGCGCCAGCAGGTCGTCCGCGTCGGCAAAGGCCAGGTATTCGCCCTGCGCCACGTCCAGCGCGCGGTTGCGCGCCGCCGCGGCACCGCCGTTGCGTTCCTGCCGGATGAGCCGGCCGTTCACGCCGCTCTCCGCGCAGAACTGCTCCAGCAGCTCCAGCGATCCGTCCCCTCCGGCATCGTCCACAAAGATCACCTCAAAATCGCGGAAGGTCTGCTGGCGGATGCTCTCCAAGGTCGCCGGAAGGGTCTTCACGGCATGATAGACGGGAATGATCAGGCTGACTTTCATGATTTTGACAGGGCAGCAATCCGCTCGATGAAGGCCGGATCCTGGCTATTGAATTTCCGGGCAAACAGGGCGCCGCTGGCGATCAGCTGGTCGTAATCCGCCGCCGTCCAGTCGTAGAGCTCGTCGTTGCGCCAGCCGATGCAGCGCAGGTTGCCCTTTTCTTCGGATTGCAGGTCATAGAGCTTCTCCCGGAAAGGAGAATTCCAGACGAGCGTCTGCACGAAACATTCATCCGGGACAAAAGTATGGGTAAACGTCTTTTCGGCCCAGTTGCGCTGTTCGAGCAGGTAGCGGACCAGCGCATCGGTGATGCTGACCCACTGCGCGCCTTTCCGGAATTCGACGGCCCGGTTCCGCTTGATTCCCGCCAGTTCCTGCACCCGCAGGAAGATGGCACGGACGGCGCTGTAGCCGTTTCGTTTCCGACTGAAGTGGCGCGGGAATAGATGCCAGCGCTGCATGCGCCGCACCAGGTCGGGCGTCATCTCCAGATAAAGATATCCCACGAACTCCTTTCCCTGGTTCGCTTCAAAGAAGGCATGGATCGCATCCTGGCTGCGAAGCGGCAGGTCGACCCCGGAGAGCAGATGATAATAGTCGTAGGCGCCCCGGGAAGCCGCCGCCTCCAGCAGGGCGTACTCCGCCTCCACCATCGAATAATCCCCCCAGCGGATATCCACGCGACGGTCCAGCAGGACCAAGCCCGCCCGTTCGGCATGCAGCGCGGGCAGCTGCGCCACCTTCCGGTCGATATGCACAAAAATGTCGTTGCGCGCATCGTCCAAGCAGCCGATCAGCGTCTGGAGAAGCCCGAACTCGGTATGGGCCAGGATCAGGTAAGCGTGTTTCATGCCGTGAATTTACGGGCCCAGAGGTATCCTTTTTCCATCAGTGCCACCCGCTCGGAAAGCGGGAAGCTGCGAGGTGTATCTTTCTGGAATTCCACATAGAGCAGCTGCTGGCAATCGAATACCGGGTAGGCCGATCCGTTCCGCCGCAATTCCGAAACGGCGAAATACTCATCGCCACAGAAGCTCCATCTGTATTTGTTCAAGATCTCCGCCCGGTGTGCCAGCAGATAGCGGCAAGCCGCCTCCGACAGGCTGAGCCAGTTGTCCGTCTTGACGAAAGTCTCATTTTTCAAATGCCTGATTCCCAGGACTTTCTGCGCTTTGATCACCCCCTGCCAGGTGCGCTGGCACAGGCGACGGCGCCAGGGCTTTCCGAACTTGTAGTGCCCCAACGGGAAATGATAGCGCCGCAGCTTGAAATCCGCATCGGCAGCATCTTCCGGCCAAAAGCGGGCCACCGATTCTTCGGGACGCGCGTCGTAGAAACGCAGAAGTTCGTCGACCGAACGAAGCGGCAGGTGTGTGCCCGACAGGATGTGATAATGGCTGTAGGGGCCCTTCGCCTGGGCTGCTTCCAGCAGGGCCAGCTCGGCCGCGATCTGCGAAACGCTCCCCCAGCGCACATCCACCCGATTGTCCAGTATGAACAGACGGCCTTTCTCCACGGAAATCGCCGGCAGCTTCTGCAGTTTGGCGTCGTAGTGGAGGAAAAAGTCACTCCGCCCGTCATCCAGCAGGGAAACCAGCTGCTGCAGGACTTCAAACTCGTTGTGCGCCATGATGAGCCAGGCGTGCTTCATGCCCTATAATTCAAACTGGGATTTTTCAGGTAAAATGGCTTCCAGCGCCTGCTGAATGTCCGCGAAGCATTTCTCCGGATCGTCGTTGGCCGCACTGTCGTTCAGGCAAATCTGCGGAACGCGCTGTTCCCGGATGACGGAACAGATCTCGTCCAGATTTCCCTTCGAAATATTGTAGTGGCTCCCGCGCGAATAAGGTCTTTCCGGATGGAAACGCCCCGCCGCCTGGTTCCAGGCGCAGAGCAGCCACTGATTGACCTGCTCTCGTGTACGGAAAGGCTGGCATGAGACTTCCATTAAGGCCGGACAAGCCGCCCAAACCTCCTCAAAAGTGGATTTCAGATGCGCGCAGGCCAGGTGTTCATACCCGCGGACGCTGAGGGTCCGGTTGATCTTGTGACACAGCCTGTTCTTCAAGGCGTTCCGGGCACCCAGTTTCCGGACATCGAACCATTTGTCGCCATTGCGGCCGATCGCATCATACAGCTGGAAATGATCGTTGACCACCACGTAATTCTTAAAACAGACAAAGCTCCAGTCGTTGTCGCCGAAATAGTCGCAGGGGGTCAGATCGGCAGGAAGGCACGGCGCGCCATCTACAAAGAAATACTCCGGTGCGACCGGTCGGATCAAAAGCATGTCGTCATCAAAGAAAACGAAATGCTCCGACAAACCCGGAATCCGGTGAAAATTCAACTCGATGGGCCGGGCATTGAACGTAGGCAGATACTGCGCCGGAATATAATCTTCATGGTTGACCAGGACCAGTTTCGGATGCTTTTCGTTGAGCCAGGCTGGTTTCTGGCCGCAGGTAACGAAATAGACCTTGTTAACCCAGGGCGCGAATTTCTCTACCGCACGGAACCAGTAGGGCAGGATGCCCATGTCACGATAACGGCAGTCGCCGTTGGCGTCCTCTTCTTCTTCCCCGGACGGCTCGATGCCCATGAACTGGTTCCAGGCAACGCGCTTGCCGGCTCGCCACTTCGGATCGGTATCATCTACCCAGGGAAGCACAAAATCAATGGTTTCCATATCAGTCTTCTTCAACGTTGATCGTTCTTTTCCGAAGCAATCCCATCGCTTCATTGAAAGCATATAAGTGCATCAGCTTCGTGACGAGATAGTAGGTCGCCGTGCAGACGACCAGGGAAACGCCCAGGGAAATCCAGTTGTTGGCAATGAAATACGAAGCCAGCAGGGATTCGGCCAGCAGGATCAGGGAGATGAACAAGTACGGAAAAACGGTTTTCAACTGATCCCACAGTCTGTAGTTCAGAATCTTCCTCGTGTAATAGGCACTGCAGTACATGTCGATCCAGCTGTTGACGATCAGGGCGCAGCAAAAGGCCTTCAACCCAAAGAACATGGAAACGAACATGATGGGAAACATGATGGCTTTCTTGATGATTTCCATGCGCAGGGCCAGGTCGGAACGACCCTTGACATAAAGAAGGATCAGGTTGTTGCGAATCATGCCGGTCGGCAGTTTACTGATACACAGCAGCTGCATCAAAGGAACGCAGGGCAGCCACTTGTCGGTCAGCAGCAGCGACACCAGCGGACGCGAGCACCCGCACAACACCAGCAGGACGGGAAATGCCAGGAAATAGAAGATCTGGAGAAACTTGTCAAATACTTCAATCAGACGCCGGTCGTCGTCCTGTACCTTGCTCAACACCGGGTAGGCCACCCGGTTGAACGTGCTGACCAACGTTTCGCTAGCCACCGTCGGGAACTGATTGCCCCGGGTGAACATGCCGACATCGCTGGCGGAGAAGCGCTTGCCGATGACCATCGGATAGATGTTGCTGTAGATGGTATTGATCAGGGAAGCGGCCATCAACTTGTAGCTGTAGGAGAAAAGCCGCTTGAAGGATTCTTTCGAGAAGATAAGCTGCGGCATCCAACGCACAAAGGCCAACGTAAGGATCGTAACAGCCGAGGCGGAGGCGACGGACTGGGCCACCAGTGCCCAGGGGCCAAGCCCTTTCAGGGCGCAGATCACGCCGGCCGCACCGGACACCAGCGCCGAGATGAAAGAGATGGCGAATTTGGTCCGGAAGTCGACCTGCTTGGTGAGCAGCGTGCCCTGCACCGAGGCGACGGAACTGATGATCAGGATCAGCGAGATGACCCGCATGAGCGGCTTCAGGAGCGGCTGCTCGTAATACGTGGCCACCAGCGGCGCGGAAAAGAACAGCAGGAAATAGAAGATGACGCTGAGCGTCATATTCGTGATATACACCGTCGAGTAGTCTTTGTCGCTGGCATCTTTCTCCCGGATCAGGGCATTCGTCAGTCCCCCATCGACAAAGATCTGGGAGAACGCGATGAAGATGGTGAGCATCCCCACCAGGCCGTAGTCCGTCGGGCTCAGCAGGCGCGCCAGGATGATGCCGATGACAAAGTTCACCCCGCGCGTCAGGATCTGCTCGACGAAGCTCCAGGAGACGCCCTTGACCGTTTTCTGCTTGAGGGAATCTGTCATCGTTTGATTCGGTAAATCACCCCGAAGTTGACTCCGACGTCCATGTCCAGCACAAAACTGTGCCGGCCCTGGCCGTCATAGGGATCGTCGTAAAAGCAAAGGCCGATGTCCGCGAACAGGCCCAGGCCAGAAGGGAAATTATACTCCAGGATCGTTCCGAAATGGAAGGCGCCGACCCAGTTGGGATCGTGCACGTTATAGGTGGGACTCCAGGGATTGTCGAAATTGAACGTATACGCGCCACCCACGCCCAAATACACTTTGGGGTTGAATGGATTGAAGTTCTCCTCCAGGGAAAGGAAGGCCAGCGCATAATCGGCGAAGAGGCTGACGCTCTGGAAAGTATAGGGATGCAATTCTTCCTTGTACGTGACACAGGACGATGTCTTTTTGCCAAAGGCAGCCGACAGGCGCAGCTCATGCCCGTTCGCAATGTTATAGCCTCCGGAGAGCGCGCCGGAAGCCCCGACAGGCGTCCACCACTGCCCTTGCAACCGAAAAATGTGCGCATCGTCCCCATTGAAATACGATGCACCGCCCTGTATGGAAACATACCAGAGCCCCTTGTACTCATAGGGCGTCACCTGGGCGGAAAGGGAAGGCACGCCGCAGAGCAGGAAGACGACCGGAAGGAGGATTTTGCGTAAGACTTCGTCCACGTGCCTGCAGGGCAGACACGCAACAGAACTGAATGACAAACACGCCATACGGATACAAAAGTACGCTTTTATACCCAGAAAAACAAGAAAAAGAGCCCCTTAAGGGGCTCAGGTGCCTAATTCCGGCCTAACGGGAAATGATAGATGAGCCCGAACGAGACCTTGAAGACCATATCGAAGGGGAAGGCGTACGGTTCCAGGCCATTGTACCAGTCCGTGAAGCCTTCAATCCCCAGGTCCGCGTAAAAGCCAAAACCGCCGGGCGTATCAACTTCCATGATGGCGCCGATACGGAAACCCGGAACCAGATTGGGCCCTTCCACCACCTGAAAGGGATGATCCACCTCGCTGAAACGGTGGGTGTAGGCCATGCCCAGACCCAGATAGTTCTTGAAATTGAAGCGGTCGTACTCTTCACCCAAACCGTTGTAATTGAGGCCCAGGTCGACGAAGGCGCTGCATGCCCGGTAGGTGTAGGAATAAAAACTTTTGTATGGATTGAGGGCACTCTTGTTGAAACTGTAGTTGCCGGCGAAGCGCAGATCCCAGGCATCGTTGAGATGACAGCCCAGGGCCACGCCCGCCTGCGGCGTGAACATCTCCCAGCCGTGCCCTTTTTTCCAGAAAGATTCGATGTGCTCGCAAGGGACCATCTGGGGACCTACCTGGGCCGAGATATACCAGCGGCCGCCATACTGATAGGGGGACAGGGCTTTCATCCGCTGCCTGGCCGAGAGACTCGTCACGGTCAACGATAAAACCAGCAAAAGGAGGATCTTGCGCATATCACGACAAAATTACGCTTTTGACGCTAAAAAAACAAGCATAGTTCCGCCGAAAAAGCGTAACTTTAACACGTAAACGGCAAAACGCCATGTTGAACGGAACCTGGGATACCTTTCTGAAGCTGCTCCGGGCAGGCCTGTGGGAACAGGACCTGCGCCTGTCCGCCATGCCAGACCCCGGCACCTGGGAAGCACTCCTGCAGCTGGCCCGCAGCCAAAGCGTGATGGGCCTCATCCTGCGCGGCATGGTTCATTTACCGGATGACCAGCAGCCACCGGAAACGCTGCATCCAGAACTGTTGCGCTGGCGCAAGGCATTGGAACACACCTTCGAGCGCCACGCCCAAGTGCAGACGCCCCTTCTGGAAGAACTGTCCGCCGCCGGCGTGCACCCGGTGGTCCAGAAGGGCAGCGAAGCCGCCAAGTATTACTCCTTCCCCGCCCTGCGACAGGTGGGTGACATCGACGTCTTCTGCCCGGAATTCGAACTGGCGCGGAGCCTCGCCCCGGAAGCCCGAATTGCCTCGGACGGCGCCGCCGTCTTCGTGCGCGACGGTGTGACGGTGGAACTGCATCCGCACTACTACGATGTGCATCTCCCCCTGTCGCGGCTCCCGGAACCCGGAACCCCCTGTGGGGAATTGTTGCTGCTCTCCGCCCATATCTTCAAGCACGCCATCGGCGCCGGCGTGGGCTACAAGCAACTCTGCGACCTAACCCTCGCCCTCACGCGTCTGGACGGCCAGTACGACAAAGCGGAACTGCAGGCCGCTCTGCAACGCGCCGGGCTGCTGCGCTGGCACCGGCTGGTCTGCTCCCTGCTGGTGGAAGACTTGGGACTCGATCCAGCCTGCTGCCTGGACGGCTTCCGCCCGTGCAATCCGCAGACGCTGCGGCGCATCATCCGTGAAGGAGGCAGCTTCGGCAAGAATCACCGGCAGCAGGAGCGGGAGAAAACGCCCTTGCAAAGAAAAGCAGCCATCGCAGGTACTTTTCTGCGACGGCTGTCTTTTTCGCTTCGTTTCGGCGCCCGGGAGACACTGTCCACCCTCAGGGAACTGATCCGGGGAAACCTCCAGCTGAACTAATGGAAATCTATCGTAACCGGTGTTGCATAATACGGTTGATAGGCCACGAAGCTGGGACCGAGATTCGGGCAATTCACTTTCGTAGCATTGATACTCATGGACACCTTGTCGACGTTGAAACCCGTCAGGCCGTATTCTGAACTGTCTGCCGCCGAATCACCCAGCAACGGAAGGTTGGCCAGGGTGATGGACTTGAGCAGCCAGTTGGTCTGGTTGGCAACGATCACCCGAACCAGCTCATCGCAATTCGAGATGGTGATGGAATTGGTGGCATTCACCTGATCGAGATAGATCGTTTCCAAGGCCGGGAGGCGGTTAAATTGGGCCGTTTCCATAGCCACCTGCGCATTGCCGCTGCTCCGATAGACCTTGATCACCTTCAGGTCCGGACAATCGTGGATGGTGACATTGCCGATATTGCCGCCGCCATTGTCACCGGCAATCAGATGGACCTCCGTCAGGCCGGACACGTTGTTGATGTCCACGTTCATGGTTCTCGTTGCATTGAGCACCAACGGCTGGCTGCCCGCACTGAAGGAGCAATGGCTGATCGTCACTTCCTGCTGATTTCCCGAAAAGGCCAAGTCCAACAGGTTGTTGAGGTTCTCCACGTCAATGCTCTCCGTATTGCCCAGACTGGACAGATGGACGGACTTTAAATGAGGGAACACCGAGAAATCCCGCGGGGAAAGGGTTTTCAACAGATAGTTGAAGTCAGTAGTAACGTCGGTGGAGATGGTCGTCACTGTTTCCACCATGGCTTTCAGTTCATCGTCCGTCACGTGAACCGGCGGATAGCCGCTGTTCTTGCGGTACAGGCCCGGCGGATTCATCCACGCCAGGTATTCGAACTCTGACATATACGGGGTATCCGACAGGGCGATGAGGATCTGGGCGATATCGCTCACATCGATGGCCGGCTCACCGCTCTCGTCGATGTTCAGGGTCAGGTTGTATTTCTGGCAGGAGAGGAACGCACTCACCGTGGAGTTGGCCAGCGAGATGGAAGACGCACCCTTTTCGGTGGTCACCGTCAGCTTCAGATTGGCCGGATTGTAAGAACTGCGCGGAACCAGGAAGAAGACGAAATCGACCGTCTCACCATATCGGACCGTCTCCGAGACGCCCAGGCTGATGGAAGTCGAACCGTCGTAGACATTGTCGGCTGAAGGTACGAAACGTCCGCCGGATACGGAGGCCTGGAACGTACCTGTCAGTTGGACATTGTCGGTCGAACTCAGCTTGATCTGGCTGACGGATATGGACTCGCGCGAAGTGAAATTATTCTGGAAAGTGAAATGGAGCGTGGTCACCAGCGGATAATACTGCAGCACCACAGAGCCCCGGCCATCGGAGGTATTGCCTTCCGACACGGCGGCCATGTAGAGATGGTCCATGTTGCTGCCGCTGGAGCGTCCGTTCTGGGAGCTGGGCAGGGTGAAGCTGATGGGCGCCACATTGCCCCAGAACCAGTCTTGTTCCATCTGGCTGTTATAGCCCGGGAACGTGGGCGGATACACACTGTAGAAATCGTGTACACGGCCTTCGGTCCACTCCAGCTTGTCGGTCAGGGCCGACAGCTGCCCGACGCTCTTCTCGCCCTGGGAATGGATATTCACAACGGAATAGTCCTTATAGGAAAGGGCATAATTGCCCCAGCGGTTGTTTGCGTCGTGGGTGTACATGAAGATACGCACCTGGTCGCCGTCCACCCAGTCGATCCTTTCCTTGCCGCCGGAGACGACACCCGAGTACTCGGTCTTGGTCTGGATGCCCTTGTAGTCGGAAGAGGCGCCGAAGGTGACCGGTTCGCCGGCACGGTCGTGCGGTACGATGCCCTCGCAGGAAGGCAGCAGGAGCAGCAGGGCCCCTATCAAAGCGATAGTCCTGATTTTCATATCTATTTCCATCCTTCGGCCCATTGCTCGGTACCGACGGTACCGCCAATTTCCTGGCCCATGGTTTCAACCTGCTTGATATTCGTATCAATGTTGCCATTGACAGACGAACTGAGGATCTCGGCCTCGAGTTCCATCGTAAGCTTGTCGAGGATGGAAGGTGCTTGATATTGGGTTTGTTTCATGGTCTAAACCTGTTGATTAATATATTTACGCATTTCATGCAGGAAAAGTTTCAGAAAATCCGGTAGGACGCTCGATTTTTTCGAGCCAGGCGCGCGGCACGCTGGCCCGGGCAAAGAGGCAGCCCAGCAGTTCCACCACCACGTAGTAGATGCCGTGCAGTTCCAGCACGCGGCCTTCCACGCCACGGAGGGCGCCCTTGACGACACGCACATAGTCGCCCAGGGCCAGGGGCTGGTCCATCAGCCCCCCTTCTTCCTCCGCAAGGTCGAGAACCCGGCGGAAATCGTCGAGCTGCTTGTCGGGCACCACGAGCAGGGTATGCGTAGCCGGATCAATGAGATAGCGGACCGGCAGGCTCAGTTCGTTGGTGAGGGCGCAGGCCTCTTTCTTGGTGGCCCGCAGGAAAATCAGCCCGGGGATCAGCGGATGCTCGTAGGTGGTCCGGGAACGGGTGTGGCGGTGCTGTTCTACGGGAAGGAAGTGCTCGGTGCCGAGGCGGTCGAGGCGGTCGCGCACGCCCAGTTCCGCACCACAGCGGGTGCGGGCGGCGAACCAGCAAGGACGGTCGGATGTAAGCACGCTTCCCATGTATTTTAGAATTTCTTGCCTCCCACAATACTCAGGAAGGTCAGTCCGAGGATACGCAGGTCGAACCACACGGAGTGGTTGCGCAGGTAGTACAGGTCCATGTCAAGGCGCGTCAGCATCTTCTCCTTCGTGTCGGTGTATCCATTGTAGAGCGTGGCGTAGCTGGTCACACCGGGACGGATCTGGTAGAGGAAGCGATAACGCGGGTTTGCGGCCATGATGCGGTCGATGTAGAACTGCCGCTCCGGACGGTAGCCAATGAACGACATGTCGCCGCGGAAAACGTTCCAGAGCTGCGGCAGCTCGTCGAGGTGGTGCTGGCGCATGAAGCTCCCGGAGCGTGTCAGGCGCGGGTCGGTGATGCCCGAATAGAGCACGGGACCGGCCGCCTCAGCGTCTTTCCGCATCGAACGGAACTTGTAGATATAGAAGGGCTTGCCGCCACGACCGATCCGCTCCTGCTTGTAGATGACCGGCCGGCCGTCGTCGATCAGCACGATCAGGGCGGAAAGCAGGAAGAGCGGCGAAAAGATGACCAGCAGCAAACCGGACAAGGTCACGTCGAAACTCCGCTTAATGAATTTTCCAAACTGGCTCATGCGGCCTTCGGGCGCCGGGCCCACATCGGCCGTCGACGGCCCCTGCCACATGTTGCCATCGCCCTGGCCCATGCCTTCGCCTTTGGGGAACAGGATGCAGTCGATGCCGCCCAGGCGCCAATGGAGCGCTTCGAGGTCCTTGTCGTTGCCTACGTAGTAGATCACGTATTCGCGCAGGATCTTGCCGTTCATCGCGGGATCGCGCGAGATCAGGCCCAGCACCTCGTAGCGGCCCGACAGCTCGGCGCTCTCCGCCATGTCGGCGGAAGCCTCGCCGTCGCCGTAGACCAGCGCATTGATGCGGTCGCCAATGGAGTGCATCTCCTTGCTCTCCTTGCGGAGCCGCGCCACGATGATGCGCGGATAGACCATCAGGCCGATGGAGAAGAACGTATCGGCGAAGAACGCCAGGATGATATGGGCTGCGGACTGGTGTCCGACCCACCCGGCCAGCATCACGATCAGCAGGCCCAGCTCCTTGATCATCACGGCGCCGATGATCTTGCGCATGTTCCAGGAAGAGGCATCCTTGCGCACCTGGCGGGAACTGCCGGAGATCAGCACGCCGACCAGCGTAAAGAAAGCCGCGGCACCTACAAAAATAGCCAGGTGCCGGGTGAATCCAAATTCGGGTTCAGAAAGCCAGCGCACAAGCAGGATGGTGCCCAACGACGCGACGCAGGACAGGATAACGTCCTGCAGCGTCGAGACATGGAGGGCCACACGCTTGCCGATGTTCTTCTGATTCATGGGATCAGGCCTGGGACTTCTTGGCTTCAGCCAGCTGCAGGTGCGTCACCACGCAGGTCAGCAGTTTCTCCATGATGATGGGCTTCATGATGAAGTCGTTGGCGCCGACATCGAAGCCCTTGATGATGTCTTCGTTGGACGTGAGCGCCGAGAGGATGACGATCTGGATGTCGGCCGTCTCGGGATTGGCGCGCAAACGGCGGATCACCTCAAAACCGTCGATGCCGGGCATCATCAGGTCGAGCAGGATCAGGTCGGGCTTTTCCTGGGCCACAGCGTCGAGGGCCAATTGTCCGTTGGTGGCTTTCCGGAACTTGAAGTTGAAACGGGAAAGCATCTTCTCCACGAGCAGCAGGTTCAGCGGGATGTCATCGACCGCCAGAACGGAGAACTTGGAGAAATCGTGGTCTTGTGCGTAGATCGGAGTCATATCGGTTTATTGTTGTTTCATATAGGGTGATACGGGAATATCGGCGTCGGCGCCTTCCGGCGGGTTGATCGGGACGATGAACACGAAGCGCGCGCCACCAGCGGTGTAGGTCGTGTCGAGGTAGATGCGGGCGCCCATGCGGCTGGCGATGTCGCGGCAGATGCTCAGGCCCAGGCCGGTGCCCTGCACGAAGCCGTTGAGCTTGACAAAGCGCTCGAAAATGACCTCGGCCTGCTCGGGCGGGACGCCGGTGCCGGTATCGGTACAGGTGAAGGTCACGTAGCCCGGGTTGGCGCTGAGGGAGCTGGCCAGGTGAATCTCGCCCTGGGCAGTGTGCTTGCAGGCATTGGTCAGCATGTTGATGAGGATCTGCTGCACACGGCGCGGGTCGGTGCGGAAGTAGAAAGGTTCTTCGTTCTCCGGATCGTAGAACATCTGGACGCCCGGCTGGAGCCGGTGCTCCGAACTGCTGATGGCCGCACGGCACATGCTGTGGCATTCCCCATCGTCATAGACGATCTTGTACTCCTTATGGTCGAGGGCCGACGCATTGAGGATATCGTCGAGGAGCATGGTCAGCATCTGGGCGTTGTTGACGATATGGCTGCTGAAGGACTCCTTCTCTTCGGTGGGGAAGGAACCGTCCGGCAGCGAGAGCAGCTGCGAGAAACCGACGATGGCGTTGAGCGGCGTGCGGATCTCGTGGCTCATGTTCTGGACAAACTGGGTCTTGGCCTCGTCGGCGGCGATCGCATGTTCGTTGGCCTCCTTCAACTCGGCGATACGAACTGCGTCCTTGGCGCGGTTCTTCCGGTACGAACGGATCGACAGCAACAGGAAGGTGATGACGATGAGCATCGTGGCGAAGGCCAGGATGAACACCAGGCGGCTGATCTGCGTGACCTGCGAAGATTTTTCGCGGAGGTTGGCCGCCAGCGACATGTTGCCGATCCGCGCCTCCACCTCGGCCAGGCGCGAGCGGTTGTTGTCGGAGACCTGTTGCTCCAGTTCGTCAACGAGCTGCCGGTAGAGGTACAGTGCATAGCCGCGGTAGCCATGCTGCTGCAGGAGCATGGCGATGTATTTCCATTCGCGCAACAGCACGAGATGCTGGATATCATTCAAATGCCGGCCGATCGTTCCGTCAAAGACGGCGTCGATCACGTCGAAGAACAGGTGTCCGGAAGGGGTGACGGTCTGCAGCGAGGCGCTGTTGAGGCAATAGTCCCGCGAAGTGTAATAGGCCTGCATGTCCTGGTCGATAGCGGCCAGCTTGGCCAGGTAGTATTCGCAACGCAGGGTGTCCAGGAATGTTTTCTGGCCCTCGACAGCCTTCTGAATGCACAGGCGCGCCGAATCAGAGCCGATGGGATAGTAGTCCGAAAGGTCACACCACAGGCGGGTGGGTGACTGCCGGCGGATGAGGGAATCCGTCGAGGTCTCGTAGGTCTCGAGGGCGCGGTCGATGAAACGCTTGGCCGAGACATAGTCATTCTGGCCCACATAGAGTTTCACCATGTAACGGTCGGCCATCCACTTGCCGTATTCGTCATCGTGCTCCAGGGCAAAGTCCTGCATCTGCTGGATGAGCTCCATGGCCTTGAGCATGCGGCCCGTATTGAAATAGTAATTCTGCGTCAGTTCGTAACCGTAGTAGAAGTACTGCATGTGGCCCAGCCGCAGCGCCGCCTCCTTCAGGTCGCGGAACGCCGCGTTCACAGCCGCGTCCTGTGAGCCGTCGAGCGGAACTACGCGCACGATATCGCGGAGCTTTTCGACATAAAACAGCGTCTGCGCCTTGGTATCCCCTTTCTGGAGAGCCAGGCGCAACAGGGTATCATTCACGGCTTTGAACCCTTCCTGCCCGACCATCTCCTCTGCCTTACGGAAATACGGATAGCAGTCGTCATCCAGCTGATAGGGGTTGTTCTGCGCAGCCAGCGGAAGCGCCGCCAGCAGTGCCAAACCCATGATTAACAGCCTTTTTATCCTTCTCATTACCATATTTTGCAAAATTAGCAAAATTTTTCCGATAAAAGAACAGGATAATCCAGATTATCAAGAAATAAAAAAGGCCCGACTGCATGTCAGGCCTGTTTTCTATCAATACTCCTCCTCGTCGAAAAAGAAGTCATCTTTGGTCGGATAATCGGGCCAGATGTCTTCAATGGAATCGTATACCTCACCGTCTTCTTCGAGGTCTTCCAGGTTCTCAATCACTTCGAGCGGAGCTCCCGAACGGGTGGCATAATCGATCAGTTCTTCCCGGGTTGCGGGCCACGGGGCATCCTCCAGTTTGGATGCGAGTTCGAGTGTCCAATACATACGCGAATCTTGCTAAGGTTTCTTGAAATGGGCCGCAAATATATTAAAAAATTCTTATCGCAAATTTTTTATCGAAAATTTACGGAAGCCAGTAATCATCGTGGCCTGCGCACAAGTATCTTGCCAGGGTAAACAGGTAGTCACTCAGGCGGTTGATGTAGCGGATCGCCCGCTCGTCCTGCTCCGATTTTCCGTCAATCTGCACGGCACTGCGCTCGGCGCGGCGGCACACAGTACGGGCCACGTGGGCCAGCGAAGAAGCGCGCGGGGCACCGGGCAGCACGAAGGCTTTCTGGGGCGGCAGCGCGGCCGTCATCCGGTCGATCTCTTCCTCCAGGAAAGTGGTCTCCGCCTCGTCGAGAGGTTGCAGTTTCACCGAACGCCCATCATTGGCCAGGTGGGCGCTGACGTTCATCAGGTGGATCTGGATCCGCCGCAATGGTAGCGCCTGGTCCACTTCGCAGCGGAGCAAGCCGAGATAGCTGATCAGTTCGTCGAGATCGCCGTAGGTCATCACCCGCGGATGCGCCTTGCTCACGCGGGTTCCCCCCACCAGCGAGGTAGTGCCGGCATCACCGGTCTTCGTGTAGATTTTCATCGCTTTCTATTTTGCCGTCACGCAAACGGACGATGCGCCGCGCATGCTGTGCGACCGCCTCTTCGTGCGTAACCAATATCACTGTATTTCCTTTACGATGGATGGCGTCAAAAAGTTTCATCACCTCGTCGGTCGCCGCCGAGTCGAGGTTGCCGGTGGGTTCGTCGGCCAGGATGATGGCGGGATGCGTGACCAGCGCCCGGGCCACCGCCACCCGCTGGCGCTGCCCGCCCGAAAGGGCGTCGGGGCGGTGCGTCATCCGGTCGGAGAGCCCTACCCGCTGCAATTCTTCCGCAGCGCGGCGCAGGCGCTCTTCTTTCCGCACACCGGCATATTCCAGCGGCACGGCCACGTTTTCCAAGGCATTCATGCGCGGCAGCAGGTTGAAGGACTGGAACACGAAACCGATCTCCCGGTTGCGCACGCCCGAGAGCGTGTCGTCGTCGAGCGCGCCGACGTCCTGTCCGCGCAGACGGTAGCAGCCCGCCGTCGGAACGTCGAGACAGCCCAGGATGTTCATCAAAGTGGATTTTCCGGAACCCGAAGGGCCCATGATGGCGACATAGGATCCCTGTTCGATGCGAAGGTCAATGCCGTCAAGCGCCCGCACCACGCTGTCGCCCGCGCAGTAGTGCTTCCTGACTCCCTCCATGTTGATCAATACGCTCATAGCACTGGTACAATGTATCGACGGCCCGGTGACCTTCCTCCCCCAGATCGAGGGAAAAAGCGTTGACGAACATGTCGATGTGTTTTTGCTGGATCTCTGCCGACAGCTCGCGGGCGTACGAGGCGACATAAGCGCGTGCGTCTTCCGGATGGGCGAATGCATGGGCGATGCTCCGGTGCAGCACGCGGTTGAAAGTGGCAGCAATTTCCGGGCCAAGCGAACGCCGGATGGCGATGCCGCCCAGGGGAATGGGACAGCCGGAGGTTTCCTGCCACCAGGAGCCCAGGTCACGGACCAGTTCCAGACCCTTGTCGCGGTAGGTGAAGCGGCCTTCGTGGATCAGCACGCCCAGGTCGACCGCACCGCGCGACACGGCGCCTTCAATCTCAGAAAAAAGCATCGGGACTTGTTCCCCCAGGCCGGGATATGCCAGCGAACAGAGCAGGGCACCGGTCGTAAAACGGCCGGGTATGGCGATGCGCATCGGACGGCGCTCCAGTACGGCCGGATCATCGGCCCTGCGCACCAGCAGCGGGCCACAGTCCCAGCCCAGGGCGGAACCGGCATCGAGCATAGTGTAGGCGTCGCGGACGGTGAACCAGCCGTGGTAACTGAGTTTCGACACGTCGTACACGCCACGTTGGGCCCGCTCGTTGAGTTCTTCCACGTCGTAAATATCGACATCGAAGGTCAGACCCTCGGTGTCGATACGGCCGTGGACCAGGGCATCGAACATGAAAGTATCGTTGGGGCAGGAGGAAAAAGCGAGTTTCAGGTGCATGACAACTGGTTTTTGAAGAGGGACAGGGCGTCCTGCAGGTTTTGCAGGGCCAGAGGGATGTTCCAGCGGGTATGGTCCTGCTCCCCCACGACGTTCGATACGGCGCGGATCTCGGCGAAGGCGCAGCCCTGCCGCAGGCAGATTTCGAAGAAGTCCGCGCCCTCCATGGTCTCGATATCGTATTCCACCAGGCGGAAGCGGTCGTCGAGCGCCGGGACGGTGTTGCCGGTGACACAGGGCAGGAAATCCAGCGCAGGACAGGGCGCCGGCTGGTGCAAAAGCACGCCGGGACGGTCACCCTTCTGCTCGACCGTCACCTGCACTACGTCCCCTACCGCCGGACCGCCGGGGCATCCGCCCGCAATACCGACATCCACGATGAGGTCGTAGCAGACACCCCGGGCAAAAACGGTCTCCAGGGAGCGCCGCGTAGCTTCGCCGCCCCAGCCGCCCAGCAGATAGTCGGCCGGACAGCCGGCCCAGGCGGCCCGGGCTACGTTCAGTTCAAAATCGACAGCGGCGACGAATAAAATCCGCATCATTGAAAGTTTAAAGTACGAAAATAAGAAAATATTTAGTAACTTGCCATAATTTTAAACGATAGCCATGGCTTATCAGAAAGAGGAACAGTTCGATGAAGCGCTCACCCGGGAGTTGAGCGAGCATTACCGGGAGATTCTCCGCCTGCTCGGAGAAGATCCGGAACGCGAAGGCCTGTTAAAGACCCCGCTCCGCGTGGCCCGCTCCATGCAATTCCTCACCAAGGGCTATCAGGAAGACGGCGCGGAGATCCTCCGTTCGGCCATGTTCCGTGAAGAATACCACCAGATGGTGGTCGTCAAGGACATCGAGCTCTATTCGATGTGTGAGCACCACATGCTCCCTTTCTACGGAAAGGCACACGTGGCCTACATCCCCGACGGCTACATCACGGGCCTGAGCAAGATCGCCCGCGTGGTGGAGACCTTTGCCCGCCGCCTCCAGGTCCAGGAGCGCCTCACCGTCGAGATCCGCGACTGCATCCAGGATACCCTGCACCCGCTGGGCGTGGCCGTCGTCATTGAGGCCGCCCACATGTGCATGCAGGTGCGCGGCGTCCAGAAACAGAACTCCGTGACCACCACCTCCGCCTTTACGGGCGCTTTTCTCAAAGATATCCGCACCCGCGGAGAATTCATGACCCTCATTGGAGCCAAATTGCACTAGGATATGAAAATCGTCATCGCCGGAGCCGGAGAAGTCGGATGCCACTTGGCCAAGATGCTGAGTGAAGGCTATCACGAGATCACCATCATCGACCACGACGAGGAACGGCTTGCCCTGGTCACCGAGAGTATGGACGTGCTCACCGTGCAGGGAAACCCCACCTCGATCAAGATCCTCAAGTCGGCCGGCGTCGACAAGGCTGACCTTTTCGTCGCTGTCAGCCCGGCCAAGGAACAGGACGTCAACCTGGTGGCGGCCATCATCGCCAAAAAGCTGGGCGCCAAGAAAGTGACGGCCCGCATCAACGACGCCGAATACCTCAACTTCGACAACAAGCTCATGTTCACCGACATGGGCATCGACCTGCTCTTCTATCCCGAGAAGATCGCCGCGACGGAGATCATCGACCTCCTCAAGCAGTCTGACGTATCGGAATTCGTGGATTTCGCCCGCGGTCAACTGCAGATGGTCGTCTTCCGCATCGACGAAGACTCGAAGCTGCTCAACAAGACCAGCGCGGACTTCGAATTCGACCCCGACGACCCGCCTTTCCGCATCGTGGCCCTCACCCGCGGTGGCGAGACCATCATCCCGCAGCGCGATACGCTCATCAAGCGGGGCGACATGGCCTACGTCATCACCAAGCGCTCGCATGTCGACGAACTGATGGCCCTCTCGGGCAAGCAGTACCTCGACATCAAGCGCCTCACGATCCTGGGCGGCGGCCGCATCGGCGAGATGGTGGCAGCCCAGTTCGAGAAGAATGCGGAATTCGTGAAGATCATTGAGATCAACCGCGAGCGCTGCGAGGTGCTCTCCGAGAACCTTGAACGCACGCTCGTCATCAACGGCGACGGCCGCAACTCCGATTTCCTCTACGAGGAGGACGTCAAGAGCTGCGACGCCTTCGTGGCCGTGACCTCCAGTTCCGAAACCAACATTCTGGCCTGCGTGGCGGCCAAGAAGATGGGCGTGGCCAAGACCATTGCCGAAGTCGAGAACATCGAATACATCAAACTGGCCGAAGGCATGGGCGTGGACGCTGTCATCAACAAGAAGATCATCACCGCCGGCCGCATCTTCCGCTTTACCATGAGCAACAAGGTCCGCACCGTCAAGGTGATCGGCGGCTCCGACGCGGAAGTCATCGAATATATCGTCAATCCCGACAGCATCATCACCAAGGCGCCGATTGGCGAGCTCAACCTCCCCCAGGACGCCATCATCGGCGGCGTCATCCGGGGCAACGAAGCCATCATCGCTTCCGAAAACACCCGCATCAAGCCCTACGACCGCGTGGTGATCTTTGCCCTGCCGACCGCACTGGGCAGAATCGAGAAATTCTTTGCTTAATCATTATTAACTCCATAAAATACTTTTATCCATGATCGAATACAAATTCAAAACTTCTGGCAAGACCCGTTCTGAGCACGACTTGCTGGGCGACAAGGAAGTTCCCGCCGAGGCCCTCTTCGGTGTACAGACCCTCCGCTGCATCGAGAACTTCGACATCAGCCGCAACCTCCTCGGCGACCACCCGGAATTCGTCAAGGCTTTCGGTATCGTGAAGATGGGCGCCATCCTTGCCAACCATGAACTCGGCCTGGTCTCCGACGAGATCACCAACGCCGTCGTGGCTGCCTGCAAGGAACTCATGGAAGGCAAGCACACCGAGCACTTCCCGATCGACATGATCCAGGGCGGAGCCGGCACCTCGGCCAACATGAACGCCAACGAAGTGATCGCCAACCGCGCCCTCGAGATCCTGGGCAAGAAACACGGCGACTATAAGGTGATCCACCCGAACGACCACATCAACATGGCCCAGTCGACCAACGACGCCTACCCGACCGCCATGCACCTGGGCCTGTACATGATCCACCAGGATCTGATGGTGGCCCTCAAGGCCCTCGCCAAATCCTTCCGCGCCAAACAGCGCAGTTTCGCCTCCGTCATCAAGATGGGACGCACCCAGCTGCAGGACGCTGTACCGATGACCCTCGGCCAGACCTTTGGCGCCTACGCCACCGCCGTCGAGACCGAAATGAAACGCCTCGACGCAGCCGCCCAGGAATTCCTCGTGATCAACATGGGTGCCACCGCCATCGGTACCGGCATCACCGCTGAACCGGGCTACGCAGAAGCTTGCACCAAACACATCAAGAAGATCTCCGGCTGGAAGATCTCGCTGGCCAAGGACCTCGTGGAGGCCACCAACGACACCTCCTGCATGGTCTGCTACCACGCCATGCTGAAGAACCTGGCCATCCGCATCTCGAAGATCTGCAACGACCTCCGTATGCTGGCTTCCGGTCCCCGCACCGGCCTGGCCGAAATCAACCTTCCGCCGAAGCAGCCGGGCAGCTCCATCATGCCGGGTAAGGTGAATCCTGTGATCCCCGAAGTGACCAACCAGGTCTGCTTCAAGGTGATCGGCAACGACACCTGCATCACCATGGCTTCTGAGGCCGCCCAGCTCGAGCTCAACGTCATGGAGCCCGTGCTCGTGGAATCGATGGTCGAGTCGATGACCTGGATGACCAACGCCCTCAACACCCTCCGTGTAGAGTGCGTCGACGGCATCACTGCCAACAAGAAGCACTGCAAGGAGCTCGCCGAGAACAGCATCGGCATCGTGACCGCCCTCAAGCCGTACATCGGCTATGCCAAGTGCACCGAGGTGGCCAAGGAAGCCCTCGTCACCGGCGGCAGCGTCTACAAGCTCGTGCTGGCCAAGAAATACCTGACCAAGCAGCAGCTCGACAAGATCCTCGATCCGAAGAACATGGTCAAACCCACGAAGGTGGAGCTCTAGACTTCCGTCATTCGTTCCCTGAAGGCGCAGGCTGTCAAGCCTGCGCTTTTTTTGATGTAGCGGTTCATGGTGTCTTCGCTGGAGAATCCGCTCAGGAGCGCAATCTCTTCGGGAGACGCGTCGGGATAACGGCCCTCCGCCATCAGGGCGATGGCATGGGCGGCCCGGAACGAATTGACGAACTGCGAAAAGTTGAGCCCACGCCCTTTCAGCGCCCGCGTGATATAGGTCCGGTTGGTCAGCACCTCCCGCGCCAGCTCGTCACGGGTCAGGTCGCGACGCAGGTAGAGCTGCCTGTCCGCCATCAACTGCACCATCTTTTCATAGATTCCGCCCTCATCCAAGCGCTTTCGCCTCATTCCTTTTGCGAAACTCTTTGCACCACTCGGCAGGCGTGAAGCCAGTGTTCCTCCCGAAGGCCGTGTTGAACGTGGTCATCGAGTTGAAACCGACCCTGCGGCACAGCTGGGTGATGGTCAGATCGGGGTTCTGGGCATACAGGCGCATGGCCTCGCGGACACGATAGTAATGGACCAACTGGCAAAAATTTTTGCCCATTTTTAGTTTTATGGTTTGGGCCAAATAGTTTTTGTTGGTGTACAGCCGTTCGGCCAGGTCGCCCACGCGAATATCCGGATTGAGGTAGAGCTTTTCGCGCTCCAGGACATTGCAGAGACGGTCTTTCATCTCTTCCATGTCGTTGTCTTTCAGACTGGGACCCGGATCTTCCAGGATCCGGTCGGCATGGGGAATGGCCCGTTCTTGGATGGGATATTCCTTGACGGGATTCACGCTGTCGGCGCGATGCTGCAGATGGCGCCGCCGCAAGAGGAGAAACAAGCATACCAGGCCTGCAAGCAGCGGCAGGTATGCGATCAGGAGGACATACATGTTCATAGCTAGGTATTTTGGTATACGAAACTACGAACAAAACGGCCGGATTGGCCGTTTTGTCATGTAATCGGGATGTAATCGAAAAATCGGATTATTTTTTGATCGCGTCGAATCCGTATCCGTATACGCCGGAGACGCTGCCGACGGAAATGAAGGCCTGCGGATCTTCCTCCTTGATCAAATTCAACAAAAGTTTAAGCTCCGGCTTGCGGGCAATCACCAGCAGGACCGTAGACTCTGTCTTTGTGTACCAGCCTTTTCCCTGCAGCGCCGTCACGCCACGATGTACGTCAGCTGTAATCCGGTCGGCAATCTTTTCATAATTTTTCGAGAAAATAAAGATTTGCACGGACTGCTTGGAACCGGACACAAACAAGTCGAGCGCCACGCTGAAGACACCGGCCATGATATAACCGTACATCAGGTTGGCTACGCGTACGCCCCAACTTCCTTCGGTCGGAACGATGAGGGACGAACCAATAATGAACACGTCGAGGATGAGCAGGACCTTGCCGGGAGAGATGGCCCGGTATTTTGTGACCATCAGGGCGATGATATCGGTTCCGCCGGAACTGCCACCCTGCGAGAAGGTCAGCGAGATGCCCAGCGCCGACAGGGTACCGCCGATGATGACGCTCAGCAGCTTGCCGTTTTCCAGCGCGATGATGCGGATGAACTCCTCCGGGATGATCATGGGCATGAAGCGCAGCAGCAGGGTGGTCACCACCATCGCATAGATGGTCTTCACGCCGAACGACGGGCCCAGCACCTTGAGGGCGATCAGCAGCAGCACGGCGTTGATGATGAAGAAGGAGTAGCTCACGTTGAAACCGGTGCAGTACTGGATCACGGCCGAGATACCGGTCACGCCGCCGCCGACCAACTGATGGGGAATGATGAAGACGACCCAAGCCAGCACGTAGAAGACGAGGCCGAGGGTGATGATGGCGTAGGACTTGATGGTCGCCAGGATCTTGCTCTTTTCCATTAACAGACAATATTGATGATTTTACCGGGGACGACGATGACCTTGCGGATCGCGGCGCCCTGCAGGTATTTTTCGGTTTCGGGGGCGGTACGTACGGCGGCTTCCACTTCCTCACGGCCCAGGCTCTTGGGCAGCTCGAGCAGGAAGCGCATCTTGCCGTTGAACTGGACCGGATACTTCACATTGTCTTCCACCGTGTAGGCGGCCACATATTCCGGGAAGCGGGCGAAGCTGATGCTCTCTGTATGGCCGAGCATCCGCCAGAGCTCCTCACAGATATGCGGGGCGAAGGGGCTGAGCACGATCAGCAGCGGCTCAAGGATTTCGCGCTTGTTGCACTTGAGATCGGCCAGGTCGCCGACGGCGATCATGAAGGCACTCACCGTGGTGTTGAACGAGAAATGCTCGATGTCGTCCTGCGCCTTGCCGATGAGTTTGTGGAGCACCTTGAGTTCGGCCGGAGTAGCCTTCTCCTCGCTGACGCAGAAGTCATCGCGGTCGAAGAAGAGTTTCCAGAAGCGGCGGAGGAAACGGTGCACACCGTCGATGCCCTTGGTGTCCCAGGGCTTGCTCTGCTCGAGCGGGCCGAGGAACATCTCGTACATGCGGAGGGTGTCGGCGCCGTAGCGCTCGCAGACCTGGTCGGGGTTGACCACGTTGAACATCGACTTACTCATCTTCTCGATGGCGCTGCCGCAGATATACTGGCCGTCCTCGAGGATGAACTCAGCCGTGGCGAAATCGGGCATCCAGCGGCGGAAGGCCTCGGTGTCGAGACGGTCGCCGTCCACGATGTTGACGTCCACGTGGATCTCGGTGGTATCGTACTGGTCTTTCAGACCGTAGGACACGAAAGTATTGGTGTTCTTGATGCGATAGACGAACTTGCTCTGTCCCTGGATCATGCCCTGGTTGATGAGCTTCTTGAACGGCTCCGGCTCGCAGACCAGGCCCATGTCGTAGAGGAACTTGTTCCAGAAACGAGAGTAGATGAGGTGGCCCGTGGCGTGCTCAGTGCCGCCGATGTAGAGGTCCACGTTGCGCCAGTATTCATCGGCTTCCTTGCCCACCAGCGCCGTGTCGTTGTGCGGATCCATGTAGCGCAGGTAGTACGCGCTGCTGCCCGCGAAACCGGGCATGGTGCTGGTCTCAATGGGATAGCCGTTGTAGCTCCAGTCCTTGGCGCGGGCCAACGGCGGCTCGCCCGTCTCCGTGGGGAGGAACTTGTCGACCACAGGGAGCTCCAGCGGCAGGCACTCGTACGGCATCGCACAGGGAATGCCGTCCTTGTAATAGATCGGGAACGGTTCACCCCAGTAGCGCTGGCGCGAGAAGATGGCGTCGCGCAGGCGATAGTTGATTTTGCGGTGGCCCAAGCCCTTCGCCTCGATATAATCGATGGCGGCGGGGATGGCTTCCTTCACGGTCATGCCATTGAGGAAGCCCGAGTTGCACATGATGCCTTCCTTGGCGTCGAAGCTCGCTTCAGACACATCGCAGCCCTTGATCAGCGGGATGATGGGCAGGTTGAAGGTCCGGGCGAAGGCGTAGTCGCGGCTGTCATGCGCCGGCACGGCCATGATGGCGCCGGTGCCGTAGCCCGCAAGCACATATTCAGAGATCCAGACGGGCACTTTGTCGCCCGTAAGGGGATTGATGGCATACGAACCCGTGAACACGCCGGTCACCTTGCGGGTCTCGGCGATACGCTCACGTTCGGTCTTTTTCTTGGCTTGCTGCAGATAGGCCTCCACGGCCGCTTTCTGCACCGGCGTGGTGAGTTTCTCCACCCACTCGCTCTCGGGAGCCAGCACCATGAAGGTGACGCCGAAAATGGTATCGGCGCGGGTCGTGAAGATGGTCATCTCGTATTCCTGCGTGCCGTTGAACACATGGAACACCATCTCGGCGCCCTGGCTCTTGCCGATCCAGTTGCGCTGCATCTCCTTGAGGGAGTCGGTCCAGTCGAGTTGCTCGAGGTCGTTGAGCAGACGCTCGGCATAGGCACTCACGCGCAGCTGCCACTGTTTCATCTTCTTCTGCTCCACGGGGAAACCGCCGCGCACCGAATAACCCTCCTTCACTTCGTCGTTGGCCAGCACCGTGCCCAGCTGCGGGCACCAGTTCACCGAAGTCTCGCCCAGGTAGGCGATGCGGTACTGCATCAGCAGGTCGGTCTGTTCCTTCTCGCTGAGTCCGTCCCAGCGCCCCTCCTGCTTCAGTTTTGCAATGAGGGTGTCGATGGGTTCGGCCTTGTCGGTGGCGGGATTGTACCAGTGGTTGAACATCTCCAGGAAGGCCCACTGCGTCCACTTGTAGTAGCCGGGTTCGCAGGTGCGGACCTCGCGCGACCAGTCGTAGGAAAAACCGATGCGGTCCATCTGCTGGCGGTAGCGGGCGATGTTCTTCTCCGTGGTCTTGGCGGGATGCTGGCCGGTCTGGATGGCGTATTGCTCGGCGGGGAGGCCGAAGGCATCGTATCCCATCGGATGCAGCACGTTGAAGCCCTTGAGGCGTTTGTAGCGGCTGTAGATGTCACTGGCGATGTACCCCAGCGGGTGACCGACGTGGAGGCCGGCGCCCGAAGGATACGGGAACATGTCCAGCACATAATATTTGGGACGGGAGGGATCGGTCTTTACCTCGAATGTATGGTGCTCGGCCCAATAGGCCTGCCAACGCTTCTCAATGTCGACGAAGTTGTATTCCATGGAATGATGATTATACGCCAAATTAGATATCTGGCGCAAAGATAGTGTTATTTTTTCAAACCTATGTCCCACTTCGACGACAAGCGGAAATCCACCGGAACGACCATCCGCGTGCGGACTTTTTCACCCCGGATCCGGCCGGGAATCCATTTCGGGGAAATGGCGATCACCCGGACCGCCTCGTTGTCGAGCAGTTCGTCGACACCGTGCTCCACTTCAACGTTCGTCACGGAGCCGTCCTTCTCGATGATGAAACTCACCAGCACCTGGCCGTGGATATTGCGCTCAATGGCGCGCTCCGGATATCTGAGGTACTTGTACACCCAGCTCTGCAGGAAGTGACGTTCGTTGGAATGGAAGAACTGGGGACGCACGTCACAGTCGGAGACGGAATAGACCCGGTCGGCGCGGGCCGCCCGTTTGTCGGGATCGGGGTTCGCCGTGGAGATCTCATCGATGTCGGCCAGTATCATCAGGAAGTGGTAGAGATAGTTGAGATTCATCTCCATCGCCGACCAGTCGACCAGGCGCGGCGTGTCCCGGATGGTACGGTGCTCGCGAGCGGTACCTGTCGAGAAACGGAACACGGGGATGCTTTTCTCATAGAACGGCAGGTAATCGGAAGCGGGCATTTCGCCATGGGCGACTTCCGGCAAACGGACGACGGGCTGTTCGGCAGTCTTGTTGAGCAGATAGTTGAAGTCTGTGTTGCGGAGCTGGGAAAAGACGGTCAGCGGATGGTCCTGGCCGCCGCGGCCCAGGCAGTCCAGATCGATCATCGCCTTGACATGGCCGATCTGCTCGAAAGCCCGGTTGACAAAATACCACGAACCGGCCATTCCCTCCTCCCCGGCACCGAAGCCCACAAAGATGATGGAGCGGCGGAAAAGGCCCTGGTATTCCGCCACCAGGCGGGCCAGCTCGATGAGCATCGCCACGCCCGAGGCGTTGCGGTCCGCCCCGGGATAGAGCTGGACCACGGGCTCACCGTCGATGGTCAGCAGGTTGGTGCCCATGTGGTCATAGCGCGCGCCCACCACGATGTATTCATCCCGAAACTGCGGGTCAGCCCCCTGCACGATGCCCAGGATGTTCTGTGAGTGGATCTCGCCCGCAGGCTTCGTAATAGTAAAATCCTGCCCCAGCGAATCGGTGAGCATCAGCACGCCAGCTTCTTCCAGCGCCGCATACAGGTAGCGGGCCGCAGCCTGCTCGCCCCGGCTGCCGGCCTTGCGGCCCTCGAGTTCTTCGTCGCAGAGGCTGTACACGTGGCCCTGCAGCGCAGGGGCAACAGCAAAATTCTGTGCGGCAAGGCTTGCCGCACAGAATTCCAGCAGGATCAGTATGATCAGTCTTTTCTTCAATTATTTCTGGTAGAACGGCATCTTCACCACCACAGCCTTCAGCAGCGCGCCACGGATATTGATGTAGATTTCAGAGCCGATCTTGTTGAACGGAACATCTACATAACCCATGCCAATCGCTTTCTTCACCGTCGGGCCCATTGTGCCGGAGGTCACGAAGCCGATCGGGTTGCCCTGATCGTCGCAGATCCGCATCTCGTGCCGGGCGATGCCGCGGTCGACCATCTCAAAGCCCACGAGTTTGCGCTTCAAGCCTTCGGCTTTCTGCTTGAGCAGGTATTCCTTGTCGATGAAGTCGCCCTTCACGTCGTTGAACTTGGTGATCCAGCCCAGGCCGGCCTCCAGCGGGGAGGTGCTGTCGTTGATGTCGTTGCCATAGAGGCAGAAGCCCATCTCAAGGCGCAGGGTGTCGCGGGCGCCCAGGCCGATCGGCTGGATGCCTTCCGGTGCGCCGGCCTCGAAGACGGCGTTCCAGAGCCGGTCGCCGTACTGGTTGGGTACATAGACTTCGCATCCGCCGCTGCCCGTGTAGCCGGTGGTGGAGAGGATGGCGTCGGGAATGCCGGCGACTTCCAGTTGCTTGAAGGTATAGTATTCCATGGAGAGGAGGTCTTCCTTGCAGAGCTTCTGCATGACTTCCATGGCCTTCGGGCCCTGGATGGCGAGCTGGCAGGTCTGGTCGGAGGCGTTCACCAGGTCTTTGCCGACGGTCAGGCCGAATTTCGGCGCGACGGCGCAGAGGTGGTTCCAGTCTTTCTCGATGTTGGCGGCGTTGACGGCCAGCAGGTATTTCTCGGTGCTGAAGCAGTAGACGATGAAGTCATCCACGATGCCGCCCTTGCCGTTCGGGAAGCAGGTATACTGCGCTTTGCCCGGGAAAAGGACCGAAGCGTCGTTGGAAGAGACATACTGCAGGAACGGGAGGGCCTTCGGGCCTTTCACCCAGATCTCACCCATGTGGGAGACGTCGAAGACGCCGACACCATTGCGGACGCAGTTATGTTCCTCGTTGATTCCTTTGTATTGGATCGGCATGTTGTAGCCGGCAAACGGAGCCATCTTCGCACCCAGTGCGATGTGCTTCTCTGTGAATACGGTATTCTTCATGTTTTATTTGTGGAGTTTCTGATTCGTGTTGTAGATCCAGGGATCGGAGTCCGAGAGCTTGAGTTCCTTGAGCCGGACCACGTCATTCTGTGCCTCCCCGAAGACATCGTGGCCTTCCAGGCAGACGACCGTCAGGCCACTTTTGAAATCGAAGAGATGGACGGACAGACCGTGTTCCTGCAGCAAGGAGACATATTTCTTCACGCCTTCCGGGTTCTTGAAAGCGCCTGCGACAGCGTAATAGGTCTTGAGGGGCTGCTCAGTGGCCTGGGCAGCGGGCTGAGCGGCGGGTTTGGCAGGAGCGGCCGGCTGCTCCGCCGGTTTGGCAGTCGGCTGTGCTGCAGGTTGGGCTGCAGGCTGCGCAGCGGGCGTCTGGACGGCTTCGCCAGCCGCGGCGGCCTGGGCCGCACGCACCGCCGCGACGCTGTCGCGCAGATACTGCTCCCGGGCCTTCAGTTCATCACTGATCTTGACCAGGTCCTTCGAGGTAGGCTTGCCCAGCGAAGCGCGGATGAAATCGCAGCCCGTGCAAAAACCCGCCAGGACGGCCATCAAAAACACAAATGATATAATCCTTTTCATGTTCTTCTGCATAATTGAACAAAGATAGCACAAAAAACTCATAAAAAGTTTAACTTTACATCCGAAAGTGGTGCCGATGCTGAAATCTTTCTCCAAAACGATATTCCTGCTGCTCTGTCTGGCGGTCTGGCCGGCCGCAGCGGCAGCGCAACCCGACACCATCCGCATCGTTTTCATCGGCGACGTGATGAGCCACAGTCCGCAGGTGACGGCCGCCCTGCGCAGCGGCGGCAACCGCGACAATCCCGCCGATTTCGACTACAGCGACTGTTTCCGGCATGTTCAGGACCGCTTCGACACCGCCGACTATGTCGTGGCCAACATGGAATTTCCCTGCGGCGTGACACCGTACACCGGATTCCCGCAGTTCTCGGCGCCCCAGAGCCTGGCCTATGAAGCGCAGCGGGTCGGCATCGACTTGTTCCTGACCGCCAACAACCACATCTGCGACAAAGGACGCACCGGTATTGACAGCACGTATGCCATCTATTCCCGGATGGGCATTCCCTTCACGGGCATCTATCGCTCCGAAGGTGAGGAATATCTTACCAACCCGCTGATCGCCAACATCAAAGGGCACGATATTGCCTTCATCAATTTCACTTACGGCACCAACGGTCTCCCCGTGCCGCAGCCCTGGCACGTCAACCTGCTCGATTCCACGCACGTGAAAGCAGTCATTGAGCGGGCCAAGGAACGTGGCGCCGAACTGATTGTGGCACTGCCCCACTGGGGGGAAGAATATCACCTTATTCCTTCTGAAAGCCAGCGCCGCTGGGTGGACTTCCTGCACCGCAACGGCGTGTCCGCCATCGTAGGTTCCCACCCGCACGTGGTACAGCCCACCGTGTTCGCACCGCCCTTCGCCACCGCCTACTCCCTCGGCAACTTCATGTCGAACCAAAGCGATGTGAACACCCAGATCGGCATGCTTTACGAACTGGTGCTCACCAGCGACGGCGACAGCCTGGTCATCGCTGAAGCCAACACCACCTATACCTGGTGCTCGCGCCGCCGCATGCTCGAGGCCAACTATACCGTCATTCCCATCCTCGACTGGATCGGCCGCCGCGACGAATGGCGCGACAAGAGCGACTACGACAAGATGCTGCGCGAATGGACGGCCCTGAAAACGCAATTCAACCTGTAAACACGATACCCTGCTTATGGAGAAAACCATCCTCCTCGAAGAGATCGATCCGATCGACATTTACGGCGTCAATAACCGCTTGTTCGACTTGCTGGTCAGCCACTATCCCAAGGTCAAGGCCGTCGCCCGCGGCGCCGAAATCTACCTGATGGGGCCGCAGAGCGAGCTCGACGACTTTGAGGACAAGATCAAACTGCTGCGTCGCAAGCGCATGCACAAGAGCGTACTCACGGAATACGACGTGGAGGCGCTCTTCGAAGGCAGCGACCGCAGCGCCGAAAGCGGCACGGTCCCCACCGACGAGACTTCCGACAGCATCATCGTCTACAGCAACGAAGGCCGGCCCATCAAGGCCCGCACCCCCAACCAGAAGCGCATGGTGCGCGAATACTACCGCAACGACCTGATCTTCGCCATCGGGCCGGCGGGCAGCGGCAAGACCTATACCGCCATCGCCCTGGCGGTGCGCGCGCTCAAGAACCGGGAGGTGAAGCGCATCATCCTCACCCGTCCCGCCGTGGAGGCGGGCGAGCGGCTGGGCTTTCTGCCGGGTGACCTTAAAGACAAACTTGATCCCTATCTCCAGCCGCTCTATGACGCGCTGGGCGACATGATCCCCGCCAAGCGGCTCCAGAATTTCATGGAGGAAGGCATCATCCAGATTGCGCCGCTCGCCTATATGCGCGGGCGCACGCTCGACCGGGCCTTCGTCATTCTCGACGAGGCGCAGAACACCTCGCTCGGCCAGCTCAAGATGTTTCTCACCCGCATGGGCTGCGACGCCAAATTCATCGTCACGGGCGACGCCACGCAGATCGACCTGCCCAACAAGAGCGACTCAGGCCTGATGCGCGGCGTGGAACTGGTCCGCGACATCAAGGGTATCAGCATTGTGGAATTCGGGAAGGAGGATATCGTCCGGCACCCGCTGGTTACAAAGATTGTGGATGCGTTCGAACGCACCTGACGCAGGCGCGCAAGTCATTCTTGTCCGTATAGGCCATCGGGAAATCGCTCTGGTCGTACCAGATGTAACGGTAAAAGCCCTGGCTTTCGTTTTTCTCCGTAGCGCTCCACCAGCAGCCATAATTATTGAGCCCGGTGAATTCATTGGTATGGGAGAAAGTATAGCCCAGCGGAAGGGCATTCCAGCCAATGTCGTTGGAATGGACGTTGTCGGGTGAGTAGGGCCACATGCGGCTGTCATTGAGATAGGCGTCTGCTGAAGCCTTTGAACCAAGGCCGTCCCAGTTGTCAATGAAGGACAGGCGCTCGCCGCCGCTCAGGATCGTTGCCAGCGACTCCCAGTCTTCGTGGGTGGGCACGCGCCAGCCTTCCGGACAAACATCGTTTTTCATGGCTTCGTTCCAGGTGTAGAAACTGCCGAACATGCTCGCTGTAGCCGGAGAGGAACGGAAGGGAACACCGGCACCCTGCCAGGACAGGTTCTGGCTGAACCAGTCGAGGTCGCCGGCCGTCACATAGCGGTAGGCATGGCCGTCGCGCTTATCGACGATCAGCTGGTCGCTGCGCTGGAGGCCGGTCAGTGAACTGTCCCAGGTCGTGTCGATGGTCGTCACCTGCTGGGAAGTGCTGGTAGAGTAGAAATCCGGGGCGTAAGCCTGTGCCGTGACGATGAAGGAACCCAGGCTGTCGGGGAACTGTACCGTGACGGTACGGCGCGCCAGGGAGTCGACATAGATGCCGGGAATGTACCAGCGGTAGGTCACGTCCTTGGGATGGATGACGCCCGAAGCGGTCATGGTGACCGTTTCGCATTTCAGCACATAGTAGGGAACATCGAAAACGATGGTGCCCGACATCGAATCGGAAGTATCTTCTTCCTCTTCGGCCTTCTTGCAGGAAAGGAGGCTCAGGAGAATCAGGGCCGCCAGGCCGAACCAACGGAAATATTGCGTCAACTGCATCGGATTTCTGTGTATTACAACTTGCAAAGGTGCATAAATAATCGTAAATTTGCAAGAAATGTACCGTAGACTCCTTTTTCTCCTGCTTTCTTTGCTGCTGCTGTGCAGTTGCGTCAAAGACACCCAGTACCACCGCATCGAGGGCTTCGCTCAGGGCGGCACGTTCCACATCGTGTGCAACCCCCTCAAGGGCATCAGTGAAGACGAGCTGCGGCAGCGGATTGGATCCTGCCTCCAGGAGATCGATCTCACGCTGAGCGGATACAACAAAGGCTCGTTGCTGTCGAAGCTCAATGCCGGCGAAGACATCCCCCTCAACGATATTTTCATCGACTGCTTCACCCGCTCCAAGCGCGTCTGGGAGGAGTCGCAAGGGGCGTTCGACCCTTCTTCCGCGCCGCTTTTCGACCTCTGGGGCTTCGGCTTTTCCAACAAGGGAACCGTCACGCAGGAAGCCATCGACTCGCTCCGTGCCTTCATCGGCATGGACCTACTGACGCTCGAGCAGCGTGAAGACGGCGTCCACCTCGTAAAAGCGGACCCGCGTGTCAAGCTCAATTTCAACGCCGTCGCACAAGGCTTTTCCTGTGACCGGGTGGGCATGATCCTCGATTCGCTCGGCTGCACCAACTATCTGATCGACATTGGCCGGGAGATCCTCTGCAAAGGGGTCAATGCCATCGGAACGCCCTGGCGCGTCGGCCTCGACAAGCCCATTGACGGCAATTTCGACGAAGGCGCCGACCTGCAGGCCATCATCAATGTCAGCGACTGCGGCATCGTGACCTCGGGCAACTACCGCAACTATTACATGGAGAACGGGCAGAAATACTCCCATACCATCGATCCGTCCACCGGCTGGCCCGTCACGCACAACCTGCTGAGCGCCACCGTGGTCGCCTCCGATGCCACCACTGCCGATGCCTATGCCACCTGGATGATGGTCATCGGTGTGGAGCGCGCCCGGAATTTCCTGGAGTCCCGCGCCGACATCGACGGGCTGCTGGTCTACGACCGGTACGGTGAAATGGTGTCTTACCAGACCGAAAATCTCAAAACCCTTTGATATGAACAGAAGAGACTTTCTCAGGGCGTCCGCGCTCGGCGCAGCTGCGCTCGGACTGGGCGGCTTGACCGGCTGCAAGGTCAAGACCCGGCAATCCTTCGATACCATCATCAAGAACGGTGTCATCCATTGTGGTGACGGCAAACCGCCGGTCAAGGGAGACATCGCCATCCGCGACGGCCGTATCGCCGCCATCGGGAAAGATCTAGGAACCAGTGCCGACCATGTGTTGGATGCGCACGGGCTGGTCGTATCGCCGGGTTTCATTGACATCCACACGCACACCGATACCAATCTCTTCGACGCCCCCAAGGGCGACAGCCGCATCTTCCAGGGCATTACGACCGACCTGGGCGGCAACTGCGGCTACTGCCCCTTCGTCTACAGCGATGAAGCCTGGGAAAGCCGCAAGGACCGCCCCCGCCACGGCGGACCGGCCTGGCGCGATATCGACGGCTTCTACCAGCGGCTCACGGAAAACAAGATCGGTATCAACTACGCCAGCCTGGTGGGCCATGGCGACGTGCGGGAAGCCGTGGTGGGGCCCTACAACGTGAAAGCCACCGACGAGCAGCTCCGGAAGATGTGTGCCGAGCTCGACCGCCAGCTCGCGCTGGGCGCCATCGGCCTCTCCTACGGCCTGGAATACGCACCGGGCTGCTACAGCGACACCCGGGAGATGGTGGAGCTCAACAAGGTCGTCCAGAAGCACAACGCGCTCTATACCATCCACATGCGCAATGAGGACGATCATGTGCTGGAGGCCATGGACGAGGCCATCGAAGCCGCCCGCCTGTCCGGCGCCCGGCTCGAGATCTCGCACCTCAAGGCGCAGAACCCGGCCAACTTCGACAAGATCGACGAGATGCTGGGCAAGATCGACGCCGCCCGCGCCGAAGGCATCGACATCGCCTTCGACCGCTATCCCTACACGGCCTTCTCCACCGGTTTTACGTCGTTCATCCCCATTGAGCTGCGTGACGGCACATCCGAGGATATCTACAAGCGCCTCAACGACAAGGCTACCTGCGAAAAGATCAAGAAATATGCGTATAGTCGCCTCGAGCGTTTCGGCGGACCGCAACAGGTGGTCGTGGCCGGCTGCAACGACCCGGCCAACGCCGTATATGCCGGCAAGAACCTGGCCGAGTGCTGCCAGATTTCCGGCATGGACGAATGGGAAATGATCCGCTACCTGCTGATCTCGGAGAAGCTGGAGGTCAACCAGGCCACCTTCGCCATGAAGGAGGACAACCTCAAGAAAATCTACGCGCATCCGCTCTCGATGCCTGCCTCCGACGGCAGCGTCTATTCGCCGGAAGGCGTACTGGGCAAAGAACTGCCGCATCCGCGTTCCTACGGCACGTTCCCGCGCTTCTTCGAGAAATTCGTCCGGGAAGACAAGGTCCTCGATCTGCCCACGGCCATTTGGAAATGCACCGGCTTCCCGGCTTCGCGCATGAAACTCAAGGAACGCGGCCTGCTCGTTCCCGGCTACGCCGCCGACATCACTATCTTCGATCCGGAGACCATCGCCGACCGCTCGACCTATGCCCAGCCGCACCAGTTCCCCGCCGGCATCGAACACGTGTTCGTCAACGGCGTCCATACCATCAAAGAAGGCGCCCATACAGGCGCCCTCTCCGGAATTGTCTTGGGTAACGACCAGCTGAGCCGCTGATCGACCGTCATCTAGAAGCGTCGGGCAATGCCAATCTGGGCAATGCCCTGCATGCCCATGCCGAGTTCGACAAAAGCGCTGAGTTGCTTGATGGGCTGCACCTCAAAGCCGAAGAACGACGTATGGAACGCAGGGATCCATACGGAGCCTTTCAAGGCTTTGCTGCCGACGAGCCGGCCGGTCAGGCACGAAACGCCCAGACCGACTGTCGTGTAGAAACGGCACATCCTGGTACGGGCGAAGTCGAAACGGACCATACCCAGGGCCGACAAGGCCCGGCCGGAAACCAGCGGAATCCGGAAGTAATAGTCCTCCACGTTGATGCTCAAGTTGTTGATCGAGAAGGCACCTCCAACCGAAAGCCAATTGTTGTCAAAACGATAGGAATAGCCCACGTTGTAGTTGCCGCCGGACAGGCCGCTCGTGGTCAGGGCCAGGTACTCCTGGTCGGTAATCTGCCAGCGAAGGTGGTTGCCGTCGATCAGCGCGGAAAACGCCAGATCGATGGCCGACAAACCATAACCCACGGAGATGCTGTGGTGCTGATCCAGGGGCGCATAATAGGTCTGTGCGCGCAGTCCCGGCGTCAGGGCCATCGCTGCGACCAGCAGGATAAACAGGCGCTTCATGGCTTAGAAACGGGCACGGACACCAACCTGGGCGATGCCCTGCATGCCGATGCCGAATTCAGCGAAGCCGCTGAAGCCCTTGCCGACCTCGAGGCCGATGAGCGACAGATGGCCGGTGGGAAGCCAGACCGTCTTGTGAAGATCTTCCATCAGCGAGGCACCAATACCCATCACGCCCAGATTGACCTTCGAATACATACCGAAAACATCAGACCGGGTGCGGAACCAATCAAATTTAGCGCTGGACATGAGCATCCAGATATTGGCACGAGCCGCATCGATCTTGCCGGTGTTGTCTTTCAATCTGACTGACATGCTGTTCAGGCCGATGGCGCCTCCAATCGACACCACCTTGCTGAGCTGATAGGTATAGCCCAGATTGAGGACACCCTTGGTGCCACCGCTCTCAACGACAAGATCGTCATCGATACCTAACCATCTCTTCAAATCGTCCACTTTATTGACGACTGTTCCGATGCCAACGCCCAGCAGCGACACACCGTAGCTGGCCGAAATCTCATTGGGATGGATTTGTTTGTAATACGTTTGGGTCTGTGCCTGCGCCTGTGTCGAAAGCAGCAGCGCGCAAATAGCCAAAAGGGAAATCAGGATTTTTTTCATAGGAGTATAGGTAGTTTATGCGTTCTGATATTTTTTCGTCTGTTCGGCGATGAGCTCCTCGAGGGCTCCCTCGTCGAAATAATTGATCTTCATGGCGCGCTTGACATCCGCCAGGGTCTCGGCGGCAGCGGCCCGGGCCGCCTCAGTGCCCTCACGCAAGACGCCGTATACATAGGGGATGTCCTGCTCGAGCTCTTTGCGGCGACGGCGGATGGGCTCCAGGGTCTCGTTGAGCACGGCCGTGAGGAAATTCTTGCACATCACGTCGCCCAGGCCGCCGGCGCGGTACTGCGCCTTCATCTCGTCGAGGTTCTTGAAATCGAAGCTCAGCTTCTTGCCATGGAAGCAGTCGGCGTAGCGCACGAAGTGCTCGGGCTTGCAGAAGGCGTCCAGATAGGTAAAGACCGTGTTGCCTTCCACTTTGCCGGGATCGCTCACCTGCAGGTGACCCGGATCGGTATACATGCCGCGGATCTTCGCCGCCACTTCTTCGGCGCTGTCGGAGAGATAGATGCAGTTGCCCAGCGACTTGCTCATCTTCGCCTTGCCGTCGGTGCCGGGCAGGCGCAGGCAGGCCGCGTTGTCGGGCAGCAGGATCTCCGGTTCCACGAGGGTCTCCCCATAAGTGGCGTTGAACTTGCGCACGATCTCGCGGGTCTGCTCGATCATCGGCTCCTGGTCCTCGCCCACCGGCACGGTGGTCGCCTGGAAGGCGGTGATGTCGGCCGCCTGGCTGATGGGGTAGCAGAAGAAGCCGACCGGCGTGCCGGCCTTGTTGTCGGCGCCTTCGGCATCGTTGAAGCCACGCAACTGGATCTCCTGCTTCACGGTCGGATTGCGCTGCAGGCGCTGGACCGTGACCAGGTTCATATAGTAGAACGTCAGTTCAGTCAGTTCCGTGACCTGGCTCTGGATCAGGATGTGGCTCTTCTTCGGATCGATGCCGGCCGAGAGGTAGTCCAGGGCCACTTCAATGATGTTTTGCCTGACTTTTTCGGGGTTGTCAGCGTTATCCGTGAGGGCCTGCGCATCCGCGATCATGATGTAGATCTCATCGAATTTTCCGGAATTCTGCAACTCCACGCGGCGGCGGAGCGAGCCCACGTAGTGGCCAATGTGAAGGCGACCGGTGGGCCGGTCGCCTGTCAGTATGATTTTCTTCATGCTAGTCTTTGACGGTTTTCAGTTTCTCGCGGATCTTGGCCTCGATCTCGTCGGCCAGCTGCGGATTGTCTTTGAGGAGGGCCTTGACGGCGTCGCGACCCTGTGCCAGCTTGGCGTCTTCGTAGCTGAACCACGATCCGCTCTTCTTGATGATTTCGAGTTCCACGCCCAGGTCGACGATCTCGCCGATGTGGGAGATGCCTTCGCCGAAGACAATGTCGAACTCGGCTTTCTTAAACGGCGGCGCCATCTTGTTCTTGACGATCTTGGCGCGGGTGCGGTTGCCGGTGGCCTCGTCGCCGTCCTTGAGCTGGGTGACGCGGCGCACATCGATGCGCACGGAGGCATAGAACTTCAGGGCGTTACCGCCGGTCGTAGTCTCGGGGTTGCCGAAGAGGATGCCGATCTTCTCGCGCAACTGGTTGATGAAGATGCAGCAGGTATTCGTCTTGGAGATGTTGGCGGTGAGCTTGCGGAGGGCCTGGCTCATGAGGCGGGCCTGGAGGCCCACTTTGTTGTCGCCCATCTCGCCTTCGATCTCGGCTTTCGGGGTCAGGGCCGCCACGGAGTCGATGACGATAATGTCGATGGCGCCACTGCGGATGAGGTTGTCGGCGATCTCGAGGGCCTGTTCGCCGTTGTCCGGCTGGGAGATGAGCAGGGTGTCGATGTTGACGCCCAGGTTCACGGCGTAAGCACGGTCGAAGGCGTGCTCCGCGTCGATGATGGCGGCGATGCCGCCCTGTTTCTGTGCCTCGGCGATGGCATGGATGGCCAGCGTGGTCTTGCCGCTCGACTCGGGACCGTAGATCTCGATGACGCGGCCGCGCGGATAACCGCCGATGCCCAGGGCGTGATCGAGGGCAATGGAGCCTGTCGCGATCGTAGAAACTTCGAGGGAAGGTTGGTCTCCCATCTTCATGATCGTCCCTTTGCCGAAATCCTTCTCAATCTTGGCAATGGTTGCCTGCAATGCTTTCAACTTCTCGGCGTTCTTTCCTTCGCCCACATTGATTTCTTCGTTTTCTTTTGCCATAATGTTGTGATTAAATGGTTAATGGATCGCTGACACGTTCCGTCTGTCTGCAAAGATACTATTTTTGTGGGAAAATCCTCCGTTTTGTCGTAAATTTGCAATTCATACCCATCCACATGAAAGAAGCATTATTGGGCAAGACATTGGCCGAACTCCAGGCGGTCGCTTCGCAACTCGGACTCCCCTCCTTCGCTGCGAAACAGATGGCCCAATGGCTTTACCAGAAACGCGTGTCCGACATCGACGCGATGACCAACCTGTCGAAGGCAGCGCGCACCGCCCTGACTGAACGCTACGAAGTGGGGCGCGTGCTCCCCGTGGAGTGCTTCACCTCGCGCGACGGCACCCGGAAATACCTCTTCCCCACCTCAAAGCCCGACAAATTCATCGAGACCGTGATGATCCCGCAATACGAGGACGGCTCGGAAGGCGGGCTGGCGCGCGCCACGGTCTGCGTCTCCTCGCAGATCGGATGCAAGATGGGCTGCCGCTTCTGCATGACGGGGCGCGGCGGCTTCCACGGCCAGCTCTCGGCGGCGGAGATCCTCTCCCAGTTCCTGAGCCTGGACGAGGCGGAGCAACTGACCAACGCGGTCTTCATGGGGATGGGCGAGCCGCTTGACAACTGGGAAAACGTGTCCCGTGCGCTGGAGATCATCACCGCCGACTGGGGCTTCGGCTGGAGCCCGAAACGCGTGACCGTCTCAACCATCGGCGTGCTGCCCGCGCTCCGCAAGTTTCTGGATGAGAGCCGCTGCCACCTGGCGGTCAGCCTGCACAATCCCTTCCCGCAGGAGCGCGAAAAGATCATGCCCGTGCAAAAAGCCTGGCCCCTGAACGAGGTGCTCGCACTCATCCGCCAGTACGATTTTACAGGGCAGCGCCGCGTGAGCTTCGAATATACGATGTTCGCCGGCCTCAACGACACGCCCCGCTACGCCGATGCCCTGGCCCGGCTCCTGCAGGGGCTGGAGTGCCGGGTCAACCTGATCCGCTTCCACAGCATCCCGGACAGCCCGTTCCAGACCTCTTCCCCGGAAGCGATCGAGGCTTTCCTGGCGCGGCTCCACCGTGCCGGCGTCACCGCCACGCTGCGCGCCTCGCGCGGCGAGGATATCTTTGCCGCCTGCGGCCTGCTGGCGGGCAAAGGCTTAAAAAAGAATTAAAAGATTCGCGATATGAAACGTTTGCTGTCTGTGATTCTGCTGCTCGCGCTCTTCTCCCCGGCCCTGCTGGCCGAAGAGCCCGAAACGAACGCACCCCAGAAGACGCGCCCCAAAGTGGCCCTCGTCTTCTCGGGCGGTGGCGCGAAAGGCATGGCCCACATCGGCGCACTCAAGATCATTGAGGAGGCCGGCATCCCCGTCGACATGGTCGTAGGTACCAGTATCGGTTCGATCATCGGCGGCATCTACGCCCTGGGCTACTCGGCCGAAGACATGGATACCCTGGTCCGCGCACAGGACTGGAGCATGCTGATCCGCGACCAGGTGGACCGCCGGGACGTCTCGTATCTCGACAAGGAAGACCGGGACCGCTACCTGTTCACCCTCCCGTTCAAGAACCGCGCGAACCTGAGCGAACAGGCCGAGGTCGGCAAAGGCCAAAGCCGGGGTCTGCTGCGCAACGTGCCCGCCGCGGTGGTGGAAGGCCAGTACCTCGACCAACTCTTCACCAAGCTGTCCGTGGGCTACCAGGACGACGTCGACTTCAACCATCTGCCCATTCCCTTCGCCTGCGTGGCGGTGGATCTCAACACCAAGGAAGAGGTCGTATGGCACCGCGGCAGCATCGTGACGGCCATTCGTTCCAGTATGTCGATCCCCGGTTTCTTCGTACCGGTCAAGGTCGGCAACCGCTTCCTGGTGGATGGCGGCATGGTCAACAACTTGCCGGTCGACGTGGCCCGGCAGATGGGCGCCGACTATGTGATCACCGTCGACCTGCATGAATTCGACAAGGCACCGGAACAGACCGAGCAGACCATCCCCGAGATGATCAACACGATGCTCAGCATGATGAACGGTGAGAAATACCAGGCCGGCCGGCGCAATTCTGACATCATCATCGCCCCGAACACCGGCAGCTTCGGCATCCTGGCCTTCGACAGCCACAGCGTAGAAGCCCTTATCGACAGCGGCCGCGTCGCCGCCGAGCGGGTGCTCCCGCAGCTCCAGTCGCTCGCTGAGCATCTGAAAGAGTACCCGGAGACCCCGCACGTACGCCCGCACAAAGCCGTCAACCTGTTCGAGGAATCCGTGCGCATCTCCCAGTTGGAGATCAGCGGCGCCGATCCCAAGGAGATGCAATGGCTGCTCTCCAAGACCAATATCGCCCCGGGTGAGGTGATCACCGGCGCGGACATGGACAAGGTCATGAACTTCTTCTACCACACACGAGCCTACAGCAAAGTGTACTACCGCATCGCGGGCAACGAGCGGGAAGGCTACCGGCTCCAGATCTTTTTCACGCCCCAGCGCACGCACCAGGCCGGTATCGGCTTCCGTTTCGACAGCGAGGAGATGGCTTCCATCCTCCTGGGCGTAAGCCTCAACAAACGCAAGATCTTCGGCTCGAAACTCGACCTGGAAGTGGAACTGGGCATGAACCCGAACGCCAGGCTGAACTATGGCTATACCTTCCGCAACCTGACCAAACTGAATGTGGCGGCCCAGCTGAAACATACGAGCATGGACGTCTATCAGGACATTTCCATCTATCCTGAATTTGCCGGAAAATACAACTTCGCCCTGGACCGGACCATGCGCTTCAATGACTTCCGCTCCGAACTCTATTACCAGATCACGGGATGGAGGAACGCCGATATCCGACTGGGCGCACGGTATGAAAACATGGACATCCGGGATATATCAGCCATTATCGTACGTACGGATCAACACTATAAAATGCAGTCCGCCAACGCTTTTACAAGCTTGAAATTCGACAGCATGGACGATGGCTATTTCCCCACCAGGGGTGTACAGTTCCGGGTTGAAGCTGGCGGTTATTATGGTTGGACCTCTCTCTATAACGAAGCCGGTGACCGATTCGTCGAACCCTATCATTTCTACGATGCCCAGTTCGACATGAAGGTCGCCATCCCGTTGGGCAGACGGGTCACCCTGATTCCCCAGACCTGGAACCGCTTCCTGTTCCGCGACCCGTTCAGCTACTACATGAATTACGTCGGGGGTACGATGTATGGCCGGTATACCCCGATGCAGATACCTTTCATCGGCGTCAATCACACGTATGCCTGTAACAACAAGGTCAACATCGCCCGGGCCGACCTGCGCGTCAACCTGTTCAAGCAACACTACGCCACGCTGTACGCCAACTATATGCTGGATTGGGACTGGTACAGCGACGACGCTGTCTTCCAACATCATTATGGCTTCGGCGCCGGCTACTCCATCAACACCATCATCGGTCCGGTCCAGGTCATCGTCCATTGGTCGAACCTGTCCCGGCGGGTAGGTTTCCATTTTGTGCTGGGATTTGATTTCTAAACTTTCCTGCCCATGAAACGCTTCTTCACCCTGCTGCTGGCATTCCTGCTGAGCCTCACCGCCCTGGCCCAACGGCCCAAGGTGGGCGTGGTCCTGTGCGGCGGCGGTGCCAAGGGCGCGTCGCATGTGGGTGTGCTGAAAGTGCTTGAAGAGAACAACATTCCCATCGATTACATCGTCGGCACCAGCATGGGTGGCATCGTCGCCGGCCTCTACGCCATCGGCTATTCGGCGTCCGAGCTGGACTCCCTCATCCTGGTGCAGGACTGGGACTTCCTGCTCAGCGACCGCATCCCCCGCAGCAGCCGGATGTTCGAGCGCAAGCAGAACCAGGACAAATTCGTGCTGCAGATCCCGTTCGGTTCGGGTGACTACAGCCGCCTCGGCCCGCGGGAGCCGCGCAAGCCCGACGATCCGGTCGCACTGCTCAACAATATCCCGCTGGCGGTCGTCAACGGACAGAACATCTACAATCTGTTCACCCAACTCTCTGTGGGTTACCAGGATTCCCTCGACTTCTCACGCATGCCGATTCCTTTTGCCTGCGTGGCGGTCGATGTGAAGAACAAAGAGGAAGTCGTCTTCAAGAGCGGAAATTTCGTCGATGCAATCCGTGCCACGATGGCCATCCCCGGCTACTTCGCGCCGGTGCGGCTCGGCGACCGGGTGTTCGTGGACGGCGGTCTGCTCAACAACTATCCGGCCGACGTATGCAAGGAAATGGGCGCTGACATCATCATCGGCGTCGTCCTGAAAGACGATTACTCCACAACCAAAGACATCGACAACATCGGCTCGCTGGTCTCCGAGATCCTCAACATGTATGTCTACGCCAAACTCGACGACAACGTGAATATGACCGACCTGGCCATCTATCCGGAAGTCAAGGAATTTGGCATGCTCGACTATACGCCTGAGAGCCTGCGCAAGCTCATCGACAACGGTGAGGCCGCCGCCCGCGAGCACCAAAGAGCCATCGACTCCATCAAAGCGCTGCTCGACCAGTCTGAGCAGAACTTCATCGGGCCGATGAAGCAGCCGGAGAAATACCGGGCAGCCGTCCGCCTCGACCGCGATTCCATCACCCTGGGTCATGTGTCTTTCAATGGCATTTCCGCCAAGGACCTCCAGTTACTGATGCGCAAGAGCTGCCTCAAGCCGGGCGCCCGTATCAGCGGCAACGACCTGAAAACCGAAATCGCCCGCTTCTACAATACGTCCGCTTTTGAATCCGTGACCTATCTGCTCCGCGGGCAGAATGACCCTTATGACCTGGAACTCAACTTTGTGCCGGGCCGCAAATCGATGATCGGCGTGGGCATCCGCTTCGACAGCGAAGAGATCGCCGCCATCCTGGCTTCCATCGGTATCAACGAAAACACGCTCTACGGCTCAAAATTCAACCTGAACGCCAAGATCGCCTACAACCTGCAGGCGGAGGCCCAGTATTCCTACGTATTCCGTTCGCTGGCCCAGTTCAAGGCGGGCTACCAGTTCCGTACTTCCGACATGAAGATGAAGAGCCAGGACGACCTGGTCAACTTCGGCTTCGACCAGCACCGCTTCACCACGGCCTTCTCCACGCGGGCGCGCAACATCTCCATCGACCTGGGCGCCCACATGGACCTCTTTGGGTACAAGGGGCTGATCGCTTCCACCGACTTCCCGGGCTACGACATCGATTTCTCCCGCAAGTATTTCCCGTTGGTCTTCGCCCGCTTCCAGGCCGACAGTCGCAACAACCAGAACTTCCCGACGCGCGGCACACAATTGGACGCCGGCGTAGACTACTGCTTCAACAGCCTGACCAAAGGTGACTATGGGAATTTCTTGGCGGCCAGCCTGCATTTTTCGGGCGTCATCCCCATGGGTTCGCATTTCGCCCTGATCACGACCATTGACAACCGGACCCTGATCGGCAAACAGATTCCGATGGCTTACGCCAACGTCATGGGTGGCTATATGTACGGCCGTTACATGAACCAGCAGTTCCCTTTCATCGGCTTCGGCCGGCCGCGTGTCTACCAGAACGTGCTGACCGACGTGACGCTCGACTTCCGCTACCAGTTCCTCAACCACAACTATGTGTTCCTGTCGGGAGCCTATGCCCGGGATTTCCGCAACCTCGACAATATCTTCGAGAACGCACCGATCATCGGCGCCCGCATCGGCTACGCCTACGATTCTTTCCTCGGTCCCCTCGCCTTCAATCTCTTCTGGTCGAACCACACCAAGAAGGTCGGGGCCTTCATCAGCATCGGCCATGCCTTCTGACAACGACGAGAAGACCCGGATGCTGGGCCGGATGATGCGCCTGTGCGCCGGACGCGAGTGCTGCAGCAGCGACATCCGCCGCAAGCTCGCCGCCCTGCCCACCGCCGATGCACAGGAGATCCTTGATACGCTCCGCCGCGAAGGCTATCTCGACGATGCGCGCTATGCCCGCGCCTTCGCGCGCGACAAAAGTGCCCTCCAGGGTTGGGGAAGTCTCAAAATTCAATTAGCTTTGCAAAAGAAACAGATCGATGCCGCTGCTATCGCCGACGCGCTGGAAGCCATCGACCTGCCCGCCGCCGACGCCCGGAAGGAGCAGCTGCTCCATGCCAAGTGGAAGGCCCTCGCCCGCGAGGAGGATCCCCGCCGCAAGCAGGCCAAGTTTTTCCGCTATGCGCTCGGACGCGGCTACGGTTACGAAGAAACAAAACGGATTTATGATCACCTCAGAAGAGATTAAAACGATTAAACAGCGGATAGAGACGTTGGGGAGGTTTCTTTGACATCCCTGCGAAACGATCTGACCTAGCTGCAAAACAAGCCAAGACCACGGCACCTGACTTTTGGGACGACCCGAAGGCCGCCGAGGCTTTCATGAAGGAAGTCTCGGCTGTCAAATATTGGGTCGACGGCTACGACGCCCTCGAAGAAGGACTCTCCGACCTGGAGACGCTCTTCGATTTCGGCGAAGACGCGGCCGACGACATCGACGCGGCCTATGCCACGTTGGTCGGAAAACTCGAAGCGCTGGAGATGCGCAACATGCTGGGCGAAGAGGGCGACAACCTCGGCGCCGTGCTGACCATCAACTCCGGCGCCGGCGGCACCGAGGCCAACGACTGGTCGAGCATGCTCATGCGCATGTACACCCGCTGGGGCGAGCGCAACGGCTACAAGATGACCGTCACCGAGTTGCTGGAAGGCGATGAGGCCGGCATCAAGTCGTGCACCATCCAGTTCGAGGGCGACTACGCCTACGGCTACCTCAAGGCTGAGAACGGCGTGCACCGCCTGGTCCGCATCTCGCCCTACAATGCGCAAGGCAAACGGCAGACCACTTTCTCTTCGGTCTTCGTGTACCCACTGGTCGACGATACGATCCAGATCGAAATCAACCCGGCCGACCTGGAGTGGGACACCTTCCGCTCCTCCGGTGCCGGCGGCCAGAACGTCAACAAGGTGGAGACGGGCGTGCGCGTGCGGCACATCCCCACGGGCATCACGGTCGAGAACACCGAGACCCGCTCCCAGCTCGACAACCGGCAGAACGCCCTCCGCATCCTCAAGTCGCACCTCTACGACCTGGAACTGAAGAAGCGCCAGGAGAAGCAGGCCGAGCTCGAAGGCCAGAAGAAACGCATCGAGTGGGGCTCGCAGATCCGTTCCTACGTGCTGCATCCCTACAAGATGGTCAAAGACCTGCGCACCGGCTACGAGACCTCCGACACCCAGGGCGTCCTCGACGGCGACCTCAATCCCTTTATGAAAGAATTCCTCATGCGGAACGATCTATGAAAGAATACTGCTATACGGTAGCCGGACACTGTTTCTCCGTGCATCCCGCCGCGGGCATCACGCTGGACGGGCCGCTGGCGCACTATGCGCCTTTCGCCACCGATCCCGCCACGGCGCCGGAGCGGGTATTCCGCCTGCAGGTAGTGCCGAAGGAGCAACTGTCGGAGCCGGCGGGCCTGGTCCTGGAAATCGACCAGGACGACGACGGTTCGCAGATCCGGCTCTGCCGGACACCGGACGGCCGGTCCTGGTTCGTCTTCAGCCTGTTTGGCGCGCTGTCGGGCACCATGCTCGCTGCCGCGGACTTCTCGGAGGCGACCCTGGCGTTGCATACACAGGATGAATTCGCGCTCAACAATGCGCTCATGGTGATGTATGCCATGCGCACCGCGCGCCTGGGGACGGCGCTCTTCCATGCGGCCGTCATCGGCCACGGTGGGCGCGGTTATCTGTTCCTCGGCAAGAGCGGCACGGGCAAAAGCACGCACGCACGCCTGTGGCTCCGCTATATTCCGGATTCGGAACTGGTCAACGACGACAACCCTGTGGTCCGTGTGTTCCCCGACGGGACGGCCCGCGTGTACGGTTCGCCCTGGAGCGGCAAGACGCCCTGCTACCGGAACATGGAGCTGCCGGCCGGTGGTTTTGTCCAGTTGGCTCAGGCCCCGTACAATGCCATCCGCCGCCTGAAAGGCCTGGCGGCCTATGCGGCGCTGGTGCCGAGTATTTCTGGCAAACGCTGGGACCGCACCATCGCCGACGGTCTCCACGAGACGGAGAACGCCCTGGCCATGCACGTGCCCGTTTGGCATTTGGACTGCTTACCCGATGAAGCTGCGGCACAGTTGTGCGCCAGCCAGATCACACAGGCATGAAAAACGCGGCCGTCAACGATGAGCAGATCCTGCGCGACGCTGTTTCCCTGGTCAACGATGGAATGGCAGTGACGCTGCGGGTGAAAGGCAGCAGCATGCTGCCGTTCATCCTGGGCGGACACGACAGCGTGGTGCTGACCCGGCCGGGCGACGTGGCCGTGGGCGACGTGGTGCTGGCGCATATCGACGGACAACGCTATGTCCTGCACCGGGTGATGGAGGTGTCGCCGGAGCGCGTCGTGCTCATGGGCGACGGGAACCTCCGCGGGCAGGAAGTCTGCCGGCCGGAAGACATCCTGGCCCGGGCCGACGAAGTGATGGACGAAAAAGGTCGCCACCGGCGCCTTGATACGCCGCGCCAGCGGCGGCGCGCCCGCATCTGGCGCTCCCTGCTGCCGGTCCGGCGCTGGATCCTGGCGGTATACAAACGAACGATCATACGTAATATCAAAATACAATGAAACGCAAAGAAGGATTTGTACTGCGCACGGTGTGCGGTGAAAAGGTGATTGTGGGCGAAGGCCTGGGTGCCATCGATTTCGGCAAGCTGGTGAGCCTCAACGAGACGGCGGCATGGATTTGGGAAAAGGCCGGCGAACTGGGCGATTTCGATGCGGATACCCTCGCGAACGCGCTCTGCGATGTGTACGACGTGGATCCCGCCACGGCGCATGCCGACGTGGAAAAGCTGCTCAAACAGTGGACTGAACTGGGTATCGTAGAATGAAATACTTCCGTTGGCTCTGGCAGGCGATGCAGGGGATTCGCTGGAATACCCTGTGGCGTATCCTGATCGGCATCACGCAGGTGGGATTGGGCCTGGCCATGGTCTGGCTCAGCCGCCGCTTCATTGACCAGACCATCCGCACCGGCAGCGAGCGCGACATCGTCGTGATGATCCTCCTGCTGGTGGGGTGCATGCTGGGCGGCGTCCTGCTGCGTCAGCTCTACTACTATCTGTCTACCCTGGCCAACACCCGGCAAACCAATACCATCCGCCTGCAGGCTTTCAGCCGGCTCTTCACCCGGCAGCTCTATGCAGAGCGCGACATGCATTCCGGCGACGTGGCTTCGCGCCTGTCCAAAGACATCGACGTGGTGGGCGAGGCGTCAACCTCCCTGCTTCCGCAGGCCGTGGTCACGGCCATCCAGTTGCTGGGGGCCTTCCTCATGCTCAATGCCATGGACCGCTACCTGGCCTGGGCGCTGCTGATCTTCACGCCGCTGATCATCGTTTTTGCCAAGCTCATTTCGCGACCGCTGCGGAAGATGACGCTGGACATCCGGCAAGAGGAGAGCCGCATCCAGATGCAGGTGCAGGAAGGGATGGAGCACAACGCCACCCTGCGCTCGCTGGGCAGCGAGGCGTGGGTAACCCAGCGGCTCGACGATGCCCAGGAAGGGCTGATGGGCCGCGTGAAAAAACGTACCCGCTTTACGGTGCTGACACGCATCCTGATGGCATCCTGCTTCGGACTGGGCTACCTGGCAGCTTTTATCTGGGGCGGCCTGCAACTGCGCACCGGCGCCATCACCTTCGGCGTGATGACGGCCTTCCTGCAGTTGGTGAGCCAGATCCAGGGTCCGATCCTCACCCTGCTCAACATGGTGCCGCAACTCATCCATACCACGGCCAGTATCGACCGGCTGGAAGAATTACTGGCTGAGCATCCCGAGGAGCGAAGCCAGTCGGCCGCACCACTGGCACCCGGCGTCGCCGGCGTCCGCATCCAGGACCTGTATTTCCAATACGCCACCGGCGACCGGGCCGTTTTCGCCGGTTTTACCCATGATTTCACGCCCGGCAGCAAGACGGCCCTGATGGGTCCCACCGGCATCGGAAAGACCACACTTTTCCGCCTGATGCTTGCCCTGATCAAGCCCGACAGTGGTTCGCTGACGCTCTACGACGGGGACTTCTCCCGGATCGTCTCGCCCGACACACGTCCCGATTTTGTATTTGTCCCCCAGGGAAATACGCTGATGAGCGGGTCCGTCCGCTTCAACCTGCAGCTGGCCCGCCCGGATGCCACGGAAGAGGAACTGCGCGCCGTCCTGCATACGGCTGCGGCGGACTTTGTCTTCGATCTGCCCGCCGGCCTCGATACGGAGCTGGGCGAGCGCGGCATCGGCCTGAGCGAAGGACAGGCCCAGCGCATCGCCATTGCCCGCGGCCTGCTGCGCCCCGGCAGCATCCTCCTGCTCGACGAGATCAGTGCCTCGCTCGACGAGGCCACCGAGCGGGAACTCTTCTCCCGCCTCTTTGCCGCCTATCCCGGCCGCACGATGATCTTCATCACCCACCGACCCGGCGTCGCCACCCTCTGCGACGACACCATCCGGCTGTAACAAATGCGGCCGATGTCCCCAAAAGTGAGACATCGGCTGCATAATCGTGGCTATTTGCTTGAGATGTCCCACTTTTGGGGACATCAGTGACAGTCGAGCTTTATTTGAACTGTGCGAAGAAGTCGTTGCCTTTGTCATCGACGAGGATGAAGGCCGGGAAGTTTTCGACACGAATCTTCCAGATGGCTTCCATGCCGAGCTCCGGATACTCCACGCACTCGATGCTCTTGATGTTGTTCTGGGCCAGGATGGCGGCAGGACCGCCGATCGAGCCGAGATAGAAGCCGCCGTGCTTCTTGCAGGCGTCGGTCACAGCCTGGCTGCGGTTGCCTTTGGCCAGCATGATCATGCTTCCGCCATGATCCTGGAAGAGGTCGACATACGGGTCCATGCGGCCAGCCGTCGTCGGGCCCATCGAACCGCAGGCCATGCCGGCGGGTGTCTTGGCCGGACCGGCGTAGTAGATCGGGTGGTCTTTCAGATATTGCGGCATCGGCTCGCCCTTGTCAAGGCGTTCCTTGATCTTCGCATGGGCGATGTCGCGGCCCACGATGATGGTGCCGTTCAGGCTCAGGCGGGTGCCGATCGGGTATTTCGTCAGGATCTTGCAAACATCGGCCATCGGCTGGTCGAGGTCGATCTTCACGGCATTGCCCTCGCCGGCCTGGCGGAGTTCCTCCGGAATCCAGCGGCCCGGGTTGTCGTCGAGCTTCTCGATCCAGACACCGTTCTTGTCGATCTTGCACTTGATGTTGCGGTCGGCCGAGCAACTGACGCCCAAGCCTACAGGGCAACTGGCGCCGTGGCGCGGCAAACGGATGATACGCACGTCGTGGGCCATGTACTTGCCGCCGAACTGGGCGCCCAGGCCGATCTTGCAGGCTTCTTCCCACACTTTCTTCTCGAGTTCGACGTCGCGGAAGGCGCGGCCCGTCTCGTCGCCGGTGGTCGGCAGATTGTCGTAGTACTTACAGGAGGCGAGCTTCACGGTGAGCAGGTTGCGCTCGGCTGAGGTGCCGCCGATGACGAAGGCAATGTGGTAGGGCGGGCAAGCCGCTGTGCCGAGGGTCTTCATCTTGCCCACGAGGAACGGTACCAGCGTAGCGGGATTGAGGATGGCCTTGGTCTCTTGGTAGAGGTAGCTCTTGTTGGCGCTGCCGCCACCCTTGGTCACGCAGAGGAAGCGATATTCCATACCCTCCGTGGCTTCGATATCAATCTGGGCGGGCAGGTTGCACTTCGTATTGACTTCCTCGTACATGGTCAGCGGCGCGTTCTGGCTGTAGCGCAGGTTCTCCTCGGTGTAGGTCTTGAAGACGCCCTTCGAGAGGGCTTCTTCATCGCAGAAGCCGGTCCAGACCTGCTGGCCCTTCTCGCCGTGGAGAATGGCCGTGCCGGTGTCCTGGCAGAAAGGAAGCTTGCCCTTGCAGGCCACCTCGGCGTTGCGCAGCATCGTCAGGGCGACATACTTGTCGTTTGCGGAGGCGTCGGGATCGCTCAGGATCTTCGCCACCTGGGCGTTGTGCGCCGGGCGGAGCATGAAGGAAACGTCGCGGAAAGCGGTGTTGGCCATCACGGTAAGTGCCTCGGGCTTGACCTTCAGCATGGGTTTGCCTTCAAAGTCGCCGACCGAGACCCAGGCCTCGGATCCGGGAATCTTGTAATACTCGGTGGTGTCCTCGCCGAGCTGGAACATGGGTGCGTATTTGAATTCCATGGTTATTTGTGTATTTCTTGAAGTTGGAAAGACAAATATACAAAAAATCAGGCGGACTTTACAGCGCCGGCAACAGGTAATCCCAGATAAGGTTGAGTTCCTGGCGCATGTTGGGAATCTGGGCCGTCGTCACGATGACAGCGTCCTGATCCGGAAGGACCAGAATGTACTGTCCATTCGCGCCGTCGGCGCGGAAGGCATTGTGGCGGCAGCGCCACATCTGGTAGCCGTAGCCCTGCTGCCAGTCGCTCTTCTCCGGATCGAAATAGTCATAGAAAGGGTTGGACGGATCCTGCCGGATCTCGGCGACCTGCCGCTCGTTCACCCCGGCGCTCACGGAAGGCACCTGGGCGGCAGACATCTCCCACACCCAAACGGGCGGGATCACCTGCTTGCCACAAAACTGGCCACCCTGAAGCAGGCAGAGGCCCATGCGGGCCAGATCTTCCGTCCGGAGGAACAGGCCCCAGCCCCCCGTGTTGATACCGGCGGGGCTTTCCTGCCAGTACGGTTTTTCAATGCCCAGCGGCTTCCACAGGCGCGGCTCCAGATAGTCCACGACCTTTTCTCCCGTTACTTTTTGCACAGCCGCCGACAGCACATAGGTACCCAGGCTGTTGTAACAGTAGCAGGTGCCGGGCTCATATGCCACGGGCCATTCGAGGAAGGCCTTCACCCAGTCCCCTTCCCCCGAACGGACGGCATAGGTCGGGTCGGTTCCGTGACCGGAATTCATGGTCAGCAGATGCCGGATCGTCATCCGTTTCACCGTGTCGGACAGCGGCTCAGGAAGGCTTTCAGGGAACAGGTCCACGATACAGTCGTCGAGCGACAGCAGTCCCTCTTCGATGGCGAAGCCCACGGCCGTCGCGGTGAAGGTCTTGGACACGGAGTTCAGGATGTGCGGCGTATCCGGGACGGCGAAGTGCTCCGCGAGGATTTTGCCATGCTGCAGGACCATGACGCTGTGCAGTTCCTCGGAACTGTCGGCCACGGCCTGCAGATAGGAGGAAAAGGCTTCCGCCAACGCAGGGGAAGCTTCTCCGCGCGGCAGCGGGTCATTCGGGCGGTTGCACGAAGCGGCTAGCACAAAGACAGCCAGCAGGGTGGAGAGAAGGAACGGTTTCATGGCTATTTCTTCTGAAGATGTGTATCGATGGCAGCTTTGACGAAGGCGGCGAAGATGGGCTGCGGCTGCTCCGGGGTGCTCTTGTACTCGGGGTGGAACTGCGTGCCGATGAAGAACGGGTGCGCCGGGATCTCCACGATCTCGACCAGGCCGGTGTCTGGATTGGTACCGGAAATCACCATGCCGGCGCCCTCGAAGGCCGCGCGATAGGCATCGTTGAACTCGTAGCGGTGACGGTGGCGCTCCCGGACGAGTTTCTGCCCGTAGATGCGGGCGGCCAGCGTGCCGGGAACCAACTGGCAGGCATAGGCGCCCAAACGCATGGTGCCGCCCTTGATGGTGGTAGTTTTCTGCTCTTCCATCAGGTCGATGACCGGATGCGTCGTGCCGGGATGCATTTCCGTAGACGCCGCGTCGGCGTAGCCCAGCACGTCGCGGGCGAACTCCACGACGGCCATTTGCATGCCGAGGCAGATGCCGAAGAAGGGTATCCCCTTTTCGCGAGCGTAGCGCACCGCGGCGATCTTGCCCGGAATGCCCCGCTCGCCGAAGCCCGGGGCCACGAGGATGCCATCCATACCCACCAGCATCTCGGCCACATTGTCCTCGTTAACCTGCTCGGAATGGACCGTCTTGACGTTGACCTTGCACTCGTTGGCCGCTCCGGCGTGCACCAGGGCTTCCTGGATGGATTTATAGGCGTCCTGCAACTCCACATACTTACCCACCAGGGCGATGGTCACCTCCTGCTTGGGATGCTTCAGACGTTCCAGGAACTCCTTCCACCGGCCCAGCTCCGGCTGGGTGAAATTCTCGATCTGGAGCTTGCGGACGGCCAGCTCGTCGAGATGCTCCTCGTGCATGTTGAGCGGCACCTGGTAGATGCTCCAGGCATCGATGCTCTGGATTACGTGGCCGGGCTTGACATTGCAGAAGAGCGCGATCTTGCGGCGGAGTTCCGGGGTGAGGGGCTGCTCGGTGCGGCACACAATGACGTCGGGCTTGACACCGCTCTGCTGGAGCATCTGCACCGAGTGTTGCGTGGGCTTGGTCTTGAGTTCCTTGGCGGCGCGCAGATACGGGATCAGGGTCAGATGGATGGACATGCAGTCCTCTTCCGGCAGTTCCCACTGCAGCTGGCGGACCGCCTCGATGAAAGGCTGCGACTCCATGTCGCCCACCGTTCCGCCAATCTCGGTCAGAATGATATCGTAGTCCCCGGTCCGGCCCAACAAAAGCATGCGGCGCTTGATTTCGTCGGTGATGTGCGGGACGATCTGGACCGTCTTGCCGAGGTAGGCGCCCTCGCGCTCTTTCGTGATGACGGTGTTGTAGATCTTGCCCGTGGTCACGTTGTTGGCCTTGGACGTGTGCACGCCCAGAAAGCGTTCGTAATGACCCAGGTCCAAGTCTGTCTCAGCGCCGTCTTCCGTGACGTAGCACTCCCCGTGCTCATACGGATTGAGCGTGCCGGGATCGATATTGATGTAGGGATCGAATTTCTGGATGGTGACGCGCAGGCCACGTGCCTGCAGGAGTTTGGCCAGGGAGGCCGCGATGATGCCTTTTCCGAGGGATGAAGCCACTCCGCCCGTTACGAATACATACTTGGTGTTCATGGATCAAGAACGTTTGATAACGGGTTTCAAATGTAAAAATAATTTGGGAATCCTCCGAAAAAAATTGAGGATTCCCAAAAAATCAGATCCTTCGCTACGCGCAGGATGAAAAGAGAAGGCTAGCCGATGGTCGCGCCGTTCGTCAAACGTTCTTCGGGGGTGACGATGCGCATCTTGCCATCAATCTGCTTGGCCATGAGGATCATGCCCCGGCTCTCGATGCCGCGGATGACGCGGGGCTGGAGATTGGCCAGGATGCAGATCTGCTTGCCGACCATTTCTTCGGGCGTATAGTATTCAGCGATACCGCTCACGATCGTGCGCTGGTCGAGTCCCGTGTCGATGGTCAGCTTCAGGAGCTTGTCGGTCTTGGGTACGCGCTCGGCCGCCAGGACGGTCGCCGTGCGGATGTCCATCTTGCCGAATTCGTCGAAGGTGCAGGCTTCCTTGGCAGGTTCGAATTTCGGGGCGTGAGCGGCCGCTTCAGCCGCTTCGGCGGCCAGACGCTCGGCCTTGATCCGCTCAAGCCGTGCGATCTGCTTGTCGATCTCCGCGTCCTCGATCTTCGAGAACAACAGTTCGGCCGGATTGAGCTGGTGGCCCACTGGCAGCAGCTCAGCCTTGCCCAGGTCGTCCCAGCCGAAAGGCTTCACGTTCAGAATGCGGTTGAGCTTCTCCACGGAGAACGGCAGGAACGGTGCAAAGGCCACCGCCAGACTCGCCGTGATCTGCAGCGAGGTGTTCAGGATCGCCGCCGTCCGCTGCAAGTCGGTCTTGGCCACGGCCCACGGCTCGGTGTCGGAGATATACTTGTTGCCCAGGCGGGCCAGGTTCATCGCGGCTTTGAGCGCCTCGCGGAATTTGAAGGTCTCGAGGTTGTCCTCAATCTCCTGCTTGAGCTGCGGGATCTGCGCGAGCACCTCACGGTCGATGGCCTCCAGCTTGCCGGGCTCCGGCACACGCCCGCCGAAATACTTGTGCGTCAGCACGACGGCGCGGTTCACGAAGTTGCCGAAGATGGCCACGAGTTCGCTGTTGTGGCGGGTCTGGAAATCCTTCCAGGTGAAGTCGTTGTCCTTGGTCTCAGGCGCATTGGCCGTCAGCACGTAGCGAAGCGTGTCCTGCTTGCCCGGGAAGTCCTGCAGGTATTCGTGGAGCCACACGGCCCAGTTCTTCGAGGTCGAGATCTTGTCGCCTTCGAGATTCAGGAACTCATTGGCCGGCACGTTTTCCGGCAGGATGAAGCCGTCGCCATAGGCTTTGAGCATCGACGGGAACACGATGCAGTGGAACACGATGTTGTCTTTGCCGATGAAGTGGATCATGCGGGTGTCCGGGCTCTTCCACCATTTCTCCCAGCTGTCGGGCAGCAGTTCAATGGTGTTGGAGATGTAACCGATCGGGGCGTCGAACCACACGTAGAGCACCTTGCCCTCCGCGCCTTCCACCGGCACCGGCACGCCCCAGTCCAGGTCGCGCGACACGGCACGCGGCTGCAAGCCACCGTCAAGCCAACTCTTGCACTGGCCGTACACGTTCGTCTTCCATTCCTTGTGTCCTTCCAGGATCCATTCGCGCAGCCAGGACTCGTACTGGTCGAGCGGCAGGTACCAGTGCTTCGTCATCTTCTTGATCGGCTCGGCGCCGCTCACCTTGGAGTGTGGATTGATGAGTTCCTCGGGGCTGAGCGTGGAACCGCATTTCTCACACTGATCGCCATAAGCGCCCTCGTTGCCGCACTTGGGGCAGGTGCCCACGATGTAACGGTCGGCCAGGAACACCTTGGCTTCGGGATCATAGAACTGCTCGCTCTCCTTCTCAATGAACTTGCCTTCGTCATAGAGCTTGCGGAAGAATTCGGCGGCGTACTTGTGGTGCGTGGGCGACGTGGTCCGCGAATAGATGTCGAAGGTGATGCCGAAATCGGCGAACGACTGCTTGATGAGGTTGTGGTATTTGTCCACGATATCCTGGGGGGAGCATCCCTCCTTGCGGGCCGCGATCGTGATGGGAACGCCGTGTTCGTCGGAACCGCACACGAAGAGGGTCTCGCGTCCGCGCATCCGCAGGTAGCGGACGTAGATGTCGGCAGGGACATAGACGCCGGCCAGGTGGCCGATGTGGACGGGACCGTTGGCATAGGGCAACGCGCAAGTGATGAGATTCCTTTTTTTCATAATCGGTTCAATTCTTTGGATAATCGGTTTTTGACGGTATTGAGGATCTGCAGGCGGGCCACCAGGTCCCGGAGGTTGTCCTGGTCGCCACCGCGCTGGGCCAGGGTGATCTCCTTGGCCGTGGCGGTGCACTGCTGGTCGGTGATGCGAAGTTTGTAGAGCAGCACGGACTTGGGCACGGTACGGCCCAGGGCCTGCTCTTCGGGGGTGATGGATTCCTCGTAGGTGCGCACGGTCAGCGGGTGCTCTTCGAGGATCAGGTCGAGCACCGCCCGGGCGACGGCAGGGTCATCTCCCGCCGTAAAATAGCGGATGATGCGCTGCTGCATGGCTTCGGCCTCCTCGCGGGGCAGCGTGGCCAGGAAAGCATAGTAGCGCTCGAAAATCGTGCGGTAAAGCTCATTGACGAACACCAGGTCGTCGTCGGCCAGGGCGTCACGGATGTATTGGGAGACGGTGATCTCGTCGTGCTGCTCCGCGCCGTAGTACATGTCTTCTTCGAAGTACATGGGGTATTCCCCGAACTTGACGAGATAGTAGGTCAGTTCGCGTTCCGGCACGGCCAGGTAGCCGTCCTTCAGTGCGTAGCGGTCCACCGGTGCGGGCGGGGTGGCGATGTCGGTGTCGGGGAGGTCTTCGGGAGACCCCGGGTCAAGCCCGGGGTGAGGGTCCTGAATGAAAGAAGGGCCAGGATCATGTCCGGGTTGAGGACCTGCATCGAAGCGGCGACGGGAACGCTCCAGGGCGCGTTTCTTGCGTCGGAACTCGCTGATCGTGGCCAGGATGGAATCGGGTTTCATCTCGAATTTCTCGGCCACCATCTCCACGTAGACATTGCGCAGGATGGGATCGGGCACGACGGCCACGCTCTGCACGATGTCCCGGATCACCTGCGAGCGGCGGACCGGGTCGCGCTCCGTCTCCTGCAGCAGCAGGTCGCTCTTGAAAGAGATGAAATCTTTCTCATTCTCTTCGATATACTCCTGGATTTCGATCAGGGAGTGGCTCTTGGCGAAGGTATCCGGATCATCCTCGGGCGGCAGCAACACCACCTTCACGCTCAGGCCTTCCTCCAGCACCAGGTCGATGCCGCGCAGGGCAGCCTTGATGCCGGCCGCGTCGCCATCGTAGATGATGGTGATCTTGTCGGTGAAGCGCTTGATCAGGCGGATCTGCTCCACGGTGAGCGAGGTTCCCGACGAAGCCACCACGTTGGTGACGCCCGCCTGGTGCATGGAGATCACGTCGGCATAACCCTCCACCAGGATGCACTTGTCAGCCTTGGCGATGCTGTTCTTTGCCTGGAAAATGCCGTAGAGCGAGCGGCTCTTGTCGTAGATCTCGCTCTGGGGACTGTTCACATATTTGGCGACGCTCTTGTCGGTCTTCAGGGTACGGCCGCCGAAGGCGATGACACGACCGCTGATGGAATGGATCGGGAACATTACCCGGTCGAAGAAGCGGTCGTAGAGTTCGCCACTCCCCTCGCGTTCCAGGCAAAGGCCCGACGCCACGAGGTATTCTTCCTTGTAGCCAGCCTTCAGGGCAGCGCTCGAGAAGGTCAGCGGACGCGACGCGGCGTAGCCCAGGCCGAACTTGCGGATGGTCTCGTCGCTGAACTTGCGCTCGCGGAAGTAACTCAGGCCGATGGCCTTGCCCACTTCGCTGTTCCAGAGCACATCGGCGTAGAACTTCTGGGCGTACTCGCTCACCACCAGCAAGCTTTCATAGCGCATGCGGTTGGCGATTTCCTCGGCCGTCTCTTCTTTCTCGACGATCTCGATGTGGTATTTCTTGGCCAGGTAGCGCAGGGCCTCCCAGTAGCTGAGGTGCTCGTGCTCCATGAGAAAGGTGACGGCGTTGCCGGCCTTGCCGCAGGCGAAACATTTGAAGATACCCTTCGTGGCGGAGACGCTCATCGAAGGGTTCTTGTCCTGGTGGAAGGGGCACAGGCCGAGATAGTTCGCGCCGCGCTTGCGCAGCGACACGAAATCGCCGATGACCTCTTCGATCCTGACGGCATCCAGAATCTTTTCGACAGTGGCGCGGTCGATCATCCCTACCTCCTCAAGAGCTCCAGCTCTTCTTTCGTATACAACAGCCGGTCGAGGATCGGGGACATTTCATCCGTGAACAGGTAGGCCGCAACGATGAACAGCACGACCAGCGCGCCCAGGATCAGGAGCACCAGCCGGACAGTGCGAAGTTTCCAGCGCGAAGCCAGTTCGTCGCCGCCCTCCCGGTTGAAGTCGTTCCAGGTGGGCATAGACGTCTGCGGCGCAGGCGAATCTTCTTCAGGCCGACGCACCTCTGCCACCACCACGGGGGCGGGTTCTTCTTCTTTTTCGGAGACTTTAATGGATATCGGCTCGAAGCCGATGCCGTCGGGCCAGATGTCGAGATGGTCGTCGGGGACGAAGAAAAACTCGTTGCGCGCATTGGCCCGCATCACGCCCAGCCCCGGCAGCTTGCAGCTCTTGTGGCCCTCCAGCTCGGAACTCAGGCGGCTCAGGCACCAGCCCAATTCCACCCCGGCCTGCTCGTGGGAGACGCCGGATTCGCGCATCACTTTCTCGAGCAGGAGCCGCCCCTGTTCCAGCGGGATGTCTTCCTTGTGAAACGACATCTTCCGGTAAGGCGGATGGATGGTGGTCTGGTGGTCGGAATAGGTAGCCGGCTGCAATTCAGCCGTGAAGCTGCCCAGATACGGAACATCAACCCGGTCGTTTTCCACGATCAGTTCCTTGATGCATTTCGAGAAGAGGTTGATGTCCATGGGCGCAAAAATACACAAATTTCTTTATTCCGGCATCTGGGCGCCGTAACCGGCGACCTTGCCGAAGAGATCTTTCGCCTTTTCCCAAGGGTACTTGTTGCAGTACATGCTCGGGCGCACGATCTCGGTTCCCTGCTGGTTCAGGCCGAACATGCGGTTGACCTGGTTGGCGGCGGAATTGGCGTTGTAGCTCTGCGAAGAGATGATCTTCAGGGTCATGAAGCCTTCCAGATACGGCTGGTCGATGGCGTTGATGAACGCTTCGTTGCCTGCGGGCAGCTCTTGGTTTCCTTCGTATTTCGGACCAATCTGCTCGGCTTCCTCAATGCGAGCGGCGGGCACGGAGATCGTGGCGGCGCCGGGCGCAGCGATTTCGAGGTCACGGCGATTGGCGAAATAGTAGTTGTCGTAGAGGTTGCTGATCTTGGCGGCCTCCAGATCCTTGGTGGTCTCATAGTACACGCGCTCGACACCGCAGTTGCTGCTGCAGCCGAAGATGTTGTTGTGCACGTCGATGGTGCGGATGCCGTTCATGAAGCGGAAGCCCTGGCCCATGTCCTCGAAGGCCTTGGTGCGGGTCCAGGTGAAAAGCACGGTGTTGTGATGAAATTCCAGGGAGACCTGGTCGACATCGGCGTCCCGCACGCTGCCCCGGACCTGGCAGGCGGAATAGCGGCAGGCGATGAAGATGTTGTTGGAAATCTCCATGTGGCCTTTGCCCATCATCGCGGAGATGCCATAGTCGCGGCAGTTCACGAAAATGCAGTTGGACACGCGGACATTGCCCTCGACGTCCATATGCAGGGCGTATTCGTCGCCATTGGCATAACCTTCCACCGGGCAATTCGGGGAGGCGCCGGGTTCGACGAAACGGCCGGTAAGCACGCCTTCGTTGGGGGTGCCGGTGATTTCCAGGTCGACGTTGGCCTTGCAGTAGAGGTTGTTTTCGCCCAGGTCAAAGACCAGGCCGTCGATCACGACATTGCCCATGGGGCCGGTGTAGCCGTAGGGACGGCGGGCGTTGACATTGAACAGCGGGGCGATGAATTGCTGGTCAACCGGCTGGATCTTGGTCACGTGCTTGATGACGTCGCGTTCGCTGAAGTCAGTCGACCAGCCGCCGTAGATGCTGAGGAATTTGCCCCGGTCGTTCTGGGCGTTGCCGAACTGGCCGATCTGGATGTATCCGCGGTCCATGTTGCCGAGGTAGTTACCCTCCGCCACATAGATGATATCGTTGTCTTCTGCCGTATCGATGGCCTTCTGCAGGTCTTTCATGGCGGTAGACGGGGTCAGGCCGTCGGCGCGGGCCGAACCGGTGGTCTGGCTCACATAGAAGGTCTTGCCGGCAGCGGCAACAGCCTTGCCGGGATTGTTGGCCGGCGCATTCGTTTTGCCGGATTTGTTCCCGGTATTGTTACCGGAATTATTGTTCCCTTGGACCGCTTTCTGGGCCGTCTTCTTGAGACCGTTCAACAGATTCTGCGCCTGCAGCTCCACGCCGCCACACGCCACCAGCGCCACCAGCGCCAGCGCCATGAACTTCACGAAGGAATTTTTCATAATATCAATCATTTTTAGGTTTTTCAACGTTTCGATCAACTTACAAAGTTATGAAATAAACGCTAAAAAAGCATAAAAAACCAGTCAGCTGGAGGCCGAGGGTTCCGGGCACAAAAAAAGCAGCTTGAAAGCTGCCTTTTTTCGTGCCCGGAACAGGACTCGAACCTGCACAAACTTGCGTTTACTAGTCCCTGAAACTAGCGCGTCTACCGATTCCGCCATCCGGGCGAACCGTTAGGGACTGCAAAGGTAGTAAATAATTTCAAACTTCATAATTTATTTTTTCATTCCCCGGCGCGATCCCTGACGGCAGAATACACAAGGGACCGGTCGCAATGACCGGTCCCCCACCTGACAATAACCTTATAATAACCTAAAATTCTTACGGTTTACTTCCAGTTCGTATATTGGGCAGAAGCGTCGGTCCAGCCGGCATTCTGCGTAAGCACGCCATTCGAAAGGCTGATCTCGGACTGCGGGAAAGGACGGAAGCCCCAGGTCGCCTCGTAGCGGGCCTTGTAGCCCGTATTCTGGTCTTTCATAACCAGTTTCACCGTGTTGTTGCGGATCGGCTGGCCCAGCTGGGACTCGAGCGCCTTGATGCAATAGGCCTTGCCGTAGCGGCGCATGTCGTTCCAGCGGATGCCCTCGAAAGCGAGCTCATGCTGGCGCTCCATGCGGATGGCTTCCACGCTGTACGCCTTGTCGGGCAGGCCGGCGCGGGCACGGACGGCGTTCATGCCGCTCTTGCCGTTGTAGATGACCTTGCCGTCCGTCAGCTCGGAATGCATCAGCAGCACATCGGCGAAACGGATGATCTGGACATTCTGCAGCGAGTGGCCGCGACCGAGGTCGCTGCCTGCACCACCATATTCGGCCACGGAGGAGAACTCATAGAAGAACTTACCGTTCACCATGGCACCGTAGGCCTGGTACTTTTTCTGCCAGAAACCGGTTTCTTCCATCTGCTGGTCGTTGCCCCAGGAATAATTGGAAGGACCGCCCATCTGCTCCACATCGACATTCCAGATGGAAGCCATCTTGCGGATGTCACCGGGTTCATCAATGTCCCACTGCTCCCAAACGGCAGGGTTGACAGGAGCCATGCCGTAGCCACGGCTGAACGGGAAAGCGTTGATCTCATATTTGCTGCGCTTGCGAACGCCCAGATACTGGTCGAACTTGTTGCGGTTGCGGGAAGACTCGGCGATGTTGGAGAAGCAGATGCTGAACATCTCTTCCGGGTTTTTGTCGTCGGTGAGCCAGGTTCCCTCAACGCTCTGGGCATACACGTAGTCTTTCTTGGTGGCCGAGTTCATGTAGGGCCACATCAAACGGTAGTCGCTGGCCAGCTTGTGTCCGCTGTTGGCAATGCAGTCTTCCAGGCCGCGGACCACTTCGTCCTTGGCAATGACGGAGTTGATGATTTCACCGGACTCCAGATCGATGAGCGGAAGGGTCGTGATGTTTTCACCGTTCTTGTCGCTGTAGAAGCCCGTGTAGAACAGGTACACGCGGGCCAGCAGCGCCTCGGCGTCCCACTTGGTGGCGTGACGCAGGCCGGAGATGCAATTGTTCCAGGTATCGTTGGGCATGATGGCGATGGCCTCTTTCAGGCCGGCGGCAATCGTACCGTAGATTTCCTGGATCGTACCGGGAGCCGGATACTCGGAAGCCTCATCGACGGAGTTCGGAACGAACTTCACCAACGGCACTTCACCGAACTGCTGCGTCAGGTCGAAGAGCAGGTAGGAACGGAGGAAATAGGCCTCGCCCATCAGCTGGTTGCGCATCTTTTCGTCCTGCACCTTGTCGAGGTTGGCGATGGCCAGGTTGGCCCGCACGATGCCGGCATAGTAAGGCGTCCAGAAGTCCAGCTGGGCGTTGGGTTCGAAATAGAGCAGGTGATCGTAAGCCTGGATCTCATAGTCGTCCTGGCCGCCACCGCCGAAGCATTCGTCGGACATGGTCAGGTTGGCGATGAAAGAGTGGGCGCTGGGCTCGTAGGCGGCCTGGTTCAGCACGCTGTAAATACCCGTCACGAGCTGCTTGGCATCGGTTTCCGAAGCCGGGAAGTTACTGGTGTTGCTCTCAGTGTAGCTCACCGTGTCGAGGAACTGCTCGCAGCCTGCGAAGAGCAGGGTCAGCAGCATAAGGGCCGATATATTTTTAACAATCTTTTTCATGGCGCATTAGAATTGAATGTTGACACCCACGAGGAAGGTACGGGCGCTCGGGTAGTAACCGAGGTCGATGCCGGACACCCAGTCCTCGTCGAAACCGTAGCCGATCTCCGGGTCCATACCCGAATACTTGGTGATGGTCAGGAGATTCTGGGCGGAAATGTAGAGACGGGCCTTGCTGAGCCAGGAACCCTTGATGAGACGGCTGAAGTCGTAGCCGAGGGTCACGTTGGAAATCTTGAAGTAGTCACCGTTCTCGATATAGATGTCGGAGATGTTCGACCAGTTGCGGTCGGAGCAGGTGGTCCAGAGCGGGAGACGGTTGGACGTACCTTCACCGCTCCAGCAGTTCAGCAGGTCGCGGGTATAGCTGTCAGTCGGACGATCGAAGAACGAACGATAGGATTTGGCAATCTGCTGGCCGAATGCACCGTAACCGGTAATACTGAAGTCGAAGCCCTTCCAGGCCATCCAGAAGTTCAGACCGGTGGTCCAGTCGGGGTGCGGGTCGCCGATCATCGTACGGTCGTCGTCGGTGATCTGGCCGTCGCCGTTGACATCCACCCAAATCAGGTCGCCGGGCTTGGCGTCATCATACTTGGCAGCCGTGGCGTTCACCTGGGCCTGGTTCTGGAAGACACCGGCGGTCTTGTAGCCGTAGAAGTAACCGATCGGGTAACCGACCTGGGCACGGTACATCTCGGAGGTACCCTGGCTGAGCACGTCGTCCTCGCCGTGGATGATACCCTCGGCGTTGGCGATACGCGTGACGCGGTTCTTGTTGTAAGCGGCGTTCACTTTGATGCCATAGGTGAAGGCACCGGTATACTTGCCATAGTCGACGGCCATTTCGATACCGGAGTTGCGCACGTCACCACCGTTCACATACGGCGAGTTGAAGCCGTACACCGAAGCGATCGGAGCCTGGACGAGCCAGTTCTTCGTATTCTTGATATAGGCGTCGAAGGTGAAGCCGAGGCTGGAGTTGAGGAAGCGGGCATCGAGACCGATGTCAGTCTGCTCAGAGGTCTCCCAGCTCACATCCGGGTTGGCAAGCACGTCGGGCTTCGCACCGGTCGACATGGTGGCTTTGTCACCGAAATAGTAACCGGCGCTGCTCGACAGCGAGATGGTGGTCAGATACTGGAAGTTGGAGATGCTTGCGTTACCGTTCTGGCCCCAGCTGGCGCGGAGTTTCAGGAAGTCGAGCCAGCCGCGGGCGTCCTCCATCCAGGATTCGTTGGAGATGACCCAACCGGCGGATACCGAAGGGAACACACCCCAGCGGTGACCGCGGGCGAAGTTGGAAGAACCATCGGCACGGACCGTGGCGGAAACCAGGTAGGTGTCGCGGAAGCTGTAGTTGATACGACCGAAGAAGGAAGCCAGGCCGCCCTGCGAAGACGGGGAGCCGGAAGCAGAGATCTGGTTGATCAGGGCAGGCTTGGTGTTCGACAGCCAGGCACGCGTGAAGTCGTTCGGGAAGATGCTGTTCATTGCGGAAGCGGAAACACTCTCGCCGAAGCCCCATTTCTCGATGGACTGACCGAGCACGGCATCAAACACGTGATCGTCATTGATGGTAAAGTGGTAGGATGCGGTGTTCTCCCAGGTGAAGCGGCTGTTGAGCTTCATCTTCTGCGAAACCTGGTCGTTGTCGTTGTACTGCGAAGCGTTCAGGTGGTAGAGCATCTTGTAGCTGCGGGTCGAGGAACCGGACATCCGGTAACCGAACAGGGTCTTGAACTTGAGGTTCTTGATGGGCTGCAACTCGGCAAACACGCTGGCGTGCAGGGCATAGAATTTCTCCTGGTTGCGACCGCGGTTGTAGTAGTCCAGACCGATCGGGTGCTTGGAATCGCTGAAGAAGTTCCAGCCATACTGCTCGCGGGCGGCCTCATCGTAGAAACCGGTGTTGTTGCCCTGGGCGTCGGTGGTGTAGACCGGAAGGAGCGGGGTGGCGCCGATGGCGTCGTGGAGGGAACTCTCGTAGATGTCACCCTCGCCGATGCCGCTGTTCTGGCCGTAGCTGAAGTTGAGCGTCTCGCCGAACTTGAGGATATTGAGGTTGCCACGCTTGATGGCCACGTTGTCCGTATTGATGCGGAAGCTGTAGCGGCGATACTTGGCGTTCATGGGCTCGATCTTGTTCCAGCCGAGGATACCGTCCTGGCCCGTATAGGAGAGACCCATCGAGAACTTGTGGTCCGCGGTACCGCCGGCCACGTTCAGGGAGTGGTTCTGGGTCATTGCACCCTTGTTGTACATTTCCTCCACCCAGTTGGTGCCTTTCCAGCTACCGTTCATGATGGACTGGTAGAGGTTGGAAGGAAGCACGGAAGAGAAATCCACTTCCGCTACGCCGGAATTCTTGCGGGCCAGGTTGTACAGATACATGTACTCCTGTGCGTCGACCATGTCGGGCATCTTGGCGATGTACTGGCCACCGTAATAACCATCGTAGGACACGAGCACGCGGCCTTCCTTGCCCTGCTTGGTGGTCACCAGCACGACACCGTTGGCGGCGCGGGCACCGTAAATAGCGGCGGAAGCTGCATCCTTCAGGATGTCGACCGACTCGATGTCGTTCGGGTTGAGAACGTTGATGTCACCACCCGCCACACCGTCGATGACGTACAGCGGTTCAGAGTCACCAATGGTACCGATACCACGGATGTTGACCTTGTAGCCACGGCCCGGCTGGCCGGAATTCTGGGTGATCGTCACGCCCGGGCTCTGGCTCTGCAGGGCACCGAGGGTCGAAGGCGTGCTGAGTTTCGCCAGTTCGTCGCCCTTGACCTGGACGGTCGAACCGGTTAGGAGTTTCTTCTGCTGCACACCGTAACCAATGACGACGGCTTCATCGAGCACGTCGAGATCCTGGTACAGCGTGATGTTGATGGCAGCGCGACCGTTGACTTCAATCTCGGCATCTTTGTAGCCGAGGCAAGCCACGGTCAGGACAGCGTTGGCCGGCGCCTCGATGGTGTAGCGGCCTTCCGCGTCGGAAGTAGTCCAGATCGTCATCCCCTTGACGACGACCGATGCGAACGGAATCGCGTCACCGTTGGTCCCGTCCGTGATCGTTCCCTTCACCGTCACATTCTGTGCGAGGGCATTGCCTGCAAGAAGGATCGACAGCGAAAGCAAAAGACATTTAAAGCATTTCATAAGTCAAGAATTATTGTGTAATGGATGTTGTCATTTCATGAGTCGCCGGACCTTTTCGGCCAGCTCCGCATTTTCATAGACGCCGGAAAACTCCTCGGCGCGCGGCCCATAGGCGAAGACCGGCACCAGGATGCCGTTGTGGCCCTTGGTGGAGAAATGCACCTTGGCCGTACGGTCTTGCAGACTGCCGCCCACCAGCGTCAGGCCGCCGGTGGCATGGTCGGCCGTGATGATCACGAGCGTGTGGCCGTCCTTCTCCGCCCATTCGAGCACCTTGCCCACCGTGCGGTCGAAGTCGAACAGTTCTTCGGCCATGTGGCCCAGTTTGTGCCGGTGGCACCAGTCGTCGATGCTGGAGCCCTCGATCATCAGGAAGAAGCCTTTGCGGTTGTCCAACAGTTCGATGGCCTTCATGGCACAGTCTTCCAGGACGGGTCCGCGGTCGAGTGCGGGTTCCATCTCCAGCGGAGCGAAGAGGCCCAGGAGCTTTCCTTCTTTCACTTGATGCAGATCGTCGAGGTTGTCGACAAAGGTGTAACCGTCCGCTTTCATTTCCTGCACCAGGTCGCGGCCGTCTTCGCGGTTCTGCCAGAACTGGATGCCGCCGCCCGTCAGGAAATCCACGCCGCTGCCCACGTATTGGGCGGCGATGCCGGCCTCATCGTGCCGGTCGGTGCTGTGGCCCACGAAGTCGATGGGCGTTGCGTCGTTGATGCGGCAGGTCACCGCCACACCCGTCTTCATGCCTTTGCGCTGCGCGTCATGCAGCAGACTGGGCACCGGATTTCCGTCCGGGTCGCAGGCCATGAAGCCGTAGCGCGTTTTCACGCCCGTGGCCAGGCCACTGCCGCCCGCACAGGAGTCCGTGATCAGGGAATCCACGGTATAGGTGCGGGAGAAGCCCGTCACCGGGCAGTTGTCCATGTTGAGATGGCCGCCGTTGAGCACCCAGCCCACGCTGACCTGCTCCAGGCCCATGCCGTCGCCGATCATCAGGATGACGTTCTTGATGCGGCGACCCTTGACCGGAGCGACCGTTACCGTCTGGTAGGGCTCGGTCACGTGATACTGGTCGTCGATGCTGAACTTGTCGTCGGCGTATTTAGACAAATCCCTGCCCTGGTCCACCACTTGCGCGGAGACCAGGGTGCAGAGACTTGCCGCCAATGCTATGAAGAAGAATTTTTTCATTTTGTAGATAGATTATCAGATGCTTATGACGAAATGGAGGTCCTTCTGCTCCGTCCGGCAGTGGAAGGTCTTCGTTCCGTTGGGTAGCAGCGGGCTGAAGTTCTCGCTCCAGTACACCGGAACGGCGAGGTTCCCGTCCTTGTCCAGTGCTTTCAGCACGATCTGGGGAACGATGGTTTCCTTGTGGTTCTCCAGAGTCACATCGTAGCCGTCTTCCGTGGCCTCAACCGTCATGGCCACATCGGCTTCCGGATGGGCAAAGACGAAGCGCAGATCCGACCACTTGCGGACCGGCGTATAATACCAGGTTGTCTTGCCGAAATCGTAGGCATTGTCGCTGGCGCCGATCCAGTAGAAGTTGTTGGCCACGACTTTGCCATCGGCCGCCGTGAGCATCAGGGCGATGTAATGCGGCTTCCCGTCGTATTTCTTCAGGTCGAACACCGGCACGACCGTGTGGTAGCGCGCCATGACGCTCTTGTATTCCTGTCCGATGACCCGGGAATCAGCATCGAAGACCTGCACATAGGCTGTCATGTCGCCGCACTTCATGCATTCGTTCACCAGATAGACCTTCCGGTCCTTGTAGTTGAAGACCAGTTGCTCAGGCGCGCAAGCGGTCTTCACGCCGTAGTACGCGGCGGTCGGCACGCCGTACCAGTCGTACAGCTGCCAGTAGATCGAAGGCCAGGCGGAATTGAGCATCCACTGCACGATGCCGGTCGCTTCCGGCATCCGGGCGCGGAACGCCTCGAACATGCCGCGCGTGCCCGCATAGTCGAGCGCATGCGCCTTCCGCACGAAATCATCCAGGTCTTTCGGTGCGCCATACTGCGCCGTCAGGGCCTCCATGAGGTAGTCCATGTTGTTCATGACCGAGGAGGAAGCGGTGCAGTGGTAGTTCCAGTCCTCCGAGAGCGGCCAGAGCTTGTCGGAAGAGATCATCCGGCGCAGCGACTCCATCTGCGGAAGGTTGGCACCGATGCCGGTTTCGGTATTGAAGCCAAAGGCTCCGCCAGCCTCTGTATCGAAATACCAGTAGTCCGGGGCCACATAGTCGTACGGACCTTCCATCTTCGTACCCGACCAACCACTGAGCGTGCTGTAGAGACTCTTCGCGGAATTGACGTAGGGCCGGTAGTCTTCCTGATCATAGATCTCCAGATAGCGCGCCTCCAGGCCCGGGTTCGGGATACGGTCGCTTCCGGTCATCCAGGCGAAGACCGAAGGATGGTTGTGCAGGCGGATCACCTGGTCGCGGAAATACGCGACAGCCAGGTCTTCCGAGGCCGGATCGTTGATGCAGCCGTAGCCCTTGGTCTCGGGGAGGCCGCAATAGTCTTCCCACTCCCACTGGCAGCTCCAGCCCACGAGGGCCAGCAAGCCTTCGCGGTCGCAGAGATCATAGATTGTATCGTCTTTGCCCCAGATATTCTCAAAGCGGATGCAATTGAGGTTCATGTCTTTGACATACTGTACCTGCTGTGCCAGAGATTCCGGCGTGTCGCGCAGGAAGATGTCGTCGGTCCAGCCAGCACCTTTGATGAGGATGTCGCGGCCGTTGAGCGTAAACTGGCGATAGTTCTTATCGGTGAGCCGGCTCTCGATCTTCCGGATGCCGAAGGTCACCGTACGGGTATCGGAGACCGTGCCGTCAGCCTCCACGGCGACTGCCAGGTCGTAAAGCTCAGCGTTGCCCAGCTCCCAGGTCCACCATACGC
>CAJODQ010000001.1:81176-94147 GCA_905233345.1 uncultured Bacteroidales bacterium
GCGGGCGTCAGCGCCACGGTCGTGACGGCGTTCGCGGGCAGCAGGGCCTGCGCCTGAAAAGCGCCGACATCCTGCAGGTTCAGGTTGAGAGTCGCGTCCACCGGATGATCTTCCCGGTTGCACAGCTTGACGCGAACTTCCAAGTCCGCCTGTTCGCACTGAGGCACCGCCAGATCAGGGATGACGAATACGTCTTCGATCGACACGGCACCCGTGGTGTGCAGGCTGACCGGCCGGACCAGGCCCATGCTCTCGTCGAGCGGGCGGGGGTTCCAGTCCACGAAGCCGATGTTCAGGTCGCCCGGGAGTGCCCGGCGGAGCTTGACTTCGAGGTGGTTGCGCCCCTTGAGCAGGCTCTCCACGTCGTAGCAATGACGGACGAACACGCCGAAGGTCGTGTCGGAAGCCGCGATCTGCGTGCCGTTGAGGAAAATATCCGCGCGATAGCCCAGGCCGTCGAAGACCAGCTCCGCGTGCTGTCCTTTGCCCGCCTTGGCCGAAAAGTCGGTCTGATAAACCCACTCGTCGTCGAAGATGGTCCGGTCAACATCGGCATAATGGCGACCGTTGAGCAGGTCGTCACCATAGTAGCCAGCCGCGCTGAGCGTTCCCGCCACCGTCGACGGAACGACGGCCGGCCAGCTTTCCGAACCGCCGGTCCGGCTCAGTTTCCATCCTTCGCCCAGGGCAAGGACGCTTCCGTTGTCCACTTGTGCTTGTTGCGTGCAGGCGCAAAGGGCTGCCGCGAAAAGAAGGATCCAGATCTTTTTCATAATATTATAGGAGTGCTGCTCCGATGACCGGAATGTTATTGTCTGTGAAAATGTCGACCTTCAGGCGCTCCAGCACCTTCCGGTACGGGAAATGTTCCCGGAGGTAGCGTTCCATCGCGGGACGGAACAGCGGATAGTTGTTGGCGATGCCGCCGCCGAAGGCGACGTGGCTCGGATCGTAAGCGAAGAGCACTGTGCTCAGCAGCACGCCCAGATTCCGCCCCAGTTCGTCGAAAAGCGCCAGGGCTTCGGGATCACCGGCACGGGCTGCCGCAGAAGCTTCCCGGCTGTCGCGGCCCGCCGCATCGAAGAAATGCCGGCCGCAATAGTCTTCCAGCACGGAATCCCGGTACGGAAGGGTACCCAGTTCTCCGGCACCGCAGTTGGCGCCGCAAAGCAGGCGTCCCTGCTCCACGATTCCCATTCCCACGCCGGTACCCAGGGTGATGGCCACGAGCAGTTCCGGGAGCGCCGTCACTGGATATTGCGCGTAGATACCCAGCGCATAGCAGTTCGCATCGTTGTTGACCGCAACGGGAATCTGGAAACGATCTTCCAGGTAGGCCTTGAGGGGCACTTCTTTCCAGGAAGGAATGTTCTGGGTGTCATAGACGATACCATCCTTGAGGTCCACGACGGAAGGAACGCCGATACCGATTTTCAGGGTCTCAGGCGTGATGATGTGGCGGATGTAGTCAGACAGGCATTCGAGCGTCTGTTCCATCGTCGCGTCCAGAGGGAAAGAGGGAGCCGAGAAGGCCTCCCGGATGACGCCTTGGCTGACGAGTCCCAGGCTGACGTTGGTACCTCCGATGTCGATTCCGAGTGTCATAATTTCAATTTTTCACAAAATTAGATAGAGAGGTGCAAAAATTTGGTAAAAATTGCGTATTTCAGGGTACAATTCGCGGATAATTTTGATTATTTGTAAAAAATTTGACAACTTTGTACCGTATCAGTACACAAAACCCGTCTCTCATGCTCCGACTCCTGATCATCTCTGACTTCACCGAAGCCTTCCCCAGCAAATTGCTGAAAGGCATCGTCCAGTACTCACGTCGCAAAGAGCAATGGAACATCTGCCGCATGCCGCCCGCCTATAAAAAGATGATCGGCATCCCGGGTGTCGTGCGCTGGGCCAAGAGCTGGGGCGCGGATGCCGTCATCGGCCAGTTCGAAGAGACCGACGATGTGGGCCTTTTCGCCGTCAACGGCATTGTCGCCGTAGCGCAGGACTTTAAGCAGCGCTTTCCGAACATCCCCAACATCACGGCCGACTATGTCGGAACCGGCCGCATGGGTGCACGTTTCTTCCTCCAACGCGGCTTCCGCCATTTCGCCTTTTTCGGCTTCCGCAATGTCTGCTGGTCGGACGAGCGCTGTGACGGCTTCTGGCAGGAAGTGGAGGCCGCCGGCCACGGCAACACCTTCTATACCTATAATTTACAGGACATCGACAACCTCTGGTTCTACGAGCAGGACAAACTCACCGACTGGCTGCGCGCCATTCCCAAGCCCATCGCCATCATGGCGTGCGACGACAACCAGGGCAACAACCTGGTCGAGGCCTGCCACGCTGCCGGCATCAAGATCCCGTCCGAGGTTTCCATTCTGGGCGTGGACAACGACGAACTGCTCTGCAGCCTCGGCAGCACGCCCCTGTCCAGCATCCAGGTGAACATCGAGGAAGGCGGCTACCAGACCGCCGCCCTGATCGAGCAGCGCGTGCTCCATCCCGAGACCCCGCTGCAGGACGTCGTGCTGAAACCCGTGAAGATCATCGGCCGCATGTCCACCGCGGCCTTCGCCACCCAGGACGACCAGATCCAGAAAGCCATCCAGTTCATCCACCGCAACGTCATGAAGAAGATCTCGGTCGAAGATGTGACCGCCGAAGTCGCGTTGTCGCGCCGGCTGCTGGAACGCCGCTTCAAGAAAGTCACCGACCAAACCATTTACCAATATATCACCGATGTGAAACTCAAGCAGTTCGCACAGATGCTGCTCGACACCGACGACCAGCTCATTGACATCGCCCTTGCCCTCGGCGAAACCGATACCAAGAGCATCTCGCGCCGCTTCAAGCAGCTCTACGGCTGCTCCCCCATCCAATGGAGAGAAAAAAACCAAACCATCCGATAACTATGATCAAACGACTTTTCATCGCAGGGCTGCTCCTTCTGTCCACCGCCTTCCTGGCCGGTGCCCAGCAGCCCGACTATCTCATGCAATTGGAAGCCCATCCCGAGTTCCTCGCAGGCACCGACTACCTCTGCCCCACCGGGCCCGTCGCGCTCACCGCAGCACCCAAGGGATACAAGCCCTTTTATATCAGCCATTATGGCCGTCACGGCGCGCGCTACGCCTGGCAAAGCGACATGTACGAGCGCCTGCGCACGGTCTTGAGCACCGCGGCCGACCAGGGCAACCTCACGGAACTCGGTAAGGACTACAAGCGTCGCTTCGACAGCCTGTATCCGGACGTCCGCTACCGCGTGGGCGACCTCTCGCGCAAGGGCTGGCAGCAGCAACAGGAGCTGGCGGAGCGCATGTACAAGAATTTCCCCGAGGTCTTCAAAGGGGAAGCCGCAGTCCGGGCCTGGGTCTCCACTTCCACACGCTGCGTGATGACCATGTCGTCGTTCTGCCTGGGCCTGAAAGGGATGAACCCCAAGCTCGACATCTTCGAGAACTTCGGCTATGTGTTCCTGCCGGCCATCCTGCCGCTTGACAGCCACAATCCTTTCCGCGTGAAGGAAGTGCCCATGACGCCGCTCCGCTTCTCGGAGACCTGGGAGGAATATGTCGAGCGCACCGTCGACTACCGGGCCATCTTGGCGCGACTGTTCAACGATCCCAAGGCCACGGTGGAGGAGAAAGACATGTGGAGCCTGGTCTCCTACCTGTATTTCTTCGGCGCCGGCATGAACAGCCTCGACACCGACCTGGATTTCAACGACATCTTCACGCACGACGAGCGCATCGACCTCTGGAAGGTCGACTGCTTCCAGTTCTACATGTATGCCTGGCCCACGCATGAAGGCTACATGCCCATCGTGAAAGACATCATCGAGAAGGCGGATGCCCGCATCGCCGCCAGCCAGCGCGGCGCCGACCTGCGATTCGGCCACGACTACACCTTCCTGCCGCTGCTCATGTGCCTGGGCGTGAACGGCTACAACCACGACGTGGAATGTGGCGACGACATCCCGGTTTGGTGCCGCCTGCAGGACGTCCCCATGGGCGCCAACCTGCACTTTGTCTTCTACCAGTCGAAGAAGTCGCCGAAGATCCTCTTCAAGGTGCTGCTCAATGGCCAGGAGGCCCGCCTCCCGCTGGACACTGAAAACTGGCCGTACTACGACTGGGATGCCTTCAAACAAAAATTTTAAGAAAAATTTTGCGTTCCCGTGAAAATGTTCTACATTTGCAGTCCCAACACGGGAACAACCTTCCTCAATAGCTCAGTTGGTTAGAGCACCTGACTGTTAATCAGGGGGTCGTAGGTTCAAGTCCTACTTGAGGAGCAACTGATAATCAAGCACTTACAGAAATGTAGGTGCTTTTCTTTTTGGTAGTAGTCGCAAAAAAGTCGCAGTTTTAGAATGTTTTAAAGCTGATTTGTGGCCGTTTTAACGGAAATCAGGGGGAAAGATCAGGGGATATAAATCGGTTTTATACATAGCTCTCTCCTCGCTAATCCCCTTCGGATAAAGGATCCTTGGTTTGTAGCTCATTTCGCCATCATCACCATACGGCCACAAATAACGGCACAAACTGTCTACTTTTTATGTCAACAGGGATATTATTCCCTTCACTTTCTATTCCCAAAGTTAGCAATCTTTTCTAAATCTCGTACGCTCTACTCGAACCTTCCACTCCCAATGTCCCTCAAAGGCACTATTTGAAGAATTGGTCGCAGATATCGAATAATGGTTAACAATCTTTCTGAGCAATGTTATATGATTAATAGTCTCTCCTCTTTCCCCTTACTTTCTATTCTTATAAATACCATCGTTAAAATTTTTATTCTTTTTGTTTTTGATATTATCAACTGACTTCTTCATACGATGGGAGATGGACCATCCAGTATTTTCCATTGCGCTGATAGTACCCTGTTCTCGGTCTTGTATCTCATCTCCTTCGATGCCATTAATATCAATCACGCAAACCACCTCGCCGGTAGCATTGTCAATAAGCTCCGCCTCTCCAAACACGTCAGTGGTTCGGTCCCACATATGGCGTGATTCGTGGAAGTTCTTAATGGTGACAAACAAGGAATAATCTGCATCTCCATCAACCACGAGTAAAGATCCCGCCTGCTTAAAGCCGTCAGCGAACATTTCGTTCATTTTCTGGATGAAGGTTTCGTAAGCTTCGGCCATTTCGCTTTCGAAGAATTCGTCCCTGTATTCCTTGTAATAGAAACGTTTCAGGGAACCAGACTCATCCCATGTCGCCTTGGAGTAGTCGACTTCGAGGCTTATCGTCTGTTCGGCCGAGAATTTTGGCATCTTGCCGGACTTGATCTTAATGTCGCTTGCTTGACAAAGGACTGTGCCACAAGCTATCAGCGTTGCGACAAGAAGTAACTTGATTGTCTTTTTCATCGTCAATTATTTGATTCTTTCAAAGTTAATGAAAATCCACTTTACAAACAAAGAAAAGGCTCAGGGTTGGTTCCTGAGCCTTCGTCTTATTTATATTTGATTGTTGCAACATCTGTGTCGTATTGGAAGTCTGTTATTGTTTGCCCATTTTTTAACCAAATCTCCCTCAGCCGATAATTGTTAAAACACCATAGCGTTGTCAATGCCGTGTTTTGGCTCACATCCAAACTTGTCAATTGATTGTTATGGCAGAACAAACTTGTCAGAGCAGTATTATTGCTCACATCCAGGCTCTTCAACTGATTGTTATCGCACCACAATTCTTTTAAGGCAGTATTCTTACTAACATTGAGACTGGACAGCCCCCCGTGATTACAATTAAGTATTTCCAATCCCAAGCAACTGCTAATATCGAGTTCGCGATAACCGTAACGCCTATTACAGTTCAATTTTTTCAAAGCAGTACAATTATCTACAAGGAAGGTGTACAAAATACTGGGTTGTTGCTCGAAACAGTCACAGCTTAATTCTGTTAGAGAGGTGCAATTACTAGCATTAATCTGTGTAAATTGAAGACCATTACAATCTAATGCAGTCAATGATGTGCAATTACTAACGATGAGCCCCCCCCTTCTCTTCGTTGCGTCCGAATCCAAGATTAATTCTGTCAAGAAAGTGCTATTACTGACATTAAGACTAAAGATAGCACAATTACTGACATCAAGTGTCTTCAAGTAATTGCCACCACAATATAAACTCGACAGTTTTGTGTTCTTCGATAAATCCAAACTCGTAATCTGATTATCATTACAGTCCAGGTTAGACAACTCTAAGCAGTTGCTGACATCAAGTGTCTTCAAGTAATTGCCGCCACAAAATAAACTCGACAGTTTTGTTTTATTTGAAACATCCAAACTCGCAAGTTGGTTTTTACCACAGGACAGGAGACGCATTTGTGGGCAATTACTGACATCCAAGCTCGTCAGTTGATTATTATCGCACCACAATTCTTTTAATTCCGCGTTCTTGCTTACATCTAAACTCGCAAGTTGGTTTTTATCACAGTGCAGAAGAAGCATTTGCGGGCAATTGCTGACATCTAGGCTCGTCAATTGATTAGAATCGCAGTTTAAATAGGTAAGTGCTGTATTCTGCGATACATCCATGTTAGTCAATTGATTACTCTGACAATCAAAACGAGTTAATTTAACATTTTTGCTTACATCTATTGACTTTAATTCCCCATTATAACACCTCAATGTGTCAAGATTCGGCATTAATTCGATACCTTTAAGGGATGATACGTGTGAGACTTCAATATAAGTGATTCGCATCGCCTCTGTACAAGAAATCTTTCCATCCTTATTAATGTCATACTCCTTCAAGCAATACGCCTTGAAGTTCTCATCTTCGAATTCAACAAAGCCTTCGCCTTGCTTGATTCTAATGGTTTCTTCAATCCCCCCATACTTCAATATAACCTTTCCTTCTCTTTCAACTTCTTCATTCTTTGCGATAGCAAGACTCACCGTTGATTCAACCAAGCCCTTTGTCTGGACTCTGCTAATCCAGTCTTTGCAAGCATCATCAATCTGAACATCATAGTCCACATTCGACTTAACCTTGATATTCAATTGCTGTTCTTCATAGGATACCTCGTACTCCGTCTTCTCAGCGAACAACCCATTAGTTTGGCTCTGCTTAACAATAACAGTAGCCGAAAGATTGCCGTTTGCTTGTCTTATGGTAATCTTACCCTCCCTGCCATCGTAATTCTCATTCTTGGATATAGCAAACTTTATTGTGTTTGATGACAATCCCTTTGTTGATTCCTGCTTAATCCAATCCCTACAAGCAGCATCAATGTCCACCATATATTGAACGTTGGCTTTCACCTCAACAGAAATGGTCTGTGCCTCATTGGAGAGATTGTATTCCACTTGTGAGACAAGCAAGCCTTGACCCTCCGCCTGAGTGACAGAAATGGTTTGAGTCAGTTCCTCGGATTTAATGGTTATCGTGCCTGTTCTGGAATCATACGTTGTGTTGGCTTCGCAAGATACGGACAGCGTTGCCGTTCCTTCACCAGAAGAAGGTGATACTCTGAGCCAGCCTTGATTGGAACTGGCAGTCCACACCTTGTTTGCTGTAATCGTCACGGACTGATTGCCACCACCGTTGTCGAAGGATAAGGCAGTTTGACTGACGGATAGCATTGTGGGCTGTTCACAGGATACGAATAGCAAGCCCGTTATTATACTCAATATGATACTGAATACTCTTTTCATAGCAGACATATTTTGACAAATGAAAACTATTTCTTTCTCCATACAGGACGAACGGTATGTCCATCTGTTCTTGTCCACCCTCTTTCTATTCGGTAAAACTCATCGCTAAATGAGAACTCTGTGGAAAGAGAAGTCGTTAAATAAGTTCCATAAGAAACTCCAGGATAAACTCCTAGTTGGTAGAAATATGTTCCCGAATAGTAACCAGTAGCGGGTAAGAAGATACTGTTTCCTTTGAATCCTTCTTTATTACTCGTTATCCTATATCCATAAACATCATTGACGGTTGTCCATACCCATGTGCACTCTGTCGCCAACTCTACCCATTCCGCTTCAGTAGGAGTACGCCAATAATCACCAAATGCGGCATATGCAGCATCGTCCTCCAAATCCAATTCAGTTTTATTGTCAATCCCATTATATTTCGAGAAGCCGTCTCCTGTGTAATACTTATAACTGCTATATGAGTAGTCATCCTTATTCTGAGTCTCTGCCCAAGCAAAGTAATATCCATACTTTTCAGGACTTGTTGCTCCCACATTACAGTCCGCCCACTTAACGCTTAATCCTAAGTCAACAATTTCTGGCGTTGAGCTAGTGCGTGGGGCATAAACAGCCCGTACTGTGTGTCCATCAGTTCTGCCCCATCCTTTTTCTATTCTATAAAACTCATCACTAAATGAAAACTCAGTTGAAAGAGAAGAGGTTAAATAAGTTCCATACGCAACTCCAGAATATATCGTACTTTGCTGGTAGAAATATGTTCCCGAATAGAAGCCAGTTGCTGGCAAAAAGATATTATTACCCTTGAACCCATCTTTCTTGCTTGTAATCCTATATCCATAAACACCATTGACAGTTGTCCACTCCCAGGAACATTCTGTCATCAACTCTACCCATTCTGCTTCCGAAGGAGTACGCCAATTGCCACCCCATGCAGTATACGCGGCATCATCCTCCAAGTCCAATTCAGTTTTATTATCAATCCCATTATATTTCGAAAAGCCTTCGCCTGTATAAAACTTGTAGGTCGAATACGAGTAATCCTCCTTATTCTGGGTCTCCGCCCATGAGAAGTAATAACCATAATTCTCAGGGCTTGTTGCTCCCACATTACAGTCCGCCCACTTAACGCTTAATCCTAAGTCAACGATTTCAGGTGCGGGTGCGGGTGTGGGTACTGGAAGTTCTCCGTAAACAGGTCTAACTGTTTGCCCCAAGGACACTTCTGCCCCATTCATATAAAAATAGCCAGAAGAATAAATATCCATATCCATATACCCCCGACTATACTGTTCGGAACCAGCGAAACCTGACCAAATACTTGCATGACCACCGACAAAAAGCATCGACGCGCCACTCCTCACACCCGCATATGGAATGAAAATAGAATTACCATTAGGGCCTGTTGCAATGCTCCCTCTAACACCTTCTACATATTGGTCATGCTGCCAGGAGCATTTGTCTCGTAATTCTTCTAATTCAGCAACGGTTGGAAGCCGCCAGAGGTCTTTCCATTGAACATGAGCAATATCATATTCTGTCCCAGAAATTGATGTATGATATACATAATAATAGTCTTCATCGTTTGTGGAAGTAAGGTCTCCTGTTGGGTCACCCATGCCATAATACCCACCATACTCCTGAGGGGCAGATGCTCCTAAATTCCAACTTGACCATTTTACACTCAATCCAAGGTCAACAATGTCTGCGGTTGTTCCAAAAGTGGGAACCTTCCCTTTTTGGCAAATAATTATGCGCTCTTCTAGTTCGTCTCTCTGTAAAATAATGATACCTATTCTTGATTCGTAACTTGAATTTTCGGCTATCATCAACGAAACCGTAGATTCTGTCAAACCCTTCGTCTGGACTCTGTTTATCCACTCCTTGCATGAATCGTCTATTTGTACCTCATACTCGATATTCGATTTGACTTTTATATCCAACGATTGTTCCTTATCAGATACTTCATACTCGGATTTCTCGGCAATCAACCCATTAGTTTGGGCCTGTCGAATTGCTACAGTCCCACTTAGAGAGCCATTCTTTTGCTTAATTGTAATAGAACCCTCACGATTGTCGTATGTGTCATTCTTTGCGATGGAGAATGTTAGGTACTTCGATTCAAGCCCCTTTGTGCTAATCTGGGTAATCCAAGATTTGCAATCCTCAGGTATCACCACATCGAAAGGCACATTATACTTTACCTCAAAACTGATGTTCTGTGAATCATTCGTCAACTCAAAGTTGGTTTCTGACAGCAGAAGCCCTAGTTTGGCATCTTGCTTTATTGTAATTGTACCAGTGAGGCCACCATCCTTCTGCTTTACGCTAACCGTGCCTTCTCTGCTATCATAATTGTCGTTTGCTGCAACTTCAAGGGTTATCTGAGATGCCTTTAACCCCTTCGTCCCTATGTGGCGAATCCAGTCTACTTCTGGCTTTACCTCAAATTCGATGTTGGATTTGACTTCAACAGTAAGAGTATGTTTCTCGTTAGACAAAGAATATTCAGGTGTGGATACGAACAGCCCATTAGTTTGGCTTTGCTTCACAACCACCGTTCCTGACAGAGAACCATCCGTTTGCTTGATGGTAATCTTACCCTCCCTGCCATCGTACTCTTCGTTCTTTGAAATGGCAAACTTGATGGTACTTGAAGATAATCCTTTAGTAGATTCTTGTTTAATCCATTTCTTACAGGCATCGTCAATCGTTACGGTATATTGAACATTTGCCTGTACCGTAACATCTATGGTTTGCGCCTCGTTGGTAAGGTTGTATTCCGTCTGTGATAGAATCAATCCTTTTCCTTCAGCCTGAGTGACGGTAATGATTTGCGTCAGTTCCTCTGAGACAATCGTTATGGTTCCCGTCCTGGTATCATATGTGGTGTTCCCGTCACCCGATATGGACAGCGTTGCATTGCCCTCGCCAGAAGAAGGTGATACCCTAAGCCATCCTTGATTTGAACTGGCTGTCCATACCTTGTTTGCCGTGAGCGTTACGGATTGGTTGCCTCCACTATTTTCAAAGGATAAGGCAGTCTGGCTGACTGACAACAAGGTAGGCTGCTGACAAGAAAAGAGCAAAGAAAACATTGCCAGCATCAAGACAGTAACGATTCTTTTCATGGCTCAAAAAGTTGATTCTTTCAAAGTTAACAAATCCGTCTCATAAAAACAAAAAAGGCTTGATTGCTCAAGCCTTAATATGAATCCTTTAGACACTATTTCTTCTTGTAATGGACTATTGTTTCATCAAGCCCATAGTCTCCCTGATTTGAGAAAACTAAATCTCCGCCCGAATAAATATACTCCCTATTCTTGAATGAACAATGAACAACACCATCCTCGACATAATAATTGCTAATTACAGTAAAACATACTATACTTATGTCGTCTTCTTCAAGCTTCCACCCCTCATCTGAGAAGTATGTGCCAACCCTGAGTACAACGGTATTATCGTCCTTGAAAGAAAGGGAATAGACCAAGCCATAATAAGACCAATCTACCTGCTCACCGTTTAATATAAATGTCACATCAGAAGCCACCCACTCTCCTTTAAGTTTGGTTTCTGAAATATCAGAGCATGAAACGAAACACAATCCTGTAAAAAGGATGAATAATAATAGCAATGCTTTTTTCATATCTGTAGACTGTAATTTGGATTTCCCCCAGATTGTAATAGAAAAAGGGACCAGTCTGGTGGGCTGATTACAAAGGTAAGCAAACATCTGTTTAAAGCAATTTTTCAAGCATCATTTTGGTTTCTTTAACACGGTAGGAAGGTCCGGTCATATTGATAAGATAGGCTTTGTGGCAGAGCCGATCGACGAGGGCAGAGCAGAGTGCTTTGTCCTTTATTATTTCCTCCCAGCGGGTAAACGGAAGGTTGGTGGTGGTTATCGTGGCCTTTTTTCCAGCTCGCAGGGACAGGTGGTTGAAGATCTGCTCGCCGCCATCCTTGTCCATGGAGACATAGCCGAACTCGTCGCAGATGACCAGGTCATAGCTCATGAAGCGCCTCCGCAGGACGGTCAGGGTCTTGGACGATTGCGCTTCCCGTATTTGTGTAAGAAGCTGTGGAACAGACGAGAAGTAGACGGTATATCCTTCAAGGCAAGCCTGTATTCCCAGACCGATGGCTGTATGTGTCTTGCCGGTTCCGGGGTTGCCGTACATCACCACATTGCGGCCTTCGCGGATGAAGTTAAGTGTCTCCAGTTCGGGGAGGAGGTTCCGGCAGTCCGCCGGAAGATCCTCTCTTACGAGTTCGTTCAAGTACTTCATCTGCGGGAAGTTCCCTTTCTTGATTCGCTGGTGCGTACGGTTCTCTGACCTGTGTTCTACCTCGATCCGCATCAGTTCGCACAGGAACTTGCGGTATCCCCATTGCCCGGCCGTCGCCTCGGCGATCTTGTCATCCAGATTCTCCCTGAAGGTCGGGAGCTTCAACTCTCTTGCGTATTGTGCAAATATCTCGTTTTCAGTTATTTGGTTCATTATGGTTCTCATCCCGTTATTTTATGGCCCCTTTTTCCATTGCACATTCCAGTTGTCGGAGGACGTCTTCCGAGCCGAGCTCTATCTCCAGAAAGTCATCGTTTTTTTGCTCTTCCTTGAGGCTTGCGTCTTCGGCGTTCATCGTGGAGAGGGCGGTCCGGATATGGTCGGAAGTCAGCCGCTTCAGACCCCGCTTGCGTGCCTCGGCTGCTGCGGAGAGGATCTCCTCATAACCGAGTCCGTTGTCCCTGACATATTGCAGCAGCCGGAGGAAGTCCTTCCCGTTTGACATGAAGTGGACCCGGAAGAGGTCCTGCATGGCCCGTGGCAGCTGCTGGAACGCCTCTGAGTGTTCCAGCGCCCCGGTCTTCTTCATGAGCGTGTTCTAGTAATGGTTGATGTCCACGACATAGTCACCGGCCCTATAGCTGCGCTCGTGCTTGGCAACGGCCTTCCCCGAGCTGTCGCAGGCGACGATCTTCTCACTGTAGAGCTTGACCGGTATCGCCTGGCTCACAAGGTTGTCGGGCACGGAGTAGTGGACGCCCTTGACGGTCACCGTCGACCGCTTGTCCACCGTGTAGACGTCGACCTCGAAACATCCGAACGCACCCGGATATGGCTGTAACGCAGCCAGTTCCTCAGCATACTTGTCTGCCTTGTCCTGCGTATACTTGCTGCCTTCTTCCGTGTTTATCTGGTGGCGGAACAGATAGGCACGCCGGCCCTTGCTGTACGGGAACGCGAACACGGCCATCGTGAACACAGTGACGACACCGCGGATGCGGAGCTTGA
>CAJODQ010000002.1 GCA_905233345.1 uncultured Bacteroidales bacterium
TCGTTCGGCGGGTGTCTCTGGCACCCAGAAACGGGCTATTGTTGTTGTAATGAGTTGAAAATTATACAGTTTCTAAGTTTTTAACGATATATTGATAATTATATTCCCGGTTAAACTTTAGGCTCTGCATGGGAAGAGCTTGGAGAAAACAATCGGAAAATATTTGAAAACAACTCAATATCAACAAGTTATGACAGCGGACGCACATTGCGCCAACACTCATTTTTAATCCATTGAAAACCAGATAAATACAACTATTGAGAGCATCAACAATTCCGCAGCATGTAAAAAAGTGCCACAGACATCGCTTTGGGGCCGATTACATTCTTTCAAATGAGAGCATTTTGTTGGGTAGTTACTATCGCTTCACCTGTAACTTTGCATACCCTGAATTTGATCCTTCTCAACATCCATGATGTATTTTGCATCTAATACCTGTATGAAGAGACTTTGCCTGTTCACGCTGTTGGCCGTTGGCTTGTTGCTGGCGGCCACAGGGTGCGTGCAGCCGGTGGAGATCAATCCGCCGGATGAACGGAAGATATTTGTCAAGTGCATCCTGGAGAAAGGTAATGCCTACCAGCAAGTGCTTCTGTTATACTCCGGCTGCACGGGAGAAGAGCAGTTCGAGCCGGTGACCAATGCGATTGTATCTATCAATGGCTTTAAGTTTGAAAACCTGGGAGAAGGTCTTTACGAACGGCATCTGGAGCCGAAAGACGGAGAGACCTATACCCTGCAGGTAGACATACCCGGACGCGAAAGTTTGGAAGCAACGACAAAAATGCCAGGATATTTCGCTTTCCAATCGATCATGATTCCTCCCGAGGAGCGAACAAAAGAAATTGGGGTCATCTCGAATACTGTTTCATACTATCCTTATCTTCGAGATTGTTTATGGATGCAAGATATTGTCATGTCTTCCTATGAACAAGTGAAACAGTTAGGGGGGAAGACTTTGAATGCCGAAATGCCAGGGATGTCATTCAGGCTGGACTCGCTTTCTTGGGGTAACATCTACCCGCTGAGGGCACATCACCATCTCTATATTTTGGGCCGTATGGAAGATTCCACGGGCATCATCGCTCCCATCCGGGAACTGGCCACGAACCATCTGCTGGTTGACAAGGTAAATGAGAATGGGCGCAGTTATCAGGTTGCGACCGAACCAGCAATCCCTGATACTGCCATCAAACCCAAGTATGAACGCATCATCAAAAAATACTATGAAGGATTGGCCCTGCATGATGGCTACCTTCGAATCGACTACCCCGAAAACTATGACAACGGTTTAAGGAATATATATGAGACCAGGACGATTTCATATCATGAAAAACCTTATACAATAGATGTTACACGTTATTTTGTAATTGTCGGTGACTTTGAATACAATTTCTGGGGGAAAACTGATTTGAAGCAAGCGCATCCCGTCCTATATTTCTGCTCGGTTTCAGAAGAATACGACCGTTATCTTCGCAGCGTACAAGCGGCGCTTGTCAATGCAGAAGGAGACCTGCTGTCAACACTCTATGGAGAAGCCAGTGGTTATTCAAATGTTAAGGGTGGCTATGGCATTTTCGGAGCTGTCAGTACCCTACGACATGATTGTGACTTGAAATGGGGCTATTATTGGATGGCTGGATATGTTCCCTATTCACCCTACCCCGCCCGACTCCCCGCACTCTAATGCACTCCTTCTCCATGAACAAGCATCGTTTTCTGCTCCTGCTATGCATACTTCTGGGCACAAACCTGTTGTCCGCCCAACCCCAGACGACCCTGCGCGACACGCTGCCGGAGGCAGTGAAGGTCGCAGACCGGGTGCAGCGGGTGCGGGCCGACGGCTACCGCATCGACCCGCTGAAGACGCGGCGGGTGGTGAGCCCGATGGGCGACGGCGACGCCATCAAATACATCCAGACACTCCCCGGCGTGGCGATGGGCGGCGAGGGCGGATCGGCCATCTACGTGCGCGGCGGCAACATGGGTTCGAACCTGATGACGCTCGACGGAATGCCGCTCTACGGCATCAGCCACCTGCTGGGCTTCACGACCATCTATCCCGGCGAAGTGATCGGGGCGACGGAGTTCCACGCCGGTGGCTTCAGCTCGGAGGAAGGCAACTTCACAGCCTCGCACATCCGGCTGAAAACGAAGACCGGGGACTTTGCGAAGGTGCACGGAGAGGGTTCGCTGACGCCTTTCCTGGCTTCCGGGAGCGTGAGCACTCCCATCGTGAAGAACAAGGTATCGTTGATTGCTTCGCTGCGCATTTCGCCGCTCGGGCTCGAATACAAGGCCCTGCGGAGCACCATCAACCGCTACCAGGATGTGCTGCAGGATTTCGGGGCGACCGTGGGCGACGCGTTTGGGAAAGTGGCCTGGCGGATGAATCCGGACAACGAGCTCTCCCTGTCGCTGTTCGGCAGCCTCGACCGCTATCACTTCATCATGAGCGGAAACACGACCGACGGCATGGGCTGGAGCAATGCGCTGGCCAATCTCTGCTGGGACACGCGAATCGTACCCGGCCTGGACCAGCTGCACACGACCCTTTCGTACAACCATCATGGGGGAAGACAGGAGCAAGAAACCATCCTGGACGGCAGCTACAACAAATACCAGCTGCGGAGCACGGTCCAGGAACTGACACTGACCAGCACGGCCACAAAAGCCTGGGGCCGCTGGTCGTCGCAATTCGGCCTGAAGGTGCGCGGGGCGCGCTTCAACCCCGGCTCGTCCCGGCGTTTCGACGGAAGCTCCCACAAACAGGCAGAGGAATCGCTGCTGGTGGATTCCTACATGAACACGGTGCTCACCACACTGCACGGGCAATTGGAGTACGTCGTGCCTGAACGGCTGCTCATCCGGCTGGCGCTGCGCGGCAATGCCTATGCATACGGGGTCGGCGGGCAGGGCGGACAGTCGGGCTGGCTGTTCCATCCGGAAGGAAGCCTCACCGCGCGCTTCCACCTGGTTCCCCAGTTCGGACTGGAAGTTACGGCCGATGCGCTTACACAATATTATCACACCCTGGAAGGAATTCCGCTCGGCTGGTCGGTCGACATGGTGGTTCCTTCAGATGCGACGAATCCGCCAGAGCAGGCCCTGCAGGGCTACGGCGGCTTTTTTGGCGGCTTCGGCAACCATACGTTCCGGGCGGGCGCTTTCTACAAGCTGATGCGGAACCTGGTGTATTACGGCGACGCGACCCAGTTCTTCAGCTCGGCCCAGGCCGGCTGGCACGAGAACATCAGCGTCGGGGAAGGAACCTCCTATGGCGCGGAGTTTCTCTACGAGAAAGACGGCGAGGTGCTCTCCTGGCGCATGTCCTACACCTGGTCGAAGACCGACCGGATGTTCCCCGACCTGAATCATGGCCGGCGCTTCCCGGCCAAGTACGACCGGCGCCACATTGCCAATGCGTCACTCGACTGGACGATGTTGAGACGGGAAAAAATGGCTTTGGGATTCAATACCCTGTTCACCTACCAGAGCGGCAGCTGGGAGACCCTGCAGGACGGTTCGCTGCCCGCTTTCTTTATCGGGCAAAAAGAACTGCTCGCACTGCCGATGATTTCGGCGCTCAACAACTATGAACTGCCCGCTTACATCCGTTGGGATGCGGCGCTGCATCTGGACATTCAGGGGCGCCATGCAAAGCATGAGATCGGGCTGGGGGTCTACAACCTGCTGAACCGGCACAATCCGTTCATGCTGCGCTACAACCCCGACACGCATGCATGGAACCTGATCTCGCTGCTCCCCATCCTGCCCAGCATCAGCTGGCATGTGCGCTTTTAATTGCGTGAAATAGCCGCGACCGTCCGTGTCTGCGGCGTGATTTTGAAACGGTCGTCGATGCGACGGCCGAGGATGGCGACGATGACCTCGTCGCCATTTTCATTGCGCGTGGTGACCACCACTTCCCGCTCCTTCTGCGCCACGTCTAGCTTCAGGTCGGTGAAGAAATCGCTCAGGAGTTTGCTGCCGCTATGCATCCCGAAGGGGCGGAAGCGGTCGCCGGGTTGAGGAGCTCGCGCTGAGAGCGGCAGCCACACTCGGTCTGCATCGATGAAAAGAACGTCCTCCGGTTTCTGTTTCGGATCGAAGCCCGGTGTCACGGAGAAGGTCCGCACGTCGAGTCGGGCTGTCAGATTGTCTTGAGAAAGTGGATACACCCGCAGTTCCCGGCGGTCTTTCACCAGCCGGTGCGTCAGCGACAGGAATTCCCGGCCGCTCTGTGCATCCAGCGCCGCCTCGATCTGCGCCAGCTGGTCCGCATTGAATCCGCAGCCTTCCAACAACTTATAAAGCCACCAGCCCCGTTGCGCCTTCTGTTGCAGGGCCGGAATGTCGAGATAAAGTACCCCGTCCTGCACCCGGCCGATCTCGCCCCGTCCCGCCTCGAACACCGCGTCGAGCAGTTGCTCCGCCTCCCGGAACTGCCGCATCTCCCGCCCGAAGGTCTGCAGGAACGAGGGATTGATGGCCGCCAGCTCGGGGAAAACCCGGTTGCGGATGCGGTTGCGCGCATACGCGACATCCGCGTTGGTCGCGTCGATGCGGAAGGATACCCCTTCCCGCACAGCATAGGCCTCGATCTCTTTGCGCGAGAAGCCCAGCAGCGGACGGATGAGCCGTACGCCCTCCGCGCCCGGCAGGGGCACATTGTCCCGGATGCCGCAGAGGCCGCGCAAACCCGTGCCGCGCAGCAGGTGCAGCAGCAGCGTCTCGGCATTGTCGTCGAGGTTGTGCGCTACGGCCAGGTGCGTGAAACCCTGCTCCCGGCACAGCGCCGCGAACCAATCGTAACGCAGCTGGCGCGCCGCCATTTCGATGGAGAGTCCGTGCTCCCGGGCATACACCAGTGTGTCGGCCTCCTGCCGGAAAAACGGAACCCTGTGCTTCTCGCACCAGTCGCGCACCAGCACCTCGTCGCCGTCGCTGTCGGCCCCGCGCAAATGAAAATTGAAATGCGCCACGGCCAGGGAAGGCCGCAGCGCACTATGCAGAAAGAGGTCTGCCATCGTCATCGAGTCGATGCCGCCGCTGACGGCCAGCAGCACACGGCCACCGGTCCCATCGGCCCAAAGCCGCGCCAGGGTGCTGTCGAAGCGCTCCTGCATGACCCGTTATTTCTTTTTCTTCTCTCCGATCGTATAGGTGAAGCCGATGGAGAAGAGTTCCTTGAACTGGATGCCGGCCGCCTGGTATTCGATCTCCTCGCCGTTGGGCAGGATCTTCGTCTTGTTGAGGACCACGTTGTCGTCGTAGATCATGTTGGTGCGGAGCGTCACGGAGAAGAACTTCGAGATCTTCGCCTCGGCGTTCACATCCCAGTTGATCTTGATGTTCAGGGGTTTGTTGAGATAATCCGAGAAGAGTACCAGCGTAGTGCCCACCTTGAAGTTTTCCACCTCGAGCTTGGAGTCGATCTTCAGCTGGGCACCCAGTTCGAAACGGGCAAACTGGTCGAACGCGTTGCCGTAGCGCGAGCGGAGCTCCGGTTCTTTGACCATCGTGACCTTGCCCGTCAGCGGGGCGAAGTTGATGGAGACATTCTTGGCCGGGGCATAATCGATACCGAAACCCAGCGAGGTATAGGCCGGTGCCAGGATATTCGACACGATCTCGTCGCCGGAGTAACCGCGGGCAAACTGGGTCCGGAAATTATAGATGACTGAGACATAGATTTTCTCGGCCGCCTTGTAGCCGAACTTGCTGTCGAGAATCAGCCGGTCGTCACTCTTCTTGTAGCCCGTGTCGAAACTCTCGATGAAGCCGTAGCCGGCCTGCAGTTCGTTCGACCAGATGAAACGGCCCTTGGTCATGTCGGCGTAAAAATCGGCGAAAGTGTTGAGGGTGAGCTGCCCGGCACCACCGGCCGCCCAGTTGGTCAGCGAGAGTTGTGAAAAGCCGATGGTCGTGGAAATACCTTTTTTCCATTCCGCCTTCGGCTTCGCGGCGGCCGCCGTATCCGTGGCGGGCGCCGTCCCGGCGAAGAGGGCAAAGCTTGTCAAAAGGGCACAAGCGGCCAACAGCAGTCTTTTCATGATATCGTTGATTAGTAAGCTCTTGCAAAAATCACGCGGCGGTGGGAAGGCTTGCCACTGTAGACGCACTTGCCTTCCTCCTCGCACACACAGGAGTCGATGGGGATGCAGCGGATGGTCGCCTTGGTCAGGTCCTTGATCTTCTCTTCGGTCTCCGGCGTGCCGTCCCAGTGGCAGAGCAGGAAACCGCCCTTCTCGATCTCGGTCTGAAATTCCTCCCAGGTGTCGACCTTGCGGATATTCTCGTCGCGGAACTTCAGCGCCTTGGCGTACATGTTCTGCTGGATCTCGTCCATCAGCGCGGCGATGTGGTCAGCCAGGCCTTCTTGCGAGATGTTTTCCTTGGTGGAGGTGTCGCGACGGGCGAGCTCCACGTGGCCGCCTTCCAGGTCGCGCGGGCCGATGACCACACGCACCGGCACGCCCTTGAGCTCCCATTCGGCGAACTTGAAGCCCGGACGGAGGTTGTCGCGGTCGTCGATCTTCACGCTGAGGCCCTTCGCCTCAAACTCCTTCTTCAATTCGTCCATGCGCGCAAGGATGGCTTCGCGCTCTTCGTCTTTCTTGTAGATGGGCACCATCACCACCTGGATCGGGGCGAGGGCCGGCGGAAGCACGAGACCGTTGTTGTCGCTGTGGCACATGATCAGCGCACCCATCAGGCGCGTCGAGACGCCCCAGGACGTGGCCCACACATATTCGAGCTTGCCTTCCTTGTTGGCGAACTGCACGTCGAAGGCCTTGGCGAAATTCTGGCCGAGGAAGTGCGAGGTACCGGCCTGCAGGGCCTTGCCGTCCTGCATCATGGCCTCGATGCTGTAGGTGTCGAGAGCACCGGCGAAGCGCTCTGTCTCGGACTTGTGGCCGATGACCACCGGCATGGCCATGAACTCGCGGGCGAACTTCGCATACACGTTCACCATCTTCTGCGCCTCTGCCACAGCCTCGTCGTAGGTGGCGTGGGCGGTGTGGCCTTCCTGCCACAGGAACTCGGCGGTCCGGAGGAAGAGGCGGGTACGCATCTCCCAGCGCACCACGTTGGCCCACTGGTTGCACAGGATCGGCAGGTCGCGCCACGACTTGATCCAGTTCTTGTAGGTGTTCCAGATGATGGTCTCGGAGGTCGGGCGCACGATCAGCTCTTCTTCGAGCTTCGCGTCGGGATCGACCACCACGCCTTTGCCGTCAGGCGCCACTTTGAGGCGATGGTGCGTCACCACGGCGCACTCCTTGGCGAAGCCTTCCACATGTTCGGCTTCCCGGCTCAGGAACGATTTGGGGATGAACAGCGGGAAATAGGCGTTCACATGTCCCGTTTCCTTGAACATCTGGTCGAGCTGGCGCTGCATCTTCTCCCAGATGGCATAACCATAGGGCTTGATGACCATGCAGCCGCGCACGGCAGACTGCTCCGCCAGATCGGCTTTCACTACCAAGTTATTGTACCACTGCGAATAATTGTCTTCCCGGTTCGTGACCTCTTTGTTCGATACCTCTGCCATTTGATTATTGGTATAAAAATTGATATATTTGCATTTACAACTTTTAAACGCACGCGCGTTGGGCGTGTCGAATAAGGGTACAAAAATACAAAAATTAACCAACACAGGAGGAAAAATGAAAAACAAACGATTCGGATTCTTCGTAATCCTTGCTTTCGCGGCTCTTGCCAGCTCTTGTGGTACGTCGGCCAACTACAGCGGATCTGCTTATGCCGACGGTATATATTATCGCCCCACCCAAGAGTCCCGGGCCAAGATGATCGCTGAGAAAGAAGCGCGGGCTTCCCGCAGCCAATACGACCAGTACCTCGCTAGAGACGAGGAAGGTAATCTCTATGTTGTGACCGAACTGCTGGAAGGTGAGACCTATGCGTCCCGCCTCCACAAATTCGACAGTCCTTGGTACACCAATCCCTACTGGTACGACACTTGGAACTATGCCTGGTACAATTCCTGGTACGGATATCCTTACTATGGCTATCCCTATTATTATTCCGGCTACTACAGCCCTTACTGGTACAGCTGGCGCAATCCCTGGTACTGGGGCGCCTTCGGCTATGGCAGCTGGTATGCATGGAACCGTTGGTACGACTATCCTTATTATCACCACTACCATGGCGGTGGCGGTGGCGTAGCCCCCGGCCCCGGCCCTCGGGATCGCAATGCGGTTTACACCTCTTACAATAGAGCCACGACCAACGGAGCAGTCCGTTCGACCCGTTCCGCCGGCACCAGAAGCAATGCCTACACCACCCGCAGGACCAGCTCCGGCGGAACCGTCAGCACCCGCGCCACGACCGGAACTTCTGTCCGCAGCAGCGGCCGCACGACTTCTTCTTCCCGCCGTTCCACGTACAGCGGCTCCAGCAGCAGTAGCAGCTACGGCACCCGCTCCTCGGGCGGAAGCTACAGCAGCGGCGGCGGCAGCTCCCACTCTTCGGGTGGCGGCTATAGCGGTGGTGGCTCCACCGGCTCCAGTGGCGGCGGTGGCGGACACAGCAACGGTGGCCGTCGCTAAGCTCCTTTCCCTGTAGTTTTTACAACCCCTTAAATGAAACTGACATGAAAAAGATAACCCTTTTCTTCCTGTCTCTCCTGACTGCAACCAGTTTGCTGGCCCAAACAGCCGAAGATGCGCTGGTGCTTTCACGGGACTTGTATGAAGGAACGGCCCGTACCATGGCTATGGGCAATGCCTTTACGGCCCTGGGCGGCGACCTGGGCGCCATCAGCATCAATCCGGCCAGCTCCGGCGTGATGGGCTACTCGCAGTTTACGTTCACCCCTTCGCTGACTATCGGCAATTCCCGTGTGAACTACCTGGGCACCGAGACTTCGGGCGGGAAAACCGGTCTTACCCTCTCAAACCTGGGCGCCGTGCTGAGTTTCAATACCGGTCGCTACAGCGGTCTGGTCAACTTCAATTTCGGCTTCGTCTACAACAAAAGGAACAATTTCCGTTCGGCTGCGAATGTATCCGGCAGTACCAGCAACTCCTCGATGCTGAGTGCCATTGCCGACGGCGTGTCCGGTTATGACTGGCATTCGCTCGACCCGGCATATACCAGTGATCCTTACTTTGACACCTATGCCCCCTGGCCCGGCATCCTGGCCTGGAATGCGTACGCCCTGGCACCACTGGCGGATGTAGACGACAAATATTACACAGTAGGCGACCGATACGCCGCTCCCACCCAGAATTATGATCCCGCCACCGACGAACTCTATATCGGCGGGAAACTGAACCAACGCTTCAATCGGCGGACCTATGGAGGTACCAACGATTTCACCTTCAACTTCGGCGGGAACATTTCCGACTTCCTGTATTTCGGCGCGAATGTGAATCTGCTTTCCGTCAGCCAGACGACCGAAGAATTCTACGAAGAAAAAGCAGATAATCCCAAGCAGTTTGAAGCCCGGAACTTTATCTCCATGGACAACAGTTTCTGGCTCCGCACCACCGGTACGGGCGTCAATTTCAAATTCGGTGTCATCGCGGTTCCGGTCGGCGGTCTCCGGATTGGTGCCACCTTTACCACGCCCACCTGGTACAAGCTGAGAAACGAATGGGACTATACCATGAATACGGCCTTCGATGTGGCCTATGACGGGAAAAAGAACTATACAGTTTCTTCCCCTGCCGGTATCTACACCTACCGCATGAAATCACCCATGCGCGTGAGCGCCGGTATCGCCTATACCCTTCCGGGCGTCGGACTGATCAGCGCCGATTACGAAAAGGCTTTCTATTCCCAGACGCGCCTGTCGTCCATCAATCGTGATGAAAGTGAATTCAAGGACGACAATGCCTTGATCAGCAAGAATTTCAGCAACGCCAACATCTTCCGCGTCGGTCTGGAGGCGCTGGTATCGCCCGTGATCTCTCTTCGCACGGGCTATCAGTATCATTCGGCCGTTTTCAAGGAAGATACCGATCCGATCAAGTATTCCTACAATCTGTGCGGGGATGCTGCGACGCATGTGTTCAGCGCCGGCCTCGGCTTCAATCTGAATGCGTGGTTATCGCTCGACCTGGCTTGGGCTGGAGCTTTCTCCTCCGAACGGTTCACGCTCTATCCGGACTACTACACGTCCGTGGACAACGCCACTTTCAAGATGGCCCCTACCGGCACGAACAAGTTCAGCCAGAACAAGGTCGTCTGCACGCTGGCCTTCAAATTCTGAGGAAAGAGGCGGCATTCGGTCCTTCGGCCGACAGCAGGTCGAGGATCGACAAATTGGGGATGAACGACGGCGTCCCGTCATTCCGGGCCTGACCCGGAATCTCATTCACAAAAACCTGATAGTAAGCCTGTTCGCAACCATACTCTGCGAGCAGGCTTTCTCTTTTATATTTCGGCTGTATCCGTTCCCGTCCGTCAAGGAGATTCCTGGTCAAGCCCGGAATGACGAATTCCTCCGTCAAGGAGATGGGGACATGAAGATCCAGCAATTCCATGAGCTTTTCGAGCAAGGCCAGGTTCAAGTCGAAGAGGAATACGGGCTTCCGTACGAGAATCGGAAGCAGGTCGTCGGCGTAGTAGTCGTAGAAGGCCGAGTGATTGTAAGCCGCCGCGAAGGCCCGGATGTGATGCTGCAGCCAGGGCGCGCCGTAGTCGATGCGGATGTCGCGGATCGGACGGCTCAACCGCTCCTCCTTCACCACCGGAATCGACAGATCTTCCGGCCCCGCCGCCGCCAGGATGCGGCAACGGTTGCGCCACGACTGCTTCTGGTAGGCCTCGTACTGCTCAATGAGCACCCGATCGCTGTGCGCGATCGCAAAAAAATACTCCACGGGCGGGAAATACGCCGTGGTCAGGAGCGCCGATGCAAAGTGCGGTTCCATCAGCGGACGATGCCCCGGCGTGAATGCTCAATGAATGAAAGGATCTGGTCGCGGTGCTCGCTCGGTGCGAAGAGTTCCTCCACCTGCCGGCAGGCATCCGACACATTCAGTCCCGCATTGTAGATCAGGCGGTAGATCGAACTGATCTCATTGATCACCTCCGTCGAGAAATTGCGGCGGCGCAGGCCGATGAGGTTGACCCCCTCGAAGACCGCCGGATTGCGGCCCGTGACCACAAAGGGCGGAATGTCCTTGTTGACGCCCGATGCGCCGCCCACCATGGCATGCGTGCCGATGTGCGTGAACTGGTGCACCATCGTGCCGCCGCCAACAATGGCCCAGTCATCCACGTCCACCTCGCCGGCCAGGGCCGAGAAGCTGGAAAAGATGCAATGGTCGCCGACCTTGCAGTCGTGGGCGATGTGCACGTACGACATGACCAGGCAGTCGCTGCCCACTTTCGTCAGCAGCTTGCCGCTGGCCGCGGTGCCGCGGTTGATGGTGGCGCATTCGCGGATCGTGGTCCGTTCGCCGACTTCCACCCAGCTCACCTCGCCCTGGAACTTGAGATCCTGGGGGATAGCGCCGAGGACGGCCCCCGGGAAAACCCGGCAGCCGGCGCCCAGCCGGACATAATCAAAAATGGTCACGTTGGGGCCGATCCAGCAGTTGTCGCCGATCTCAACATGTTCAGCGATGGTCGTGAACGGGGCGATTTCGACGTTTCTGCCAATCTTGGCACCGGGATGTATCTGGGTCATGGGATCAATCATATCGATTCGAGGTATTTCTTCAGAGCTTGGGTATTGACTTTATGGCCGGGCTTGTAGGCCGTGATCCGGCCCCGGATGGGGCGTCCCGCCAGGGACATGTCCCCGATGAGGTCGAGCAACTTGTGCCGGGCCAGTTCGTTGTCGAAATAGGGTTGCTTGCCGCCGTAATAGCCGCCTTTCTGCTCGTCTACGACCAGCGCGTTGTCGAGGCTGCCGCCCCGGATGAGCCCCAGCTTCAGCAGCAAGCGGACTTCCTGCAGGAAGCAGAAAGTGCGGGCGGGCGCGATCTCGCTGCGGTAGTCGGTAGATGCGTCGAAAACCGCATGCTGCACGCCCACCACTTTCGAGTCGAAATCGATAGTCACGTCGAAAACGGGCTCGTCGGCGGGCTCGAAAACGATGCGGGAACCGCTGCGCGGATCTTCATGGACGAAAGTCTTCTCAATGACCAGGAAGTTCCGTTCATCGTCCTGCTCCACCAGGCCACAGGCTTGAATCGCTTCCGCATACGGGTGGGCGCTGCCGTCGAGAATCGGCACTTCCGCGGCGTCAAGGTCAATCAAGGCATTGTCCACGCCCAGGGCAGAGAGGGCGGAGAGCAAATGCTCCGGGGTCAGCACCTTCACCCCCTTGTACGACAGCGAGGTGGCGCGACGCGTCTTTCCCACGTATTCCACCAGGGCCGGCACTGCGGGCGCCTCCCCCAGGTCGGTCCGGTTGAAGCGGATGCCGAAATCGATGGGAGCGGGCGACACGCGCAGGTTCACCGGCCGGCCCGTATGCAGGCCGACACCGGAGAAAGAGAGGGACTGGCGGAGGGTATGCTGTTTCATCGTGAAGATTCGTCGGATTCGCCACCACGGCGGAAATGGGCATAGGCACGCAGGTACTGGCCGTATTCGAGGGCCGGATAGCCCATCATGATCTTGCCGGAGGCCTTCAGCGGTGTGATCAGGCCGGTATGCCCGGCCAGGGTCGTATCGTCGGGGACGGTCAGGTGGCCGTTGACAGCGGCAAAGCCGCCGAGCTTGCAGCGCTTGCCGATCTTGGCGGAGCCGGCAATGCCAACCAGGCCGGCCATCACGGTATTTTCCCCGATTTCCACATTGTGGGCGATGTTGCAGAGATTCCCGATCTTCACGCCTTTGTGAATCAGCGTCGAACCCATCGTGGAGCGGTCCACAGTCGTACCGGCGCCGATCTCCACGTCGTCTTCCACGACCACGTTGCCCAGCTGCGGGATCTTGTGGTAGGAGCCGTCGGGCTGCGGGGCGAAGCCGAAGCCGTCGTCACCGATCACCACATCGGCGTGCAGGATGCAGTTGTCGCCGATCACGCAGTCGTGCAGGATACGCACGCCGGGATGGAGCTCGCAGTTGCGGCCGATCTTTACGCGCGGTCCCACATAGACCTGCGGGGCGATGTAGGTTCCCTTGCCGATGCGGGCCGAGCAGGCGATGGAGCGTTTCGGCGAGAGGCGCGCCCAGAGGCGGTTGCCCCGCTTCTGCGCCTTGCGCAGCCGGCTGAAGTGCTCAAGCAGGAGCGCGACGGATGCGTAGGCGTCGTCGACCTTGACGAGCGTGGCCGGAACGGGTTGCTTCGGCACGAACGAGCGGTTGACCAGCAGCACGCTGGCCTGGGTATCGTAGATATAATGCTCGTATTTGGGATTGGCCAAAAAGCAGATGTTCCCCTTGCGGGCCTGTTCGATGCGGGCGGGGCCTGTCACGACAGCGGCGGGGTCGCCGACGACCTCGCCACCCAACAGGTCTGCAATTGCCTGAGCCGTAATCTCCATCACTTTTTTTTACAAAATTAGCCAAATTCCCACAAAAAATTTGCCATTTGCGCTGTAATTACTAAATTTGCGGCGATTTGAGGGGACGACGAGTCTCCTTTTTTGTTGCACATACGTCCCATGATTCTGAAACAGACCATCGAAAAAATCGCACAGGAATATCTGCAGGGCACGGAGCTCTCGCTGGTGGAAGTCACTGTGAGTGAAGAGAATGACATCGAAGTGATCATCACCCGCGAAGGCGGCGTGGCGATCGACGACTGCGTGGCCCTGAGCCGCCACATCGAGTCGAAGCTCGACCGCGACAAGGAAGATTTCTCCCTGATGGTGGGATCGGCCGGCATTTAGACGAAAGAACAGAAAAATAATACATACATACAATGGAAGTCAATCTGATCAGCACCTTTGCTGAATTCAAAGAGCTCAAGAACATCGACCGTCCCACGCTGATGAGCGTGCTGGAAGACATTTTCCGCACCCAGCTGGCACGCATGTACGGCGACGCCGACAACTTCGATATCATCATCAACATCGACAAGGGCGATATCTCCATCATCCGCAACCGCACCGTCGTCGAGACCGTGGAGGATCCCAACAAGGAGATCTCGCTGGAGGAAGTGCAGAAGATCGATGATTCGTACGAACTGGGCGAAGAGTATCCGGAAGAACTGCCGATGTCGACCTTCGGCCGCCGCGGCATCCTCAACCTGCGCCAGAATCTGTCGAGCCGCATCACCGACATCGAGAAGGGCAACCTTTATAAGAAATATGTGGACAAGGTGGGCGACATCCTCGTGGGTGAGGTCTACCAGGCCTGGAAGAAGGAAGTGCTGGTGATGGACGAGGACGGCAACGAGCTGGTCCTGCCCAAGAGCGAGCAGATTCCGTCCGACTTCTTCCGCAAGGGTGACACCGTCAAGGCCGTCATCGTCAGCGTGGAGATGAAGAACAACTCCCCCATCATCACCCTGTCGCGTACCTCGAATCTCTTCCTGGAGCGCCTCTTCGAACAGGAGGTTCCGGAGATCTTCGACGGCCTGATCACCATCAAGAAGGTGGTCCGCATGCCGGGCGAACGCGCCAAGGTGGCCGTTGAGTCGTACGACGAACGCATCGACCCGGTGGGCGCCTGCGTCGGCGTGAAGGGCTCGCGCATCCACGGCATCGTTCGCGAACTCCGCGGCGAGAACATCGACATCATCAACTGGACCTCCAACACGCAGTTGCTGGTCCAGCGCGCCCTCTCCCCCGCCAAGATCTCGGCCATCCGGATCGACGAGGAGAGCAAGAGCATCCATATCGACCTGGAAGCCAGCGAACTCGCCCTGGCCATCGGCCGCGGCGGCAGCAACATCCTGCTGGCTGAACAGCTGTCGGGCTACAAGATCGACGTCTACCGTCTAGGCGACCAGAGCCAGGAGGACGAGGAAGACGTGCTGCTCGACGCCTTCTCCGACGAGATCGATGACTGGATCATCGAGGCCCTCAAGGGCATTGGCTGCGACACCGCCAAGAGCGTGCTCGCCCTGCCGGTGGAGGAAGTGATGCAGCGTGCCGACCTCGAAGAGGAGACGGTGCTCGACGTGCAGAAGATCCTGCGCGCAGAATTTGAAAACTAATTGAAACAAAAAACGGGAGAATATAATATGGCAGGAAGCATCAGAGTCAACAAGGTCCTGAAGGACTACAACATCGGTCTGTCTACGCTGACCGACTTTCTGAAGAAAAAGGGTATCAACGACGAACTGACCCTGACCTCGAAGATTTCGGAAGACGTCTTCGCACTGGTCGCCAAGGAGTTCGGCAAGGAGCAGCTGATCAAGGAACAGTCGCAGAAGGTCTCCATCAAGCTCAAAGAGATCACCGACGTCGAGAGCAGCCGTTCGAACGCCGAAGACGAGGAGCCGGTCAAGGAAGTCATCATCAAGACCAACGTGTTCACGGAGCAGAAGAAGGTGGAATCTCCCGCACCGGAAGCTGCCCCCGCGCCCGAGGTTCGCAAGCCGGAACCCCCGGCCGCGGAAGAAAAACCCGCTCCCTCCCAGCCTGAACCCGCCAAGAGCGACCTGAAGATCGTCGGCCACATTGACCTTACTCCCAAGAAGAAGGCAGAGCCCGCCAACCAGCCCGCTCCGAAGGAAGAAAAGCCCGCACCGCAGCCCGAAGTGAAACCCGCTCCGGAAGCCGAGAAAGCGGAGAAACGCGAAGAGCGCCCGGTCATCGAGCACATTGAGACCCGCGTCGAAAAGCTCGCCGGCCCGAAGACCGTCGGTACCATCGACCTCTCGAAGTTCGAGAAGAAGCCCGCGGCGCCCGCCGACAAGAAAGACAAGAACAAGCGCGAACGCATCCACAAAGGCGCCGCCAAGGTCGATATCAGCAACCCCAAGAACAGCGTTCCGGGCCGTCCCTCCGGCAACTCCGCCAAGGATGCCGGCCGCGGCAAGACGGGCAAGAAGGGTGCAGACCGCTTCAAGGCCGTCCGTCCTGAATTCGACAGCGACGAGATCCAGAAACAGATCAAGGAGACCTATGCCCGCATGACCGAGGGCCACGCCAAGACCAAGACGTCGAAGCACCGCCGCGAGAAGCGCGAGGAGATCTCCCAGAAGATGCAGGAAGAGCAGGAGCGCCAGGAAATGACCAGCAACGTGCTGAAAGTCACCGAATTTGTAACGGTCAACGAGCTGGCCATCCTGATGAACAACACCCCGGTCACCAAGGTCATCGAGGCCTGCATGAACCTCGGCTTGATGGTGTCCATCAACCAGCGTCTCGATGCCGAGGCCCTCGTGCTCGTGGCCGAGGAATTTGGCTACAAGATCGAGTTCGTGACCGCCGAAATCCAGGGCGCCATCGCCCAGGAAGAGGACAAGGAAGAGGATCTGCTCCCGCGTCCGCCTATCGTGACGGTCATGGGTCACGTCGACCATGGTAAGACTTCCCTGCTCGACTACATCCGCAAGACCAACGTGATCGCCGGTGAGGCCGGCGGTATCACCCAGCATATCGGTGCCTACAACGTGGAACTGCCCGACGGGCGCCACATCACCTTCCTCGACACCCCGGGGCACGAAGCGTTCACCGCCATGCGTGCCCGCGGTGCGAAAGTCACAGACCTGGCCATCATCATCATCGCGGCCGACGACGCCGTGATGCCGCAGACCGTCGAGGCCATCAACCACGCCCAGGCGGCCGGCGTCCCGATGATCTTCGCCATCAACAAGATCGACAAGCCCGGCGCCAATCCCGACAAGATCAAGGAGCAGCTGGCCAACATGAACATCCTGGTGGAAGACTGGGGTGGCAAGTACCAGTGCCAGGAGATCGCCGCCAAGAAAGGCATCAACGTCGAGCAGTTGCTCGAGAAAGTGCTGCTCGAGGCCGACCTGCTGGAGCTCAAGGCCAACCCGCACAAGCTGGCCGTGGGCAACATCATCGAGTCGTCGCTCGACAAAGGCCGCGGCTACCTGGCCACCGTGCTCGTGCAGAGCGGCACGCTCCACGTGGGCGACCCGATCGTGGCCGGTTGCTACGCAGGCCGCGTGAAAGCCATGTTCAACGAGCGTGGCCAGCGCCTGCAGGAAGCCGGTCCTTCAACGCCGGTCTCCGTGCTCGGCCTGAGCGGCGCCCCGACCGCCGGTGACACCCTCAACGCCATGGAAGACGAGAAGGAAGCCCGCGAAGTGGCCAACAAGCGCGAGCAGCTCATCCGCATCCAGGGCATCAAGACCCAGACACACATCACCCTCGAAGAGATCGGACGCCGCATCGCGCTCGGCAACTTCCAGGAACTCAATATTATCGTCAAGGCCGACGTGGACGGTTCCATCGAGGCCCTGTCCGATTCCCTGATCAAGCTCTCGACCGAAGAGATCCACGTCAACGTGATCCACAAGGCCGTGGGTGCCATCTCCGAATCCGATGTCCTGCTGGCCGTGGCGTCCAACGCCATCATCATCGGCTTCCAGGTCCGCCCGATGCCCAACGCCCGCAAGCTGGCCGAGAAGGAGCAGATCGAAATCCGTCTCTACTCCGTGATCTACGACGCCATCAACGAGGTCAAGAGCGGTATCGAAGGCATGCTCGCGCCCGAGGAGAAAGAAGAGATCACCGCCAACGCCGAGGTGCTCGAGACCTTCAAGATCTCGAAGGTCGGTACCATCGCGGGCTGTATGGTGCGCGACGGCAAGCTGACCCGCAGCGCCAAGGTTCGCGTGATCCGCGACGGCATCGTGGTCTACACCGGCACGCTGGGCTCGCTCAAGCGCCTGAAAGACGATGTGAAAGAGGTCGCCGCCGGCTTCGACTGCGGTCTGAGCGTGGACGGCTTCAACGACATCAAGATCGGCGATATGATCGAAGCCTACCAGATCGTCGAAGTCAAACGCAAACTGTAATCAACAATAGTCATGGATCCGCTGCAGGCCATTTCCCCCGTCGACGGCCGCTACGCCGGCAAGACAGCCGAACTCTCGGCCTTCTTTTCTGAATATGCGCTGATGCGCTACCGTGTGCTGGTGGAGGTGGAGTATTTCATCGCCCTGTGCGAACTGCCGCTCCCGCAGCTGTCGGACGTCGATCCGGCGGTGTTCCCGCAGCTCCGAGCCATCTACGGCGACTTCACACTGGAAGACGCCGCCAGCATCAAGGAGATTGAAAAGCGGACCAACCATGACGTGAAGGCGGTGGAGTATTTCCTCAAGGAGCGCTTCGCCGGCCTCGGCCTGGAAAGCCACGCCGAATTCATCCATTTCGGCCTCACTTCGCAGGACATCAACAACACGGCCACCCCGCTGTCGCTCAAGGAAGCGCTGGTGGAGGTCTACGTCCCGGCACTCCGCGAGCTCATCGGTATGCTCTCCGAGCGTGTCGCGCTCTGGAACGATGTGCCGATGCTGGCCCACACGCACGGCCAGCCGGCCTCCCCGACGCGCCTGGGCAAGGAGCTGGAGGTGTATGTCGTCCGCCTGAAAGAGCAGCTGCGGCAGCTCGAGGCGCGCCCGTATCCGGGCAAGTTCGGCGGCGCCACGGGCAACATGAATGCACATTTCGTGGCCTACCCCGACATCGACTGGAACGATTTCGCCGAGAACTTCGTGACCTCGCTCGGGCTGAAGCGTTCCTGGCCGACGACGCAGATCGATCACTACGACAATCTGGCCGCCATCTTCGACGCGCTGCGCCGCATCAACACGGTGCTGGTGGACCTGAGCCGCGACTGCTGGCTCTACATCTCGATGGAGTATTTCTCGCAGGCCATCAAGCCGGGCGAAGTGGGCTCCTCGACGATGCCGCACAAGGTCAATCCCATCGATTTCGAGAATGCGGAGGGCAATCTGACCTACGCTAACGCGATCTATGATTATCTGTCGCAGAAGCTGCCGATCTCGCGCCTGCAGCGTGACCTCACCGACTCGACGGTATCGCGCAACATCGGTGTCCCCATCGCGCATTCGCTGATTGCGATCCGTTCGCTGGAGAAGGGCATCGGCAAGTTGATCCTCAACGAGGAGAAGGTCGCCGCCGACCTGGAGCAGAACTGGGCCGTGGTGGCCGAGGGCATCCAGACGGTGCTGCGCCGCGAAGGCTTCCCGAAGCCGTACGAGGCACTCAAGGCCCTTACGCGCACGGGCGAACACATCACCCGCGAAGCGATCAGCAATTTCATCGACGGCCTCCCCGTCTCCGAAGACGTCAAGGCCGAACTTCACGCCATCACGCCGCACAACTACACGGGTATTCGCTAGCGAAGCCATATAAAAAAATAGAAAAAGGCGTTCTCAGCAGCTGTGAGAACGCCTAATTCTTTTAACCTAAAACTTAACCTATGAAAAAACTATTTGTCTCTAGGTTAAGCAAAGGGTGTGCCAAAGTGTTCGCCGATTCCGGCCGTTGATAGATAATTATAATAGCCCGTCGGGAATGTCGAGGGTGAGGACGTCGTCGTGGATGCTGACGATCAGATCGTCGTGGATGGGGAGCAGGACTTCGCCGTGCTCGGTGTCGACGGTGATGAGGGTATTGCCGCCGTAGTCGCTGAAATCGACGACTTCGCCGACGATGCGGCGGGTCCGGGCATCGCAAACCTGCAGGCCGACCAGAGTTTCTTCCTCGTCCTCCTCGTCTTCGGAGAGCATTACATCGCGGCCGACGAGTTCTTCGGCTTCCGCGAGGGTGTCGATGTCTTCAAACTTGACGATGAGCCGGCCGCCCCGGGGCTGGGCTTCTTCAATGAAAAAAGGAACCGGCAGTCCATCGAAAGCGATGAATACCGGTTCCTGACTCTTTAAATCCCGGGGATCGTCGGCGCTGAGGCTCAGCACCACCTGCCCTTCGGCACCCCAAGATTTCAACACTTTCATCCCGAAAACTAGGCTTCCGGAGCTTCAGCGGGAGCTTCTTCTGCAGGGGCTTCAGCTTCTGCAGCAGCGGCAGCGGCCTCTTCGGCAGCAGCCTTGGCAGCGGCCTCAGCGGCAGCTGCGAGCTCAGCTTTCTTCTTGGCGATGGCTTCGGCGCGCTCTTCGTTGACCTTGGCCTCAGCCTTGACGGCTGCTTTGGCGGCCTCAACGGCGGCGTTGGCGATGGTCTGCTTCTTCGAAGCGACCTTACCATCTTTCTGGGACTTCCAAGCGGCGAAGCGGCGGTCGGCTTCCTCCTGGGAGAAAGCGCCCTTGGCCACACCACCCTGCAGGTGTTTCTTCAGCAGAACACCCTCATAGGAGAGGATACGGCGGGCTGTGGTGGTCGGCTGGGCACCTTTGTTGAGCCAGTCGAGGGCTTTGTCACCGTCGAGGACGATGGTAGCGGGATTGGTGTTCGGGTTGTAGAGGCCGATCTGTTCGATCAGACGGCCGTCGCGCGGAGCGCGTGCGTCAGCAACGACAATGTGGAAATACGCGTAGTTCTTTTTGCCGTGACGCGAAAGGCGGATCTTAACTGCCATTTTGCAATTGCTTTAAGTTAGTAATCAGTTCAATAATTGTAACTTCCCTATCTTCTCGAGAAAGGGCTTGCAAAGATACGGATATTTTTTGAATTACAAATTTTTTATAAAGCATCCACGACGCGCGGCATGTGCTTGCCGTTGGAGCCCTTGATGAGGATGGTGCAGCCACTGAGCGGGTTCTCCGTCACATAGGCTTTCAGGGACTCGATGTCGGGGAAGGCCCGGAACTCCGCCTTGTCGCCCTTCAGGGCCTGTGCAGCGCCGGTGAATTCCTGGCCCACCAGGAAGACTTTCGGGGCTGTGGCGACGGCCTGCTCCAGGACGGCGAGGTGCTCGGCGGCGGAATCCTCGCCCAGTTCGAGCATGTCGCCCAGCATCAGCACTTTGTTGCTGAAGTCCGTACCGGCGAAATTGTTCAGTGCGGCCTTCATGCTGGAGGGGTTGGCATTGTAGGCGTCGATGATCAGCGTGTTGCGTTCCGTCTTGACGAGCTGGCTGCGGCTGTTGGAGGGCGTATAGGCCTCGATGGCTTCCACCATACTGCGGAACGGCACGTCGAAATAGCTGCCGACGGCCAGGGCGGCCATCACGTTGTCGGCGTTGTAGTCGCCGATCAGGTGCGTCGCGATCGTGACAGTCTGGCCGTCGTGCTCCATCTCAAGGGTCAGGTAGGGCGATTCGGCCGTAGCGGGGAGGATACGGACACCCTGCTCCTTGACGCCGTAGTTGCGGGTGATGAGGCCGGGACGGCTCGCCACCATCTCGCACAGGGTCGGATTGTCGGCATTGTAGAAGACGATGCCGCCCTTCTGACGCAGGTGGTCGTAAAGCTCGCCTTTGGTCTTCTTGACACCGTCGAATGAACCGAAGCCCTGCAGGTGCGCCTTGCCCACCGTGGTGATCAGGCCACAGGTGGGCTGGGCAATCTGCGTGAGATCCGCAATCTCGCCCGGTGCGCTGGCGCCCATTTCCACGACGCCGAGTTCGGTGTGCTCGTCGAGGCGGAACAGCGTGAGCGGCACACCGATATGGTTGTTGAAATTGGCCTGGGTGGCCACGATATGGAATTTCTGAGCCAGGACAGTCGACACCAGTTCCTTGGTAGTCGTCTTGCCGTTGGTGCCGGTGATGCCCACGACCGGAATGTCGAACTGCATGCGGTGGTAAGCGGCCAGCTGCTGCAGCATGGACAGCGTATTCTGCACCACGATGCATTTGCGGCCCTTGTAGTTCGTGCCTTCCAGCAGGAAGCGGTCGACGATGGCATACTTGGCGCCGGCTTTCAGGGCGTCTTCCGCAAAGTCGTTGCCATCGAATTTCTCACCTTTGAGCGCGAAAAACATCACGCCTTCCTTGATCTGACGGCTGTCCGTCGTGATCCCCGTACACTTTTTATAGAGTTCGTACAACTCTTCTACTGCGATCATATCGGTTGCTATTTTTTTCCTGTTGATCCAAAACCGCCGCTGCCGCGCTGGCTCTCTTCCAGCACGTCCACCGGCTCCCATTCCACCGTTTCGTGCCGCGCCACGACCATCTGGGCGATCCGTTCGCCCGCTTCGATGGTGAAGGGCTCGTTCGAGAGATTCACCAGAATCACCTTGATCTCGCCCCGGTAGTCCGCATCGATGGTGCCCGGCGCATTGACAATCGAGATGCCGTGCTTGGCAGCCAGGCCGCTGCGGGGACGCACCTGCGCTTCATAGCCGGCCGGCAGCTCGATGTGGAGGCCGGTCGGAATCATGGCCCGCTCCAGCGGGGCCAGCGTCACCGGCTGTTCCAGGTTGGCCCGCAGGTCCATGCCCGCGGAGTAAGGGGTGGCGTAAGACGGAAGGTCGAACGGCGAATGATTGACGATCTTTACTTTCATGCGACGGTTCTTCTTTTTTGCAGCGCAAAGATAACAAATGCGACACCAATATACAGCAGCACAAAGGCGGAATGTACCAGGATTTTCAAACCGAGTCCCATGTCGGGCAGCAGGGCGGACAGGCCCCAGACGCCCAGGCCCGCGGCCACCAGCAGCAGCACGACGCCCCAGTTGTACGGGATCGGGTAGTGCTTGCGCCCGAGGGCGGCGGTCAGCACCAGCATGGTCAGATAGCTGGCGATGTGGCCCCAGGCCGCGGCGTGGTAGGAGTAGCGCGGCATGAAGATGACATTCACCACGATGGTCACCACCAGGCCCGCGAGCGTGATCCACACCGCATAGCCCGTCTTTTCAGAGAGCTTGTACCAGATATTGACGTTGAACAGGATGCCGGTGATGACATACGCCATCAGCATGATGGGCGTGATGTCGAGTCCCACGCGGAAGTCCTTGCCCAGAATGAGGCCGATCTCGTCCATGAAGAGCATCAGGACTACAAAGCCGAACATGCAGAAGGCCGTGAAATAGTTCAGCACGTCGGCATAGATCTTCTTGCTGCCCTTGTCGCGTTCGCGCTGGAAGAAGAAGGGCTCCGCTGCATAGCGAAACATTTGCACGAAGAGCTGCATGATCACGGCCAGTTTCACGGCAGCCTGGTAGACGCCCAGGTCGGCCCGCCAGTTCACGGGATCGGCATTGCAGAAGCGCATCAGCACGCGGTCAAGCACGTCGTTCATGATGCCCGGGAGGCCGGCGATCATCAACGGCAGGGAATAAATCAGCAGGCGGCGGATCAGTGCGCTGTCGAGCCGGAAGGTGAGCTTCAGCAGTTCCGGCGCGATGAGCACCAGGCACACGATGCAGCTGACCAGGATGGCGAAGATGGGATAGGTGAAGTCGGGCGTGGCGCTGACGAAGCGGGTAAGCCACAGCCAGGAACCTTCCGCAAAGCGGGCGGCCAGCACCAGGTAGAGCAGCAGGTTGACGCCCAGCTCGGTCAGGATTTTGACGGTCTTGATGACGGCGAACTTCAGGGCCTTGTGCTCATGCCGCAACTTGGCGAAGAGGATGGCGGTGGTGCAGTCGATCAGCAGGATGAGTCCGCAGTAGACGATGATGTGGCTGAAGCCCGCATAGCCCATGGCCGTGGAAATGCCGCCCGAGAAGAGGGCCACGATGGCGAAGAAGCAGGCACAGACGCCGAACACCGTCACGAAGGCATTCGAGAAGACCCGGTCCGGGTCGGCCCCTTCTTTCGTGGCATAGCGGAAACAGCCCGTTTCGAGGCCGAGGGTCAGCACGACCTGCAGCATCGCGATATAGGCCATGAACTCCGACATCACGCCGAAGTCAGACTGGGTCAGGACACGGGTATAGAGCGGAACGAGGGCGAAGTTGATGATCCGGGCCAGGATGGTACTCAGCCCGTAGATGGCGGTTTCGCCGGCCAGTTGCTTGATGGGATTTGCCACTTGGATGGAGATTATCTACAAAAATACGAAATAATCATTAATTTTGGGATATGAAACGTATTCTGATTTATGCGGCAGCCGCACTGATTCTGCTGGCTGGCTGCAAAGGCAACAAAGAACAGGCGCCCGCCCCGGATGAAACTCAGGCCGAGGAGGCGCAAACCACCGAAACAACCCAGGAGGAAAGCACCATGAAAGAGACCCCTGCCGCTCCCGCCGACAAGTGGGCGGAACTCGGCGACGAACCGACACTGAAAATCAAGACCACCGACGGCACGATGACCGTCAAACTTTATGCGGACACCCCGCTGCACCGCGACAATTTTGTGAAACTGGCGAAAAAAGGATTCTACGACGGCATCCTGTTCCACCGCATCATCAAGGGATTCATGATCCAGGGCGGTGACCCGCTGACCAAGGACACCACGCAGGTAGCCATGTACGGCACCGGCGGCCCGGGCTACACCATCCCGGCCGAGATCCTGCCGAACCACACCCACAAGAAAGGCGCGCTGGCAGCCGCCCGCCGCGGCGACCAGGCCAACCCGGCCAAAGCCTCGTCCGGCTCCCAGTTCTACATCGTGCAGGATGCCGAGGGCTGCAAGCACCTCGATGGGGAATACACCATCTTCGGTGAAGTGATCGACGGTCTGAACGTGGTCGACAAGATCGCCGCCGAGCGCACCGACTTCCGCGACCGGCCCCTCCGCAAGGTCGAAATTATTTCCATCACTCCGGCCGAATAATTTTTTCTTCCGAAAAAAGTTTGGCACACCCTTTGCTTAACCTAGAGACAAATAGTTTTTTCATAGGTTAAGTTTTAGGTTAAAAGAATTAGGCGCTCCGTCCGGCACATCGGTGAGCGCCTTTTTCTGTGTTTACTGGGGCTCTGCCCCACCCGAGCCGTAGGCGAGAGCACGACCAGCGGGAGTAAACCCTGCCGCTACGGCCTGCTATCGCACAACGCTCACACAACGGCCTCCGCTAGCGGCTGATGCCGCGGGAATTATACAAACTGTTCGATGATGCTGCGGGCGGCGGCGATCTTTTCGTCGAGCATGGCGCGGGTGGTGGCTTCGCAGAGGAAACGGAGGTAGGGTTCCGTGTTCGAGGGGCGAACGTTGAACCACCAGTCCTTGAATTCGACGCGGTAGCCGTCGAAATCGTAGAAAGCCAGCGGCTTCTCGGCCTCGGAGAAATGTGCCTTCACGGCATCCATGGCCGCCTGCTTGTTCTCGACCCGGAAGTTGATCTCACCGGAGTTCTCGTAGTGCTTGATCTCGGCGATTTTCTCGGAGAACTTGATCCCCTGCTTCTTCAGCTTGGCCACGATGTTGAGCACCATAATACCGGCCAGCAGGCCACTGTCGCTGTAGAAGAAATCGCGGAAGTAGTAGTGACCGGCCACTTCGCCGCCCCAGATGCCACCGAGTTCGCGAAGCTTCGGTGCGGCGTAGGCGCGACCCACCCGCCACATGGCGATCCGGGCGCCCTGCGGCTCGAGGTACTCCGCCACGGACTTGGAGCTACGGATGTCCTGCAGCACGATGCCCTTCTCCCCTTTCTCTTTGATGAAATACTCGCCCAGCAGCGCGATGATCAGGTCGGGTGCGATAAAACTGCCCGTCTCGTCGATGAACATCACGCGGTCGGCGTCACCGTCGTAGATGACGCCCACATCACACTTGCGCGCGATGACCAGTTTCTGCAGGTCGACCACGTTTTCGGGCTGGAAGGGATTGGCCTCGTGGTTCGGGAAACTGCCGTCCAGGGTATCATAAAGATAGATGGGCTGCTCGCCGAAGATGTGATGGACGAAGATCGACGCCATGCCGTTGGAGCAGTCCATGCCGATGGTCAGGTTGGAGAAATCCTGCTTGAAGCTGTTGAGGAAGGCCACGTACTCGTCGCGGACGTTGTAGTCGCAGACCGTGCCGCGCTGGGCGGCAGACGGCGTGGGACGGCCCTCGAGGATCCACTGCTCGATGGTGCTCAGGCCAGAATCGTAGCCCACGGGCAGAGCCAACTCCCGGGAAATCTTCAGGCCGTTGTCGTCTTTCGGGTTGTGGGAGGCCGTGATCTGGATGGAGGCCTTGAAACCGTGCTTGGCCGTCACGTAATAGACGAAGGGCGTGGTGCTCAGGCCCAGGTCGCAGACCTCGGCGCCGGCGTCGAGCAGGCCGTTCAGAACGGCATCGTGGAGCGCCGGTGATGAGAGGCGCATGTCGCGGCCCAGCAGGATACGGCGCGTGCCCAGCAACTCGGGGACAAAATATGCGACTTTATAGGCGATGTCCGTGGTCAGATCGGTGCCGAAACGGCCGCGGATGTCATAGGCATGGAATGCTTTCAGCTTCATGGATATCGTTGTTATTTGTCGGATTTCACACGATAGCGGGGGTGTACATTGCCCTTGGCGATATTGACCAGCTTGCCGGCGATCATCTTCTTGCGGATGGGAGTCGCACGGTCGACGAAGAGGACGCCATCGAGATGGTCCATCTCGTGCTGGATCATGCGGGCGGCAAAACCTTCGAAATCTTCCTCCACTTCCTCAAAGTCGGTATTGACATAGCGCACGCGGATGCGGGCCGGCCGGGAGATCGAGGCATCGACGTTGGGAATGCTCAGGCAGCCCTCTTCATAAGACGAAGACTCTTCGCTTTCGAAAGTAAACTGCGGATTGATCATCTCGCGATGGAAACCCTTCAGTTCGGGATAGCGGTCCACCAGGTCGTTGCCGTCCACCACCAGGATGCGGCGCGACACACCTACCTGGGGCGCAGCCAGGCCGCAGCCGTCGGCATGGTGCATGGTTTCGACCATGTCGTCGATGAATTTTTTGAGGCCTTCGCGGTCGTCGAGGGGCGACAGCTCGGCTGCCGTACGTAGCACTTGGGAGCCATATAAATAAATAGGAAGTATCATGTCAGTTATCAGTTTTACGGTCGAGATAGGTTTGCAGGATCAGGGCCGCGCTCACCTTGTCGACGGCGGCCTTATCGCGGCGGTCCATCTTCTTCACGCCGCCGTCGATCATCGCCCGGTGGGCGAGGACGGAGGTAAAGCGCTCGTCTTCGAGCGTGATGGGTACCGCCGGGAAATGTTTTTTCAGCAGATTCAGAAAAGCATCGACGTAGGCGGCCGCCTCGGAGGGCTTGTTGTCGAGGTTCATGGGGTAGCCCACGACGAAACGTTCGATCGTTTCCGCTTCGGCATACTTTTTCAGATAATCTATTATCTTTGCAGACGGAACAGTCTCCAGGGCGGAGGCGAAAATGCGTAGCGGATCGCTCACCGCGACCCCCACGCGCTTTCTTCCATAATCGATGCCTACGATTCTGTCCATAATGCAAAGGTAACGAAAATCTATGGCAAATAAAGAAAGAAAATTCGACAGGCACCAGCTCTTCTCCTACCTGGTTTTCGGCGTGGTGGTGATGCTGTTGACCTATCTGCTCGTTGCCCATACTCCGCTCAAGCGTTCCATCCCCGGCTATCCTTCCGAGAAGACCCAGCTGGCCGCCATCGAAAATTACCGCAAGATCGACTCTCTCGAACGGGTCATCGACCTGTGGGCCTTTCAGGTGGCCAATATCCAGCGGGTGATGACGGGACGCGAGGCCCTGCCCCTCGACTCCATGCGCCTGGCGCGCGTCGAAACGACGGTCGATCCTGACCAGCTGGAAGTCTTTGAGACCAGCGACTCGCTGCTGCGGGCCCAGGTCGAACAGATCGACGCCCAGCAGCAGTCCCGCCCTGAGCCCGAACGGATCGAAGCTCTGCGCGACGTTTCTTTCAAAACCCCGATCAAAGGTACGCTGGGAGAAGGTTTTCGCCCGGGCGGCAGCCACCCTTACGTGGAAGTGACGGCGCCGGCCGGCACGACTTTCTCCGCCATCCTCGACGGCATCATCGTTTCGGCGGAATGGAACGAACGCGAAGGCTGTACCCTCTGGATGCAGCACAAAGGTGACCTGACCACCATCTTCCGCCAGGCCGGCAAGCTCACGCACAGCGTGGGCGAACAAGTCAAGGCCGGCACGACGCTGGGCACCGTGCGGGAAACCGGCGAGCTGTCGAACGCCCACGTCCTGATCGAGCTTCGTTACAAGAACCAGCCGGTCGACCCAACCCTCTACATCAAATTCTAATGGAACAGACGCCCAAACGCCATATCGCCATCCTCGGATCCACCGGTTCGATCGGAACCCAGGCACTCGACGTGATCGGCCAGCACGAAGACCGCTTCCAGGTAGAGCTGCTTACCGCCAACAACAACAGCCAGTTGCTCATCGAGCAGGCCCGCCGTTTCAACCCGGCAAGCGTGGTGATCTGCAACCCGGATCTCTACGACGAAGTGTTCGCCGCCCTCGACCCGCTGGATATCAAGGTCTTTACCGGCATCGACTCCATCTGTGAGCTGCTCAAGGGCCCGCAGATCGACATCGTACTGACCGCCATGGTGGGTTTCAGCGGCCTGAAACCCACCATTGCTGCCATCCGGGCCGGCAAGGCCATTGCCCTGGCCAACAAGGAGACCCTCGTGGCGGCCGGTGGCCTCGTGATGCCGCTCGCCCGGCAGTTCGGCGCCCCGATCCTGCCTGTCGACTCGGAACATTCGGCCATCTTCCAGTGCCTGCAGGGCGAACGTGCCCGACTCGAAAAGATCCTCCTCACCGGATCGGGCGGTCCCTTCCTCCACAGCACCCGCGAAGAACTGGCCGCCGCCACCCGCGAACAGGCCCTCAACCACCCGCGCTGGAAAATGGGCGCCAAGGTCACCATCGACTCAGCCAGCCTGATGAACAAGGGGCTGGAGCTGATCGAAGCCCGCTGGCTCTTCAACGTCGAGCCGCAGGACATCGAAGTGGTCATCCATCCGCAGTCCATCATCCACTCCATGGTGCAGTTCTCCGACGGTTGCGTGATGGCCCAGCTCAGCCAGCCCGACATGCGGCTGCCCATCCAGTTTGCACTCTCCTATCCCGAGCGCATCGACCTGAATACGCAGCGCATTGATTTTGCCCAGCTTGCCAAGCTGACCTTTGAAAAACCCGATCTGGAGCGTTTCCCCTGCCTCGGCCTGGCCTACGGTGCCCTGGAAAAAGGCGGCAACGCCACCTGCATCATGAACGGCGCCAACGAAGTGGCTGTCGCAGCCTTCCTCGAAGGCCAGATCCGCTTCACCCAAATTCCTGAAATCATCGCCACGGCCCTGTCCCGCTGCAGCTTCGTGGCGCAACCCGACCTGGAGGCCATCTATAGCACGGATTTTGAAGCGAAACGCATCGCCTCCGACCTCATTAAAAAAAGTTAAATGGTAATCTTGCTGAAAATCGTCCAGGTGATCCTGGCGCTCTCCCTGCTCGTGCTCTTCCATGAGTTCGGGCACTATACTTTTGCCAAGTTGTTCAAGACCCGGGTGGAGAAGTTCTACCTGTTCTTCAACCCGAAATTTTCGCTCGTGCGCTTCAAGCGCTTCGGCGGCAAGTGGCACTGCAAGTTCTTCGCGCCCAACGAAGACGCCGAATGGGCCGCCCATCCCGATCAGACCGAGTACGGCATCGGCTGGCTGCCTTTCGGCGGCTATTGCAAGATCGCCGGCATGATCGACGAGTCGATGGACAAGGAGGCCATGAAACTGCCGCCCCAGCCCTATGAGTTCCGCACGAAACCGGCCTGGCAGCGCTTTTTCATCATGTTCGGCGGCGTGCTGTTCAACTTTATTCTGGCCATCATCCTCTACGCGACGATCCTGAACCACTGGGGCGAAGAGTACCTGCGCAACGAGAATGCCGTCTACGGCATCGCGGTCAATGATCTTTCGCGCGAAATGGGCTTCCGCGACGGCGACCGCATCCTGGCCTTTGACGGCGTGCCCGTGGAGAATTTCTCCAACCTGCAGGTGGACCTGGTCCGCTCGCAGGCCCGCGAAGCGACCGTCCTGCGCGGCGGCGACACCCTGACCATCGCCATCGATCCGGATTACCTGCCTGCCATGCTCAACACCCCGGGCATGTTCGACCTGGCCTTCCCCTTCGTCATCAAAGAAGTGCAGCCTGAGTCGCCCAACGTAGGGGCCGGCCTGCAACCCGGTGACGCCGTGGTCGGCATCGACGGCCAGCCCATGTTCATTGTGCAGCAGATCCAGCGGGAGCTCGCCCAGCACAAGGGAGAAGCCATCACGGCCGACATCCAGCGCCCCGACACCCGGCTCGAAGTGCCGCTGCAGGTCGATACCGCCGGCCATATCGGCGTGCTGCTCGACACCGACCTCAACAAGTATTTCGAAGTCACGACGAAAGAATACAATCTGCTGACTGCCATCCCGGCCGGCGCCCGGAAGACCTGGACCACCATCAAGGGCTATGTGCAGGAACTCGGGCTGATCTTTTCGCCCAAGACCAAGGCCTACAAGTCGGTGGGCAGCTTCATCGCCATCGGGCGCATCTTCCCCGACACCTGGGACTGGTACCGCTTCTGGTCGCTGTGCGCCCTGCTCTCCATCATGCTGGGCGTGATGAACCTCCTGCCGATCCCCGCACTCGACGGCGGACACATCCTCTTCCTGATTTTCGAGATCCTGACCGGAAGAAAACCCTCCGATAAATTCATGGAAGTCGCCGAATGGATCGGTATGGCGTTATTATTGCTGCTCATGGTCTTGGCTTTCGGCAACGATATCCGAAGCCTGTTCTGACCTTAAAAATCGTACGATATGAAAACGAATCGCATCCTCCTGGCCGCCGCGCTGACCTGCCTTGTCCTCGCGCTCGGCGCCTGCTCGAAAGAGAAGAAGCCGCAGCTTCTGCCCGCCATCAGCGGCAAAGCCGGCGAAGTGGAGATCGTCTCCTCCAAGGCCCTCTGGGAATCGGAAGTAGGCAACGCCATCCGCACCGTTCTGCAGGCCGAGTATCCTTATACGCCGCAGAAAGAGTCGAAGTACCGTATCTATAATGTGCCGCCGGAGGGCTTCGTCAATGTCTTCCGCCTGCACCGCAACATCCTCTACGTGCACATCTGCGATACATGCGCCAAGAAGATCGCCATCAGCAAGAACGTCTGGGCCGATCCGCAGACCATGGTGACGATCTACGCCCCGGACGAAGCCTCCGCCGCCGAAATCATCCTCTCGCACGAAGACAAGATCTGCGAGACCTTTGAAGATGCGGAGCGCGAGCGCGTGATCTACAACGCCAAGAAATTCGAAAACGCAGCCCTGGCCGACATGGTCCGCAGCATGTTCGGCGGCAGCCCCTGGTTCCCGTCGTCCTATACGTTGAAGAAAAAGACCGACAATTTCCTCTGGATCTCCTATGAGACCACCTATACGACCCAGGGTATCTTCATCTACAAGTATCCCTACACCGGCGAGGAGCAGTTTACGGCTGAGGCCCTCGTAGCCAAGCGCGACGAAGTGATGAAGGAGAATGTGCCCGCTTCGCTGGAAGGCAGCTACATGATCACCAACCCCGTGATCCAGCCCGGTTACTACAAGAAGAGCTACAAGGGACGCGAATTCACGGAGATCCGTTCGCTCTGGGAGACCCAGAACGACTACATGGGCGGCCCCTTCATCAGCGATTCGTTCCGCAGCCTCGACGGCAAAGACGTGATCACGATCGAGGGCTTTGTCTACGCGCCGAAATATGACAAGCGCGACTACCTCCGTCAGGTAGAAGCCATCATCTATTCCTGGCATTAATCGGGGCGCTGAAAGACAAGCGATAGCAAAAAGAAAGAAAAAATTTGTAAACGGAAAAAGTTTTTCTATCTTTGCGGTCCCATTCTGACGAGTGTGGCCTAGCGGCGGGTTCGTCTATCGGCTAGGACGAGAGATTTTCATTCTCTAAAGAGGAGTTCGACTCTCCTACCCGCTACCAAAAAATATAAAAAATAAGAATAATGGCAAACCACGCATCCGCAGACAAGCGCTATCGCCAAAGCGAGAAACGCAGAGTGCATAACAAGTATTACGCACGTACAACCCGCAACGCCATCAAGGCGATCCGCAATACCACCGACAAAGCAGCAGCTGAGGCTTCCATGCCGAAGGTGTTCGCCATGATCGACAAACTGGCTAAGATCAACGTCATCCACAAGAACAAAGCAGCCAACCTGAAGAGCGGCATCGCCGTTTATGTGAACAAGCTCGCATAAATTGCTTTTTTGCGGTCAAGAATTGAAAAAACTTTCCAACCTTTGTTGGAAAGTTTTTTTATTTCCTGACCATGAAGACGCAAAGCATCAAAACTTGGAATGAGGAGGAGCGGCCGCGGGAGAAGCTGATGCTTCAAGGCGCCGCCGCCCTCAGCGACACGGAACTCCTGGCCATCCTGCTGGGGTCCGGTACCCAGAAACAAACCGCCGTCGACCTGGCACGCAACCTGCTCACCGCCGGTGACGGCCGCCTCGACGCCCTCGCGCGCAAAAGTGCGCGACAACTCACCGACACACCCGGGATCGGACTGGCGAAAGCCACCTCCATTCTGGCCACCTTCGAACTGGCCCGGCGCCTGGCCGCCGAACTTCCGGAAGACGAACTGACCATCCGGACCTCCGAAACCGTTGCGCGCATGATGGCGCCCCACCTGCGGGACCTGCCGCACGAGGAATGCTGGGTGCTCTACCTCAACCGCGGCCGAAAGCTTATCGGAAAAGAGAAGGTCAGCGTCGGCGGCATGGGCTCCACCATCATGGATATCAAGATCATCGTGAAAAAGGCCGTGGACCGGCTGGCCAGCGGCATCATCCTGGTACACAACCACCCTTCCGGCAACCCGCAGCCCGGCGAGCAGGACCGCCGCCAGACCGAGGCCATCCGGCAGGCGGCAGCCGTCTTCGACATCGATGTGGTGGACCATGTGATTATCGGCAAGAAAAAATATTTCAGTTTTTCGGATGAGAATTACTAACTTTAGGGTGTAAAAACCCTGAAGACTATGAAAATCATCACGCTCGGAGAGAAGGATTCCCTGCTGGGCCACTATCTGGCACAGATCCGCGACAAAGCCGTGCAGAAAGACGCGATGCGCTTCCGCCGCAACATGGAGCGCATGGGCGAAATCTTCGCCTATGAGATCAGCAAGACGCTGGCATACAAGACGGTCCAGACCGAGACGCCCCTGGGCATCGCGGAATGCCGCGTGCTGGCCGAGCCGCTGGTCCTGGCCACTATCCTGCGGGCCGGACTGCCGGTTCACCAGGGCCTGCTCAACTGCTTCGACGGGGCCCAGAACGCCTTCGTAGCTGCCTACCGCAAATACGGCAAAGGGAACGAATGTGACATGCTCATCGAATACCAGAGTTGCCCGCCGCTGGAAGGCAAGACGCTGGTGATCGCCGACGCCATGCTGGCATCGGGTGCCTCCATGCTGATGACCTACGAGAGCCTGGTGGCCAACGGCGAGCCGAACCATACGCACATCGTCTGCCCCGTGGCTTCGCGCGACGGCGTGGAGAACCTCTCCAAGAACCTGCCGCACAAGCACGTTACCTTCTGGGTGGGCGCCATCGACGAAGAACTCACCAACCACTCGTTCATCGTCCCGGGACTGGGTGATGCGGGCGACTTGGCGTTCGGCTCCAAAAACTAATCGATCGTATTATTCGACGACTTCGCACCGCAGGGTGGCCGAAGTGCTCGACAGCACCCGGACCTTTACGGTGTCGCCGGGCTTGTGGCCGGCTGCGGGGAACACGCAACTCTTGTTCTGAGAGCTGCGGCCCATGAGTTCGGCTTCCGAGCGCTTGGAGGTGCACTCGACCAGCACTTCGAAGCACTGGCCCTCGAGGCTGCGATTGATGGCCTGGGAGATCTCGTTCTGCTGCGCAATGATCTCGTTGAGACGGCGCGTCTTGACCTCGGCCGGCACGTCGTCGGGGAAATGGCGGGAGGCCTTGGTGCCGGGGCGCTCCGAGTACTGGAACATGAAGGCACTGTCGTAACGCACGTCGCGCATCAACGAGAGCGTGGCCTGATGGTCTTCCTCGGTTTCGCCGCAGAAGCCGGCGATGACGTCGGTGGTGATGGCGCAGTCGGGCAGGATCTCCCGGATACGGGCGATGCGCCCCAGATAGTGCTCCCGGGTGTACTTGCGGTTCATCTTCTCGAGCATCGCATTGCTGCCCGACTGGACGGGTAGGTGGATGTGCCGGCAGATGTTGGCGTGGCGCGACATGGCCAGCAGTACCGCGTCGCTCATATCCTTGGGGTGCGAGGTAGCGAAGCGAATGCGAATCTTCGGGTCGAGTTCGGCGACTTTTTCGAGCAGGCCGGCAAAGTCGACGGTCTCCCCGCTTTCGGGATCAGTCCAGCGATAGGAATCCACGTTCTGGCCGAGGAGGTTGATTTCCTTGTATCCGGCCTCAATCAGGCACCGGGCTTCACGCAGGATGCTGTGGGGATCGCGGCTGCGCTCGGCGCCGCGCACGAAGGGCACGATGCAATAGGAGCACACGTTGTTGCAGCCGCGCATAATTGAAATAAATGCGGTCACGCCGTCGCGGTCCATGCGCACCGGGGCGATGTCGCCGTAGGTCTCTTCGTGGGAAAGGATCGTGTTGATCTGCTTGCCGGAACTCGTGACGGCGGCCACCAGGCGGGGCAGGTCGCGGTAGGCATCGGGGCCGGCGACGATGTCGACAGCCGGGTGCTCCAGCAACTTCTCCTTGAGGCGCTCAGCCATGCAGCCCAGCACACCCACCACCACGCCGCTGCGGCGGCGCTTCTCCTGACGGAATACGTCGAGGCGTCCCATCACGCGCTGTTCCGCATTGTCGCGCACCGAGCAGGTGTTGATCAGGATCAGGTCGGCGACGTCCATGCTTTCACAGCGGTCATAGCCCGCCTTTTGCAGGATGGAGAGGGCTACCTCGCTGTCGTTCACGTTCATCTGGCAGCCGTATGTTTCGATAAAGACCTTCATTGCTCGCTCAAATTTCGCTGCAAAGATAAGTTTTATTATCTTTGTATGATATTTGCTGAGAAGAAAACGCATGAAACGAATTCTCGCCTTATTGTGCACGCTTATGATGCTGACTGCCTGCCACAACGCCTCCCAGGATCCCGTAATCAAGGGGTACCACCTGCAACAAGTGGGTGGCCTGGGTCTCAGCGCCAACGGCGTGACTGCCGATCTGGTGCTGGACCTCGACGTGGAGAATCCCTCCAACGCCACCTATACCCTTGAGTCGTTGCATGCCGACGTCTTTCGCGGCGCCGAAACCGGCCGCTTCGCCGAAGTCACGCTGCCGCAGAGTGCCTCCATTGCCCCGAAGAGCAACGCGACTGTGGCCATCCCGCTGCAGGTGCTGCTGCTCCGTCCCCTCGCCCTCCTGTCTGGCGGCGAGGATATGCTCGACCTGGCCCAGTACGTGGCCGATGTCGACCTGACTGTCCGCAAGGGCTCGCTCAAGAAACGGATCCAGAAGGAGCGGGTACCGCTCAGCCAGCTCAAAGACCTGTTCAGCAACCTGAAAGTTACGGAAACAGAATGAAAAAGCATAGACTCCTGATCCTGCTGGCCGCCCTGTTTATCGGCGTGACTGCCTCGGCACAAGCCCCGGCCCCGGTCGACAGTTCGCTGCTGGGCGTCGACATCCTCTCGCTCATCAGCCAGAACGGCAGCGCCAGCGGCACCGCCTTCGTCAACCAGTCCATCGAGATCCGCAACGCCCTCTCCCGCCACATCGTGGCCAACAGCAGCGCCAAGCTGCAGGGCTACCGCGTGCGCATCTTCTTCGACAGCGACCGCACCGCCCGCGCCAAGTCCGCTTCCATCGCGGCGGGTTTCCGCGAAAAATATCCCGAGATTCCCGTTTATGTAAGCCACGTCAGCCCCTATTTCAAAGTGGCGGTGGGGGACTTCCGCACCCGGGCCGATGCGCAGCGCTTCGCCAGCAAGCTGAGCGCCACGGGCGCCTATCCCTACGTTTTCGTGGTGAAGGAACAAATCAATTATCCCGGTTTCTGACATGTCGAAGCTTAGCCTCACCCAACAGCAGAAGCAGCTCCAGAAGCTCTCGCCCCTGCAGATCCAGACGATCAAGCTGATCGAGCTTCCCGCGCCGGAACTCGAGCAGCGGATCCAGAAGGAGCTGGAGGAGAACCCCGTGCTGGAGGAAGTGGTGGACGATTCGCCGGAAGGTGAGGAGAAGAAGAACGTGTCGCTGAGCGAATACAGTGGCAGCGACCCGACCCCTTCGTACAAACTCTACGTCAATAACCAGGGCAAGGACCTGAAACCCCAATACAACACTTTCTCCGTGCGGGAGAGCTTCCACCAGAGCCTGGAATCACAGCTCGGATACTGCAAGCTCGACGAGCGGCAGCACCAGATCGCCCTGTTCATCATCGGCATGATCGACGACGACGGCTACCTGCGGCGCGACCTCGAGTCGCTCTGCGATGACATCTCGTTCCGGCTCGGCATTGAGACGACGGTGGAGGAAGTGGAGCAGTTGCTGAGCCTGATTCAGGAATTCGACCCGGCCGGCGTGGGTGCGCGCGACCTGCGCGAATGCCTGCTATTGCAGTTGCGCACCAAGACCCAGACCCCGAGCGTGCAGCTGGCCACCCGCATCCTGCGCGACTATTTCGTGGAATTCACCAAGAAGCACTATACCAAGATCACGGCCAAGCTCAACATCACGGAAGAGGAGCTCAAGGAGGCCATTGCCGAGATCGTGCGCCTCAATCCGCGACCCGGCGGACAGATCGACGACTCCTACACCGAGCAGTTGCAGCAGGTGGTCCCGGATTTCCTGGTGGAGCTCAAGGACGGCGAGCCCGTCATGTCGATGCCGCGCTTCTCCGTGCCGGAGCTCAAGGTCAACAAGCGCTACGCCGATGTGCTGATGGAGGCCGCCAACAGCGCTACCCGCGAGAAAAAGGAAGCCGCCACCTTCGTCAAGCAGAAGCTCGACTCGGCCAAGTGGTTCATCGAAGCCATCAAGCAGCGGCACAACACCCTGCAGAACACGATGAACGCCATCATCGACTACCAGCACGACTTTTTCATCGACGGCGACGAGACCCTGCTCAAGCCGATGGTGCTGCGCAACATCGCGGAAAAGACGGGCCTCGACATCTCGACCATCTCCCGCGTGGTGAACTGCAAATATGTCCAGACGCATTTCGGCATCTATCCGTTGAAATATTTCTTCTCGGAAGGACTCGTGGCCAACGACGGCGAGGAGGTCTCCACACGCGAGATCAAGACCATCCTGACCACCAGCATCGAAGAGGAAGACAAGCGCAAGCCGCTCACCGACGAGGAGCTGGTGGCCGTGCTTGACGCCAAGGGCTACAAGGTGGCGCGCCGCACCGTGGCCAAGTACCGCGAGCAGCTCAACATCCCCATCGCGCGACTCCGCAAAGAACTCTAATATTCTGCATATGACCAAGATGAAAACCGTCTACCTGGGCGAGCTCCGCTGCGAGGCCGAGCACCTCGACTCAGGCAGCAAGATCCGCACCGTGGCCCCGAAAGACAACAATGGCGACGGTTCCCTTTTCTCCCCCACCGATCTCTTCGCCACCTCGCTCGGCTGCTGCATGCTGACCATCATAGGCATGGCTGCCCGCACCCACGGCTTCTCGATCGACGGCACCACCATCACCACTGAGAAAGTGATGGCAGCCAACCCGCGCCGCGTGGCCGAGTTGCACCTCGATATCCAGCTGCCCGCCGGCAGCAACTACTCTGACAAGGAGAAGGCCCTGATCGAGAACGCGGCCAAGACCTGCCCGGTTGCCAATTCCCTGCACCCGGACATCAAGAAAGTCATCGTCTTCCACTGGTAGTGCCCAGCTGCTCGGTCGCGTAATCGTATTCCGAGCCCCGGGTGCTGTGGGGGATAGTGAAGACAAGCACCATCACCAGCACGGCCAGGATAACCAACCATTTGTTGTACTTCCACTTCAGGGTGGCGACAGCCGCCAGGAAGAAGAGGAAGGCAATGAGGGTTTTATTGTCGGTCAGATCCGAGCCAAAGGGAAATCCCGTCCACCAGGGACCGAAAGCCGCGTGCTGTACGAGCGGGCCCAGGATGAAGCCGCCGATAAAGAGCGTTACTGTCGTCACAATCAGCCACTTGCCGTATTTCTTTCCGGAGATGACCCGCAGGAAAGTATAGACGGCGAAGAGCATGGCGGCGAACATAAACAGGATATGCGGAATCAGAATGCCGGCCGGAACGTCGTTCCGGAACCGGATCACGACCGGGCCGTCATCCGGATAATTCTTTCCTTCGATCGTAAGGTAATACTGCAGTTTTCCGGCGACGGGCTGAACCGGCAAGTCGGCACCCCGCAAGCTGTCGTCCTCCCAGCCGAAATCTTCCGTCGTAAAAGCATCGTCCGTAGGATAGCGGCGGTAATGGATTTGCGCATCAACGTCGGACGGGACACCATACAGCAGCACCCTCGCATCGTGCCGGACCCCGCTCCGGGGTAATTTCAGCGGGTAGCTGTCCCCGCTCAACTCCACAGTCACACGCTTGGGGTTGGTGGGACCGGTCATGCGCTGGTATACGCTCAGCGTCAAGGTGATGGCAACGGCCAGTAGCCAGCATATCCAATTTTTCATGGCTCGGGCGTATTTAAATGTACTTGTAAGATGATCGTTTCATCGCCCCGGAGCACCTTCACGGGGATGGTCGTACCCGCCTGGAGTTCCGACAGGCGCTCCATGTATTCCTGAATGTCCTTGACGGGCTTGCCGTCGATCTCCACGATGATGTCGCCGCTCCGCATGCCAGCCGCATGAGCAGGCTTTCCCGCCACGACAATGTCGGCACGCACACCGGGCGTCGTGCTGGCGCCCGTGACATCCGGCATAAGACCCAATGTCACCTTGAACTTGGCGTGACTCATCTGCTGGCAGCTGGGCACGTTGATGAAATCGGGGGCTTCCGGCAGGCTCGCCAATCGGGCGACCAGTTCCTCCGTGAAGGCCAGCGTCTGCTGCATGCCGTCATAATTCAGGGTGGAAGGCACATCGTCCGGAGTGTGGTATTCCATGTGTCCGCCTGTCGTCAGATAGAACACGGGGATGTCGGCAGCCACGAACGAAGCCTGGTCGCTGGGACCATAACCATCCGGTGTGCAGCGGATGTGCAGGCCGGTTTGCGCAGCCGCCTGCTCGGCGATTGCCTGGAATTGCGTGCTCGTTCCCGTGCCGGAAACACTCAGGCTGCTGTCCCGCATACGCCCCACCATGTCCAGATTGACCATGGCGACAATGCCTTTGAGGTCAGCGGGAAGATTGATGCGGCGCGCGTCCTCCTGCTTCATCCATTCCACAAAGCTTTTGGAACCGACAATACCCTGTTCCTCCGCGCCGAAAAAGGCGAAGATGATGCTTCGGGGCATTTTCGCTTTCTTGAAGTGCCGGGCCAGGGCCAGAATCACGGCATCGCCGCTGGCGTTGTCATCGGCGCCTGGATGTACCCCCAGGGTGTCGGGACGCCGTGAGCCGGATTCCTTTCCACCCAGGCCCAGGTGGTCATAATGCGCGCCGACCAGGATGTATTCATGCTTCAGGTGCTTGTCTTTTCCCGGAAGGACGGCGATGATATTATGGCTGGTTATCTGCTCGGTCTTGCCAAAGCTGAAATCCTGAAAGTATCCTTTCTGCTTTTTGCCCTTGACAACGGGCTTGAGATGCAGCCGGCGGAGTTGGCCGGCCAGATAATCGGAAGCCAGGGTATCCCCGGCCGTCGCCGGGAATCGACCTCCCAATTCCTGAGAGGCCAGGTACTCTACCACTTGTCTCATGTCCTCCTGACTTTGTGCGTGCGCTGGCAGGGCAAGCGCAAAAGCCAGAAGCAACAGCACTATTGCTTTTCTCATGAATCCAGCTTGATTGATTCCGGCTTCAAAAATAGGAAAAAAAGCTAGGGAAGCAAGCCTAATTTTTCCAACAGTGCTTCGGGTTCCGGATCCCGGCCGCGGAAATCGCGGTAGAGGATGTCGGCGTCCACGCAACCGCCCCGGGAGAGCAGGGTCTTCCGGAAATGTTCCGCCGCTTCGCGGTTGAAGATGCCTTTTTCCTTGAACCAGGCAAAGGCATCTGCCTCCAGCACTTCGGCCCACTTGTACGAGTAGTAGCCCGCTGCATAGCCGCCGGAAAAGATGTGGTTGAAGGAAGGAGAGATGGCGCTCCCTTCGATCAACGGCAGGACCGCCGTCGGGCGGAGCGTAGCCTGCTCAAAGGCTACGACGTCGCCCTCCGGGGCGGCGGCGCGGTCATGCCAGTCCATGTCGAGGATGCCGAACTGCAGCTGGCGCACCTGCCCGTAGCCGGCCAGAAAATTGCGCGCGGCGACGATGCGGTCGACATATTTCAGCGGAATCCCTTCCCCGGTTTGCCAGTGCCGGGCGAACGTTTGCAGGAATTCCGGCTCGTAGGCCCAGTTCTCCATGAGTTGCGAGGGCAGCTCCACAAAATCGCGGACTACATTGGTGCCCGTCAGGGATTTGTAGCGGCCCTCGGCCAGCATGCCGTGCAGGGCATGGCCAAATTCGTGCAGCAGGGTGGTCACTTCATTGAAGGTCAGGAGCGATGGCGTCGTGGGGGTGGGCTTGGTGAAATTGGTCACCACCGACACATGGGGACGATCTTCCTGGCCGTTGAAACGGCCGAGTTCCCGGAAAGAAGTCATCCAGGCACCGCCACGCTTGCTTGCGCGGGGGAAATAGTCCATATAGAGCAGCGCCATCATTCGCCCGTTTTCGTCGCTCACCCGGAAGACCCGTACGTCGGGATGGTAGACCGGGATATCCGTCCGCGGCTCAAAGCGCAGGCCATAGAGCCGGCCGGCCAGGTCGAAGACGGCCGTCTGGACCGCTTCCAGCTGGAAATAGGGCTTCAACAGCGCGTCGTCCAGGTCGTAGCGCTCCTTGCGGTATTTCTCCGACCAGTAGCTGAAATCCCAGGGCATCAAGGCCCCTTCAAAACCGTTAGCCCGCGCATAAGCTTCTATTTCAGTCACTTCGCGTTGTGCCGCCGGCAAGGAGGGCGCCATTAAACGATCCAGGAAGCGCTGTACGGTATCCGGTTTCCTGGCCATGCGTTCTTCCAGGGCATAGTCGGCATAGGTCGGATGCCCCAGCAACTGCGCTTTCTCAGCACGCAGGGCGACGATCTGGCGGATGAGCGCCGTGTTGTCGACCTCGCCACCCACGCATTTTCCGTTGTAGGCACTCCACATCCGCTCCCGCAGATCCCTGCGGTCGCTGTATTTGAGGAAAGGTCCGTAACTCGGCTGATGGAGGGTGAAAATCCAACCCTGCTCGCCGCGGCCTTGTGCTTCGGTGGCAGCCATTTCGCGCACGTAATCAGGCAAGCCGGCCAGGTCTGCTTCATCGGTCAGGTGCAGGGTGAAGGCGTTGGTGGCAGCCAGCACGTTTTGGCCGAATTTCAGCGTGGCCAGCGACAGCTCCTCCGAAAGTTGGGTAAAGCGCGCTTTCTGGTCTGGCGGCAAGTTGGCGCCATGCCGGGTAAACGATTTCCAGCTTTCTTCGAGCAGTTTGTCCGCTTCCGTATCGAGCTGCAGCGCAGCCCGTTGCTCCCACACGGCCTTGACCCGTGCAAAGAGCGGCTCGTTGAGCAGGATCGAGAGGCTGTGCTGGGTCAGCAGCGGCGCGGCTTCCTCAGCAATCTGGTCCATGTTGTCGTTGGTGCAGGCCTCTGTCAGGTTGAAAAAAATGTTGGAGATCCGGTCGAGATCGCGGCCGGCGGCTTCCAGCGCCTCGATGGTATTGGCAAAGGTCGGGGCTTCGGGATTGTCTACGATCGCCTGGATCTCGCGCTGGGCGCGGGCGATGGCTTCGCGGAAAGCCGGAAGATAATCACTTTCCTGAATCAGGTCGAAGACGGGGGCGCCGTAAGGCAAGGAAGAATCCGTCAGCAGCGGGTTGATGCGGTTTTCGTTCATGACTCAAAGATACGCATTATTTTGGCAGCCGCCCTCCCAAATGTGGACCGTGCCGGAACGCGAGATCCGGTACGCGCAGTCGTAACACCAGTAAGTGCGCCGGCCGGGCAGCAGGCTGCGGCTGTTTGTATAGACTTCGAAGTTAAAGTCCAGGCCCGCCAGTTCCGCGACCGACAACTTGCTGTGCCCCGTGCGGAGCTGGGCTTTCAGAATTTTCCAGTTACTGGCCAGGATACGGTTGATGGTCCGGAAGCCCTTGTCCCGCTCCCGCCGCCGCTGGTTGTGGTAATCGGTCCGGCAGTCGTCGCAGCAGAATTTCTTGTCACTGCGCCCTTCATAGGGCATCCCGCAGTGGGCACAGATTCTATCCATGGTCTTTTCTCCTTTTTCACAAAGATAGCCCGGCCGGGGTGCAAATAAAAACTCGGAGGAAAGATTTACAGAATCTCGGGAAAGCATAGGAAAATCCAATTTTTCCGCCTGGCATTGCAGCCGTTTCGAAACGTTTATACACGTTTATATCCGTTTAGCCTATTGTTAGCCGTACTTTTCCCTATTTACTTTGCCGCCGAACACAAAAACACAACATTATGATTGAGAACGAATTTTTAAACAGAGTGGAACTCAGGGGACGCGTCGGACACGACCCCAAGGTTTTCAGTGTGGGAGATGCGCAGGTCGCGCGGTTCTCTTTGGCAACGAACGAGGCATTCCGGGGGAAGAGCGGGGAACTCCGCGAGGAAACCACCTGGCACAATGTCGCGGCTTGGGCAGGCAGGAACATCATGGATTTCAAGGAGATCCGAAAAGGCGCATTCGTTTCGCTGGTGGGCCGCCTGCGCAACATCAAGTACACCGGCAATGACGGAACGGAACGCAGCCTGGTCGAGGTCGTAGCCGGACGCCTGGAGCCTTGCCTCCCGGCCGGACAGGCATAGCCCTCCGACAGGTCTTTTTCTGGTAGAACTCGGGCCATTTGTCGCAGTATGCCAAAAATTACGTATTTTTGCCATCGCATCAATTGATTCTGCAAGAAATGGCTCGAGCTTTTTACCTCTACAATACCCTGTCGCATCAGAAGGAACTGTTCGTACCCGTCCATCCGGGCATGGTGGGCATGTATGTCTGCGGACCGACGGTCTATGGCGACGCCCATCTGGGACATGCCCGTCCCGGTATCACCTACGACGTCTTGTTCCGGCTCTTCAAACAGCTGGGCTACAAGGTGCGCTACGTCCGCAACATCACCGATGTGGGTCACCTGGAAAACGATGCCGACACGGGCGAGGACAAGATCGCCAAGAAAGCACGGATCGAGCAGCTCGAACCGATGGAAGTCGTGCAGACCTACACCCTGCGCTACCACGACGCCATGCGCAAGCTCAATGTGCTGCCGCCGTCCATCGAGCCGCGTGCCTCCGGACATATCATTGAGCAGATCGCCCTGGTGCAGAAGATCCTCGATGCCGGTTATGCCTACGAGAGCAACGGCTCCATCTATTTCGATGTGGCCAAATACGACGAGAAGCACCACTACGGGATCCTTTCGGGCCGAAACCTCGAAGACACCCGTGAAGGAACCCGCAACCTCGACGGACAGGACGACAAGCATTCCCCGCTCGATTTCGCCCTCTGGAAAAAGGCTTCGCCCGAGCACATCATGCACTGGCCCTCGCCCTGGAGCGAAGGCTTCCCGGGCTGGCACCTGGAATGCTCGGCCATGAGTGAGAAATACCTGGGCGAGGTGTTCGATATCCACGGCGGCGGCATGGACCTGATGTTCCCGCACCACGAGTGCGAACTGGCCCAGAACACCGCTTCCCGCGGCCAGGGCGGCGTCCACTACTGGATGCACAACAACATGATCACCATCAAGGGCCAGAAGATGGGCAAGTCGCTGGGCAACTTCATTACGCTCGACGAACTGTTCTCCGGCAACAATCAGGTCCTCGACCAGGCCTACAGCCCGATGACCGTGCGCTTCTTCATCCTGCAGGCCCACTACCGCAGCCCGCTCGACTTCAGCAACGAAGCCTTGCAGGCCGCCGAGAAGGGGCTCAAGCGCATGATGCAGGCGGCCAAGGATGTGGACAAATTGCCCACTGATCCCAAGGCTCCGGCCAACGCCGAGATTGCAGCCCTGCCCGACAAAGTATACGAAGCGTTGTGCGACGACCTCAACACGCCCATCGCCCTGTCCGTGCTCTTCGATGCCGTGCGCATCGTCAACAGCGTCAAGGACAAGACCCTGGCCATCAACCCGGCCGACCAACAGACGCTGCAGACCCTCTTCACCGAAGTGCTGCACGACGTGCTGGGCCTGGAAGACGAAGCCGGTGAAAGCGGCTCCGGCCAGCTGATCGACGGCTTGATCGGCATGATTGTCGACGTGCGCAAACAGGCCAAGGCTGCCAAGGACTGGGCCACCAGCGACCACATCCGCGACGAACTCAAGGCCCTCGGCGTCCAGATCAAGGACACCAAGGATGGCTGCGAGTGGACGATTGAATAATCCGGAAACTTACTTTTGCTGCGGCTGATTCTGCTGCTGCACGTAGGCCTCTGCCGCCGATTTCATGCGGGCGGCACGCTCTTCCGTGGCCGGATGCGAGGAGAAGGCCTGCTGCACGCCGCTGCTGCGCGATGAGGAACTGCCCGAATTCAGCTGCATGAGCTTGACCAGCGAGTTGTACATGCTGTAGGGGCTGTAGCCCTGATTGATGGAGAAAGCGAAGCCAGCCTCGTCGGCCGCAAACTCCTGTTTCTGGGAGTATTGCGCATTCAGATAAGACTGGGCGATATCACCGAGGACACTGGTGGAGAGGTTGCCGATCAGCGTGCCGGTGGCCCCCAGGGCCATGCGGGCCGCATAGGCCATGTAGGTCTTCTTCATGGCCGTTTTCGTATCCTTGTTGACCACGTGGCCAATTTCATGGCCGATGACCGCCATCAGTTCGGCATCATCCATCACGTCCATCAGGCCGGAATACACGCGGATGGAGCCGTCGCCGCAGGCGAAGGCGTTCACTTCGTTGGTCTTGTAGACTTTCAGGTTGATGGGGACACCGTTGATGGACTTGACAGTGCCCATGAGTTTCCGCAGACGGGCGTCATACTTTCCTGTTTCCACCGTATTGACGGAGTCCATGTAGGCGACGGACTGGGCACTGAGCTGGGCGATCTGGTCGTCGGTGATGGACAGGGCCGTCATGGCCGTGCCGGCAGCATTGGCCAGAGATGCCGCATCAACGCCGGTGCCGGTCATGATGCCGCAACCCGACAGGGTCAGCATCGCTGCCAGCAGCACAAGGTAAAGTCTTTTCATGGTCCTTTGGGATATTTTTCCCAAAGTTATAAAAAGATACGGACTAAATCCAATGTTTTGCCAAAAGATATTCGGCGATCTGGACGGCGTTGGTGGCCGCTCCTTTGCGCAGATTGTCGGCCACGCACCAGAAGTTGATGCCGTTGTCGACGGAAAAATCGCGGCGGATGCGTCCCACGTAAACGGCGTCGGTCCCCCAGGCGTTGATGGGCATGGGATAGACGTTGCGGGCCGGGTCATCCTGAATCACCACGCCGGGCACTTCGGCCATCAGGCGGCGGATGTCCGCCAGTTCGAAGGGACGCTCGAACTCCACGTTGACGCTTTCGCTGTGACCGCCCTGCACGGGCACGCGCACGGTGGTGGCGCTGACCCGGATCGTGTCGTCGCGCAGGATCTTGCAGGTCTCGTTGACCATCTTCATCTCTTCCTTGGTGTAGCCGTTGTCGAGGAAGCTGTCAATGTGCGGGAGAATGTTCCCGTCGATGGGGCAGGGATAGACGGCCGGATACTCGCCCCAGCGCTTGCCGGCACGCTCGGCTTCGAGCTGGGCGACAGCCTTGTAGCCGGTCCCGGTGACCGACTGGTAGGTGCTCACCACAATGCGGCGGATGCGATAGGCCTTGTGCAGCAACGGCAGTGGCAGGATCATCTGGATGGTGCTGCAGTTGGGGTTGGCAATGATATAGTCGTCGGCGGTCAAAACGTCGCCGTTGATCTCGGGAACCACCAGTTTCTTGGTGGGATCCATGCGCCAGCACGAGGAATTGTCGACCACGCGGCAGCCCACGGCGGCAAAACGGGGCGCCAGCTCCTTCGATGCGCCTGCACCGGCGCTGAACAGCGCCAGATCCGGACGGGCGGCGATGGCCTCGTCGGCGCTCACCACGCGCCAGAGGCGGCCGCCAAAGGAGATCTCGCGTCCGACAGACTTCTCAGAAGCGACCGGTATCAGTTCCGTGACCGGAAAACGTCGCTCCGCCAATACTTCCAACATCCGGGTTCCGACCAGGCCGGTGGCCCCTACGACAGCAACTTTCATGGCAGCTTATTTCAAAATATCGTTCAACAAACCGGAAGCCGTGATACGGGCGCCGGCGCCGGCGCCCTGGATGACCAGCGGCGAGGGATAATCTTCCGTATGGAACAGCACACAGTTGTCGGTGCCGTGCAGGGCAAAAAGTGGACTGTCAGGGCCGACGGTCTGCAGGCCGATGGTTGCCCGCCACCCTTTGGGGGCCGATGCATCCTGTACCAGCGAAGCCACATAGCGCAGCTTGCCACCCCGGCCTGCTGCCTCCGCATGGAGCGCAGCAAAAGCGGCTTCGTCGCTGACCGCCGGCAGCGGCGTTTGCTCGACATCTGCCTCCTCGAGCGGAATTCCCGCCTCGCGGCCCAGGATCAGGAGCTTGCGGAGCACGTCGCGACCACTCAGATCGATGGCCGGATCGGGCTCGGTGTAGCCGGCTTTCCGCGCCTGCTCCACGAGCGAAGCGAAAGTGACCCCGTCGCTGCCGCCTGCATAGCGGTCGAAAAGCCAGGCCAGCGTGCCGGAAAGAACGGCCTCAACAGCCTGCAGTCGGTCGCCACCCGCCACGATGCGGGAAACCGATTCCAGCACGGGCAGCGAAGCGCCGACCGTCGTCTCGTAGCGGAGCGTCACGCCGCCGGTGCGGGCAGCGGCATGCAGGCACGGCAGCGGATTGCCCGGCGCTGAGAATGCGATCTTGTTGCAGGCCACCACATGGTAGCCCCGCTGCAGCAACTGTTTGTAGCGGCAGGCCACATCGCTGCTGGCCGTACAGTCCACAAACACCGGATGATCCAGCGACAGGCCGGCCAGGGCCTCGAACCAGGCGTCATCCACGGCCGGACGGCCTTCCGCCAGCAGCTCCGCGGCCTGCGAAGCGTCGAGTCCTTCCGGATCAAGCACAAAGCGGCGACTGTTTGCCAAGCCACAGAGCACCAACCGTTTACCGGTCCGTGCCGCGATGGCGTCGCCCTGCGTGGCCACCATGTCGACCAACGCCTTGCCCACAGTGCCGTAGCCCGTGACGAAGAGGTTGACAACCTGCTCGCTGCGCTTGTCGAAAAACTCGTTGTGGATGTGCCGGATGGCATCTTCCACGGAAGCAGAAGGCACGATCACGGAGATATTTCTTTCGGAAGAGCCCTGGGCCGTGGCGCGGACCTGGATGCCGTGCGCACCGAGGGCGGCCAGCATGCGGCCCGTAGCACCGCTCTGACCGATCACGTCGTCGCCCACCAGGCAAACAATCGACCAGCCCTTCTCCACCTTCAGTGGATTGAGCTTGCCCAGGCTGATCTCATAGGCGAAGCAGGTGTCCGCGGCGCGTTTGGCCCGCTCGGCGTCTTTCTCAGATACGGCGATGCACATGGTGTGCACCGAGGAGGCCTGCGTGATGAGGATGATATTGATGTCTTCGCGCGTGAGGGTATCGAAGAGTCGGCTCGAGAAGCCGGGGATGCCCACCATGCCGCTCCCTTCGAGCGACAGGAGCGCGATATCGTCGGAATTGGTAATGCCCGTGAGGCTGTTGCGGCTGCGGGGCGGGTTCTTTTCGATCAGCGTGCCGAAAGCGGCCGGATCGAAGGTATTCTTCACATAAATGGGGATGCCCTCGGACACCACGGGCTGGATGGTAGGCGGGTAAATGACCTTTGCGCCAAAATGCGAGAGCTCGAGCGCCGCCCGGTACGAGATGTTGCGGATGGTGCGGGCGCTCGGTACGGTCTTGGGATTGGCGGTCATCATGCCGGGTACGTCGGTCCAGATTTCCACAAGGCGGGCCTTGATACCGACGGCCAGCAGCGCGGCCGTGTAGTCGGAGCCGCCGCGCCCCAGGGTGGTGGTGCGGCCCTCCCTGTCGGAGGCGATGAAGCCGGGCACGATGAAGAGCGAGGTCACGGGATTGCGCTCCACCGCGGCGACGATGTTCCGATTCGTCACGTCGGGCACCACGACGCTGCGCCCACCCACCCGTTCGGTACGGATGAGTTCGCGGGCGTCGAGCCACTTGAGGGGGATGCCGGTCTGGGCGAAGCGGATGGCCAGGATGCGGGTCGAAAGGAGCTCGCCGAAGCTCTCGATGGCGTCGAGGCTGGCCGGGCTCAACTCGCCCACCAGGCAGACGCCTTGCGCGATGCTACGCAGGGAAGCGAAGAGCTCACGCACTTGGGTGTCCGCTTCTTCCTGCCGCTCGGGGCTCAGGAGTTCGTCGATGATTTGCAGATGGCGCAACTGCAGCTGGTCGATGAGGGTCTGGTAGCTGTCGTCGCGACGGGCGGCGCGGTGGCCGATTTCAATCAGGGTGTCGGTGCAGCGGCTGATGGCCGAACAGACCAGGATGGTCCGGTCGCGCTCAACCGCCGCAGAAACAATGTCGACCACACGGTTCATGGCAGCCGCATCGGCTACCGACGTACCTCCGAATTTCAAGACTTGCATAACGAAGTAAAGATCGTGCTTAATTGTTCATTTTCCAACAAAAATCCGTCGTGGCCGAAGGCCGAGCTGATTTCATGGTAAGTGGCTGCAGGAATGGCGGCGGCCAACGGCCGCATCATCTGCGGCGGGAACAGGCTGTCGCTGCTGATGCAGACCACTGCGCAGTGGGCGCGGATGGACGCAAGCGCCGCTTCCACGCCGCCCCGTCCCCGGCCCAGGTTGTTGCTCTCGCAGGCGTGCACCAGGCAGGCATAGCTGTAGGCGTCGAAACGCTTTGCGAGCTTCAGGCCCTGGTGGCGCTGATACGACGCACAGCGATCCGCAAAGAGCGTATCGGTATCTGTTTCGTACTGGGTCTGGTTGTAGCCTTCGTAGCTGCGGTACGAGATCATGGCGATGGCACGGGCACAGCGCAAGCCATCCTTGCCCCCATCCAGGCTGCAAGCTTCAAAGAAGGAAGGATCAGCCTCGAGCGCCATCCGCTGCGCGGTGTCATAGGCCGTGAGGTACGGCGTGACGCGGGCATCCGTGGCAATGATGGCTGCACGCCGGATCACATCCGGCTCCATGACACACCACTCCAGCACCTGGAAGCCTCCCGTCGAAGCGCCAGCCAGCAGGTCGATCTGCCCGATACCCAGATGTTTGCGCACCAGGATGGAAGCCTGCACGAAGTCGCGGATGGTCACTTCGGGAAAGCGCAGCAGCCAGGGCTGGCCCGTCACAGGGTCGATCGCCGCTGGTCCGCTGGAGCCATAAGGTGACCCGAGGATATTGACACACACCACGAAGTCGCGCTCTGTATCGAACACTTTCCCCGGCCCCACAATGCCCGGCCACCAGTCCTCGGCATCCGATGAGGCAGTCAGCGCATGGCAGATCCAGATCACCCGGTCGCCGGGCCGATACGCCCGCGGCGAGGTGTGATAGACCAGCTCCAGTCGGGGTATCTGCCCGCCGGCTTCGAAAGTAAAAGGCTGGTCCAGGATCAGGCTGTGTCGCTGCATTGTCAATGGTTTTTCCAATGCAAAATTGCGGATAATGGAAAAATATTACAAGCCTTGCGGAAACTTTGGGAATATTTTCTAAATTTGTAGAAGATTGTAAAATATATCGATAAAATCAGGCTCTACAAAAGGCCTTTTCCGGAAAATCATTCTACACCGCAATGACGCCCGACAACCGACTCGACGAAACCGATCTGAAGATTCTGCGCACCTTGCAGGATAACGCCCGCATCACCACCAAGGAGCTGGCCGCCAAGGTCAACCTCTCCACCACCCCTGTCTTCGAACGCCTCAAACGCCTCGAACGAGAGGGCTACATCAAGAAATACGTCGCCATCCTCGACGCGGAGAAACTCAACCAGGGCTTTCTGGTGTTCTGCAGCGTGAAGCTGAAGCAGATGAGCCGCGATGTGGCCAACGACTTCGTGAAAGTGATCCAGAACGTCCCACAGGTGACGGCCTGCTACAACGTGGCGGGCGAGTTCGACTACCTGCTCACCATCAACGCGCCCAACATGCGGTATTACAACGACTTCGTGATTAATACGCTGGGAACCATCGAATCCATCGGTTCCATCCTCTCGACCTTCGTCATGAAGGAGATCAAGCAGAACCACGGTTTTTATCTTTAGCCATGTCCGATACCCCCTATACTCCGCTGAACGATCCCGCTTTCAACCGCACGCGCCTGCTGGTGGGCGACACTGTAATGGAAGCGCTGGGGCGCGTCCGTGTCATCCTTTTCGGCGTGGGCGGCGTGGGCAGCTGGTGCGCCGAGGGCCTGGTCCGCTCCGGGATCTCGCACCTGACCCTCGTGGACTCCGACTGCGTGAGCACCAGCAACATCAACCGCCAGCTTATGGCCACCTCCCGCACCGTGGGCCTGGTCAAGGTCGAAGCGCTCAGGGAGCGCCTGCTCGAAATCAACCCGCACGCCGAAATCACCGCCCTGCAGCGCCCCTACAATGCCGAAACGGCCGATTCGTTCGCGCTGGACACCTATGATTATATCCTGGATGCCATCGATTCCCTCAAGGAGAAATCCGACCTGATCCTGCGCGGGACCCGCACCCCGGCCGTGTTCTTCTCGTCGATGGGCGCCGCACTGAAGGTCAATCCGCAAGGCATAAAGGTGGCCGAATTCTGGAACGTGCGCGGCTGCCCGCTCGGCGCCGCCATCCGCAAGAAATACAAGCAGAACCATACCTATCCCGGCCACAAGTTCCGCTGCGTATACGACGAGGAAGTGCTCCCCAACCGCGGCACGCCCCAGGCCGCCGACGCGACGAACAGCGAATGGGACGGTCGCAAGGCCCAGATCAACGGCACCACCGCCCACGTCACCGCCCTCTTCGGCATGACCCTCGCCGGCCTCGTGATCGAGGATATCTACAAAAAGAATTGAGGCACCTACTTTCGTAAGTACCTCATTTTCTGGTAGCGGGAGCCAGGATTGAACTGGCGACCTCATGATTATGAATCATGCGCTCTAACCAGCTGAGCTATCCCGCCATACCGCTAGTTTTCGCTTGGTTGTTGAGGTAGACGGATTCGAACCGCCACTAAGAGGACCAGAATCTCTTGTGCTGCCATTACACCATACCTCAATGGGACTGCAAAGGTATGAAAAGAAATTGGCTTTGCAACAAAAATTTGATTTTTTTACGTAATTCAACCCACAGCAATAAGGAAATATACATGGTACAAATGAACAATCGTTATATTTGCAGCAGCATGAAAGCAACAACATTCTTCACTTTCGCCCTTCTGGGGGCGCTGATGCTGGCGGGATGCCAGAAAAAAGAAACGCACGTGGTGATGGAGACCACCATGGGGACGATCGAACTGAAACTCTACGATGAGACGCCGCTGCACCGCGACAATTTCGTGCAGTTGGTGCAGGAGAACGCCTTCGACTCGCTGCTCTTCCACCGCGTGATTCGGGACTTCATGATCCAAGGCGGCGACCCTGACTCGAAGCATGCGGCTCCGGGGGCGTTACTGGGCGAGGGCGACAGGCCTTATACCCTACCTGCGGAGTTCCGGCTGGAGCAGGGCATCTACCACCGCCGCGGCGTCATTGCTTCTGCCCGTGAGGGTGATGACGTCAATCCAGAACAGCGCAGTTCGGCCATGCAGTTCTACATCGTCTGGGGCAAGATCTTCAACGACGAGGGGTTGGATAAGGTCCAGGAGCGCCTGGACCAGCGCACAGGCGGCCGCGTCCGGCTTACGCCTGAGATGCGAGAAGTCTACAAGACGGTCGGCGGCACGCCCCATCTGGACGGCCAGTACACTGTCTGGGGCGAAGTGGTGGATGGCCTCGACGTTGTCGATGCCATCCAGCGCGTCCCCACCGACGCCAACGACCGTCCTATCGAAGACGTCCGTATCCTCCGCACCTATCTGAAATGACCGAGAAAAGATTCGGTCAGCGAAGATAATTATTTCAGGCCGCGGTTCTCCAGCAGGCCGTCAACGCTCGGCTGGCGGCCACGGAAGTTCTGATACATCACCATGCCCTTGTCGATGCCGCCCGGCGTCAGCACATATTTGCGGAAGCGCTGTGCCACGTCCTGATTGAAGATGTCACCCGTCTCCTTGAAGGCCTGGAAAGCGTCGCAGTCAAGCACCTCGGCCCAGATATAGCTGTAGTAACCGGCGCTGTAGCCGCCACCGATCGAGTGGCTGAAGTTCGTCACGCTGTAGCGGGGCAGGATCTGCTTGGGGATGCCGCGCTCCGCCAGTTTCTTCGACTGGAAAGCCATTACGTCCAAGTCCGCCGGCACCTCCTGCAGCACATGCAGGTCCATATCCACATAAGAGGCGGCGAGATACTCGACCGTAGCAAAGCCCTGACCGTACTTGTCGCTCGCCTGAATCTTGTCGATCAGTTCCTGCGGCATCGGTTCGCCCGTCTGGTAGTGCTTCGCATAGACGCGCAGCACTTCGGGTTCGAAGGCCCAGTGCTCGTTGATCTGGGAAGGCAGTTCCACGAAGTCGCGCTCGGTGCCCGAGACGCCGCTGTAGTGGACGTTGCGGAAGAAGGAGTGGAGAGCGTGGCCGAACTCGTGGAACATGGTCTCCACATTGTCGAGGCTCTGGAGCGCGGGCTTGTCACCGGAGGGCAGGGTCATGTTGCAGACGTTGGTCACAATGGGCTGCACGCGCTGCGCACCATCGTAAGTCTGACCGCGGAAGCCTCCGCACCAGGCACCGGCGCCCTTGCCGTCGCGCGGGAAGTAGTCGCTGTAGAAGATAGCGATCACGTTGCCGTCGCGGTCGATGACGTCCCACGATTTGGCCGTCGGCTCATAGGCCGGATAGTCTTCGGTGCGTTCGTTGAACGACAGGCCGTAAAGTTTGTTGGCCACATAGAAGATGCCCTGCTGCACCTGATTGATTTCCAGATACTCGGACACTTTTTCCTCATCGATGTCGAATTTGGCTTTCTTGGCTTTGTCGAGGTAGTACATGTAATCCCAGGGCTGGGGCTCGCCTTTCACGCGGTCCTTCTTCATCATGGCCTTGATATCCGCGATCTCCTCATTGGCTTTCTTCACGGCCGGGGCCCAAATCTGGTCGAGCAAGGCGTAGACATTGGCGGCATTCTCGGCCATGCGATCCTTGAGCGACATGGCAGCGTAGTCGGTGTAGCCCATGATCTGCGCGCGTTTCAGGCGCAGCGCGATGATGCGGGCAGCGATGGCCTTGTTGTCGTACTCGTCGTTGTGGTTGCAACGGTTGTTGTACATCTCGTAGACCTGTTTGCGCAGGTTGCGGTTCTTGCAGTATTGCAGCACGGGGTTGCAGCTGGGACGCTGCATGTTGAAGGCATACTTGCCTTTCTGGCCGATGCGCTCGGCAAGGGCAGCGGCGCGGTCGATGTTGTCCTGCGGCAGGCCTTCGAGCTCTTTCACGTTGTCGACTATCACATAGGTGTTGTTGGTGTCGTGCAGCAGGTTCTGGCTGAACTGCAGCTGCAGGGTCGAGAGCTCGAGGTTGATCTTGGCAATCTCCGCGCGCTTGGCGTCGTCGAGCAGGGCACCGCCGTTGACATAGCCGTCATAGACCTTCTGCAGCAGGCGCTTCTGCTCCTTGTTCAGGTTGTATTTTTCCTGGTGTTCGTAGACATATTTCACCTTCTCGAACAATTTCTTGTTCATCCGGATCTCGTTGCTGTGTGCAGCAGTGATGGGGTTCATCTCGCGGGCGAAGGCCTGAAGTTCGGGCGTGGAACTGGCGCTGTTGAGCGATCCCCACACGGAACGGACCTTGCCGAGCAGCTTTCCGCTCTGGTCGAGAGCGACAATCACGTTCTCGAAGCTGGGCTCCTCGGGGTTATCCACGATGGCCTGGATTTCAGCCTTTTCGGCCTCCATGCCCTTGAGCATGCCTTCGCGGTAATGGTCGATGGTGAAGACCTCGAACGGCGGGATCTCATACGGGGTCTTGTACCGTTTCTGCAGGAAGGGGTTCTGCGCATCGGCGGGGCTCCAGACGGCCGCGATGAGCGCTACGATCAGGATCAGTTTTTTCATATTGAATGCTTTTTGGGATTGTCTTCCTACAAAGGTAGCAAGAAGAATCGGTTTTTCCGATGGCCCGGACACTTTTGACGGATAATTGCTACATTTGTGCTATTATGACACTCGAACAACAGATCCAGGAAGACATCAAAGCCGCAATGAAGGCCAAGGATGCCGTGGCGATGGCTGCCGTGCGCGCCATCAAGAATGAAATACTCCTCTTCAAGACCGCCGAGGGCAGCGCGAAGGACGTCACGGACGCCGACGTGCTGAAGATGACCCAGAAGCTCATCAAGCAGCGCAAGGAGACCGCACAGATCTACGTCGACAACGGGCGGCAGGAACTGGCCGACAATGAACTGGCCGAAGCCGCCGTGATGGAGCGCTACCTCCCGAAGCAGCTCTCGCCCGAAGAACTGGAAGCCAAGATCAAGGAGATCATCTCCGAGACCGGCGCCACGTCCATCAAGGATATGGGCAAGGTGATGGGCATCGCCTCCAAGCGTCTGGCCGGCCTGGCCGACGGCCGTGCCATCTCCACCGCCGTCAAGGCACAACTCAGCTAAGATGCGATACCTTACCCTGCTGCTGGCCGGCGCCCTTCTGCTGGGCGCGTGCGGCCGCCCGTCCGATCCCCAGGCCGAGGCGCGCCACCAGGCGCAGGTCGATTCGCTGATGCAGCGACTTTCCGTCCGCGAGAAGGTCGCCCAATTGTTCGTCATCGAAATCAGCCGGGAGCCAAGCGAAGAGACCCTTGCCCGGCAGGATTCCCTCGTGCGCGAATACGGCGTCGGCAACCTGATCATCATGCGCGGACCCATCGGTCCCTTCATTGAACGGACCAACCACCTGCAGTCGCTCGCGAAGATTCCGCTGCTGGTCGCCACCGATGCCGAATGGGGTGCCGCCATGCGCTTCGCCGAGTATCTCCCCTATCCGCGCCAGCGCATCCTCGGCCGGCTAGAAGGCCGCCAGGCCCCGCGCCTGCTCTACCAAATGGGCCGCAACGTCGGTCGGGAACTCCGCGATCTGGGCATCTACGTCAACTATGCTCCCGTGGCCGACGCCTGCCCCGATCCTTACGATGCCTCCGATGGCCAGCGCTCTTTCGGCAGCGACCCCGAAATGGTAAGTGCGTATACCTCCGCTTATATGCAGGGCATGCAGGACGAAGGCATCTTTGCCTGCGCCAAGCACTATCCCGGCCATGGCTGCACCACCGTCGATTCGCATTTCGAAATGCCGGTCGTGCTCTACAGCCGCGATACGCTCGAAAGCATCGCGTTTGCGCCGTTCCAGACCTTGTTCGACAACGGCATCGCCATGGTCATGGTGGCCCACATGAGCATCCCGGCCATCGATTCCACGGGCGTACCGATGTCCATCTCAGCGCCCTGCATGAAAGGGTTGCTGCGCGAAGAACAGGGATTCAAGGGCGTCGTCATTACTGATGCCGTGGGGATGCAGGGTGTGGCCGCCGGCCGCAGCCCGCTCGAAGTCAACACGGCTGTCTATCGCGCCGGCAGCGACATGATCCTCATGCCCAACGATGTCAAGCTGTCAATCGACGCCATCGCCGACTCTGTGGAGACCGGCGCCTGGCCGCTCGCGGAACTCAACGCCAAGGTCCGCAAGGTGTTGGAACTGAAAGCCCGCGCCGGTTTCTTCGACGCAGGCTTTGATCCACAGGTCCGCGATCTCGACCGCAAGATCGCCGAAGCCCGCCACCGCGACTCCACGCTGCAGGTACGCATCGACCGCGCCCTGAAACGTTCCTCCAAGCCCTACATTGAACCCATCGGCGGCGACCGCACGCTGGTACTGGACAAGGGCGGCGCGCTGGCACCCAAATAGCTATATCACAGCTTTTTAACAAAAATCGATTGCGCAAAAATACGCAATCGATTTTTAGTATCTGGCTGACTTTCAGCCGTATATCTGCCAGCCTTATTTGTTCTTCTGCACGGCCTGACCGATCAGGAAGCAGACGGCGGCGACGACCATGCCGTTGATGGCGGGGAAGCCCCACTTCACGAGGTTGGCGACCACGGCGCCGATGACGACACCCGCGATGGCGAACCAGTCGACCTTCTTCACGGGAACGGTGTCGTCCAGATAGGCCTTGCGGTTCATGAAGTAGTGGAGGATCAGGATGATACCTACCGGCGGCAGGGTGCAGTTGAGCACGTTGAGCCAGCCGCAGAAGTTCCAGTAGAGCCATACGGCGGCGAGGGTGCCGATGATACCGGAGATGATGACCATGGTCTTCTTGGACAGGCCGGTGATGTTGGAGAGGCCCAGACCGCCCGTATAGAGGGCGTTGTCGTTGGTGGTCCAAATGTTGAGGCCGAGCACCAGCACGGCGAGGTAGAAGAGGTTGAGGTTGAGCATCACCTCGAAGATGTCGTTGCCACCGGCGTAGATGCTGGAGACGGCACCGAAGAGGAACATCAGCGAGTTGCCGATGAAGAAGGCGAAGACCGTGGTCCACAGGCCCACGCGCGCGCTCTTGGCGAAACGCGTGAAGTTGGGTGTCGCCGTACCGCCCGAGACGAAACTGCCGATGACCAGGCCGGCGCCGGCGATGACTCCCAAGTTCTTGGTGCCCTGTGCGAACTGCTCGATCAGGCCCATGTCGCCCTTGTTGACAGCCATGATCATGGCCACCGTGCCGAGGATGGCGACGGCCGGGACGGCGATGTAACTGATGATGGTCAGGCTCGTGATGCCGAAATAGGCGCTGGCCGTCATCAGGATACCGGCGACGATCACCAGCACGTAACCCTGCCAGGGCATGTAGTCAGGCGTTACTTCAAGGCCCATCATTTCCTTGGCCACCGGGATGGCGAACATGGCCAGGCCCACGCCGAACCAGCCGATCTGCGTGAAGCTGATCATCGCGCTGGGCAGGTAGCTGCCCTTGGTGCCGAAGCTGCGGCGGGCGAGCATGTCGAGCGAGAGGCCGCTCTCAGCGCCAATGTATCCCAGGGATCCGGTGTAGGCAGCGAGGATGAGGCCACCCAGCAGGAGGGCCGCCAGGAAACCCCACCAGTCGAGGCCGTTGGCCAGTTGCTGGCCTACCCACATGCTGGCAGAGAAGAAGGTGAAGCCCAGCATCACCATGAACATACTCAGGTTCGATTTCCGGCCGGCGCGGTCCACCGCGCGATCGGTGTAGTCAACATCAGTCTTTTTCATATTGTTGTTTGAGATTATTGATCGATGCAATACGGCGGGTGGCTACGGCGCGCAGGTCGACCTCGCGCTGCAGGAGCGTCTGCTCATCGGCCCAGAGGGAACCGAGGTCTTCCAGGCCGCGCAGGTGGGTGACGTCAAGCCACTCTTCAAATTCGATGGGACCGGCGTAGCCGAGTTTCTCTTCGAGCAGGGCCCGCACGTCGATGCGCGCGGCATGCTCGCGGATGCCTTCCCAGTATTCGAGCACTTCCGCGAAGTGTTCGCGCAGGTTGTAGCGACGGGCACCGCCGTCGTAGATGATGCATTTCTCAAGCAGGGCGTCCGGCCGGTCGACGATGAAACGCCGGAACTCGGGCGTCACCACGCCGCCTTTCCAGCCGAAGTCGATGTCGGGCACATTGATGCCGCTCACGCCCTTGTCTTCATAGACGGTGAAAGCGCCTTCGAAGAAGAAGCAGTCGATGCCTTCGAAGCCGGCGAAAAGGCTCCGGAGCCGGTCGGAGAGCGCTTCCATCTGGGGGAGGGCCCGCGTTCCGCCGATCGTGAAAAAGATCACGCGACGGACGCTACCACCCGCGCGCAGGAACTTCTGCATGAGGTGCTCGAAGCAGTGGCGGAAGGTGTCGCCCGTGGCCAGGATGTCGCCGATGGCCAGCACACGGCCACGGCTCGGACTGATTTTGTCGTATTTAATCTCCAGGCCCTTGATCACATGGTCCTCGATCACGCGCTCGCACGAGACGAAGTGCATGTCACGCACCCGCATCCCACAGCGGGACGCCGCCTCTTCCAGCGGGTAGTTGAGGCCGCCGCGGAGGATGGTGAAAATATCGAGATCGCCGCCCAGGCCATTGTCAATCAAATGGTGAAGGGCGGCGACAGTTTCCTCAAGGAGAGCGGAATAGCAGGGGAAGCCGACGACTTCCGGCGCGGAGAGCAACTCGCGACTGCCAGGGCCACTCAGCAGATAATATCGATTGTGCAACTGGGATCCCCGCAGTTCGTATATGCTCGTGTCTCCCATCAGGCCTGCAGGGTGCAAGCTTGTGCCATCTATCAGTGTGATCATTGAAATCCCGATTAGATTAAACCGGGGTACAAAGGTAAGGATTTTTTTCCGGTCGCCAAGATTTTTTTTATTTTCTCAGCAGGCAAGTTGCCTGCGCGGCGATGCCCTCTTCGCGGCCGACAAATCCCAAATGCTCTGTGGTCGTGGCTTTTACTGAGACGGCGTCGAGCGAAAGCCCGAGCACCTCGGCCAAGGTCTGGCGCATCAGCGGGACATAGGGCGCAATCTTGGGTTTCTGGGCCAAAAGCGTGTTGTCGACGTTGACGATTTCCCAGCCGGCGGCACGGATCATCGCCGCCACGCGCGCCAATAAAATTTTGCTGTCGATGCCCTTGTAGTCGTCCGATGTGTCAGGGAAGTGCTGCCCGATGTCGCCCAGCGCAAGGGCGCCCAGCAGTGCGTCGCAAAGTGCGTGGATGAGCACATCGCCGTCGGAATGGGCTACGCAGCCCTTCGTGTGGGGAATCTTGACTCCGCCCAGCACCAGCGGAAGGCCCTCGGCCAGCTGATGTACGTCGTATCCATTGCCTACCCGGAAATCCATAGCTGAAGCTCCTTTGTTTTCGCAAAGATAAAAAATCATTATCTTTGTACCATGGCTTTTGGATTTAAATTCTGGCATATTCCCGAGCACCGGGTGTTCCACTACGAACCGCGCTACTACGACGAACGCAAGGAGCGCCTGGAAGAGATGTACAAGAAATACGGCAAGACCATGCCGAGCGAGGACATCGACGAGATGGCCCGCAAAGAGGGGCTGATTCAGGAGGAAAAACGCTACATTCCGGGCATGCACATCCGCGGCTCGTTCCGCGCGACCTACGAGGAGAAACGCCTATCGAAGGAGAAGGAGAACTCCCCGATGAGCATGGTCAAGAAACTGATCCTCGCGCTGACGCTGATCGCCATCGCAGCCGCCGCCTATTATCTGTCGAAAGGCTTCGTCCTTCTTTTGGTGCAATAGATGCTTCAGGTCCTACCGCAAAACATATCCAACCTGATCGCCGCCGGTGAGGTGGTGTCGCGTCCCGCTTCGGTCGTCAAGGAGCTGGTGGAGAATGCCATCGACGCCGGTGCCCACAGCGTCATCGTGACGGTGCTCGACGCGGGCAAGACCCTGATTCAAGTGATCGATGACGGTTGCGGCATGAGCCCGGAAGAAGCCGTGCTCTGCTTTGAACGCCACGCTACCAGCAAGATCGCCACGGCGGAAGACCTGCAGCACATCCTGACATACGGCTTCCGCGGCGAAGCCCTTGCTTCCATCGCCGCTGTGGCCGAAGTGACGCTCCGCACCCGCCGCCCTCAGGACGAAGTCGGCACCCAGGTCGAGATCAGCGAGTCGAAGCCGCCGAAAGTCCAGCCCATCGCCGCACCCGCCGGCAGCAACTTCGCCATCCGCAACCTCTTTTATAACGTGCCCGCCCGCCGCAAGTTTCTCAAATCGGACAACGCGGAACTGCGGGCCATCATCCAGGAATTCCTGCGCATTGCGCTCATCCGCCCGGAAGTCGCCTTCAAGCTCACGTCCAACGGCAAGGAGATCCACAACCTGCGTCCCGCCGCCACCCGCAAGAAACGCATCCTTGACATTTACGGGATGAACCTGGCCCGGGAACTGGTGGAGGTCAGCGTCGACACCTCGCTCGTGCGCATCAGCGGCTTCATCGGCAACCCCGAGGACGCCCGCAAGAGCAGCGGGAACCAGTTCTTCTTCGTCAACGGGCGCTATTTCCGCTCGCCTTTCTTCCACAAAGCGGTGTGCAAGCCCTATGAAAAACTGGTCCCTGAAGACTGTGTCCCGGCCTATTTCCTTTTCCTGGAGACCGAACCCGAGCGCGTGGACGTCAACATCCATCCCGCCAAGACCGAGGTCAAGTTCGAAGATGAAGGCCTGATCTACGAGATCCTGACGGCAGCAGTCCGCGAGGCGCTGGGCAAGAACAATTTCACCCCGAGCATCGACTTCGACATGAAGGGTGCGCCCGACATCCCGGTCTTCTCCAGCCGCGACAGTGGCTCCGGTAACTGGACCAAGCCGCCCCGCATGGACTATTCTCCGCTCTTCAATCCCTTCGACGAGTTGCCCGTCCCGCCCGCAGACGTGCCGGTGCTTGACCCTGTGCCGGGCTACGGCCGGCTCTTCGAGGAAGAAACGGCTGCCCCCGCCAGCAACCTGCTGGTGCTGCAGCGCCGCTACATCGTGACCCCGGTAAAATCGGGCCTGATGGTGGTTGACATCCGCCGGGCCCGCGAACGGATTTTCTACGAACGCTACTTCGAAAAGATTGCGGAGCAGCAGCCCGTGCGGCAGCAGTCGCTCTTTCCGGTGACGCTGACCCTCAGCGCGGAAGACTACCTGGCCGTGCTGGAGCAGCCCGACCTGACCGCCGCCCTGGGCTTCGACATCCGGGATTTCGGCGCGAACACCGTTGTGGTCCACGCGTTGCCCGAAGGCTTCGGCAGCGGGGAAGAGAGCGTCCGGCGCGGCATCGACGACTTGATCGCCGCCCTGAAAGACGACACCTCGCTCGACGACCAGAAGCAGTTGCTGGCTGCCAAAATGGCCGCTTCCGCTGCGGCCAGCGACCCGGGAAGCCTGCATTCCGAACAGGCACAATTGTTGGTGGACCAACTGTTTGCCTGCCGCGAGCCCAAGCTGACCCCGGACGGGCGAAAATGTTTGACCATCCTTACCTTTGAAGATTTAGAGAAAAAGTTATGAGAAACCTGACTGTCGCGGTCAAGAACCTACTGATTATCAATATTATCGTCTATCTTGGCACGGTACTCATCGGCAACCCGATGTACCAGTGGTTTGCCCTTTTCCCCATCGGATCGCCGTTTTTCCGCTGGTGGCAGCTCATCACCCACATGTTCATGCACGGCAACTTCGCCCACATTTTCTTCAACATGTGGTCGCTTGTCGTGTTTGGTCCTGTCCTCGAACGCCTGTGGGGTGCCAAAAAGTTCCTGATCTACTACTTCGTCTGCGGTCTGGGCGCTGCGCTCTGCCACGAATTGGTGCTCTATTATTTCGTGCACGGTGCGCTCAACGTACCGACGGTCGGTGCTTCCGGCGCCATCTACGGCCTGCTGCTGGGTTTCGGCATGCTCTACCCCAACATGACGCTGTCGCTGGTGTTCCCGCCCATCTCGATGAAGGCCAAGTGGTTCGTTGTGGTTTTCGCCGTCATTGAACTCGTGACCGGCATCACCGGCACCGCCGACGGCGTGGCCCATTTCGCCCACCTGGGCGGCATGCTCTTCGGCCTGATCCTGATCCTCATCTGGAAAAAGAAAGGACAAATGTACACGGAATGGCAGTAAGGCGGAAATGGAGCTTTGGCGGCACGGTGTTCGCCCTGCTGGCTGCCGTGGCGGCCTGCGCGCTGCTGATGTCCTGCCTGGCTCCCTTCCTGCACCCGACAAAGCATCCGGTCGTGATGTTTTTCGGGCTCTACTTCATCCCGATCTTCCTGCTCAACGTGCTGCTGCTGGTGATTGCCATCTTCCGGCATCCGCGCGCAATCCTGATCTGCGTGGTGGGTTTGCTCCCGACCCTGCTGCTGGCCGACCGCTTCGTGAAGTTCGGCCGCGGGGAGGAAGATCCGGAAGCCCCTTCCGTCCAGATCCTGACTTACAACCTGGGGCGCTATGACGCGGGCGGCCGCAAGATCACGGCCAACGAAGCGATCCCCGGCATCCGGCGCCTGCTCGGCGAGCAAGACGCCGACATCGTGTGCCTGCAGGAATTCGCCATCCCGGACACCAGCCGCCTGGGTGACTGCCTCCCCGACTATCCCTACCAGGCCCGGCATCTCTTCAAGGGCAAGCGCTGGTTCGGCAATGTTACGCTCAGCAAGTATCCCATCGTGGGCGAGAGCGTGCTTACCTTCCCGGACAGCCGCAACCTGTGCCTGGTGACCGACATTGACGTAGACGGGCAGACTCTCCGCGTCTACAACTGCCATTTGGAGAGCTACAGCATCTCCTTCACTACGCTGGTCAAGCGGCTGTCGCACCGTGAGACATTTACCGACGAGGTGGTGCAGGTCCACGGCAGGCTGCGCGAAGCCACGCGCCGGCGCACCGAACAGGTAACGGCGCTGCTGGAGAGCGAGGCACAGAGCCCGTATCCGAACATCCTCTGCGGCGATTTCAACGACTCGCCGGTCTCCCATACCTATCACCGCCTGACCCGCAACCTCAAAGACAGCTTCGTAGAAGCGGGGCACGGAATGGGCGGCACCTATGCGGCACTCTGGCCGATGCTGCGCATCGACTACATCCTGCTGCCGCAGGCCTTCCAAGCCCGCCACCACGAGACACTCCGCGTCCCCTGGTCGGACCATTATCCCGTAGAAACAACTGTATATTTTGAATAAGATGGAAAAAGAAATCGATCTCGAAGAAGTCAAGGCGGCCGTGGAAACGCTCAAGGCCGGTGGTGTCATCCTCTATCCGACCGACACGGTCTGGGGCCTCGGTTGCGATGCGACCAACGAAAAGGCGGTGGCCCGGATCTACGACATCAAGCAGCGCGCCGACAGCAAGAGCCTCATCACACTGGTGGCCAACGCCGACATGCTGGGCAAGTATGTGAAGGTCATCCCGGAAGTGGCCATCAACCTGCTCGAAGTCAACGACAAGCCGATGACCATCATCTATCCCGACGCCATGGGTCTGGCGCCCAATGTCGTGGCGGAAGACGGCACGGCCGGCATCCGCATCCCGATGAACGATTTCTGCGTGGAGGTGATCCGTCGCTTCCACAAGCCCATCGTCTCGACCTCAGCCAACATCTCCGGCCAGCCCGCCCCGGCCTTCTACGAGGATATCCCCGTCGAAATCATCGAGGCCGCCGACTGGGTCGCCGACCCCTACCTGGAAGAAGGCGCTACCGGCGAACCCTCCCAGATCATCCAGGTGGGCCTTCACGGCGAAATCAAGGTGATTCGGGAGTAACGCTACTTGCTGAACGTCAAATACACGGCGGCCGTCGCTACGATGGCCGCCGTTTCTATGCGGAGGCGGCTGTCGCCGAGGGAAACGGGCTGCCAGCCACGTTCGAGCGCAAGGGCCACTTCAGCACGGGAGAAGTCGCCCTCAGGTCCAATCATGATGGTGATCTTCGGCTGAGATGCCGGGTCAAGCCCGGCATGACGGGTATTGTCAAGCCCGGCACGACGGAGGGCTTCTTTAATGTCGACCTTGCCGGTGGCTTCGTCGCAGTAACAGATGAGCTTGAGGCCTTCGTGGTCCTGCTTCAGGAAGTCCGTGACAGTCGTGGCTTCGTCGAGCTGGGGGATGGCGCCTTTGTGGGATTGCTTGGCCGCGCTGACGAGGAGGCGCTCGATACGCTCGGGCTTGAAGACCTTGCGCTCAGAGTAGTCGCCGAAGAGGGGTGTGATGACGTCGACGCCGATCTCGGTGGCCTTTTCGGCGAACCATTCGAAACGGTCGATGTTCTTGGGCGGACAGACGGCCATCCGGAGCCAATAATCGTGACTGCCATAGTTTTCCACCCATTCGTCCACGTCGAAGAGGACGGCGCGGGGATCGTCGTCCACGATCGTGCAGCGGTAGAGCATGCCATGGCCGTCGACCACGTGGATCGTGTCGCCGCGGCGGTGGCGCAGCACGCGGACGCAGTGCGCCGACTCGTCGGCGTCGAGGGTCCGGCCGCCGTCGGAAATGGTTTTGGAATAGAAGAGTTCCATCGGGAGACAAAGATACGATTTTTTAGTCTATCTTTGTATGTTATGACACAAACGCAAACCCAACGATATGTCGCCCTCGATGTACTGCGGGGCATGACGGTGGCCGGGATGATCCTGGTCAACAACCCCGGCAGCTGGGCCCATATCTTCCCTCCCCTCAAGCATGCGCCGTGGGTCGGATGCACGCCCACCGACCTCGTGTTCCCCTTCTTCCTGTTCTGCGTCGGCGTGGCCATGGCCTTTTCTTTCGCCAAGTACGGCGACGCCCTCAACAAGCAGAGCGCCTGGAAACTGGTGAAGCGCGGCATCCTTATCTTCCTGGTGGGCACGGGCCTCAACCTCTTCCCCTTCTACCCCACCTCACCCCACGACCCGTCCTGGACCTTCGGCCAGAACTGGGTGTACTGGATTCAGCACTACCGCGTGTTCGGCGTGCTGCAGCGCATCGCCATGTGCTATGTGCTTGGCGGCTTCCTGGCTCTGCTCCTGAAGACCCCCAAGAAGATTCTCTGGGGCATTGCGGGCGTGACTTGCCTCCATTGGCTCATCCTCTACGTGTTCGGCACGGAACCGGGCTGGGCGACACTGGAAGGCAATATTTCAGGCAAGATTGACATTGCGCTCGTGGGCGAGAACCACGTGTACCATGGCTACGGCATTGCCTTCGATCCGGAAGGGCTGCTTGGTGCGTTGTCCGGCGCGGGCACGGTGCTCCTGGGCTACTTCATCGGCCAGACCATCCGGCATACAGAAAGCAAAATCGAAGTCGTGGCCAAGCTCTATACCATCGCCGCCATCTGCCTGGCGCTGGGCTGTGTCTGGAGCATCGGGCTGCCCATCTGCAAGGCGCTGTGGACCGGTTCGTACGTGCTCTACGCGGGCGGCTGGGCCATCTTCTGCCTGGCGTTCTTCGTGTATTTCATCGATGTCAAGGGCTATGAAAAAGCCTTCATTCCCTTCAAGGCCATGGGCATGAACCCGCTCTTCTGCTTCGTGATGGCGGGTCTGACCGTGAAAATCTTCGGCCGCATGATCCACTGGACCACGCCCGACGGCAAGGCCACCAACTGTCTGAACTGGTTCTACCGGAACTGCTGCATGACCGTTTGCGGCGGCGACAACGAATACGCCTCGCTGATGTACGCCCTCTGCTACGTGGCCCTGTTCATCGGCATGGCCATGTGGCTCTACCGCAAGAAGATCGTTATCAAAATCTAAGCGGCCATGGCTTATATCGGACTGATCTCCGACACCCACGGATACTTCGACAAGAAGCTGGAAAGCTTCCTGGCGCCGGTCGATGTGGTCTGGCATGCGGGGGATGTCGGCAATGAGGCCACCTATTCGGAGATCGCCACCTTCAAGCCACTGGTGAGCGTCTTCGGCAACTGCGACGGCTACGACGTACGCGACTGCACGAAGGCCATGCGCTACTTCGAGCAGGACGGCATGAGCGTCCTGATGACCCACATCGGCGGCTACCCCGGCCGCTACGACTACCGCGCCCTGCGCCTGATTGAGGCATACCGGCCCCAGATCTTTGTCTGCGGCCATTCCCACATCCTGAAAGTGGTTCACGACAAACACTACGACATGATGGTGCTCAACCCCGGCGCCGCCGGCATCCAGGGCTTCCACCTGGTCCGCACCGCCCTGCGCTTCCGCATCGAAAACGGACAGCTCAAAGACATGGAAGTGGGCGAATGGGACCGCAATACTTTGTAAATCATTTAAAACACAGAATATATGAAAAAACTGCTCACCCTCTGCCTCGCCGCACTGCTCTGCGGCGGCGTCGCGTCGGCCCAGGAGCCGAACTACGCGCTGGCGGACCAGTTCTCGGCCAAGAAGGTCAACAACATGGTCTTCAGCACCACCATCCGCCCGAACTGGTTCAAGAACTCCGACAAGTTCTGGTATTCGTGGAAAGATTCCCAGGGCACGAAGTATTACATCGTGGACCCGGTCGCCAAGACCCGCACCGAGGCCTTCGACATGGAGCGCCTCGCCATGGAAATCTCGGCCATCGTCAAGGATCCCTTCGACGCTCAGCACCTCCCGCTCCGCAAGCTCGAGCTGAAAGATGACAGCAAGTTCACCTTCGAGGTGCAGAGCACCGAAATGGTAGAGAAGAAAGACAAGAAGAAAAAAGAGGAAGGAAAAGAAGGCGACAAACCCAAAGGCAAGCCCCAGAAAGAAAAGAAAGTCTATCGCTTCGAATACATCATCGCCACCGGCAAGCTGGTCGACGTGACGGAGGACGAAGAGAAGAAGGACTATCCCCGCTGGGCCTGCATCTCGCCCGACGGCACCAAGGCCATCTATTCCAAGGGCTACGACCTGTACTGGATGAGCATGGACGACGTGAAGAAGCTGATGGAAGACGACAAGGACTCTACCGTAGTGGACCACCGGCTGACCTTCGACGGCACGAAGGAATTCTACTGGGGCGGCAGCAATTACCGCGCCGCCGAGGTGAAGGATAGCACCGAGCGCACAGCCAACTATGTGCTTTGGTCGCCCGACTCCAAGTATTTCGCCGTCGAAAAATACGACATGAGCAAGGTCAAGGAGCTCTGGGTCATCAACTCCGTGGCCCAGCCGCGCCCGACCCTGCAGACCTACAAATACCAGATGCCCGGCGAGCCCGGCCCCGTCAACCATCTTTTCCTCTTCAACATGGCTGATGAAAGCTGCCGCGAGATCAACTACGCCGCCTACAAGGACCAGGACACCGATCTCCAGATGCGGGACGCCAAGAACGCAGACCGGTACGATGACTGGCGCAAGAGCATCTGGCTGGGCGACAACGACGGCTTCTACCTGCTTCGCCGCAGCCGCGACCTCAAGCGCGCCGACCTGCTCCGCGTGAATGTGGCGGAAGACAGCGCCCGTACCGTCGTCCACGAAACCCTCAACACTTATGTCGAAACCCGCGACCCGCGCCTGGTCAACGGTGGCAAGGACATCATCTGGTGGAGCGAGCGCAACGGCTGGGCACAGTTATACCTCTATGGCGCCGACGGCACGCTGAAACGCCAGATCACGAACGGTGCCTTCCACGTGGAAGACGTCCTGTCCATCGACGAGGCCACCAAGACCATCTTCTTTCTGGCGATGGGCGTGAACAAGGACGAGAACCCCTACAACGGCCACGTCTACCGCATCGGCTTCGACGGCAGCGGCATGAAGCAGCTCGACGTGCCGGACCACAATGCCAATTCCAACAGCTTCAGCGATGACGCCAAGTTCTTCGTGAGCAACTATTCCCGCGTGAACTCCATCCCGGAAGTGGCGCTCTTCGACGCCACGGGCCGCCAGGTGATGCACCTCCACCAGGCCGACTTCTCGCAGCTGCTGGCCGCCGGCTACCAGTTCCCCACCCCGTTCAAGGTAAAAGCCGCCGACGGCATCACCGACCTCTATGGCTACATGTACAAGCCCTTCGATTTCGACTCTACGAAGACCTACCCGATCATCGACTACGTATATCCGGGTCCGCAGGTCGAGGGTAACAGCGAAGCCTGGTCACGCGGCTTCACCCGCACCGACCGCCTCGCCCAGATCGGCTTCATCGTGATCACCGTGGGCAACCGCGGCGGCCACCCGAACCGTTCGAAATGGTACCACAACTATGGCTACGGCAACCTCCGGGACTATGGTCTCGAAGATCAGAAGTATGCAATCCAGCAGCTGGCTGCCCGCCACAAGTTCATCGACATCAACCGCGTGGGTATCCACGGCCACAGCGGCGGCGGCTTCATGTCCACCGCGGCCATCCTCAAGTACCCCGATTTCTTCAAGGCAGCCGTCTCCTGCGCCGGCAACCACGACAACAGCATCTACAACCGCTGGTGGAGCGAGCAGCACCACGGCATCCTCGAAGAGATCAGCGCGACGGGCGACACCACCTTCAAATACAGTATCGACAAGAACCAGGATATCGCGAAGGACCTCAAGGGTCACCTGCTGCTCGTGACGGGCGATATCGACGACAATGTGAGCCCGAGCAACACCATCCGCGTGGTCAACGCGCTGATCCGTGCCAACAAACGCTTCGAGATGCTCGTCCTGCCGGGCCAACGCCACGGCTTCGGCGACATGAACGAGTACTTCTTCTGGCGCATGGCCGACTGGTACAGCGAATGGCTCCTCGGCACTTCCCACCGCGACCAGGTGGATATCCGGGAGTTGAATAACGACTAGAGATCGAAGCGCACACCAACGCGCAAATCGAACGAGAGGGGATGCTCCCGGTAGTAATCGGGCAGGGCCCCTTTCTGTTTGGGATGCCATGCGATGCCAGGCTCTGCATAGAGGCCGACCTGCTCGCTCAGCTTGAATTCCAGGCCCGTTGCGGCGGTCAGCGAAAAGAGGAAGGGATGCCGGTCGATTGCCTCGACGACATTCGGCTGTTGGCCGTTCCGCTTGTAGAGGCGGCCGCCGACCATCCACTCCACTTCGCCGCCGGCAGCGGCATACCAGTTCAGTCGCTTCGCGTCGATCAGGGTAAAAATGCCCCGGAGCGGCAAGCCGATGTAGTGCATCCGGTATTCCCATTCGGTTCCTTTCGGATAACTGATCCGGCTACGGTGAAAGGCATAGTCGAGGCCCGTGCCGAAGGCAAAGCGCCCCGGTCCATTCAGTTGGAGGGAGATACCGGCCTTGACGGGGAAATCGCAATGGACCTCAGCCTGGTTGAGATCTTTCGGAGAAGCGACGCCGGCCAAATTCATTTCCTCATCCAGCTTGGGACCTGATCCTGAAAAATATTTTGCCAGGAGTTGTGAGATCGGCTCCTGCGCGTTAGCCCGGGAACGGAGGAGGGACGGATCGATATGTACACGGCCCGAGATGCGGGGGCGCTGGTGGGAAGCAGGCTCTTCGGGCCAGTCCTCCGTCCAATTCTCGGAGGCAGCGGGCTCTACCACCTGGCTTGCAGGCATTACTTCTTCATTATCGGAAACGGCTACAGGCTCAATGGCTGCCGGTTCCGGTTCCGGCTCCGGCTGGGCCTGCGCTAGGGGGGCGACAGCTTGCTGCGTGACGTTTGGTTGAGCGGTGGCCACCCGGCGCCTGCGCTCCGGAAGCAGTGAGACGGGTGCGAGGGGGTTGAGCACGGGGGCGTCGAGCGTAGGCTGGGCTTCCGCAATGAGGCGGGATAACGGCTCCGGCCGGGTCTGTTCGGGCGTTCGCAACAGCACCAGCAGCAGAAGCGCTGCCGCCGCCGCGCCTGAAAGCACCAGCGGGAGGATGCGCCCGGTCCGCCGGCCTGCAGCGGCTGGCGCTGGAAGCTCGAGCTCGTAGTCGCCGAGCTTTTCCTGGAAGGCTTTGGTCCAGTTATCTTTCATGGTTTGGGTATTCATGGATCCATTTCGTGAGCAAGCCCTTGGCGCGGTGCAGGTTGGAGGCTGACGTGCTCTCTCCGATGCCGAGCAGTGCGGCGATTTCCTTGTGGCTCATCTCTTCGAATATATACAGGTTGAAAACGGTACGGTAGCGCTCCGGCAGTCGCTGGACCATGGCCAGCAGCGCGCTCTGCGGTATCTGGGACAGGTCGGGCGTTTCGTCCGGTTCGGGCAGGTCGCCAAAACTATCCAGTGGAACCTCCTGCCGCTTTTTGCTGGCGCGAAGATACTGGAGCGCCTCGTTGACGGCGATCCGGCGGCTCCAGGCCTGGAGCGATCCGGTGCCCCGGTAGGCAAAACTGTCGAAGCGGGTGTATATCTTGATGAACACCTCCTGCAGCAGGTCCTTCACATCGTCGTTGTTACCGACATAACGGGCGCAGACGGCAGCCAGGTAACGGTGGAACTGCTCGTAAAAAGACCGCTTCGCAGAAGCCTTGCCCCCACGAAGCGCTTCAATCAATTCTTTTTCCTTTTCTGCAGAAGGGGGAATCATCTGCTTATTTCCCGGAATACTTGCCGGCAAACAAGATGGCCCCGGTGCTCGTTTCTGTAATCAGATACAGGAACGGATGGTCGGCGTGGAAAACCACCTTCTGGGGTTCATAAAGCGCTGTGCCTGCCAACATGCCGATGACCGTTACGGCCGCCGCTTCCGTGCCTTCCTCGTCGACTTTGATCACGGCGTCCTGTTGGACGAAGCCCACAAAACTGGCATAATCGCTCATGGCCTTGAAGTCGGCCTGGGGAGAGAAGGAGCGCGGCATGCCCATGTCTTTCAGGATGTCATTGAGCCCGATGTGATACTTGGTTTCAAAGCGCGGCAGCCATAGGTCGGTCTCGACACTCCAGAACGTGTTCACCTTTTCTCCCTTGCCCAGGGCAGTGGTGACCTCGCGTACGGTGTGGCCTTCCTTGGGAAGGACGACGGTCATGGCGAAGTTCCCGTTCCCATAGGGAAGCCGGATGGCCTGCCAGACTTCTGTCTCGCCATACTGGAATTTTTTACCGTCCTGCTTCATCATCTTGACTTTGCCCTTGCTGCCGTTTTCCTGGTAGAAGGTCTCGTTGCCCGAAGCGCTCTTGGCGAATTTTGCCTGCCACTGGCTCTTGAAGTACAGGGCGTTGATCAGGTAAGCCAGATAAGCGGGATCCACTTCGTCGAGCACCTGGGGAATCAGGCCTTTCGTCTGCTTGTCGCACCATTTGTTGATGACGTCGGCCGAGGCTTTCTTCTTGGTGAAGTCCAACGCTTCGATCGCGGCTTTGTAGTTGGTGCCGACGGCATCCTTGTACGGCGCTTTCAACGTCATGGTCTGGTTGTAGAAAATGGCGTCGGCCAGGGTCAGGTCCGTCTTCTTGTCGAGCTTCGGCAACTGCTCGAGCATGAGCTTGGCCCAGGCGTTGATCTCGGCAGTTTCGCCTTCGTTATAGCCGAGGGTCTGACAGATTTCGGTGGCCGTTTCGCCCTGCGCGCCGTTGAGCAGCATGCCCAGTGCAAGCTGGAGGCTCAGTGGCGATACGATCCATTCGCTTTCCTTGTTTTTCAGGGCGTTCGCGTCGATCTTGTCGATGAAGCGCCCCGCAAAGTTATTTCCGGCTGCTACGAAGTCAGCCTGTTTCGTGGACAGGGAAATGCACGTATAGGTCTCCTCGTCTCCTGTCTCTTCCCGATTCATTTCGTTGCAGGAAACAAGCAGGAACAGGGCCGCTACAACGACTGCGGTTTTCCAGAGAAATGTTTTCATCGCGTCTTTTGTTTTGTCTAACCTCCTAAATGCTGGAAACCCGGAAATCTTGCGCCAATAAATCGAATTATTTACCGGTATACTCCCCGGCAAAAAGGACGGAGCCGGTGGTCGACTCGACAATCAGGTAAAGGAAGGGCTTGTCGGCGTGGAATTCATAGACGGGCGGCTGGACAGCGACAGCCGTGGCGAGGGCCACGCCCGCAGTGGTCACCGCAGCGGCTTCGGAACCCTTTTCATCGACCTTGATGATGGCATCCTGCTGCACGAAATCGAGATAGTCGGCAAAAAGCGACATGGACTTGAAATTGGCGCCCGGCTTGAAAGACCGGGCCATGCCCATATTCGTGAGGATGTCGTTGAGCCGAATGTGATACTTGGTCTCAAAGCGCGGCAGCCAGAGGTTGACTTTCACGTAGTCCATGCGTTTGCGCAGCGTCTGCCAGCTTTCCGCGTCAAGGGCGGCCAGCACGTCGGCGGTAGTACGGCCTTCCTGCGGCAGCACCGCGATCATCTGGAAGGAACTGTTGCCGTACGGCAGCCGCACCATCTTGAAATCGTCGTTGGCACTGTAGTAGAATTTGCGCTCCTGCTCCATCATTTTCACCTGCTTCTCGCTGCCGTCAGCCCGATGGAACGGACGGTCTTCGGTTGCGCGCTCATTGAACTTGTCGGCCCAGGTCCCCTTGAAATAGATGGCGTTGAGCAGGTAGGCAAAGATGGCGGGGTCAACCTTGTCAATAACCGAAGGGATCAGGCCATGCGTCTGTTTGCTGCACCAGCCGTTGATGGCCTTGGTCGAAGCCTCTTCCGCCTGGAAATCCAGGTTTCGGACTTCGGCGTCGTAGTATTTTTCCACCTGTTTCTTATAGGATTTCAGGAGGGGGTACGGGGCGTTCACGAAGACGGCGTTGCCGATGGATAACTGGGTCGCCGGATCGAGCTTCGGCAGCAGCCGGAGCATCAAGCGGTTATAGTCATTGATGGCTTCCAGTTCGCCGGCCTCGAAGCCCAGCGTACGGGCGATCTCCGCGGCCGTTTCCTTCTGCGCACCATTGAGGATGACACCGAGCAGGAATTGGAGGCTCATCGGCGAGACGAACCAGTCTCCTTCCTCGATCTTGTCGATCTGTTGGAGAAAACGGAAAGAGAAGTCATTGCCGGACTGGGCCATGGCCTTCTGTTCCGGGCTGAGGGTAAGGTTCTGCGCCGACAGGGTGCCGGCCGTCAGCATCGCAAGCAGGGCAAACTTTTTCATCGTTCTCGAGTTTATCGGGTTACGAAAAAGAGTGTTTTGCAAAAAGAAGGCCAGATGCCGGATCAAGTCCGGCATGACGGGGTACAAGTCCAATATGGCTACACGCCGGCGACGCGGCGGCGGTACTCTTTGATGCAGGCGTCGAGACGCTCGTGGGCGGTGGTATCGCCAGGAACGTTGTGCGACGGGTGGATGTAGAGCTTGACGCCACGCTGCTCCAGGATCTCGGCGACGGTACCGAGGGTCATCCAGACCGTGGTCACGAAGGCCACCGTCGAGAGCGGGCCGATCTTGTCGAATTCCTTCTCCATCTGCACCGAGGCATCCTGCAGCGGACAGCAGGAGTCCACCACGTAATCGGCAAGTTGAAAGAGGTTCTTGCCGCAGGAGTGGCGCGGCACCTTGGCGCCCGTTTCGCCGGCGGAACCGTAGACAATGACCTTCATGCCCAGGCGCTTCGCCTCAAGGGCCACGTCGATGTTGACGGCGTTGATGCCGGTGTGCGAGAAGAGCCAGATGCAGTCGCGCTTGTCGAAGTTCCAGCTGCTCATGATGGTTTTGCCGTAGCCTTCGGTGCGCTCCAGGAAGAGGAACTGGTTGATGCCCATCTCGCCCACGATGTGGGTGAAGAAGGTGAGCGGAATCTCGCAGAGGGGATGGAAGCCCACGAAACCGCCGATGCGGGGATACATTTCCTCGATGGGCAGGTTGGCGTGGCCGCAGCCGAAGGTGTGGACCCAGCGGCCTGCTTCGATGGTATCGGCCATCACTTCGGCCACCTTGCGGATGTTTTCCATCTGCGTCGCTTCAATCTTGTCCATCACGGCGATGGCATTCTTTTTCCATTCTTTGGCGTAATTCTGTGTAATCATGGCTATTTATTGTTTTTGTTGACTTGTTGGAGGGCGATGGGGACGATGACCATCATCGCCACGAGTGCGGTGAAAAGGAGTGCCGGCAGCGTGGCGTAGCGGCCAAGCGTGAAGGCGTTGCCGGTGAGGCGGTTGAAGGTGAACTGTCCCAGCAGGCCGATGAAGATGGCGATCGACATGGCCGTACCCGAGTTGTTGCGGAAGGCCCCGCCGATGTAATTGAGGATCACCGGATAGGTGGCGCCCACACCGAAACCGATGAGACCCATGGAGACATAGGCGCCGACAGGTCCGTTGCAGAGCGTGAAGACCACCACGCCCACGAGTGCCACGCTCAGGTAGAGATAGAGCGTGCCCAGCGCCTTGAGCCGGCGGGTGATGGCGCCCAACGGGAAGCGCCCGGCCATCATGCCAATAGTAAAGACGGTCATGGCCAGGGTCGCGGTCTGGACATCCATCGGCGTGGTCCGGGTGAAAAACTCCACGGTAAAGCTGCCACTGCAGCCTTCAAAACCGCTTTCGAAGAACAGCACCACAGCGAAGAGCAGCAGCGCCGGATATTTCAGCAGCCCCAGCGACTGATTAAGCGACACGTTCTCCGAGGGCTTGGCGGCCGGGAAAGCGATGCAGCAATAGAACACGATGAAGAGCGCCATGACGGCGGAAATCGCGTTCAAGGGGATGTTGTAGTTGGGGATGAAATAGTTGAGCAGGGTCCAGAGCAGCGCGCCGATGCAATAGAAGGCACCCAGCACGCCGAGGCGGCCGCCCCGCTTGTCATCATCGTAAATGTCAGAGACCACGGCATTGGTCAGGCCGTTCAGGATGCCGCCGCCCAGCCCGAGGAAGAACATAGCGCCGTGCAGCAGCGGCAGTTGCAGGAAACGCGCCAGCCCCTGCAGACCGGCCAGTGCCAGCACCGAAGCCACGATGAGCAGTCCCTTGTAGCCGAACTTGTCGACCACAGGGCCGAAGATCACCGTGCCCAAGATGATGCCGATCGACAGGGTGGAAGGCAGGGCATTCGCGCCGTCCCCCACCATCGCGCCCAACTTGCCGAGGATCGGGCCCAGCGAGAGCATCGCCACCCCGAAAAAGGCCATCCCTGCACAAGCAGCGGCGAAGACAGCCGAAGTATTGTATTTCTTAGCAGCCATACGCTAACGGTTCATTTCCCAAAGACAGAGATACGCAGCCCCCAGCAGGGCAGCGTCGCCCTCCAGCGCCGAAGGGCAGAATTTCACATCGCGCATGGCGATGGGCTGGCCCCACTTGCGCGCCTCGCCATAGATGCGGTCGATAAAACGGACGGCCGGGCCGAAGACCCCGCCGCCGAAGATCACTTTCTGCGGATTGAAGAGGCTCACCAGGTTGGCGGCGCCCATGCCCCAGAGTTGGATGGCCTTGTCAAGAATCTGCGTGGCGATGGGATCCTTCCCGTAGTTGGCGAAAACGTCGTAGCTGGTCTTGCTTTCGTCGCCATACAGTTTCTTGGCCTGCAGGCCGATGCCATTGCCTGAGGCGTAGTACTCGAAACAGCCCATCGGGATAAATTCATCCTTGTAGGGGGCCTCCAGGGCCATCCAGCCTGTGGCACCCACAATGTCGTTCGCGCCGTGGATGATGCGCCCGTCGAGCAGGATGCCAGCCCCGATGCCCGTACCGACCGCCAGGTAGATAGCGTCGGCACATCCCTGCGCGGCCCCTTTCCACACCTCTCCGAGAATGTAGCAGGTGCGGTCGCTCGCGATCGAGATACGGATGGACTTGTCGCCCAGGACGGCCCGGAGGTCGTTCTTCAGGGGGTAGTTGTCCCATCCCGGGATGTTGGGTGCCCAGACGGTTTCGCGCTTGGAATACACGATGCCCGGCACGCAGATGCCCACAGCTTCCACGGGGAGGTCGGGGCGCTGTGCCCGCAGTGAAACAATCATCTCAGCCACGAGCACGCCGACGGCCGAGCCGGCAGCCCCTTCGAGCAACCGGTATTCTTTCTTGAGCAGTTTCCCCTTGTCGGAAAACAGGGCGGCGGATACCTTCGTTCCACCCAGATCTACGCCGATGATAGCCATAGAGCGAATTATTGGGTCATAACAGCATTCCAGACTGCATGGCGGAGCGTTCCGCGGGAATCATCCTGGTCGTATTCCCAGAACATCAGGCCCCGCAGGCCCAGCTTGCGGGCCCATTCCCCCTTGATCGCGATGCTTCGCGGGTTGTCGTAGCCGCAGTAGAACTCGCCATTCATCTTCTCCACGTAGGGGCAGCTGGCCTGCTCGTCCCACTTGTTGCGGCGATACTGGTAGGGATCCAACGTCAATATTTTTTTATAGCTGACAGCGATCGACTCGGGGTTCCAGGAATGGCGGCCAAAGAAAGGAATACCCAACACGAGTTTGCTGGGCGCGACGCCGGCATTGAGGTAGGCATCGACGGAACGTTTGCAATCCTTGTATGCCCGGGGATCATTCAGTGCCGAGTGATGCTTCGGCGCCGCATCCAGCTCGTAGGTCATGATGTTGACATAGTCCACATACGGGTCCATCGCCTTGATGTCGATGTAACGCCAGCCGACTTGGACGCCGTCCTCATCGGTAACTTTGACCTTGTCGATGCAATAGCCCGCATAGGAAATGATGTATTTGTCACCAAAAGTTTCGCGCAGCTGCTTGACCAGCAGCACATAATTATCCACGTCGCAGGAAGGATCGCTGGCCGAGCCGCGGCCCGGGTACTCCCAGTCGAGGTCGATACCATCGAGGTTGTATTTCTGGAGGAAGACCAGACAGGAGTCCGCGAAGGCTTTCCGGTTGGCCTCGCTCTTGCACAGGTTGGAAAAAATGCCGCCCGTGAAACTCAGGCAAATCTTGATATACGGGTACAGTTTCTTGATGGCGATAACACTTTCAAAGCGGCTGAGCGTACCCTGCAACCTGATCTTGTAGACGCCGTCCTCCAAATACGGTTCTGCAAAAGCGTAGTTGATGTGGGTGATCGACAGGGCTTCGGGTACCTGGGATCCGTAATAGGTCACATACGCGGCGACGATGCGGCCGTCTTCGATGCGCTCATGGAGCAGGACCGCCGGCTCGTTAATGGGGGGATCCACTTCCCGCACCGGCTCCGGTTCGGGCTCAGGCTCCGGTTCGATGGTGTGGCAGGCTACCAGACTGAAGGCCAGCAGCCAAACTGTTATTGCAGCGAGAAAGCGGCTATTCTTCATACAAAAGGTAGGGCTTGCGCTGCTCCTTGAAGAAAATAATGTCGTTGGTCCACATGGCCCGGATCTCGTCGGCAGTCGCCCCTTCCATGATCATGCGGCGCACGTAGTCACGGCCGATGAGCAATTCGAAGAAGGAGCGGAAGAAATGGCTGCCCAGGTGCAGGTTCTTGTAGGCATCGATGATGTATTCGAGGTTGATGCCGGCGGCAATGACCTCTTCATCGGACGGACGCTCGCGCAGATCCACGCCGTAGCAGAGCTGGTCGAGCTGCGGCGGCTCCTTGGCACCGTCCACGCTGCGGGGCGTAAAGGTGTAGCTGTAGCCCTTCATGTTGGGATGGCCATACATCTGGAAGGGGAAATCGGTGCCGCGTCCGAGGCTTACCGGCGTCGCTTCGAAATAGCACAACGAGGGATAAAGATAGATCGAACGCATGTTCGGCAGGTTCGGGGACGGTTTGACCGGCAGCACGTAACGCGACTGGTGCGTGTAGTTGCGGCATTTGACGACGGTCAGGTCACATTTCACATGCTCGGGAAGCCAGCCTTCGCCATTGATCATCAGCGCCAGTTCGCCCAGCGTCATGCCATGGCAGACCGGAATGGGATACCAGCCCACGCCGGATTTGTATTTCAGGTCGAGAATCGGACCGTCCACCATGAAGCCGATGGGATTGGGCCGGTCGAGCACGATCATCTTCTTGTCGTGCTTGGCGCAGACATACATCATCTTGCCCATCGTCACGTTGTAGGTATAGAAACGGACGCCGACGTCCTGCAGGTCGAAGATCAGCACGTCGAATTCGGAAATGGCTTCATCCGAAGGATATCCACCCTTTCCGTCGTAGAGGGAACTGATCGGCACGCCCGTCGGTCCGTCGACCGAATTGCCCACCAGCTCGCCGGCATCCGCCGTGCCGCGGAAGCCGTGTTCAGGCGAGAAGATCGATACCACATTGACATTGAGGGCGAGCAGGGTGTCGAGTACATGCCGGTTGCCGCTGACCAGGCCGGTCTGGTTGGAGAGAATGGCAACCCGCTTGCCTTCCAGCAGCGGAAGATAAGCTTCCAGGTCCGTGGCGCCGGGAAGAATTTCGGGCGTGGGCGGATAGACCTTCAGCGTCGGCTGGGAGTTGCAGGAGGCCAGGGAGACCAAAAGGGCCGTCAGCAGGAGAAGTCGTTTCATATCGGTCAGAATAACAAGGTTCGGGTTTGGGCGTCTTCCACCTGGATCTGCACCTTGAGCGTATCCTCGGGCAGCAGTTCCTCAACCATTTCAGGCCACTCGATCAGGCAGAGGTCGCCGGAATCGAAATACTCGTACAGCCCGATGTCAAGGGCCTCGGAGAGGCGGTTGATGCGGTAGAAGTCGAAATGATAGACCGGTTCGCCGTTACGGTCGCGATACTCGTTGACGATGGTGAAAGTCGGGCTGTTGACCACGTCCTGCACACCCAGTGCCTCACAGACCGCCGTGATGAAAGTGGTCTTGCCAGCGCCCATCGCCCCATAGAAAGCGATGATGCGCGCATCGCCGATGTGCTGCAAAAAAACTTTCGCTGCCCGGGGCAGGTCAGCCGTACCGTTGATGATGATCTCGGTCATATCTTTGCAAAGATAATAATAATCACTATTTGTTGGTATTGCCCCTTCCGTAAAAAACGGTGATCTTTGCCACATGAATTGCAATTTCAATTGTAGTCAATGTGAACTGGCCGTGAAGGGAAGCAAGCGCATCGTGGTCGATGTCATCGGTCACGAGCCCGAGGGCGGGATGTTGTCCTTTTCAGGTCGGCGACAATTGACGGTCGAGTTCGGGGAATATGTCATCTGCTTCGTGAACTTTTGCGGAGACAATGTCCACATTGGCAGGAAGATCCTCTCCAACAAACCTTCCGTGGTATTGGACATCATTGATTCGATGTCCCTGGAGCACAGCCTCAGGCTCACGTCCAGGCTGATTGATATGGATTGCAGGGCCGTGCTCGCCTTTTCCGGTTACGACCGCCTTCTGACTACCGGGCATTCTCTGGATTACGAGACCCTCGGCGAAATGATGGGCTTTTCGGCAACGGTTTTGGATACGACCGAGGAGAGTTTCAGCAGGCTTCTTTCCCTGATCGTCGACACCTACTGCCAGCCGGTCAAGAAACACGTGCACGTGCCCTATGGCCAGGATGTGGACAAGGCCATTGAGCGGATCACCGCGGTGATTGCTGATTCGCCCGGGCTTTCCGACAGTTACCACGACCGGTACCTGGCCGTCCGCCTGCTGGAGGACCCGCAATACATTTCCCCGATCCTGGAAAGATATCCCATGTCATCCCGGATTGTGGAAACCGCCCGCGCAGAATCCGAAGTCCTTTCCCGGCAGCTCGGCGAAAGCCCTGAATCCCTGATCCGGAAAGCGCGTCACGGTTATATCCACGGCGCACTGGTCGAAACCCTCCGCCACAGTTCAGACAATTCGGACCATACACTCCTGCAAAAAATAGACGCCGTCCTGACCAACCGCGTGATCGGTCTCCCGTTGCTTCTTGTGGTCCTTTTCCTGGTCTTCGAAGCCACCTTTACCCTCGGCGCCCTGCCGCAGCAGTGGATCGAAGACGGCGTGGAGCTCCTGTGCGCCTGGCTGACGGACGTGCTGCCTTCCGGCTGGCTGACCAGCCTGCTGGTCGACGGCGTCGTGCAAGGCTGCGGTGCCGTCATTTCCTTCCTTCCCAACATCTTCATCCTCTTTGTTTTGCTTTCCTTGTTGGAGGATACCGGTTATATGGCCAGGGCGGCCTTCCTGATGGACAAGATCATGCACAGGATCGGCCTTCACGGCAGGTCGTTCGTGCCGATGCTGCTCGGTTTCGGATGCAACGTACCGGCCATTATGGCCGCCAAGTCCATAGACAATCCGAAAGACAGGACGCTGACGATGCTGATGATCCCGTTTATGTCGTGTTCTGCCAGAATCCCGGTATATCTGCTGTTTGTCGGCGCCTTTTTCTCCCACTGCAAGGCCCTGGTGATGATGGGGATTTACCTGGCCGGCGTGCTGCTGTCGATCCTTTTCGCCATCGTGATGAAGCGGACGAAGTGGTTCCGGAAGGAAGCTGACGATTACGTGTCGGAACTTCCCGCATTCCGCAAACCCGCGCTGAGAAGTACCTGGAACCACGTATGGGAAAGGACATCGGATTATCTTCACAAGATTACGACGGTCATCCTGGCGGCATCGGTCATTATCTGGGCACTGGAATTTTTCCCGAGGGAGCGGACGATGGACGGAAAATACAAGGAAGAATCTTATCTGTGCGACATTGGAAAAGGTTTGGAGCCCGTGATGAAGCCGCTGGGTTTCGACTGGAAACTGAACGTCTGCCTTCTTACGGGACTCCCGGCCAAGGAAGCCATTGTCAGCACGATGGGCATTCTCTACCATACGGAAGACGACGAGTCTCTCACCCGGGCGATGACCGAAGGGGGGGCTATGAACCAGGCAGTAGCCCTTGCATTCCTCCTGTTCGTACTGCTGTACTTCCCCTGCGTCGCCACGATTTCGACGCTCCGGAAAGAAGTGGGCTGGAAATGGGCGGCGTTCACAGTCGTCCATTCGCTGGTTCTGGCCTGGCTGGTTGCTTTTCTGGCCTATCACGTCACCGGTTTCTTCATGGGATAGAGACCGTCCTGACTATTTCCATTTCTTTTGTGTTGTTGTTCCTCGCCGGAAGTAGTTTCCCAGCCGGGCCTTACAAGAACGAGCGCTAGCGCACCAGCCACTTTTCGGGATCCTGTTTGTCCGTTCCCTTCCAGAGCTGGAAGTGCAGGGTGGAGGCGTTGCCGTCCGCCTCGAGCGTACCCAGCCTGGTGCCGGTCTCGATCTTCTGTCCGCTCTTGACGCTCACTTTGCCGAGTTTGCAGTACAGGGTGAAATACTCGCCGTGCTGCACCAGCACGCATTGGTTATAGCCCGGCATGACGATGATCTTGCGGACCTCGCCTGCGAAGACGCTGTAGACGTCGGCCCCCTTGGTGGTGGAGAAGGTGATGCCGTGGTGTAGACCGGATGGTTGTGGACGCCGAAGCGCTCCTGAAGCATCTCCATGGCAGTTTAAGCTTGCGGCAGTTTGGCAACATTTTGAGGGTAATTTCTCACCCTGGCGCCATCAGTCAACCATCTCCCGCCGGTCGAGGAAGCGGAAACCGGCGGCTTCCAGGAGATACGCGGAACGTGGTCGTTAGACTATTCCCAGACAGGACGAATGGTCATTCCGGAACAACGATGTGCCGCTCCGAGAGGATCTGTGATATCTAGACTCAAAATAGAAGCCAGATTAGAATACTTGACATCCAGACTAGAAGACCAATAATAGCCGTATTCTCCTACATTATTCGGTTCATCACAACTAAGCCAAATCCCTGATTGAGGTAAAAATATCCGGGCGCCATTCAATTTGCTTGTTAATTCAACTCCCCATTGGCCCTTGACATTTTTCCGCGCCATTGTGCAGTTCTCAACCAATTCTGCGATATCTTCGTAGGTCGGCGTCTTCCAATATCCTCCCAACCTGATGTGTGCGACATCATCTTCAGGATCTAGAACAGTTTTATTATCAACAGGGCCTCTGTCAGGTTGGAAATTATATTTGTTCAAATGATCCCAGTCTTTCCCCCATTTATAGTTATACTCATTATAGTGATCTTTCGTTGCATTTTCCCCCCAAGCATAGAAATCTCCACTTTCTTCCGGAGATGAAGCGCCAACATTACAGCTAGCCCAGAGAACGCTCAGCCCTAAGTCAATCGCTTCTTCAGGAATGTTAGTCTTTGTTGAGAACGTACATACTTGTCCCGTATATTCTCTTCCGTTGATCTTCGAACTTGCAACATAGTAATATGTTACACCTGGTGTGAGTCCGGTCAGAACAGCCTTGAAGGAACCGTCCTCGTTGTTTGTGGCTTCAACCCGGGTTCCGTATGCCTTCAACCCTTCTTCACTTTTTTCCGTCTGACTGAAATAGAAGCATCCTTCGTGTTCCCAGCTATAGTTTGTTTCGTCTGATTCATATAACGATTGACCACGCAATGTCGCAGTTGTCACAAGCACCCTTGCCGCCTTTACCGAATTTGTGCTAACAACAGCATCCAGGGTACTGAAACTGGACACTTCGCTGTAATACGTTTTACCGCCTGCGGTACAGCAAAACACGTAATGATACGTTGATGCAAGCTTCAATGAGGCTAATTCAACCGTTATAAGACCTTGTGCTAAATCAAGCTGCGCTTTTTTCTTTTGGCCATTTGCCAACAAAGCATCAAGCGTACTTTCTGAATCGCTGTAATAGAAAAGGGCCTCAACAAAAAGATTTGAATCTTCCTCTACGGTTATTGCTGCATTCAAGACAGCCCTTGTCTGCGTGATATTCGACTCACTCTGTATTTGCATCTGTGAAACAGGGTCTTTGGTATGAAACGACTTGATTTCACCATTAAATACCTGCTGTCCTATTCGCACCAGACAGACATAATAGTATGTTGTTCCTATCTGTAGATTCTTGATACTCAATGTCACTTCTGCTCGTTCTACTACTGTACAGACGGATTCTTCTATTCCATACTGTAATATACTGGTCAAATCGGGAATGGGGAAGCCTTCTTTCTTCAACACATCCTCTGACACATAGCAGAAACCAGCTCGTGCAAGCGAATTATTGAGATTTAATGCCGTTGCTGTTCCCTTCAATACTGCGTCTGAATAGGAAATCTGGTCAGCTTCTTTTGTGATACAACTGACATCCAGCATCGGCTCCTCCTGACATGAGCAAAGAAGAGAAGCCAGCATAAACAGTAATGCAGTTTTTTTTCTCATTTTAGTGTAGTTTTATTAAGTTAATTCGTAAAGAGTTATCTCATTCTATCGGCCATGGTATCCTTTTTCTGGCTCGCCTTCGTAGTACCAGCCGTAAGCATTTTTCTTCCACTTTACTCCCCATTCCTGCTGTTCAGCATTATAATATGGTTCATAATCATATAGAATATCATAAGCAAATGAGAAAGAGTCTTCTATTGTTATTTTCTGGATAATATGATTATTTCGACAATACAACACTTTTAACATCCCGCAGGGAGAAACATCTAAATGTGTTAATAGATTATTAGTACACTCTAAATATTGTAGAGCTACACAATCTGACAAATCAATACTTTCTATTTGATTATCATGGCAATCTAAACTAAGAAGGTTACCACTTTTATTTATTTTTAACCCTTTTATTTTAGAACATGAGCAATTTAAAAACTTCAAAGATGGGCAATTGTTTACTGATATATTATTAATATTACAAGATGTACAGCTGATTTCTTGTAAAGATTGTATATCAGAAAAATTAATCGAATCAACAATAACAAATGAAAGGCCTATGCCTTTCAATGAATGACACCCTTCAAAATTAATCGGTAATATAGATACCCCGCCACTTACCATGCCATGCATATTCTGCTCTCCTGTGCCAGATAATGCAAACACCTCCAAATTGAAGCAGTTTTTTATTGATACATACTTCAGCGAATTGCTTTTTATCGTTAACTCTTGTATAGAGGAGCAATCAGACAAGTCTAACACCTCCAGGGTTTCTGTAATAATTGATTCTGAAAAATTATTCATTTCTCCCCCCAAATTAGGGCAGTTGAAAGCATAGATACTGATCAGAGGGTTTTCCCTGCAAAAAAGGGTCTTTAACTGCATGTGATTTGAAATGTCAATAGTAACCAATTGGTTATCAACACAGTACAGAGATGTTATATTAGGGCAATTACTGAGATCCAATTCGGTCAATAAATTATGAGAGCACCCTATTTTTCTTAAATTTTTACAATCAGTTAATACAATCTGTTTTAAACGATTTTGAGAACAATACAGATTCCATAAAGAATTGCAACCAGATAAATCAAGTCTCTCAATACAATTATTATCGCAGAATAAATCACTTAATAATGGGCAATTCTTGCACTCGAACGTCTCAATTTGATTATTCTCGCAATTTATTGCTGATAATAATGGACAACTCTTACAATTCAGCAATCTAATTTCATTATTGGCACAGTTACAATAATATAAGGATTCACAACCAGACACATCAATCGTATTTATTCTGTTGCCTTCGCACTCGAACCAATTCAATTCCTTAATATTGCTTAACACACAATTGCCAATCAAATTATTATTGGCAATATATCGTTAAAAACTTAGAAACTGTATAATTTTCAACTCATTACAACAACAATAGCCCGTTTCTGGGTGCCAGAGACACCCGCCGAACGACCTT
>CAJODQ010000003.1 GCA_905233345.1 uncultured Bacteroidales bacterium
GGAGATTATCACCGCCATCACAATTCTTTTCATATAACCTCCTTTGTTAATGTATGTCAAGGACGGGAGACCATCCCCCGCCACCACAAAGGAAGGTATAAAAATCGAGACTTCGCCCGCAAAAAAGCAATTTATTCATTCCGGCTTGATCTTTCCGTCATTCCCGGCTTGACCGGGAATCTTATTTCTAAAAACTACTTGACAAAAGGCCTTGGATTGTTTATATTTGCCAAAAGATTTGTTTCTGATGAAGAGAAGTGATTATAGGGTCCTTTCCGCACCTGATCGGCAATCGTCCCGATATGGCTCGGCTTGTCGTAGCCTCAAGGATTTGGGCGGCATTGGCAATAAGGCCGGAAAGATGAGTGAAGAAGAAATCGTCGAAACCATTAAAGAGGCGAGAGATGAGAGGGGAAGAAATCGTGCTGGTCATTGATACTAATGTTTGGTTATCCTATTTGATGACCGATACTCCAGAGCAGTATCAATTCATTTTTGAACATCCTGACTGTTCCATTTTTATTTGCGATGAAATGATCGATGAGATTCGCGAAGTGGCCCTCCGCGATAAGTTCCGTCGTTTTTTCACGGTAGAAAGTGCGGAGCAACTGATAGAAGCACTGGAGACAATAGCTACCAGGATCCAATTAAGACCGGACTACGAGCTAGCAGAGGGACTCCGGGATAGAGATGATGCCTTCTTGCTTGCTTTAGCTGGGGCAATCCAGGCTGATTACCTGATAACGGGAGATAAAGATCTATTGATTTTGAAATCCTTTGGCAGGACCAAGATTGTCACAATTCGGGACTTTCGGGATGAGATGCTATCAAGGGCGGGTTGCTCATAGCAGAATGCCCTTCACGTCATTCCGGGCTTGACCCGGAATCTCTGTGTTCCTAACAAAGGAACACACTTTCTTTCATACTTCGCCCGCAAAATAGCAATTTATGCGGAGGCTTTGGCAGGTTTTCTATGCGGATGTTGTATTGTGAACAAACATCGACAACTATTATTGACGATTATTGTCGAATGTTTCCACAATTTATACAAGAAAAGTGTTAACTTTGAAGGTTAATCATAAACTTAGCGAAAGTATGGCCAAGAGATTTAGCAAATGTCCACCAGCAGTAATTTGAGCAGGCACTTCTTTCATTGTAGATTTTTTTGAGATTGTTATATTATTTTGGTTTGAGAGGGAATAATTATAGGGAATTGAATATGTTGAATGGTAAAGTGGTATTAATTACCGGAGGAACGGGATCGTTCGGTAAGAAATTCGTAGAGGTGATTCTTCGCGATTACCCTGAAGTGAAGAAAATAATCATTTATTCACGTGGCGAATTAAAGCAGTATGAGATGAAGCAGCGTTGGCCCGATCATATTTATCCTCAGATGCGTTATTTCATTGGCGATGTACGTGATAGGGAGCGCTTGATGCAAGCCTGTGAGGGAGTGGATGTTATCATTCATGCTGCTGCCATGAAACAAGTGGACACAGCAGAGTATAATCCGGATGAGTGTATCAAGACCAATGTTAACGGAGCTCAGAATGTTATTGCGGCAGCATTGGCTTGTGGCGTGAAAGATGTTGTTGCCTTGTCCACTGATAAGGCTTGTGCGCCTATCAATCTTTATGGCGCCACTAAACTTACGAGTGACAAACTATTTGTTGCCGCCAATAATATGAAGGGATCCAGGGATATCAGATTTTCTGTTGTACGTTATGGCAACGTGATGGGAAGCCGCGGAAGTGTGATGCCCTTTTTTATTAAGAAACGGGATGAAGGGGCAAAGGAGATTCCTATTACCGATATGCGAATGACGCGTTTTAATATATCACTTGAGGCGGGCGTTGATCTTGTTATGTTTGCTCTTGGCCATCATCTTGGTGGTGAGATATTTGTTCCTAAAATACCCTCGTATCATATTCGAGATGTGGCCACCGCCATAGCTCCAAATATTCCTCAAATAGAGGTCGGTATCCGTCCTGGGGAAAAATTGCATGAAGAGATGATTACGGTAACAGATTCTATTAATACGATAGACCTCGGTAAGTATTATGCAATAATTCCCTCTATGTCGTTCACAGGCAAACGTTCTAAAGATGATTACATTCAACACCATCATGCCGTGCCTGTCCCAGAAGGATTCCATTATTCTTCAGAATCAAATGATCAATGGGAGACCGTTGAGAGCTTGCGAGAAAACATTAGAAAATATGTTGACCCCAATTTCCATATTTAGTTAGAAGAATCTTATGGAAGAATTGGCTTTATTTGGAGGGAAGCCCGTTAGGGATAATAAGATTTATTATGGGCGTCAATGGATAGATGAAGATGATATACAGGCGGTTGCGAACGCTCTTCAGGGCCCGTTTATTACATGCGGTCCTAAGGTAGAAGAAGCGGAGAGAAAATTGGCGGAGTATACGGGGGCAAAATATGCCGTAGTGTGTAGCAATGGAACAGCCGCATTGCACTGCGCTTGTATTGCAGCGGGCATCGGTCCTGGAGATGAAGTTATTACTACGCCGCTTACGTTTGCCGCCAGTGCAAATTGCGCTTTTTATTGCGGCGCCAAGCCGGTTTTTGCAGACATAGATCCAGAGACTTGGAACATTGATCCCGGAAGTATTCGTGATCATATTACTTCTAGAACCAAGGCCGTTGTTGCCGTAGATTTCACGGGGCAGGCAGTAAAGAATAGGGAGATTCGGGAGATTTGCAATGAATTCAATCTCATTTTTATTGAGGACGCAGCCCATGCTATAGGTACAAGATATGATGGAAAGCAAGTTGGAAGTTTGGCTGATATGACTTGTTTTAGTTTCCATCCGGTAAAGACCATAACAAGCGGGGAAGGAGGTGCGATCACGACAAACAATGAAGATTTCTATAAGAAACTCGTTCTAGCTCATACCCATGGCATCACTCATGATGATGATTTAATGGAAGATGCACCTCATGAAGGGGTTTGGTACTATGAGCAGATAAGTCTTGGTTTTAATTATCGAATGACCGATTTCCAGGCGTCTCTGCTAATGAGTCAACTTGGCAAAATAGAATTGTTCAAGCAGCGTCGTGCAGCGATTGTAAATAAATACAATCTGGCCTTCAAAGATGTCCCTGGTATCATTATCCAGAAAGAAATACCTGAGAGTGATACTTGTCGTCACTTGTATATCATTCGTCTGGATCTTTGCAAACTCAAGTGCACCCGACGTCAGTTCTTCGATGCGATGAGTGCTGAAAATGTGCAGTGCCAAATTCATTATGTTCCTGTTTACTGGTTCCCCTATTATCGTCATAGAGGGTATGAAAAAGGACTTTGCCCGGTTGCGGAAGATGTATATAAGGGTATTATGAGCATTCCTCTCTATCCTACGCTTACCGATGCGGATACGGATGATGTTATTTTGGCCGTGAAAAAAATAGCAGGCTATTATGCGCTCTAAATTAGTCCTTGGTACCGTTCAGTTTGGCCTTCAATATGGCGTAAACTCCGCTGGTCGTCCCAGTGAGGAGGATGTAAAATGTATTTTGAAAGAGGCGTCACGGGTGGGGATTATAAAGTTGGACACATCTAGTGCGTACGGCAATTCCGAGGAAATTTTGGGTAGGTGCATCACATCAGATGAAAAGTTTGGGATTATTTCAAAATATCCGAAAGGGAAAGCGCCAGTCGCTCAAATGTTCAAAGAAACGTTAACTCGTTTGCGAGTAAATCATCTTTATGGTTACCTTCTTCATCACTTTGAAGTTTATAGAAATAATCCCGACGTTTGGGAGGATTTTTGGGCGCTGAAGGAGTCCGGAAAGGTCCAGAAAGTGGGTTTTTCGTTATATTCTCCTGATGAGTTGGAGTTGATCCTTGAAAATCAATCTCCGTTTGACTTAATTCAAGTGCCTTATAATATCTTTGACAAGAAGTTTTTGCCATATATGGCGGATCTTCATGAGAAAGGTGTAGAAATTCATGTAAGAAGTACTTTTCTTCAAGGTCTTCTTTTCATGGATAGAAATGCTTTACCGGAAAAACTCATTCCGATTAAGAAATATCTCTTTCAACTGGATGAATTTTCTAAAGAAAGCGGATTGAGCATTTCAGAAATAGCCTTGAATTACAACTTGCAAAATCCATTTATTGATGGAGTGCTTATAGGTGTTGATAATGTTTCACAATTACAAAAGAACATTTCTTCAGTAAAAGACACGCCAGTTGATATAGATATTGAAGTGAAAGAAAAAGAATTATTAAATCCCGTGAATTGGAATTAGTATGAAAATTCTTGCCATTACACAAGCTCGTTACGGCTCTACTCGTTTGCCGGCCAAGATATTGAAAGTAGTTAACGGAATGACGCTTCTGGAGATACACCTTCGCCGCATTCTTCAGGCTAAAACAATACATCAATTAAAGATAGCTACTACTGACGAGGAAGGATCAAAGTATATAATAGATGTTGCAGATAAAGTAGGTGTTGGATATTATCAGGGTTCAGTTGATGATGTCTTATCTCGTTTCTATCATGCGGCTGAAACAGAGAAACCGGACTATGTACTCCGTTTTACATCGGATTGCCCTTTGATTGATCCAGAAGTTATTGACATGATTGTTAATTTTGCTTTGCAGCATCCCGAGTACGACTATCTATCTGCAGATCCTGGCAGTTATCCGGATGGGCTCGATACGGAGGTTATGAAGTTTTCTGCCTTGAAAAAAGCTTATAACGAAGCTCGTTTGACTTCCGAGCGAGAACACGTCACTCCGTATATTTGGAAGAATGGAACGGCTGCGGGTGGTACCCTCTTCAAATCATATAAATTTGTCAATCCAGTTGGAGATTATTCTTCTATACGCATAACGCTTGATACTCCTGAAGATTTTGAGTTACTCAAAAAAGTAATTGAGGAAAATGGTATCAGACTTGGCTGGAGGGAGTATGTTGCATATCTTCAAAAACATGATGAGATACTTGCGATCAATAGCATGTTCGAACGGAATGAGGGTTATGCAAAGTCGTTAAATAATGATTCAATAATAAAGTAATTCTAGCTATGGGAAAAGGACAAGAACTCTACAAGAAAGCCAAAACGATGATTCCCGGCGGAACATCGCTTTTATCAAAGAGACCAGAACAGTTTTTGCCGGAGAATTGGCCTGCGTATTATAGCAAATCAAAAGGTTGTGAGGTTTGGGATCTAGATGGAAATCATTATTATGATTGCTGTTCCATGGGAGTTGGCACCAATACGCTCGGATATGCAAACGAGGTTGTTGACGAGGCAGTAATGGGAGTCGTGAAGGCAGGGAACCTAACTACTTTTAATTGCCCGGAGGAGGTATATTTGGCCGAGAGGTTGATTCATATGAATCCATGGGCAGGCGGCGTCCGTTATACCCGTGGCGGAGGCGAGGCCAACTCGATGTGTGTACGCATTGCACGGGCATATACCGGAAAGGATAAAATAGCGATCTGTGGTTATCACGGCTGGCATGATTGGTATGTGTCAGTGAACCTTGGCGAAAATGACGCATTGGCCGGACATCTACTCCCCGGTATTCCTACAGGTGGCGTTCCAAAAGCTTTGCGTGGAACAGCTATCCCCTTCCACTATAATGACTTTGAGGAAATAGAAGGTATTATTCGCAATACCCCTGATTTGGCAGCTGTGAAAATGGAAGTCTGCCGTAATTATGGACCGGAGAAAGGCTATCTTGAGTTTATCCGTAATCTATGCAATGAATATGGGGTGGTGTTAATTTTTGATGAATGTACGTCTGGCTTTCGCGAAACTTTTGGCGGTCTTCATATAAAATATGGAGTCTATCCTGATATGACAATCTACTCTAAGACGATGGGTAACGGCTATGTTATAGCAGCAGTTCTTGGCAAGAAAGAAATCATGGATGCCGCGCAAGGATCATGGATCAGTTCTACATTCTGGACCGATCGTATTGGCCCTACAGCTGCTTTGGCCGCTCTCGCTGAAATGGAGCGGATGAAGTCTTGGGAAGTGATTACTGAAAACGGAAAAGTCGCCCAACAGCGTTGGCAAGCGTTGGCAGACAAATATGGATTGGAAATTCAACAGTGGGGAATTCCAGCCATGTGTGGTTATACTTTTAAGAGTCAGTATTTTTTGGCATACAAGACGTTTATTACTCAAGAAATGCTCAAAAAAGGATTCCTTGCAGGGACTAATTTGAACTCTTGTATAGCTCATACGTCAGAGATCATGGATGCCTATTTTGAGAATCTTGATCCTATTTTCGCCCGTATTCGCGACTTTGAAGATGGTGACGATGTGATGAAAGCACTGGATGGACCTGTTTGCCAAAGCGGATTCAAGAGGTTGAATTGACGATGCGAAAAATCTTTTTTCGGGCTGATGCAGGTATGAGCATAGGGTACGGACATTTTATCCGTACCCTGGCTCTTGCTGATATGTTGAAGGACACATTCGAATGTGTGTTCTTTACGCAATCACCAACTGATTATCAGCGAAAGGAGATGGAGAGAGTATGTCACTCCGTGGAACTGCCCGGTGACGAAAGAAGGTTTGATATTTTTTTAGATTATTTGTCGGGTGAGGAGATCGTGGTGCTTGACAATTATTTCTATACAACAGATTATCAGCGACAGATAAGGGACAAGGCATGCAAGTTGGTTTGCATAGATGATATGCATGACAAACATTATGTCGCCGATGTTGTGGTAAATCATGGACTTGCGGAAGCGCAGGAGTTTGATTGTGAACCATACACCCGACTCTGTCTTGGCCCCGACTGGTCACTGCTTCGCAAACCCTTTCTGCTACCCATTCAAGCAACGAAGCGATTGGATCGCTTAGTCGTGTGCTTTGGTGGATCGGATCCTCAACGGCTGTCGGACAAAGTGGTAACTATGCTACTTCAACTTGGTGTTGAACAAGAGATTGTTGTTATATTAGGTGATACGGCTTATCTAAGCGAAGAGAACCGACAAAGAGTGACTATCATGCACAACCTCACAGCGTGGCAGATGGCTGACTTGTTTGAGACATCTATGTATGGGATAATGCCAGCCAGTTCTGTAAGGATGGAAGCTGTCAGCCGAGGTCTGAAAACTATAGCTGGCTATTTTGTGGATAATCAGCGGATAGGATTTGATCGTAGTCTGGCTTTCAATGACATTGTTCCTATCTATAATTTCGCTGAGTTAACCATTGAAAGGCTCTCTTCCGCATTGGAACAATTGAGAGATTTCCATTTTGTCATACCTGACTATTCTCGAGTTCCGGACAATTATATCAAAGTATTTGCATCATTATGATTCGGGTCGATAAAGAAAAGATTTACGAGTCTCACGGGTATCAGTTTAAGAACTTCATCAATCTTTCTCTGGAAGAAAAGTTGATGATTCTGGAATGGAGAAATAGCGAGAAAGTGAGACGGATGATGGTAAACAAGGAAATAATAGCACAAGAAGACCATCTAAAGTTTATTGAAGGGCTTTCGGAGAGAGACGATTGCTATTACTGGCTAGTAAGCAAGTCGGGTGTTAACATCGGCGTACTTGACTTAATCCATGTAGATTATGATAAGGATGAAGCTGAAATGGGTTTCTACATTAATCCGGATGAGGCGGGATCTGGTTTTGAGTTTATGATCGAGTGTGATTACTTCGTGTATGCGCAACTTAAGCTGGGTAATAACTATATTACCGTTAATGTAAACAATAAGGATATTCTATTATTTGGCAAATATTTGGGAGTAGTGTATGAAGGAACCAAGCAAATAGGTGATGACATATATTATTTCAGTAATCACTCAAATGGAGATTATGTAATAGAGCATTATGAGGAGTTCAATCTCCGTGACTATGCAAGATTTATCAAAAATAATAAACATTTATCATTGACTTTGTAAATAATTGTGAAATGGATTTGAATGAATTTATTGCAAATTTTGCAGATCAATTTGAAGATACCGATAGCAGTGAAATTACGGCTGCTACTGAGTTTAAAAACTTGGACGAGTGGTCGAGCCTAATTGCGTTGAGTGTGATAGCCATGGTGGATGAAGAATATGACGTGACTTTGAAGGGGGATGACATTCGTGGTTCCGTGACAGTTATGGATTTGTATAATATTGTTAAGAGTCGTTCCTAATGGCTTTCTTGAAAGTTGATAATGTCTCTATCAGAGGGATTGCTGCATGTGTCCCCTCTTCTATTGAGGAGAATAGGGATTTACCATTCTATGCATCTCCAGAAGAGGCCGAGCAGGTGATTTCGGCCACAGGGATTGAGCGTCGGCACATATGCCCTGATGGTACTACCACTTCCGATCTTTGCTTCAAGGCTGCCGAAGAACTTATCAATAAGTTGGGTTGGGAGAAAGACAGTATCGACTTGCTTGCTTATTGCACTCAGGACCCAGACTATCTGAACCATCCCACGTCTTTTGTGGTTCACGACAGGTTGGGTCTTCCTAATACCTGCATGTGCATCGACTTTTATCATGGATGCCCCGGTTGGGTTAATAGTCTTAGCAGTGTGTCTTCCATGATTTCTGCCAGTGGCTTGAGGCGTGCTGTCCTTATGGTCGGCGATATGTGCAGTCACGATGCGGGGAAAGCCAATCGAGAAGAAAGGCCGCTCTTTGGCGATAGCGGAACGGCTACCGCTTTGGAGTATGATGATAATGCGAAACCCATACTGTTTAATATCATTACAAAGAGTGCAGACGGTATGGCATTGGCCCGTAAAAATGGGGGTTGGCGCGCTCCATTTACTTTGGATACTTTAAAGGCTGATATTGACCGTAGAGAAGGTCTTGTGCCGGCAGCTGAAACGACAGATAAGATGGATGTCTTCGCTTTTGCTATTACAACCGTACCTAAGACCTTAAAACAACTCTGTGCTAATTTTTATATTGATCTTGAAAGCATTGATAAATTAGTTCTGCATCAAGCGAATGCTATGATGTTGAAAACAATTGCCAAGCGCTTAAAGATTGAGATGGACATCGTGCCCCTCAGTTTGAAGGAGTATGGTAACACTACAGGGGCGTCGGTGCCACTTACCATTGTGAGTGAATGTGCTGACGAGTATCAGAATGCCCCTCAAAAGACGCTGGCTTGTGGCTTCGGTACAGGGTTAGCCTGTGCGGGAGTTTATTTTGAAACAAGTCACATTGTTTGTCCTCATATTTTGGAGTATTAAATCGGGGAATCATGTATAATCCATATTCATTAGAAGGGAAGACGATATTAGTAACGGGAGCATCTTCGGGTATTGGTCGTACAACTGCTATTGAGTGTTCCAAAATGAGAGCCAGAATGGTTGTTACTGCGCGGAATGAAGAACGGCTTAAAGAGACGCTTTCTGCTTTGGAGGGGGAGGGTCACAGAATGCTTTTGGCGGATCTGAGCAAAGAGGAGGATTTGGATAAACTAGTAAGTGAACTCCCCAAATTGGATGGAATAGTTAACAACGCAGGTTTTACTAAAACTCTTCCTTTACAGTTTATTAAAAGAGAACAATTGACGGAACTGCTTAATGTGAACACAGTCGCCCCAATCTTATTGCTTCACAAAATTCTTAAAAAGAAGTTGTTAAACAATGAGTCTTCTGTGGTGTATACTAGTTCTATAGCGGGATTGGGATTAACAGCACCGGGTAATGCAATGTACACGAGTAGCAAGGGGGCAATATCTGCATACATTAAGAATGCGGCTTTAGAGCTTGCATCCAAGAAAATTCGCGTTAATGCCGTATGTCCTGGCATGGTTAATACGGGTATTTTAGAACTAGGAACAGTGACCGCATCTCAGTTGGAGGAGGACGAAAAGAAGTATCCCTTGGGCCGTTATGGAGAACCAAGAGATATTGCATTGGCTATTATCTATTTGCTTTCAAATGCCAGCGCATGGGTGACAGGAACAAACTTAATTATTGACGGTGGCATTTCATTAAAATAAAGGATATGGCATTTTTAGAGACAAAACATGTTGCGATTAGAGGTATGTCGGCTTGTGTACCTAAACACACAGAAAAGAACATAGAGTCATACCAAAAGTGGGGTGACTATACTAAGGTCAGACACCTTATCGGTATTGATCAGCGTCATGTTTTTAATGATGGTAGATGCACTTCCGATCTGTTTTATAGTGCTGCTGAGAAGTTGATAGAAGGATTGGGTTGGGAAAAGGACGAGATAGATGCCATTGTTTGTGTGACCCAGACCCCCGATTTCATTCAGCCTCCTGTCGCTTGCATACTGCAAAACCGTTTGGGCTTAAAAGAAGATTGTTTTGCGGCGGATATTCCACACGGATGTTCCGGCTGGGTGTATGGATTAAGTATTCTCTGCTCGCTTATGCAAAACGGGACAATGAGAAAGGGGTTACTCTTTTCCGGTGATACGGCATCAAAAGTGGCCTCACCCGAAGATAAGACAACGCTCCCTCTGTTTGGCGATGCGGGTACATGCACGGCTCTTGAATATACGGATGAAGAAGCACCAATAAAGTTTGCCCTTTGTACTGATGGCTCTGGAAGTGATAAAATAGTGATTCGTGATGGCGGATACCGACATCCATTCAGTGAACATACACTTGATATGGTTGACTACGGTGAGGGCGTTGCGAGAAACAATAACCATATCTTTATGGATGGGATGTCGGTCTTTTCGTTCGCAATCTCAAAAGCACCCAAACAGATAAAAGATCTGATGGAAAAGTATGCTATCAGCCAGGAAGAGATTGATTATTTTGTTTTACATCAGGCAAATTTGTTTATGGATGAGAAGATTCGCAAAAAGATGAAGCTTTCTCGGGACAAGGTGCTATATTGTATTGAGGAATTTGGTAACACAAGCAGTGGCTCTATTCCCCTGACGTTGGTTTCAAGAGCGAAGGAAGATTTGGAGAACAAACATCTGAAGCTTATTGGAAGCGGTTTTGGTGTCGGTCTTTCATGGGCTACCGCTTATTTTGAGACAGACCATATTGTTTGTCCTGATGTCATTGAGATTTAAATTTAAATTTAAATATAAAGCCATGTCGGATACCGAGAAGTTGAAGGAAGATGCCCTTTGGATGAGAAAAAGGATACTTGAGTTAGCTTTGAAAGCAGGCTCTTCCGGCGCTCATCTAGGCGGCTCTTTGTCTTTGGTCGAAATATTGGTTGCTTTGTATGATGTGGCCCATATTTCTCAAGAAGACGATCGTGACAGAATCATTTTGAGTAAAGGACATGGTGCATTGGCGCTTTATACTATTCTGGAAAAGAAAGGCGTGATGACAACAGCGCAGGTTGATTCGTTTGAAACCAATGGAACACACTTGTTTGCGCATGCATCACGAGATACAGAACACGGAATAGAGTTTTCTGGCGGTAGTCTTGGCCTCGGTATTTCTTTTGCAATTGGCGTTGCCATAGCCTGTAAGGCAAAAGGTTATAATAACCATATATATGTGATTGTCGGGGATGGAGAATGTAATGAGGGCATCTTTTGGGAAGCAATGATGGCCGCTCATCAGTATCAGTTGGATAATTTGACTATCATTATTGATAACAATGATCTTCAGGCAGACGGCTTCACCAAAGATATCATGGATCTTGCTCCGATGGCAAATAAGTTAGCCGCATTCGGTATTAAAGCTATTGCCGTTGATGGACATGATATTGTTGCCCTCAAGAAAGCCATCATTACAAAAGAAGTAGGAAAGCCTGTAGCTATTATAGCTCAAACCATCAAAGGCAAGGGCGTTTCTTTCATGGAAAAAGATGCGACTTGGCATCATGGTGTGCTTAATCAGAAAAAGTACGATAAAGCAATGGAGGAACTGGCTCAATGATGGACACGCAGTTTAAGTTCAATGCAAAAATGCTGTCCATGTTCGGGCAGAACGGCGCTGTGTTTGGCAGTGCTTTGGACTTCTATCACGATTCGTACAAGATAAAGGTTCTAACCTCTGACATGGCTTATGGGGCGGGTCTTTCGCGTTTTAAGCAGAAATATCCGGAAGACTTTTATGATGTGGGTATAGCGGAGCAGAATCTGATTGGCATTACGGCGGGCTTGGCTTCTGAAGGTTTCAAATGCGTGGCGACGGCTCAGTCGTGCTTCCTGAGTATGCGCAGTTTTGAGCCCATCCGCCAGTATATGGGATATATGCGGATTCCTGCGATTCTGATTGGCATCAATAGTGGATTCGCTCTTTCCTATTTTGGGAACTCTCATTATGCCCTGGAGGATCTGAGCCTCATGCGGTCAATTCCGAATATGACAGTGTTGTCCCCTGCCGATGCGGGAGAGGCGGTTAAAGCATTTGAGACCGCATTGAAGATGAATAGTCCTGTATATATTCGGCTTTCCGGTACAGTGGGTACCCCAGTCGTTTATGCAGATGATTTTGACTATGACTACCAAAAAGCGAACATTGTGTTCAACCAAGGTAACGATGTGGTCTTCTTTGCTACTGGCTCAATGGTTTATCAGAGTATTAAAGCTGCCGAAATGCTGAAGAATGAAGGGATAAGTGCAAAAGTAATTGATGTTCATTGCCTGAAGCCAATCGATAGTGACACGATACTGAAAGAACTGGCGGGAGCGAGACTTATCGTAAGCATAGAAGAGCATTTTACAAATGGTGGCCTTGGAACAGCTATTTCTGAAGTTTTGGCGCAAAACCAAGTAGCAACGAGAATGCTGAATCTGGGTGTTCTAGACAGATTCTGTGAAGTGGGAGATTATCAGTATCTATTAGCTCAAAATGGCCTTTCATTAGAGCAGATTGTTGAATCAGTAAAGCAACACTTGGGATGAAAGCATATCCGTTCATCATAAGGGTAAACCATATTGGTGTGGCTACCAGAGATTACAAGGATACCGCGGCCTTTTATGAGGCTATTGGATATCATGAGACGGTTGGTGGCTATGATCCCTATCAGAATGTGTATGGTTATTTTTATGAGGCAGAAGGGAAACCGACCATAGAGTTGCTTGCTCCCTACGATGAGAAGTCTCCCATCAATAAAATTCTGGAAAAGAATGGCGTAACGCCCTATCATCTTTGTTACGAGATTGATTGTAGCATGGAAGAGGCAATCAAAGAGATGAAGGCAGACAAGTTCATGGTAATCGCCAAGCCGACACATTCAGATAACCTTAAAGGACGCGTGTGTTTTTTATATCATAAAAATGTTGGTGTCGTAGAACTGCTTGAATATGAAAAGATTTGAAAATAAAAACATTGTCGTTACGGGCAGCAGTAGGGGAATCGGCTTTGCAATTCTTGAGTTATTTGCACGGGAAGGGGCAATTATTGCAGCCTGTAGTAACCGAAAGAGCGACGCTGTCATTGACAGATATAATGAGATAGCTGAGAGAAATAATGTCCGGATATATCCTTTTTTCTTTGACATGTCAAAGGAGGATGCGGTAAAGGCTGGGGCGAATGAAATCAAAGAAGTAATGCCGGCTATTGATGTGTTGGTCAATAACGCAGGTATAGCTCATATCGCTCCATTTATGATGAGTAAAATGGAGGATTTGCACCGTGTGTTCCAAGTGAATTATTTCTCGCAGTTGATATTAATGCAAAGTCTTTTGGGCGCATTGAAAAAAGCGAAAGGTTCGTCCATTGTTAATATGACATCTGTTGCTGGTCTTGACGGCGGCATCGGTGTGACGGCATACGGATCATCCAAAGCGGCGGTTGCATTGACAACGAGAGTGCTCGCTCAGGAGTTGGCTCCTTTTAGAATCAGAGTGAATGCCGTTGCTCCGGGCATGGTAGAAACGGACATGGCTGCGGCCATGGGAGAAAAAGCTATTGAGAATACGGCTGGCGCAGCTGCCCTGAAAAGGCTGGCCAGGCCCGAGGAAGTGGCAAAAGTAGTTGCCTATTTGGCATCTGAAGATGCTTCCTACATAACTGGACAGATTGTCAGAGTGGATGGTGGAATCAAATAGTAAATAATTATGGATACGTTAGAAAAAGTAATTGAGATTGTCGCTTCAACCTGTGATGTTGACAAGAGTGAGGTAACGGAGATCAGCATGGTGGGCGATTTCCCGGCGTGGGACTCCATGGGCCATCTTGCCATTTTAAACGCCGTGGAAGAGGCGTTTGACATCAGTTTCGAGCCGGAAGAGATGATGGAAATCGAAGATGTGAAAGACATTGTTGCAGCTGTCAACAGTAAACTTCAATAATGACTATTGAAGAACAGATTTATCAGCATTCGATCCATTACCCCGATCACGTAGCGCTGATTGCCGGTGATGAGCGGGTTACGTATGCCCAGTTGTGGCAGCGTTGCCTGCTGGCAGCCACGAACGTGCGGCGCCTGTTTGGCTTGCGGAAAGGAGACCGTATCATTCTTGCCGCGTCTGCCAGCATGGACTTTGTCTACGCCTATTTCGGGATTCATATCGCTGGAGGTGTGTGCGTACCCATTGATCCGGATACAAACCAGACGCGCTATGAATTAATCCGTGAATCGACCCAACCGGTCTGCACGATGGGCGCCCTTCACAAGGTGGAAGGCTTTCGGGTCCTTCCGTTGGGTGAAGTATGTGCAGCGTATGAGCAGATGGACGCGTACGTACATCCCGATGAGGAACAAATTGCTGATATTCTGTTTACTACCGGCACAACCGGCGCCCCGAAGGGCGTTGCTTTGAATTACCGTAACCTGGCTGCTGCCGTGCGCAATATCAATACCTTCATCGAAAATACCGCTGAGGATGTGGAATTGTTGGCTTTGCCCGTGAGCCATTCATTCGGGCTTGGCCGTGTCCGCTGTGTCCTTTCGCAAGGTGGCTCTTTGGTTTTGCTGGGGTCTTTTGCCAGCATGAAGAAGTTTTTCGGGTGGATGGAGCAATACCGCTGCACGGGCTTCGGCATGGTCCCGGCCAGTTGGGGCTATATCAAAAAATTGAGCGGACGTAAGATCGGCCAGTTTGCAGATCAGTTACGCTATATTGAGATCGGCAGTTCCTTTATGTCTGTTGAGGACAAAGACTTGCTGTGCGAATTGTTGCCCAAAACCCGTATTTGTATGCACTACGGCTTGACAGAAGCCTCCCGTTCGGCTTTTATGGAGTTCCATACCGAACACGATAAACTGGATACGGCGGGGAAGGCATCCCCCTATGTTGAGGTCGCCATCTTCGATACGGATGGGAAACGTCTGCCGACAAGCATGGAAGGGGAAGTGTGCGTGAAAGGCGACCACGTAACGTGCAGCTACTGGAATGAGCCGGAGGAGCGTTTCGCACAGGACTTTTTTGATGGTTATTTCCGTACGGGCGATTGCGGGTACTTGGACGCGGAAGGATACCTCCACTTAAAGAGCCGTATCAAGGAAATGATCAACGTGGGGGGCAAGAAAGTGAGCCCCATGGAAGTGGAAGGAATCCTCAATTCCATTCCCGGGATTGTGGAGAGCGCCTGCGTTGCGATGCCGGACCCGGAAGGCGTCATGGGTGAGCTGGTAAAGGCCTTTATCGTTTGTGACGACGAAACGCTGACCGATACGGACATTCTGGCGGCTTTGCGCCCCCGTCTGGAAGCTTATAAACTACCTGCTGTCATTGAGCGTGTCAGCGTAATTCCCAAGACGGCGTCCGGTAAAATCCAGCGCCTTAAATTGAAATGAGCATGGAAGAACAGATGTCATATATGGATGCGTTGTTCGCGTTGCCTGCGTATGCGGACGACACGAAGCAGCACGACCTGTACATGAAGGCCTTGCAAGAGGAACTGGTGTTTCACTATGACCATAACGAGATGTATCGTCAGTTCTGTGACCGCAAGGGTTTTGACCCGTATGCTGGGATTCATGCTATTGAGGACATCCCTCCAGTAGCCGTGAGTGTGTTCAAGGATTTGGGAATGCATCTGGCGTCCGTGCCCAAAGAGGATATCAAGCTTCGCTTACAGTCATCCGCTACATCTGGAGTCCCCAGTACCATCGTGGTCGACAAGATTACTTCCAAGCGTCAGGCAAAGGCTATGGTCAAGGTGATCCAGGATGCCATCGGGCGGGAACGAAAGCCCTTCCTGGTGATGGACATTGATCCCAGATCGGAGTTCCGGAGCTTGCTGGGCGCCCGCTTTGCCGCTATCGCCGGATATTTGAACTTTGCATCCCAAGCCGGCTACTTCCTGAAAGCCAAGGATGGTGTATCCTACTTTGATGTGGATGCCATGCAGGAATATGTGGCCGGTATTGACAAAGACCAGCCTGTGGTGGTGTTTGGCTTTACGTACATCCTGTACAGCAATGTGCTGAAAGCCATCAAGGAAAAAGGTATAACCATTCCGCTTCCAAAAGGTTCCAAGATTATTCACATTGGCGGTTGGAAGAAACTGGAGAGTGAGAAGATTAGCAAAGAACTCTTTAACAAGCAGTTGGCAGAATGTTTTGGCATTGAGCCCGTGGATGTGATTGACATCTATGGTTTTACCGAGCAGATGGGCTTGAACTATCCTGACTGTCCGTGCGGTTGTAAACACGAATCCAGCTATGTGAAAGTACTTGTACGTGACATTGTGACCAACGAGGTGCTGCCTGCAGGAGAAGAAGGAAAACTGGAATTTATCACGCCTGTGCCTCATAGCTATCCGGGTAATGCCGTATTGACGGATGACCTTGGGATCTGGTTTGATGAGCCTTGCCCGTATGGAAGACCTGGAAAGCGATTTAAGATTCTGGGCCGATTAAAGAAAGCTGAGGTACGCGGTTGTGGTGATATCCTTTCCAGCAAACTGACCTTCCAGAAACGTGCAACTGGCGGTACGGTAGATACCCGCCTTGAAGTACAGTCCTTCCACGGTACTTTGATTGAAGGTGACGATACCGAGAAGACCATGCAAGGTATTGTTGACGCCCTGAAAGAGCAACTGCCTTGGCTGAGAAAACAGCCTATTGAGGCTTTGATTGGACTCATAGATGCAGCGGCCAAACGTTGGGCTACTGATCCGAAATATCTGTTCTTGAAAGACAAGGGGTTGAACTTCCTGGCTACTTGGTGCAGCGAGCGCCATCTGAAGGAAGTAGCAACTTTTGGATTGAGAGGCAATGTGGATTATGCTGACACTTACTTGCCGTTCCCGGATTCAACCAAGCACCTGCTCAAAGCCAATTCACGCGGTCTGTGCTGCCACTGGATGGCTGGTAATGTGCAGATCCTTGGACTCTTTGCTCTTGTGCAGTGCATTATGACCAAGAATGTGAACCTACTGAAGGTTTCCTCGCATGATGAAGGCGTGTTTGCTGGTCTGTTGAGTGCCTTTGAAGGTTTGGAATATACTACTCCGAACGGTTATACCATCAAGGGTGATGACCTGCTGAAGGCCATGGCGGTGGTTTACTTTAGCCGCAATGCCGTGAAGTTGGGTGAGAATATGTCCAAGAATGCAGATGTACGTATTGCCTGGGGAGGAAGAGAGGCCGTGGAAACCGTTGCCGCTTATCCTTCCAAATATGATTGCGAAACCGTTATCTTTGGCCCTAAGCTTTCGTTTGCTGTTGTAAGTAAGGAGATGCTCCCGGATGAGCAGGCTGCCAAGAAACTGGCAAGACGTGTGTCTGTGGATGTTTCTGTATTTGATCAGACCGGTTGCGCCTCTGCCCATAATCTCTTTGTAGAAAAGGGTGGTGCAGTAAGTCCCGAGAAGTTCTGTGAGATTCTGAACGAATCCATGGCCAAGACGGAGATTCAGATCCCGAAGCCTAACATGTCACCTGAGCAAGTTTCTGCTATCTATTCTATCCGTGGTGTCTATGACTTCTGCGGAACGGCTATCGGTAGTGAGACTATGTCTTACTCCATTCTGTTGGATGACCACGATGAACTGCACAAGCCGGTCTATTCCCGTGTGCTATTTGTTCATGTAGTAGACAGCATTATGCAGAGCCTCAAGCACATTACAGAGGATATTCAAACCATAGGCATTGAAGCAACTCAGGAGCAGGCTGTCGAATATGCAGAGGCAGCAACTCAGAAGGGTGCTGTTCGCTTCCCGCAGATTGGCCGTATGCTCAACTTTGAGATGCCGTGGGACGGCATTGTTTTGATTGACAGGCTTGTGAAGTGGAATACTGTTTGGGGTCCCTTACTTAAATAATTGATACGAATATGGGCAAGACATTTATTGTTGCTGAAATGTCGGCGAATCATAATCATCATAAGGATATCGCCATTGATACGATTAAGGCCGCAAAGAAAGCGGGCGCAGACGCTATCAAGATACAGACATATACAGCCGATACGTTGACGCTGAATTGTGATGCTCCTGATTTCCGTTTGGGTGATGGCTTGTGGGAAGGTGAGACTTTCTATTCGCTTTATCAAAAAGCTTATACGCCATGGGAGTGGCACCAAGAGATATTTCATGTGGCTCATGAAGAGGGGCTGGTTTGTTTTTCCACTCCATTTGATCCGACAGCGGTGGACTTTCTGGAGAGTTTGGATAATCCTATCTATAAGATAGCTTCTTTTGAAATTACAGACATCCCCTTGATCAAGTATATCGCGTCAAAACACAAGCCGATTATACTATCGGCAGGAATCGCGATGGAAGAGGATATACGGCTTGCACTTGAGACAATCAGGGCAGAGGGAAATAATGATATCACCCTGTTGAAATGCACGTCTGAATACCCAGCATTAATTGAGGACGCCAATCTGCTGATGATACCTGATATGAAAAAACGTTTTGGTGTTAAAGTCGGTTTGAGCGACCATACTGAGGGTAGTTTGGTGCCGATGGCAGCTGTAGCTTTGGGTGCTGAAGTAGTGGAGAAACACTTCATCATCGACCGTCGCATAGGTGGTCCTGACAGCGCTTTTTCAATGGAGGCAGATGAATTCAAGTCAATGGTGGAGAACATCCGTCAAATAGAAAAGGCGCTCGGAGCCGTTACTTATCCAACCGAGCCATCGAAGATAAAAGGTCGTGGAGGGTGTCGCTCGCTTTATGTGGCAGAAGATGTGAAAGAAGGCGAAGTGATTACGGAAAAGAATGTTCGTAGCGTGAGGCCGGGGTATGGGCTGCATCCTAAATATTTGCCCGAGATAGTTGGAAAAATAGCGGTACGTTCTCTTCATAAGGGTGAGCGCTTCTCTTTAGATATGATTGGCAAGTCCAAGTCGATAGACGGATTTTGATGTAGTACAAATTATCCGTATTTTTGTCGTCAAAGTAATGGAAAAGCAGGAACCATCGTTAAAAGAAAAAACCGCCAAAGGTCTCTTTTGGGGTGGTATGAGCAATGGCGTTCAGCAAGTGCTCTCCTTGTTTTTTGGCTTGTTTTTAGCTAGGCTCCTGTCTCCCGGAGAGTATGGTATGGTAGGCATGCTTGCCATCTTTACTGCTATTGCTTCCACATTGTGTGATAGTGGCCTCGCAGTTAGTTTGATCAACAAAAAAGAAATACGGTTTGAGGACCTCAACGCTGTTTTCTGGTTCAGTATGACAGTCGCGACAATTTGTTATTTGGCTCTATTTATTGGCGCACCGTTAATCGCGAAGTTTTATCACCAGCCGGCTTTGATTTCTTTGTCTCGCTGGTCTTTTTTGAGTTTTGTCATTGCCAGTCTGGGTATTGCGCCCAGTGCGAATCTGTCAAAAAAATTAAAGGTAAAGGAAAAATCCATTGCGGAAATAACGGCTTTGGGCCTCTCCGGAATCTTGGGTGTTTATTTGGCATACAAGGGCCATTCTTATTGGTCGATCGTGATTCAAACTATTGTATTTGTGGCTATTAAATCGGGATTATATTGGTTTTTTGATGACTGGAAGCCTTCTTTTCATATCGATTTTTCGCCTGTTAAGGAGATGCTCTATTTCAGTATTAAACTGGTAATTACCAGTTTAGCTATCATTTTCAATACATATATCTTTTCTGTTATTTTTGGGAGATTGTATTCAGAAAAAGAAGTCGGATACTATAATCAGGCTAATAAGTGGAACACGATGGGTAGTTCAATGGTTACGGGAATGATTCATAGTGTTGCGCAACCAGTTTTGGTGGAAAGTAGGGGAGATGATGTCAGGCAGCTCCGTGTCTTTCGTAAGATGGTCAGATTTACTTCTTTTCTTTCCTTCCCTTTGATGTTCGGGCTATCTTTTGTCGCCCCCGAGTTTATTACAATAGCAATTACGGATAAATGGTTGCCTAGTGCAAACATCCTTCGTATCCTTGCTATCAGTGGAGCCTTTGCTCCGCTGGGAAGTTTGTTTACATATTTGATTTTGAGCAGGAATGATTCTTCTTCTTATATGTGGGCGAATTTGGCTTTAATTGCCGTCTTGTTAATTACCGTAGCGTTTATTCACCCATATGGAATTATGGGGATGATAATCGCATATTCGATTATCAATATATTGTGGCTTGGTGTCTGGTTCGTATTAGTCCGCCGTAAAATTGGTTATACTTTCGGCCAGTTAATAAGGGATGTCGCACCTTACCTGGGTATTACAAGCCTTATTATTGTTGGGGTTTATTTCCTGACAGCAGGCATTGACAATATCTATATATCCATTACGGTTAAGATATTGGCGGTTGCCGTAGCCTATATAATAATTATGTGGCTTTCGCGATCTGTTACATTTCGGGAGAGCGCTCAATACATTCTTCAAAAGTTGAATATTAAATCTAAGAAGGAAACTATATGAAAAAGGTCAGATTGTTCATGGAATCAATGTATCACTATGGATGTTGGTTGATTCCGTTTTTGCGTTATGAGAATAGGACCAATTATATTCCGAAAGAATCTCAACAAAGGAGTGTTACGATTTTGGCGAATGGACCCTCATTGAAGACTTTCGTTCCTCTTACAACAGATACGGATTATTGTACAGTAAATCATTCTCCATTGGATGCCTTGTTCTTTGAGGTTAAGCCCAAGTATCATGTTCTGGTAGATGGAGGATTTTTTCATGGGGATGAAAGTGCTCTTGTGGCCAAATTAAATGAGGTTACTTGGGATATGAAATTGCTTGTTCCCTATCGGGATCGGGAGGTTGCGCAAAAGGTCTATTGTTCCAATCCGCATATTACCATGGTCCCGATTCATTTTGTAGGGCTCCATGATCAGTTCCACAACAGAAAGAAGGCCTTTCGCCTCTTTATAAAAGGATGGGCTTTGCCTTCTCCCCAGAATGTCTCTGTAGCGGCAGTGTACTGTATGATCAATGCCGGCTACAGGACGATCAATTTATATGGTACTGATCATTCCTGGATATCCAACATGGCCGTGGACGATAATAACATTGTTTGTAGGAAAGATGTCCACTACTACGACAAAACAGTTATTGATTATACTCCTATCATCATTGACGGTTCGTATACTACCATGTGTCAGGAGTTAAGGAGTCAGGCAGATACTTTCGGGGCGCATCAATTTCTCCAAGAATATGCAGAATCTATGGGTGTCCGGATTGTTAATTATACGGAAGGTTCCTTTATTGATGCTTATCCAAGAGGACACTAGTTGTTGGGGGAGGGATCCAATAGATTCCGGACACGCTTGTTTACATCTTCAGCAGAGATTCGTCGCAGGCATTCGTATCTTCCCTGAATCGGATGAATACAATGATAACCACATCCGAAGCAGGACATTGGACTATAGACGGGATGGGGAAGATAGTTGTCATTAATAAGAGTCCCCTGGGGATAGGGAACAAAGCGCATAAAATGAGCTCCTGGTAAAATACATACCGAAGGGACACGTGTTGCGGCAGCAATGTGAACGGCGGCGCTATCATTCCCAACTACAAAAGTGGCATTTGCAATCCATGAAACAAGATCCTTAACGGATGTCTTGTTCACCATATTGATGATTCGTTGGCTATTCTTAACTTTCTTTGAGATAATGGAGGCACGCTCATCATCCCCATTCCCGGCTCCCGAAAGAACGATCTTAAAGGAAGATGGGATTGTATCAATGACCTCGGCAAATTGTTCGGCGCCCCATATTCTCCGCTCGTCCGATGCCGAAATGGCAAAAACGACATAAGGTTCTGCTATAGGGCATACTGAATCGAATGCAAACATTTGCCTTCCGCCATAATGATAAGAACCTGAGATGACATTCTGCGTAAAATATTGAATGGCCTCTATTTCACTGGCCGTATCTGGGCTGGGAATAAGCGTCGTGTATTGACGATTGTAATATCGGGTCTCAAAATAATTACAGCATTTGCTTTCCATTCCGATCTTACAAGAAGAGCGGATGGCTTTAACCATAATATCTCCTATCCTGTGGCGCTCCCAGTTCGGATTGATGACGCAATCAGCGGAAAGAGTTCGTAAAAAACGGAGCTGTTCTTGAAAATAGGTAAAATTAAACTCGAACTTCTTTCTGTTAAAACTCCAAATATCAGAAAATAGATTTTCTGCCTCGGCAAGTGGGCGAACGAGATCTGCACAGATTAAGAGCGTTTTCTTCCCCTCCAGTTTATTTCGATAGGCATCCAGACTATCGCGCCACAAGATATAATCCCCTAAGGCATCAACGCGGACGATGATGGTATCGTAATGTCGCTCGTGTTTGTGGGGGAAAGCAAGGGCGGCATTGCCAACAAGCTGGAACAATCTGAAGCGGATACCACCTAGCATGGAAATAAGTTATTATTGGTTCGAAAGCGCTTTCAGGATGTTCGTAGAGGATTTACCTTCTACGAAAGGGAGAATCATTACTTTTCCTCCATTCGCTTCTACAATATCTTTTCCGACAACTTGATCTGGTGTATAATCTCCCCCTTTGACCAGGATATCCGGTTGAATCTGCTTGATAAGGTTATAAGGTGTATCTTCGTCAAATAGAGCAATGTGATCAACAAAACTAAAAGCACTTAACAATTCTGCACGTTCCTGCTCTTTGTTGATGGGCCGATTCTGCCCTTTTAAGCGGTGTACGGAATTATCGCTGTTCAATCCGATAACTAAGATATCGCCGAGTTCGGCTGCTTGTTGCAAGTAACGTTTATGGCCAATGTGCAGGATATCGAAACAACCATTGGTAAATACGATTCGCTGATCCTTATGTGTTTTTCGAAAAATCGCGATATCATCGGCGGACAAAATCTTTTCAGACGAAACTCTTACATCTTTGCCCAGTGTGCATAGTATCTCGTCCAAAGTTACCGAGGATGTTCCGAGTTTTCCGACTTGAATTCCGGCAGCAAAATTGGAGAGATCAACAGCTTCTTTGATAGGCCATTGATTGGCCATGCAAACGGCCACATAGGCGATGGTGGTATCGCCTGCCCCAGATACGTCGAAAACTTCTTTTCCTACAGAACGAACGAAATAGGGTGCTCCATCTCCGACAAGGACCATTCCTTTCGCTCCCAGCGTGGTCAGGACAAAAGAACAACCGCAGTGTTTTCGTAGTTGTTCGGAAGCTTCTAGGACTTCTTGATCTGTATCGACAGGCATGCCGGTCAGCGCATGCAGTTCATTCCGATTGGGCTTGAGCAGGAGGGCATCTTTATATTTATGAAAGTCTGGATCTTTGACATCGACAATAACGGGGATGGAATGCTTTTGGGCCATGCGGATGATTCCTTGTGTCATTCGAGGCGTTAAGAAACCCTTGAGATAATCTGACAAGAGGATCAAGTCGAATGTATCGATGAGCGTCTCCAATTTGTCAAGCAGTATGTCGCAAATACGATCTGAAATACTTTCGGTTTCTTCCACATCCAGCCTCAAAACCTGTTGGTTGTTTCCTGCCAAGAAGCGGGTTTTGACAGTCGTTCGTCTATTATCGGAAAAAATGAGTTCTGTATTAATGTCTTTGTTGCGGAAAAGCGCCAGAAGTTCTTGCCCTTTTTCATCATTGCCCACCATAGACAGGACCGATACTTTCTGACCGGCGGCAATCAAGTTTGCAGCAACATTTGCGGCTCCGCCCAAAGTACTCCTCTCTCCTTTTTTCAGGAATACAGGAACGGGCGCTTCAGGTGAGATTCGCTTGATGTCTCCCAGAAAATAATTGTCCAGCATGACATCGCCTGCAACGAGAATGGATTTGGTCTTGAGCTGATTAACGTTCATCATGGATACAAAGATACGAATAGTTTCCAATACCGGGGATTACATCGCTTTATAAACCTTCGCGATCAGGCGGAAGATGGGGCGGGAAAGCCATGGGGGGGTGTGTTTGCGGAAGGCGGAGACCAGTTGGATATGGCGTAATTTCCGGCGCATTTCGCGGCGGACGTCAAAGCCTTTGGCGAGGAGAATCTCGTAGATTTCTTTTTCGGAGGCGTAGTGGTTGTCGTGCGTGACCCCGGAACTGAGTTCCACGCGGGAGATGAGGCGGTCGAAGTGCATGAACTGCCGGCCTTCCTGGACGAAAGAGATGGACTGTTCGAAATCGGCCGCGTAGCGATAGCTTAGCTCGAAGGGGTGGGCATTGTGCAGGGCTGTCCGGACGAAGGTGGCCTGGGGAGAGATGCACATCTTGTGATTCCGGCAAGCCTGGGGCGGTGCGGAGATCAAGGTGCCGAAATCCCAGACTTGTTCTGTGTTTCCATACACGATGTCGGCTTCAGGATGCTCGCGGATGAAGGCAGCCGCGTCGGCGACGACATCCGGGTCGACGAATACATCGTCGGCGTTGAGGAAGAGGATCCATTCACCGGTTGCCAGGCGGGCGCCCTTGTTCATGGCGTCGTAAAGGCCTTTGTCGGGTTCGCTGACAATGCGGCCGCAACGCTCGATGCGTTCGCGGTAGCGCTCGACGATCTGCATCGTGGCGTCTTTGCTGGCGCCGTCGATGATCAGGTACTCCAGGTTATCGTAGTGCTGGGAAACCACAGACTGGATGGTCCGTTCAACGACGGAAGCGGCGTTGAAAGTGACGGTGATGATCGATATCCTGGGTTGAATCATGGCCTATCGTTCTGCCCGCATCGGGTTGTTGAGGAAATCCTGATAAGCCAGACGAATGCCGTCTTCCAGTTCGGTCTTGTAGGTCCAGCCGAGGGCCGTGGCCTTGGAAACGTCAAGCAGTTTCCGCGGCGTGCCGTTCGGACGGGTGGTGTCCCATTCGATGCGGCCTTTGTAGTCAACGACCTGGGCGACCAGTTCCGTCAGCTGCTTGATGGTGAGTTCTTTTCCGGTACCGGCATTGACTGTTTCGTTGCCGGAATAGTGGTTCATCAGGAACACGCAGAGGTTGGCCAGGTCGTCTACATAGAGGAACTCGCGCAGCGGCGAGCCGTCGCCCCAGCAGGTCACGCTGTCGAGCCCGGCCTCTTTGGCTTCGTGGAAACGGCGGATCAACGCCGGCAGCACGTGGCTGTGCTCCGGGTGATAGTTGTCGTTGGGGCCATAGAGGTTGGTGGGCATGACGGAAATATAGTCGGTGCCGTACTGGCGGTTGAGGAACTCGCAGTATTTCAAGCCGCTGATCTTGGCCAGGGCATAGGCTTCGTTGGTCTTTTCCAGTTCGCCGGTCAGCAGGCAGTTCTCTTTCATGGGTTGCGGCGCCAGGCGGGGATAGATGCAGCTGCTGCCCAGGAATTCCAGCTTCTTGCAGCCGTTTTTCCATGCCGCGTGGATGACGTTCATCTCCAGGATCATGTTGTCGTACATGAAATCGGCGAGGGCGTTCTGGTTGGCAACGATGCCGCCGACCTTGGCGGCGGCGAGAAAAACGTATTCGGGTTTTTCGGCAGCGAAGAAGGCCTCTACGTCGGCCTGTCGGGTCAGGTCGAGTTCCTTGTGCGTCCGCAGAACCAGATTGTGGTAGCCCTGGCGCTGGAGTTCGCGCACGATGGCGGAACCCACCATGCCGCGGTGCCCGGCAACGTAGATTTTACTATTCTTCTCCATGATTGAGTTTCTTGACTTTTTTCATGTCGTGGGCGACCATGATGCGGACGAGTTCTTCGAAGGAGGTCTTTTGGGGATTCCAGCCAAGCTTGGTGCGGGCTTTGGTGGGGTCACCGAGGAGTTGTTCGACTTCGGTGGGGCGGAAGTATTTCGGGTCGACTTCCACCAGAACTTTGCCCGTCGCCGTGTCGATACCTTTCTCGTTGACGCCTTCGCCTTCCCAGCGGAGCTTGATGCCTGTTTCCCGGAAGGCCAGTGTGCAGAATTCGCGGACGCTGTGATATTCACCGGTGGCGATGACAAAGTCTTCGGGCGTATCGTTCTGCAGCATCAGCCACATGCACTCCACATAGTCTTTCGCGTAGCCCCAGTCGCGCATGGCGCTCAGGTTGCCCAGATACAGCTTGTCCTGATGCCCCTGCGCAATGCGGGCGGCTGCCAGGGTGATCTTGCGGGTCACGAAGGTCTCGCCGCGGCGCTCGCTTTCATGGTTAAAGAGGATGCCGTTGACGGCGAAGATGCCGTAGGCTTCGCGGTAGTTCTTGACAATCCAGTAGCCGTATTGCTTGGCCACGCCGTAAGGGCTGCGGGGGTAGAAGGGCGTGTCCTCGTTCTGGGGGATTTCCACCACTTTCCCGAAGAGTTCCGAAGTGGAAGCCTGGTAGAGCCGGGTCTTTTTCTCCAAACCCAGGATGCGGATGGCTTCCAGCAGCCGGAGCGTGCCGACAGCATCGGCTTCGGCGGTATACTCCGGGCAGTCGAAAGAGACTTTGACATGGCTCTGCGCGGCGAGGTTGTACACTTCGTCGGGCTGAACCTGCTGCAGGATGCGGACCAGCGAGCTGCTGTCGGTCATGTCGCCGTAGTGGAGCTCGATGGTCTTCTTCTGTTTCATGTCGCGCACCCATTCGTCCAGATAGAGGTGTTCGATGCGGCCGGTATTGAAGGAGCTGCTGCGGCGCATGATGCCGTGGACAGCGTAGCCTTTCTCGAGAAGGAATTCGGCCAGGAACGATCCGTCCTGTCCCGTAATGCCGGTGATCAGTGCTGTCTTCATTTCATTTTTCGGATTTGGATGTACCGCTTGAGGGATGCGATGATTCCCCACGGGCTGAATTGGTAGAGCTTTTCTTTCAGAAGGGCCCTTTTCTGGCAGGTGGCGCGGGCCTGTGAACGGTTGGTGCGGCGGGCGCTTTCTATCGGTCGGTCGAAGATGCCGTACAGGAAGGCCTGCAGGTTCTCTTCCATCCGGTCGATGTCGCGCTCCGGCCCCGAGAGGGCGGACGCCCGCATCATCTTCAGGTAAAGTTCGTCGCTGCTGTCGATGCGGCGGACGGCCTCGACCACTTCGTCCCAGGTGCGGAAGTCGTGGCAGTTCACGAAGGCCTGCGTGTTGAACTCCCGGCCGATGAAGGGATTGCCCCAGTAGATGGGAATGGTCTGCGCGGCAAGTGCCTTCATCAGGATGCCAGACGTGTATCCGGGATGGCTGCACTCCTCGAAGGCGATGCTGAACTTGTAGTTCGACAGGAACTGGTGCTGCTCCGTGACCACGCCTTCCAGATTGTTGAGGAGATGCCCGCCCGATTCGACGGGACGGTAGTCGGACAGCCGCCGGAAGAACAGGTCCCGTTCCGGCGTTTCTTCGTCGAGGTCATAGTAGAATCCGCAGAATCCGCCCTTGCTCCGGATGTTGTCGGACGTGAAGTAAGTCTTGTCGTTCATCAGTTCGAAAGCTTCGCGGTCCAGGTAGTAGGCGGGGAAGCGGAAATAGCGGTCGCCGAGCGTCAGGTAATCGAAACCGATGGCATAGTCGCAGTCGTTGAAGTCGGGGGCGATGTTCTCCCGGGTATAGAAGATCCGGATGCCGTTGTGTTTCAGGTGACGCTCCCCGTAGTTCGAATAGAAGACGTAGTCGGGCTCCTTGCTCAGCTCAACGGAGTAGCGCTGGAGCAGCGTCCGGTAGAGCAGGCTCTTCTCCGGAACGAATCCCGGCTCGAAATCCACGAAGGCGACTTTGATCAGTTTTCCCATATTATCGTTGGAACAGGTTGTTTTTCAGGTAATCCCGGATGGCGAGCAGTTTTCCTTTCTTGAAGGAGATCCATCGGATGGTGCGCCGATGGCCCGGATAGAGCCCCTTGTCACGGGCATATTGCACGAAGGCTTCCAGGCTGCCCAGCCGCTGGCGCCAGCGTTCCGGGTCCCGGCGGACGCTGAGCGAGGCGGGTGCTACGAAATAGTTGTATAGCGGCTCTTTCACGCGGGCGGCGCTCCGGGCGGACAGCCAGCTGCAGCAGACGAGGCAGGTGTCTTCTGCGCTGTGGAAGGGCGGGAACTGGATTCCGTTCTCCTGCAGGAACGCCCGGCGGAACAGGTAGGTCCACAGGTACGTGACCATCTGGCGCAGGATGCGTCCGCGTTCCGTTTCGTCGAGCGGGCCGGACGGGAAGTCCGGATTTTGCAGGGTTTCGGTGCCGGAGAGGCTGTATTGCGTGGCGTCGCAGCAGGCCAGGTCGGCGTTGACGGCCGCAGCGGCGGCGTAGAGTTTTTCGCAGAATCCGGGTTCGAGCGTGTCGTCGCTGTCGAGGAAGGCCAGATACTCGCCCGTGGCGGCCTGGATGCCGACGTTCCGTGCGACGCCCGGGCCGGAGTTGGACGGGGTCTCCAGGAACCGGAACCGGACCGGACCGGCGTAGTCCGCCAGATGGCGGCGGGCCTTCTCGACGGTGTCGTCTCCGCCGTGGTCGTCCACCAGGAGGACTTCCAGGTCGCCGAGGGTCTGGGCCGTCACGGAATCCAGGCAGGCGGCGATGGTATCTTCGGCCTGGTAGACGGGGATGATGATCGATACCTTAGGCATGGCTTTCCGGACTGCGCTTGAAACAGGGCCCGAAGGCCAGAATCAGCAAGGCGGCCATGAGCAGATACATCACCAGGATGCAGGCCGTGGCGATGTTGTCGCCCTTGCGGACGCTGTCGGGGTCGAAGAGGAAGGTGATGTGGTGGCTGCCGGCCGGGACGTTGAGGGCTCGCAGGGTGTAGTTCACGCGGAAGTGGTCGACGGGCTGGCCATCGATGGATGCCTTCCAGCCGTACGGGTAGTAGATTTCAGAGAAAGCGATTGTTCCCGGCTGGGACGTCGTGTAATCGTAGTCGAGTTGCTTGGGCGTATAGGCGGTCAAATGCACTTCTGCATCGGGCGCAATGCCGGGGTTCGGCTCGCGGACGAAGTCGGCGAAACTGCTGTCGACGACGGCCGTATGGCGCAGGTCGATCTCGTTGAGGGCGTCGCTCTCGGCCCTGGCGCCGTCGGCTACAACCAATGACTCTACGAACCAGGCATTGCCCAGTGCGTTGGGGTTCAGCTTGATTTCAGGCTGGCCGTTTTCATCGGCGACGATGATATATTTGGCATTGAGCATGCCGATGACGGGCATGTGCATCTGGCTGAGGTGTTCGTCGATCAGGTCCTGGTAGCGGCGCAACTTGGCTGCGTGGTAACCACCGATGGACTTGAGGTAGTAAGACGATCGTGATTCGTTGAACGTATTGGTGGTGAGGTTCATGATCCGGAAGTGCGGATCCGTGTCCTGAAGGAGTGCTTCTTCCCAGGGTTCTTTGTCGTAGATATGCTGGGCAGTGGTCGGGGTCTGGAAGTAGCTGTCGTTGAAGTAGCGCTTGTCCACCGGCCAGAGGTCAGCGAGGATCAGCACGCCGAGCCCAAGGGCCAGCGGCGCCAGCTTGAGTTTCTTTTCGTTGAAGAGATAGACGAGGGCGCAGGCGGCGATGATGAAGGCGAAACTGCGCCAGGCATCACCGGTCAGGAGCGTAGCCCGGTCTGCCTTGATGGCATCGATGACTGCGGAAGGCAACTGGGCCAGGTAGCTGGTGTCGTAGGGGCCGGTAAAATCGTACATCGATTTGCCGAACAGAGCGAAGAAAAGGCAGAGACCGGCCGTCACGCCACCGGCAATGAGGATATCTTTGCGGGCTTTCTCTTTCGGGACGGATCCGTCCATCAGGGCTTTAAGGGCCAGGAAGCCCAGCAACGGCATGGCGATCTCGGCCACGACCAGGATGGAGGACACCGCCCGGAACTTGTTGTAGAGCGGGAAGTGGTTGAAAAAGAGTTCCGTCAGCCACATGAAGTTGGATCCCCAGGCCAGCATGATGGAAAAGACCGTGGAAATCAGCAGCGCCCATTTGTAGGGCCCCTTGACGATGAGGCAGCCCAGCAGGAAGAGGAAGCAGATGATGGCGCCCATGTAGACGTTGCCGGAGGTGAAGGGCTGCGGGCCCCAGTAGAGGGGGATGGCTTGCACGAAGTCCCGGGCAGCGCGGGGCGGGAGACCCAGAGCCACGGCCGTCTTGTAGGTGTGTGACGACTTGTCCAGTTCGTAATTGGAGGAGCCTCCCTTGAAGCCCGGGATCAGGAAGCTGAAGGACTCGTCGATGCCGTAGCTCCACTGGGTGGCGTATTGGATGTCCAGGCCTTTCTGGGGAGAAGCATCGGCGCTTTCCCCTTCAGGGACAAGGTCTGAATGACCGCCGCGCATGGTTTCCTGAGTGTATTCCCGGTTGGCGAAGATGTTGGAACTGCCCGTTCCCAGGCCGATACCCAGCGAGAGCACGAACAGCAGGGTGGCGATCCCCAGATCTTTCCAGCGCTTCTCCCGGGCATGCTGGACGAATTCGGCCACATAGCACACGCCGATCATCATGAAGATGTAATAGGACATCTGGGGATGCGGACTGAATCCCATGGCTGTGAAAAACATGACCATGAGACTACCCAATAGATATTTCTTGCGGAAAATCAGGAAGAAGCCGGCCGCCACAAGCGGGATGAACGCCAGGGAAATAGGCTTGGTAAAATGACCGGCGGCAATGATGATCAGGAAGTAGGACGACAGGCCGACCGCGATGCCGCCGATAATCGAGAGCCATTTGTTGACCCCGAAACAGCGCATCATCAGGGTAAAACTGAGGAAATAGAAGATGAGGATCCATGCGGGATGGTCCATGCCTCGGTGGAAGAAAAGAATAAACGGCCGCATAATGGCTTCGGAACGGTAATATCCACCACCGATCTGATATGTGGGCATGCCGCTGAACACTGCCCCTGTCCACCAGCTGTAATCTCCTGTAGCATTATAATACCGGCTGGTTTCTTGGAAATTAGAAACGGCATTCACATTATCCCCTGACTGCAGCACCTTGCCCTGCAACACCGGCTTGCAATAAATGAAAGCCAGCGCAAAAGCCAGAATCACCGCCAAAAGGATGGCACCATATTTCTCAAAAAAACTTTTCATACAATCGTAATCTGATCTATCGTTTCTCCCCGCTCAATTGGCGCGGGAGCGGTCAATTCAAACAAAAGGAGGTCGCCGATGCGCAGCGACACGTGCCGCGACACACGCTCCAACCCCTCAATGATCGGGACGAACGCCACGTCGCCCAGCGAATCCACGGGCTGAAAGTCGCGTGACACCCAGGTTGCACGGTCCAGGAACGGCGTCACTTCGCCGGAGGCCAGCACGCCGTAGAAGCAGATGCCCGGAGCCCAGCTGCTGAAGTAGCGGAGGGAGAAGCGGGGTGCGATGGCCTTGCCGGCCTTGTCGATGCGGATGCAGCGGCAACGGGCGGCCTGGGCACCGGTGCAGTCGTCGGGCAGGCAGAAGCGGTCGGCATCCCGCACGAGCGTGATGTCGGGGCGGGAATACCAGCTACCGTCGGTCCTGACGACATGGAGGTTCATTGCATCGAGAGTTTAATCCGGGTGAGCTGCTGCTTGGTGTCGAGCGTGAAGTCGCCGTCCATCATCCAGTTGTAGTACGAGGGCTCTTTCGTCAGCACGTCGACCACGCGGCGGCCGCGGTGCTTGCCGAAGTTGAACACGGGTTCGTCGTTGTCGTCCAGGACGATGCGGCCGGCGTAGTCGACCAGGCGGTTCTGGCAGGAGTATTTGGCGAGGTAGGCCACGTCGTTTTGCAGGGGGTCTTCCTCGTCGTTGGCGTAGCGGTCGAGCTGGGCCTCCAGCACTTCGTAGGTGGCCATGGTGTCGGCCTCGGCGGAGTGTGCGTTGTCGAGGTTCTGCCCGCAGTAGAATTTATAGGCGGCTTTCAGCGTGCGCTGCTCTTTCTTGTGGAAGATGTTCTGCACGTCCACGAGCTTGCGCTTGCGGAAATCAAAATCGACGCCGGCGCGGAGAAATTCCTCGGCCAGCATCGGGATGTCGAATTTCAGGGAGTTGTAACCCGCGATGTCGCAACCCTCCATGAACTTGGCCAGCGACTTGGCCACCTGCTTGAAGGTGGGGCAGTCTTTCACGTCTTCGTCGCTGATGCCATGGACGGCCTGAGCACCGGGCGTGATGGGGATGGTGGGGTTGAGGCGGCGGGTCTTGACCTCCACGTCGTTGGGCTGTCCGGAGCCGCCGGGCGACACTTTGACAATGGAAATCTCCACGATGCGGTCGGACGCAACGTTCAATCCTGTGCTCTCGATGTCGAAAAACAGGAGGGGATTCTTCAGCGCGAGTTGCATGGGCTGAGCGCTTAGGCGTTGATCATCACAGGCATCAGCAGGGCGCGGATATCCTGGCCGGAAGCGGATTCGTCGGCGGGGACGATGAGCGCGGCGCGGGCCGGATCGGCCAGCTGCATGCAGATGTGCTGGTACGGGAGGTTGCCGAGGATCTCGAGCAGGAACGGCGCCTTGAAGCCGATCTCCATCTCCTGGCCGTCGTACTGGCAGGGGAGGGTCTCATGGGCGGACATCGAGAAGCCGAGGTCCTGCGCGGAGATGAGCACTTCGTTCTGCGAGAGTTTCAGGCGGATCTGGTTGGAGATCTGGTTGGAGCACACGGCAATACGTTTCACGACGCCCAGCAGGTCGGCGCGGCCGATCACCAGGTGGTTGTCGTTGTTCTTCGGGATCACGCTCCGGTAGGCCGGGTAGTTGCCTTCGATCAGGCGGCAGACCAGGATGCTGGTGCCGAAGCTGAAATAGGCGTTCTTGTTGTCGTAGCGGATGGTGATGTCTTCATCGACCTTGGCCAGGATGCTCTTGAGGATGGAGGCCGGTTTCTTGTGGAGGATGAAGCTGGACTTCTGCGACACCTGCGCGTCGGTGAAGCTGTAGCAGATGAGCTTGTGGGCGTCGGAGGCGACCAGGGTGGTCCTTTCCGGGTCGATGTCGAAGAAGATACCGTTCATCACCGGGCGGAGCTCCTCTTCGGCGGTGGCGTAGATGGTGTTGTTGATGCCGTCGAGCAGGACCGAGGCGGGGATGACCACGCTCTCGGAGATGTCGCCGATGGTCGGGAGCTCGGGGAAATCCGCAGCGTCGAAGCAGGGGATCTTCGAGGCGCCACTGGCCCAGACGATATCCATGACGGAACTGCCCTCGTCGACGCTGAAGGCCAGGGGCTGGTCGGGGAACTCCTTGAGGGAGTCGGTCAGCAGTTTGGCGGGAACGGCGGTGGCACCTTCCTGCGACACCTGCGCGATCTCGACCGTGGTCTTGAGGGTGGTCTCACCGTCGGATGCCGTTACGGTCAGGGTGTTGCCTTCCAACTGGAACAGGAAGTTCTCCAGGATGGAGTTGGTGGGCTTGGGGACGATGACTTTCGAGACGGACATCAGGCCGCTGAGAAGTTCGGAACTGGATACTGCGAATTTCATGTTTGGTATAATTTTTATTATTTTTACTCCCGTTGGTTCGAATTACAAATATAATAAAAATACAGAAACATGGGTAAAAAACTTCTCTACCTGATTCTAACGGTCATTGTATCAGGCGTTATCGGTTACATGGCAGCGACCTGGACCGTCAACCGCCGGCTGCCTGCGGCCGCCAGCTCCGACGAAGTCGCAGCCGTCGTTCCCGCTGACAAAAAGGCAGCGCCTTCGCGCCGCATCGAAGTCAAAGAAGTGGCCAACCTGTCGGACGCCGCCGAGTCGGCCCTGCCGGCCGTCGTCTACGTGAAAGTGACGCAGAAGGCGCGCTACCAGCAGCCCAACTCGATCTTCGACCTGCTCTTCGGCTTCGCGCAGACCCCGCGCGAGCAGGTGGGCCTTGGATCGGGCGTGATCATCCGCCCCGACGGCTACATCGTGACCAACAACCACGTGATCGCAGGGGCCGATGTCATCGAAGTGACCCTTGAAAACAACCAGGTCTATCCTGCCAAGCTGGTGGGCACGGACCCGGCCACGGACATCGCCCTGATCAAGATTGAGGCGGAGGATCTGCCGGTCGTTCCGATGGGCAATTCGGACGATCTGCGTTTGGGCGAATGGGTGCTGGCCATCGGCTCGCCCTACGATCTGCGCTCGACCATCACGGCGGGTATTGTGAGTGCCAAGGGCCGCTCGATGCCGAACTACGACGGTCAGTATCGCGTGGAGTCGTTCATCCAGACGGATGCGGCGGTGAACCCGGGCAACAGTGGTGGTGCGCTGGTCAACGCGGCCGGTGAACTGGTGGGCATCAACACCTCCATCATCTCCCTGACGGGCTCTTATGCGGGCTATTCATTCGCCGTGCCGGTAAACATCGTCCGCAAGGTGGCGGATGACTTCATCCAGTACGGCGCCGTGCAGCGCGCGATGCTGGGTGTCGGCATTTCCGATGTGAACGCGCAGATCGCGGCTCAGGCCAATCTGGTGGAGATTGATGGCGTATACGTGACCACGGTCCAGAAAGACGGTCCGGCCTTCAACGCCGGCATCATCCAGGGTGACGTCATCAAGGAGATCAACCTGAACCCGGTCCACAACAGCGCCGGCCTCCAGGAGCAGATCAGCAAGCTCCGTCCCGGCGAAAAAGCCGTCGTCACCATCCTCCGCGACGGCAAACAACTCGAAATCATCGTCGCCCTGTAACATGTTAACTTGCTGGGCGCTCTGGGCATTGCCTGTCGGACCGACGCTTCGCGTCTCCCTCCCATGCTGTGCATGGGCCCCTCCCGCTATCAGCCGCGGGTGGCTAGGGCCCTCCAGGCAATATCCCACCCGCGCCTAAGCGCAAGTTAACATTGCATAGCGAGCTACGCTGCGGGTGGTTTCCGGAGCCGCGAGCATTTTTTCGCGAGCGGGACGGAAACCAGAGCAGCAAGCGAGCGAAAATTTTTTGAAACATTAGTTTTCAATATTCGTATAAGTAAGTGTCGCGAATTTTTGCGGCACTTATTTTTTTCTATGCGCCAACTTAAAATCACCAAGTCGATCACCAACCGAGAGAGTGCATCGCTTGACAAATACCTGCAGGAGATCGGACGCGAAGAACTGATCACCGTCGAAGAAGAAGTCGAACTCGCCCAGCGCATCAAAAAAGGAGACCAGGAAGCCCTCGATAAGCTGACCCGGGCCAACCTGCGCTTCGTCGTGTCCGTCGCAAAGCAATACCAAAACCAGGGCATCAGCCTTCCCGACCTTATCAACGAAGGCAACCTCGGCCTCATCAAAGCCGCCGAGAAATTCGATGAAACCCGCGGCTTCAAATTCATCTCCTATGCCGTGTGGTGGATCCGCCAGAGTATCCTCCAGGCCCTCGCCGAACAGAGCCGCATCGTGCGTCTGCCCCTGAACCAGGTGGGCTCCCTCAACAAGATCAACAAAGCCCTCTCCCAGTTCGAACAGCAGTACGAACGCCAGCCGTCGCCCGATGAACTGGCCGACATGCTTGAGATCCCCCGCGAGAAAATCGCCGACACCCTCCGCGTGTCCGGCCGCCACGTCTCCGTCGACGCCCCGTTCGTGGACGGCGAAGACAACAGCCTGCTCGACGTGCTGGTGAACAACGATTCGCCCAACGCCGACAAAGGCCTCGTCAACGAAAGCCTCAATACCGAGATTGAACGCGCCCTCTCCACCCTGACCGAGCGTGAGCGCGATATCGTGAAATACTTCTTCGGCATCGGTTGCCAGGAGATGACCCTCGAAGAGATCGGCGAAAAATTCGGTCTGACCCGCGAACGCGTGCGCCAGATCAAAGAGAAAGCCATCCGTCGCCTGCGCCACAGCGCCCGTAGCAAACTGCTCAAGGGCTACCTGGGCTAATCGTCGGCGGCCATGGGCGCTTTCTGGGACTCCATTGGACGCGGCATCGCTGCCTTCAGTGATTTCATCTGCGGCTATCCGCTGTTTTTCCTGCTCATCGGTGGGGGACTCTTCTTCCTCATCTATTCGAAGTTCGCTCCGCTGCGCTACTACGGTCGCGCCATCGGAGCGCTTCGCGTAAAAGACGACGGCGCAGCCGGTCAGATCTCTTCGTTCGAGGCCCTGACCAGCGCCATCGCGGCCACCGTCGGCATGGGCAACATCGCCGGCGTGGCGGTCGCCCTCTCGATCGGCGGCCCCGGCGCCATCTTCTGGATGTGGATCAGCGCCATCGTGGGCATGGCCACCAAGTTCTTCGAAGGCACCCTGTCCGTGATGTACAAGGGCAAGGACGACGCCGGCGAGACCCAGGGCGGCCCCATGTACATGATCACCGAAGGCCTCGGCAAGAAGTGGAAGCCCCTGGCGGTCTTTTTCTCCGTTTTCGGCCTGATCGGCACCCTCTGCGTGATGCAGGCCAACCAGCTCACCGAATCGGTGACCACGCTATTCTTTGATCCCGCTCAGAATACCCCGACGCTCCGGCTGATCATCGGCTTGGTCATCATGGCCATCGTTTCGTTTGTGGTGATCGGCGGCATCCGGCGCATCTCCAAGATCGCCACGAAACTCGTACCCACCATGGTGGCGCTCTATTTCATCCTGGTGATCTTCATCCTGATCCGCCATTACGGCCTGGTACCCGGGGTCTTCCGCGACATTTTCGTTGGCGCTTTCACCCCGCGCGGCGCGCTGGGTGGCGGAATCGGGTCCATCATCCTGATCGCTCTGACGGGTGTGCGGCGCGCGGCCCTGGTCAACGAGGCCGGCGTAGGCACCGCTTCCATGATGCACGGCGCGTCGAAGAACAACGAGCCCGTGCGCGAAGGCTTGGTGGCCATGATCGGCCCCTCCATCGACTCGGGCCTGGTCTGCACCCTGACCGCGCTGGCCATCCTCATTGGCGCCAAGCTCAACCCGGCGCTCCTGCCCGAGGCGGAAGGCATGGGCTCGATGGAAGGCCTGAAACTCGCGCTGAACGCCTTCAATGCGGCCATCCCCGGGGTGGGCGGCTACCTGCTCTTCGTGATGGTGATCCTTTTCGCGTTCAGCACGATGTTTTCCTATTCGTATTACGGACAGAAGTGTACCGGTTTCCTCTTCGGATCCAAGTATGCTCCCTACTATAACTATTTTTTCCTGGCGATGCTGGTGGTGGCCGCTGTCATCCCGCTCAAAGTGGCTGTCAGCCTGATTGACGCCGCTTATGCGCTGATGGCCTTCCCCACGATGTTCACCCTCTTCTGTCTGGCGCCCAAGGCCCGCAAAGAGATGGATAAGTATTTCGCCCGTCACTCCAAACAGAAATAAGCTTTTTCGACCATGATGAATCCGCTCGATTATATCTCCGCTGCGGCCCGTAAGGCCGTGACCGCACTCTATGGCGTGGAACCTGCTGACAATTTGATCCAGGTGCAGCCCACCCGCAAGGAATTCGAGGGCGATGTAACCCTCGTCGTCTTTCCCCTGCTCAAGACCAGCCACAAAGCCCCCGAAGCCACCGCTTCGGAGATCGGCGCCTGGCTGCAGGAAAATGATCCGCAGGTGTCTGGTTACAACGTGGTAAAGGGCTTCCTCAACCTCAAGCTTGCCGGCAGTTTCTGGTCGCAGACGCTTGCGGAGATCGCGGCGCAGCCCGATTTCGGGCAACTGCCCGCCACGGGCCAGACCGTGATGGTGGAATTCTCCAGCCCGAACACCAACAAACCGCTCCACCTGGGCCACATCCGCAACAACCTGCTGGGTTGGTCGGTGAGCCAGCTGCTCGCTGCCTGCGGACACAAAGTACTGAAAGTCAACCTGGTGAACGATCGCGGTATCCACATCTGCAAGTCGATGCTGGCTTGGCTCAAATGCGGCAACGGCGAGACGCCCGAGAGCACCGGCAAGAAGGGCGACCACCTGGTGGGCGACTACTACGTAAAGTTCAATGACCTGCTGAAGGCCGAGGTGGCGGAGCTGGTCGCGAATGGCATGGATCCCGAGGAGGCCGATAAGAAGGCTCCGATCCTGCAGGAGGCCCAGGAGATGCTGGTAAAATGGGAGCAGGGCGACCCGGAGGTCCGTGCGCTCTGGGCGAAGATGAACGGCTGGGTCTATGCCGGTTTCGATGAGACCTACAAGCGGCTCGGTATTTCGTTCGACCGCATCTACTACGAGTCCCAGACCTATAAGGACGGCAAGGCGCTTGTGGAGGAGGGCCTCGCGAAGGGCGTGCTCTACCGCCGCCCTGATGGCAGCGTGTGGTGCGACCTGACGGCCGACGGCCTCGACGAGAAGCTGCTGCTGCGCAAGGACGGCACTTCGGTCTATATGACGCAGGACCTGGGCACGGCGAAGCAGCGCCACGACGAATACAACTTCGACGAGATGATCTACGTTGTGGGCAATGAGCAGAACTACCACTTCCAGGTGCTCAAGCTCATCCTCGGCAAGCTCGGCTTCGACTGGGCGGATACCATCTACCACATGTCCTACGGCATGGTGGAGCTGCCTGAGGGCAAGATGAAATCGCGCGAAGGCACGGTGGTCGACGCCGACGACCTGCTCGATCGCATGTATGCCACGGCTAAGGAGACGTCGCTGGAGCTGGGCAAGCTCGAGGGCATGTCGGAGCAGGAGCAGGACGCGCTTTTCAAGATGCTGTCGCTCGGTGCGCTCAAGTATTTCATCCTGAAGGTCGATCCCAAGAAGACGATGCTCTTCGATCCGAAGGAGTCCATCGACTTCAACGGCAACACGGGTCCGTTTATCCAGTATACCCATGCACGCATCTGCTCGATCCTGCGCAAGGCGGCCGAGGCGGGCTATCAGCCGGCCGTCACGGGCGCTGCGCTGCTGCCGAAGGAAGAGGCCATCGTCCAGCTGCTGAGCGGTTATCCCGACAAGATCCGCGAAGCGGGCGCCGCCCACTCGCCGGCCCTGATCGCGAATTTCGCCTACGACCTGGCGAAGGAATTCAACCAGTACTACCACGACACGCAGATCCTGCGGGAAGAAGATGCCGCGGCCCGCGACCAGCGCCTCTGCCTGATCGCCACGATCGCCCGCACCCTCCGCCACGCGATGAAGATCCTGGGCATCGATCTCCCGGAGCGGATGTAAGATCTGATGCAGAATGTCGTTGATGTCCCTAAAAGTGGGACATCAACGACGATTTAGACGGATTATGCTGCCGATGTCCCCGCTTTTGGGACATCAACGACGCTGAGCAGGATTCTTTTATTATCTTTGCACAAATGAGTCCGTTCCTGCCAACATCGAAGAAGGAGATGGACGCGTTGGGCTGGGAGCAGGCCGACGTGATCCTTTTCTCGGGCGACGCTTACGTCGACCATCCTTCTTTCGGCACGGCTGTCATCGCGCGTGTGCTGGAGGCCAAAGGGTATAAGGTCGCCGTTGTGCCGCAGCCCAACTGGCGCGACGACCTGCGCGACTTCCGCAAGCTCGGCAGGCCGCGGCTGTTCTTCGGTGTAGGCGCCGGCGCCATGGACTCCATGGTCAACCACTATACTGCCGCCAAACGCCTCCGCAGCGACGACGCTTACACGCCGGAAGGTCGCGCCGGCGCCCGCCCGGACCGGGCGACCCTCGTCTATACCCGAATCCTCAAGCAACTCTGGCCCGACGTCCCTGTGGCTATCGGTGGCATCGAAGCCTCTCTGCGGCGCGAACGCCACTACGACTATTGGGACAACTGCATGAAGCCGCCCATCCTCGAAGAATGCGGCGCCGATATCCTGATTGCCGGCATGGGGGAGAAAGGGATCCTTCAGGTGGCGGAAGCTTGTGAAAACGGCACCCTCGCGCAGTTGCCCCGCATCCTTTACGGCCCGCTGTTGAGCACCGCGGAGATGGACTGGATCTACGACCTGCCCTTCACCCGGCTGCCGCACCCCCGCTACAAGGGCAAGCGCATCCCCGCCTACGACATGATCAAGTTTTCGATCACCACGCACCGGGGCTGCTTTGGCGGCTGCCACTTCTGCGCCATCACCGCGCACCAGGGCAAACAGATCCAGTCGCGCAGCGAAGCTTCGATCCTGCGCGAAGTGGAAGCGCTTACGCACCATCCCGAATGGAAAGGCACCATCTCGGATTTGGGTGCTCCGACCGCCAATATGTACCGCATGGGCGGCCGGAACCAGGATCTCTGTGCGAAATGCCAGCGGCCTTCGTGCCTCTATCCGAACCGCTGCAAGAACCTCAATTACGACCATACGCCCCTGCTGCAGCTCTACGAAAAGGTGCTCCGCGTGCCCGGTGTCAAGCACGTGTTCATCGGCAGCGGCATCCGCTACGACCTCTTCCTCGACGAGAATGGCTTCCTTGACGCGACTTGCCGCCGCTACTTCGAAGAGCTGGTGACGAAGCACACCAGCGGCCGGCTGAAAGTGGCTCCTGAGCATACGGAGGACAAAGTCCTCGACGCCATGGGCAAGCCCTCTTTCAAGCTCTTCGTCCGCCTCGAAAAGGAGTTCCGGCGGCTCATCCGCGAAAAGGGCCTCAAATACGAAATCATTCCGTACTTTATCTCCGCCCATCCGGGCTGCACCATGCAGGACATGGAGGCCCTCTCGAAGAATCCCGCCCTGCACGGCGTGCGGACGGAGCAAGTCCAGGATTTCACGCCCACGCCCATGACTGTCTCGACCGAGATGTTCGCCACCGGCCGCGACCCGCGCACCGGCAAGAATATCTTCGTGGAGCGCGACATCGCCAAAAAACAGCGTCAGAAGTCTTTTTTCTTCAAGAAACGCTAATTTTTTTTGCGGTTCGTCAAAAAATCTCCTATACTTGCAGCACCAAACATACAACGAACTATGGCAGGACAGAATATCCCTAAAAAACGGGCTGTAATCAGCTACGAAAACATGTCGGAGGAGTTGATGGATGCTTTCAAGGAAAAGTATCCGCACGGCTATGCCGATTATATGGGAGATATATTCAAAGTGGACAAGCCTGACGGCACTTCTTTCTATGCCGTCACCCTGGAGATTCCGGACGCGCTCTACCTGGTCAAGATCAAGGTGAGGGTGGACGACTACGAAGATGCAGAGGAAGTTTTCAAGAATGAGGATGGAGACGATGGAGAAGAGGGCGAAGGCGGAAGCTTCCCGGCATCGGACGATGATATCGCCGCGGCCGAGGCTGCCCAGGAGGAAGGTGAAGACTGATCGAAACAGAAGTCTGACCGAAAAGACCAAACTGCTGCTGCTGGCAGTGTTGGTAGGATTGCTGTGCGGATGCGCGGCAATCCTGCTTAAATCCCTGATCCATTTGATCCAGAATGGGCTGCGTTCGTGGTTCGACGACCCGTCCGACAGCCTGCTGCTGCTGGTCTATCCGGGCGTGGGCATGCTGCTCTCGCTGCTCTTCGTCCGCTATCTGCTGAAAGACAACATCAGCCATGGCGTGACCAAGGTGCTTCAGGCCGTTTCGAAGAACGATTCGAACATCAAGCCGCACAACACCTGGTCATCGATTGTGTCCAGCGCCGTAACCATCGGCTTCGGCGGCAGCGTCGGTGCCGAGGCCCCGATCGTCTATTCGGGCGCCGCCATCGGCTCGGTGATCGGCCGCAAGGCAGGCCTCTCCTACAAGAACGTGACCATGCTGTTGGGCTGCGGCGCGGCGGCGGCCATCGCGGGCATCTTCAAAGCCCCGCTGGCCGGCGTGCTCTTCACGCTCGAGATCCTCATGTTCAACATGTCGATGAACGCCATCCTGCCGCTGCTGCTCTCGTCGGTAACGGCCACGGTGGTGACCTATCTCTTCATGGGCACGGAGGTCCAGTTCGCCGGCACGATCGAGGCCTTCCACATGGCCCGCATCCCGTTCTACCTGCTGCTCGGCGTCTTCTGCGGCTTCATGTCGCTGTGGTTCATCCGCATGACGCTGCACGTGGAAGACCGCATGCGCCACATCGTCAATCCCTTCGGACGCTGGGCCATCTGCGCCGTGCTGCTGGGCGTGCTGATCTATCTCTTCCCGCCGCTCTACGGCGAGGGCTACAGTTCGCTGACGCTGATGCTCAACAACAGCGCCGCCGAAGTGCCTTCGCTCTTCGGCGACTCGCTGCAGGCCAGCCCCTGGCTCTTCCTGCTCTACTTCGCCGCGATCATGCTCTTCAAGGTCTTCGCCACGTCCTTCACCAATGCCGGCGGCGGCGTGGGCGGTACCTTCGGCCCGACACTGGTGTGCGGTGGTCTGGCGGGTTTTGTGCTTGCGCGCCTGATCAACCTGCTGGGCTTCGTCACGCTGCCCGAGGCTAATTTCGTGCTGGTGGGCATGGCGGGCCTGATGGCCGGCGTCATGCAGGCACCCATGACGGCCATCTTCCTGATCGCAGAGATCACGGGCGGCTATGAGCTGCTGATCCCGCTCATCGTCGCCTCGACCGTCAGCTACGGCACGATCCGTATTTTCGAACGCTATTCCATTTATACCAAGCGCATCGCCGCGCAGGGTGAGCTGCTGACGCACGACAGCGACCAGGCGGTCCTGACCCTCCTCAAGACCTCCGAGCTGGTGGAACGCGACTTTACTACCGTATACTACACCGACACGCTCGGCACGCTGGTCGACGCCATCTCCCGCTCGCGGCGCAACATCTTTCCCGTGCTCGACGAGCAGGGCCGCTTCCAGGGCATGGTGACGCTCGACGACGTACGCGAGATCATGTTCGACCGCGACAACTACGACAGCATCAAGATGTACAACATCATGAAGAGCGCGCCGGCCTTCGTCTATCTCGACGAGAAGATGGAAAGCGTGATGGATAAATTCGAGTCGACGCAGGCCTGGAACCTGCCAGTACTCGACGACGAGAACAAATACCTGGGTTTCGTGTCGAAGAGCAAGATTTTCTCTTCGTACCGCGACCAGCTCAAAGCCGTCTCCGATGAATAAACTGTATGTCGACCACATCGCCGGCCAGCTGCAAACAGCTGCCTGGCAAGTCGAGCATTGCATCGACCTGTTCGAAGAAGGCGCCACGGTGCCTTTCATCAGCCGCTACCGCAAGGAGCGCACGGGTGCGCTCGACGAACTGCAGGTGGCGGCCGTCCGGCACTACTGGCTGCGCTTCACCGAGTTGGAGAAGCGCAAGGCGGCCATCCTTGCGAGCATCGAGGAGCAGGGCAAACTCACGCCCGAGCTCCGCAAGGCCATCGAGAACGAAGTGGACGGCCAGACCGTCGAGGACCTCTACCTGCCGTACCGGCCCAAGCGCAAGACCCGCGCGTCCGTGGCCCGCGAGAAGGGCTATGAGCCCCTGGCCCTGAAGCTCTGGAACATGCAGCTCGACCGCCCGGAGCGCGAGCCGGAAGAAGCACTTGCGGGTGCCCGTGACATCATCGCCGAGATGGTGGCCGACAGCCAGCCCGTGCGCGCCCAGTTGCGCGACCTCTATACCCAGTGGGGCACGGTCACGGCTCATGTGGTCAAGGGCAAGGAAGACGACCCCGAGGCCCAGAACTACCGCAACTATTTCGACTTTTCGCAGCGGCTCGACCGCATCCCTTCGCACCGGCTGCTGGCCATGTTGCGGGCGCAGGAGCAGGGCTATGTGCGTGTCCGGATGGAGGTGAACCCCGACCACGCGCAGGAGCGCATCGCCCGCAAGGTCTACGCCGGCAAGCAGCGCCCGACCCCGGCCTGCCGCGCCCAGGTCGACGCCGCGCTCGAAGATTCCTACAAGCGCCTGCTGCACCCTTCCATCGAGAACGAGGTGCTGGCCCGCGCCAAGGAAAAAGCTGATATTGAGGCCATCCGCGTGTTCGGCGAGAACCTCCGCCAGCTGCTGCTCGCCCCGCCCGTGGGGCAGAAGCGCACCCTGGCCATCGATCCGGGTTTCCGCACCGGCTGCAAGGTGGTGTGCCTCGACGCGCAGGGCAACCTGCTGCACAACGACACCATCTACCCGCATCCGCCCGTGAGCGAGAAGATCGTGGCCATGAAAAAGATATCCCAGATGGTGGAGGCCTATAAGATTGAGGTCATTGCCATCGGCAACGGCACGGCCGGACGTGAGACCGAAGCCTTCATCCAGAAGATCGCCCTGCCCGAGGGCGTGCGCGTCTACTCCGTGAGCGAGGACGGCGCTTCCGTCTATTCGGCTTCGGACGTGGCGCGTGAAGAGTTCCCCGACTACGACGTGACGGTGCGCGGTGCCGTGTCGATCGGACGCCGGCTCATGGACCCGCTTTCCGAGCTGGTGAAGATCGATCCCAAGAGCATCGGGGTGGGGCAGTACCAGCACGATGTGGACCAGGGCTTGCTCAAGGAGCGGCTCGACGAGACGGTGGAAAGCTGCGTCAATAGCGTGGGGGTGAACCTCAACACCGCCAGCAGCTGGCTGCTGCGCTATGTGTCGGGCATCGGCCCGGTGCTGGCCCGCAACATCACGGACTACCGGGCGGAACACGGCCCGTTCGCCTCCCGTGGCGAGCTGATGGAGGTCAAGCGCCTGGGCGCCAAGGTCTTCGAGCAGTGTGCCGGTTTCCTCCGGATTCCCGATGCCGCCAACCCGCTCGACAACACGGCCGTCCACCCGGAGCGCTACGCCCTGGTGGAGCGCATGGCCGCCGATGCCGGCGTCAGCGTCGACACCTTCATCGCCGACGGCCAGGTGCGTGAAAGCATAGACCTGAAGCGTTATGTGACGGACGAGGCGGGCATGCCCACGCTCACCGACATCATGACGGAGATCGCCAAGCGCGGACGCGACCCGCGCGGCTCGATTCAGGTGTTTGAATTCTCCCACGAGATCCAGTCGATCGAAGACGTGCGGGTGGGAATGATCCTGCCCGGCATCGTGACCAACGTCACGGCCTTCGGTGCCTTCGTCGACATCGGCATCCACGAACATGGCCTGATCCATGTGTCGCAGATGGCGGACAAATATGTATCCGATCCCTCCAAGGTCCTGAAAGTACACCAGCAGCTCGAAGCCCGGGTGATCCAGGTGGACCTCGACCGCAAGCGGATCGGCTTATCACTGAAAGGTTTACAAAAATGAGAAGAGAGATGAAGCGAAAGAGAGGGGGAATGATCGCCGCGCGCCTTGCGGCGATCGTCATGCTGGCGGTGCTCCCCGCCGCCGCGCTGCACGCGCAGCACAAGTACACCATCAGCGGCTACATGACCGACGCCGCGTCGGGCGAGTCGCTGATCAGCGCCGCCCTGGTGGAGCTCGCCTCCAAGCAGGGGACGGTGACCAATAACTTCGGCTTTTATACCCTGACCCTGCCTGCCGGCGAGGTGTCGCTCGAATGGTCGTACATCGGCTATGAGACGCAGAGCGCCACATTCCGGCTCCAGCGCGATACCGTGATCCATGTGGCCCTCCAGCCCGCAGCCGAGATGCTCTCCGGCGCTGCCGTGACGGCATCCCGCTCCGAAACCGGCGTGCGCGGCTCGCAGATGAGCGCCATCGAGATCCCGGTCTACCAGATCAAGCACGTGCCCGCCCTGGCCGGTGAGGTCGACGTGATCAAGGCCATCCAGCTGCTGCCGGGCGTCCAGTCCGGTACAGAAGGCTCGGCCGGCCTGTACGTGCGCGGCGGCGGTCCCGACGAGAACCTGCTGCTGCTCGACGGCGTGCCGATCTACAACGTCAACCACATGATGGGCTTCTTCTCGGTGTTCAACGCCGACGCCATCAAGAACGTGACCCTCTACAAGGGCAGTTTCCCGGCCCGCTTCGGCAGCCGCCTCTCCAGCATCGTGGACGTCCGCATGAAAGACGGCAACGACAAGGAGTTCCACGGCAGCGCCTCGATCGGCCTGCTCTCGGCCAAGTTCCAGCTGGAAGGCCCCATCGTCAAGGGCAAGACCACCTTCAACGTCTCGGCGCGACGCACCTACTACGACATCCTGTCGCAGCCCCTCATCGCGCTGTATCTCAAGACGCAGGGCGATGCGGACCGCGCCATGGGCGGTTACTACTTCTACGACATCAACGCCAAGCTGACGCACAAGTTTTCCAACCGCGACAAGCTCTACGCCAGCTACTATATGGGCGACGACCGGGTCTATGCCCGCTACAAGATCAGCGACGGCGACGACTACACGAAGATGAACCTGGGCTGGAACTGGGGCAATATCGTGGGTTCGGTGCGTTGGAACCATGTGTTCGGACCCCGGCTCTTCGTCAACACCACCGTCAACTATACGCGCTACCGCCACGGGCTCAAGATCGGGGCGACGGAAAAGACCCTCGACTGGCCCCAGGTGGAGCTTACGCTCGACTACCTGTCACGCATCGGGGATGTCTCCACGGCGATGGATTTCGAGTTCAACCCCAATCCTTCGCATGACATCCGCTTCGGCGCCACCTACATCTACCACGCCTTCAAGCCGTCCATCACGACGGTCCGCTATACGGAAGGAACAGTCAACAGCGCCCCGTCATCCATCGACACCACCTACGGCGACAAGAACCTCTTCACCCACGAGGCAGCCGCCTATATCGAGGACAACTGGTCCATTGCCCGCTGGCTGAAAGTCAATGTGGGCCTGCGCTACGTGCTCTACCACACCGACGGCACGACTTACCATTCGCTGGAGCCGCGTGTGAGCTTGCGCGCCTTGATCACCGACGACCTCTCCTTCAAGGCCTCCTGGTCGCGCATGAGCCAGTCGGTCCACCTGCTGAGCAACAGCAACATCACCCTGCCCACGGACCTCTGGGTCCCGGTCACCAACAAGATCCTGCCGATGTATTCGAACCAGGCAGCTGCTGGCGTGTTCTACAGCGTGGGTCCGGTGGACCTGTCGGTGGAGGGCTACTACAAGACCATGGACAATGTGCTGGAATACCGCGACGGCACCTCTTTCTTCGGCTCGACGACGGGCTGGGAGGAGAAAGTGGCCATGGGCCGCGGCTGGGCTTACGGCGTGGAGTTCCTGGCCCAGAAGAAGACCGGCAAGCTGACGGGCTGGATCGGCTACACCTGGTCGAAGTCCATGCGCCAGTTCGACCGCGAGGGCAACGTCCTCAATTTCGGCAAGCCCTTTCCGGCCAAGTACGACCGCCGGCACGACCTGAGCATCACCGCCTCCTACGAGATCAACAAGAAGATTGACGTGGCGGCTACCTTCGTGTACGGCACGGGTGTCTGCGGCTCGCTGGCCATGCAGAGCATCAGCGTGATCCACGGCTACAGCACCGAGATGGAATATTATTACCCCACTTCGCTGGTGGACTTTCTGGAGGGACGCAACAACTACCGCATGCCTTCCTACCAGCGGCTTGACCTGGGCGTCAACTTCAAGCGGACCTTCCGGAACGGCCACCACCGCACCATCAGCGTGAGCGTGTACAACGCCTACAACCGGAACAATCCGTTCCTGGTGTATCGGGACGGAAACGAGCTCAAGCAGCTTTCCATCTTCCCGATCATGCCTTCGGTTTCTTATACGTATGAATTTTAGGAGGACAGACCATGAAACACGCATATATACTTTGCATGCTGGCGCTTGTGGCGCTTCTGGGCAGCAGCTGTGAGAAAGTGATCGAATTCAAGGGAGAGGTTGCCGATCCGCGCCTGACCATCTCGGCCGAGGCCCTGGCCGGCGAACCGTTCCGGGTCTATGTGGCCTCTTCGGTCTTCTTCCTGCAGGCCGGCAACGATTTCAGTGCCTATACGAAGAACCTGGATACCCTGCGTGGACAAGTGCGCTGCTTTGTCAATGGCGGCCAGACGAGCCGGGCGATGGTGCTGCGGTCTGGGGAGGGCTTTGGCAGTTACTGCTACCTGGCGGAGGACTATGTGCCCGCACCGGGCGACCACATCCGCCTCGAGGCGGAGTTCTCGGGTTTCGATCCCGTGTGGGCGGAAACCGACGTGCCGCTGCTGCCGCAGCTGGATGTCGTCTCGGTGGGTGAATGGAAACTGATGGAGAAAAGTTGGGAAGGGGAACCGGACTACTATGAGGTGGAGCTGACCCTCCGGGTGACGGATGACGGCTCTTACGACAAATACTATTGCCTGCAGCCCATCGCCGTCTACTACTTCGAGCCGACGGGGTCGGACTTTATAGAGGTCGTCCAGTTCAAGTCGAATGACATCATCTTCCAACAGGTGGATGTCAGCGCTTTCCAGCGCTTCGATTTCGAGACGGGCGAGGCCATGGCGGTCAATTATTTCCCCGACCAGCTCTTCAAAGGCCAGAGTTATACCTTCAAGATCCAGCTGGTGCGGGTTCCCGGGCCGCCGGAACTTCACCTGCTTGGTCTGAAGATCGCCACGGTCAGCGAGAGCCTGTACTGGTATGACATGTCCTATTCGCAGCAGGAATACCACTTCAACCTGTTCGCGGAGGGCGTCACGCTCTACAGCAACGTGCAGGGCGGCTATGGCGTGCTGTGTTCCGCCGCGCCGCGCTGGATCGACATCTTTGTAGAAGAGTAGGAAAAAAACGCTATCTTTGCAAGATAGCTTAATCTGCTGGTACTATGGACAAGAAAGTCATCATCATCCCGACCTACAACGAGAAGGAGAACATCGAAAATATCATCCGGGCCGTGCGCGGACTGGAGGGCGATTATCACGTGCTGATCATCGACGACGGCTCGCCCGACGGCACCGCCGCCATCGTAAAGGGGCTCCAGCAGGAGTTCCCCACGCAGTTGCACCTGATCGAACGGCAGGGCAAGCAGGGCCTGGGCACCGCCTACCTGACGGGCTTCCGCTGGTCGCTTGAGCACGGCTACGACTATATCTTCGAGATGGATGCCGACTTTTCCCACAAGCCTTCCGACGTGCCGCGCCTCTATGCGGCCTGCGCCGAAGGCGGTGCCGACATGTCCATCGGCTCGCGCTATTGCAACGGCATCAGCGTGATCAACTGGCCCATCGGGCGGGTGATCATGTCGTACTACGCTTCCGCCTATGTGCGCACGGTGCTGCGGATGAAGGTTTACGACACCACGGCCGGGTTTGTGTGCTACTCGCGCAAAGTGCTGGAAGCGATTGACTTCGACCGCATCAAGATGCATGGATACGGCTTCCAGATCGAGATGAAGTACAACGCCTACAAACTGGGCTTCAAGATCGCCGAGGTGCCCATCATCTTCGAGGACCGCAAAGAGGGAACCTCCAAGATGAGCTCCGGTATCTTCGGGGAAGCCTTCTGGGGCGTCCTCAAACTGCGTTTCCGTAAAATCCGTCCGCGCAAATGAGCAGGGACGGGCACAGTGGCTGGATCTGGTATCTGGCGATCCTGGTGACCGTCTTCTTCTGGGGGATGTCGTTCCTCTGGAGTGATGCGGTGCTGGACCAGGGCGTGCCCGTATTCACCTTCATCTTCACCCGCATGGTGCTGGCCGCCACTGCGCTGACGCTGTTCAGCCTGCTGACGGGCCGGCTGCAGAAGGTCCGACGCGGCGACTGGAAATGGTTTGCCGCCATGACGGCTTTCGAGCCTTTCCTTTACTTCCTGGGTGAGACATTCGGCCTGAAGATCACCGGTTCGCCAACCCTGTGCTCGGTAATCATTGCCACGATCCCCGTCTTCACCCTCGTCGTGGGGCAGATCTTTTTCAAGGAGAAACTCTCACGCCTGAACAAGCTCGGTATTTTTGTGGCCGTAGCCGGCGTGGTGGGTTTCATCGTGCTGGGCGGCTCGCTGCACACGGAATACCTCTACGGCATCGCGGTCCTGTTCCTGGCCGTCATTGGCTCGACAGGCTACACGGCCATTTGCAAGAAACTGGTAGACAAAGGATACAACGCTTTTACCATCGTCACCTGGCAGTTCATCCTGGCTGCAGGCTATTTCCTGGTTCCGTTCCTGATCTGGGACGCCCCGACCTGGACCCCGGCCTACCTGGCATGGCCCGTACTGCGGCCCATCCTCGCGCTGGCGCTGCTCTGCTCGGGCGTGGCCTTCGTGCTCTACGCCGCGTGCGTGGACCACATCGGCATGACGCGCACCGTGGTGTTCCTGCCGCTGGTGGCCATTGTCTCGGCGGTGGCGGCCTCCCTCATGGGACAGGATACGATCCTGCCGCTGCAGATGGCCGGCATCGTCATCGCAATGGCGGGCGTGGTGATGGCGCAATATGTAAAACCTGAAAAGAAAGCATGAAAAACAACGGTCTGACATTGGGTGTGCTCGGTGGGATGGGCCCTGCGGCGACGGCGGAATTCCAGCGGCTGCTGGCCGTCAAGGCACCGGCCGACTGCGACCAGGAGCATCCCCGCATGATCGTCTACTCGCATACGGTGATCCCCGACCGCACCACCTTCCTCCTGGGGAAGGGGCCCGATCCGGAACCCTATCTGCTCGACGGCCTGCTGACCCTCGAGAAATGGGGCGCTGACCGCCTTGCGGTGACCTGCAACACGGCGCATCATTTTATCGACAAATTCCTCGCCGAAGGGCGGCTTCACGTGCCGGTGATCCACATCATCGACGAGACCATCCGCAGCTGCCGCGAGCGCAGCCCGCAGGGCGCCTGGCTCACCGCCACGCTCGGCACCATGAAGACGAACCTGTACCAGGACCATGGCGCCGCCTCCGGCTACCGCTTCCGCATCCCCACGCCGGAGATGCAGGAACGCATCCACGCCGTGACCGACCTGGTGAAGGCGGGGCGGCAGGATGAGGCTGCCGTGCAGTTCCGTGCGATCGTGGAGGAACTGTGGCAGGAGGAGCGCATCCCCGTAGTGTGCGCCTGCACCGAACTGCCCGTGGCATACCAGCAGGCCGGTCTCCCGGCCGAGATGGGCATCTCCTCGCTGGAGGCCCTCGCCGACGGGTGCATCCGAGAACTTTATAAACCCTTGTGATATGGGACTTTTCAACTGGAAGAAGAAAGAAAAGGCGGAGGAACGCCCCCTCGACATCGGCCTGGAGAAGACCAAGCGCTCGCTGTTTGAGAAGCTGTCCTATGCCATTGCCGGCAAGAGCGTCGTCGACGACGAAGTGCTCGATTCGCTGGAAGAGGTGCTGATCGCCTCGGACGTCGGGGTGGAGACCACCCAGAACATCATCGAGCGCCTGGAGGCCCGCGTGGCCCGCGACAAATACCTCAATGCCGAGGAAGTGAACCGCTATCTCTGCGAGGAGATCATCGACCTGCTCGACGCGGCTGCCGACGGCAAGAATTCCGAACCCTTCGATTTCAGCAAGAAGCCCTATGTCATCATGGTGGTGGGCGTCAACGGCGTGGGCAAGACCACGACCATCGGCAAGCTCGCCGCCCAGCTCAAGGCGCAGGGCAAGAAGGTGGTGCTGGGCGCCGCCGACACCTTCCGCGCCGCGGCCGTCGACCAGCTCGTGATCTGGGCCGAGCGCGCCGGTGTCGACATCGTCAAGCAGGAGATGGGCTCCGATCCCGCCTCCGTGGCCTATGATACGGTGAAGAGCGCTGTGGCCAAGGAAGCCGACGTGGCGATTATCGACACGGCCGGCCGCCTGCACAACAAGGTCAACCTGATGAACGAGCTGACCAAGATCCGCAATGTCATGCGGAAGGTCGTGCCCGACGCCCCGCACGAGGTGCTGCTGGTGATCGACGGCTCAACCGGCCAGAACGGCTTCCTGCAGGCAAAAGAGTTTACCCGCGCCACCGACGTGACGGCGCTGGCGGTCACCAAGCTCGACGGCACGGCCAAGGGCGGTGTGGTGATCGGCATCAGCGACCAGTTCAAGATTCCCATCAAGTTCATCGGCGTGGGCGAAAAGATCGACGACCTCAAGGTCTTCGACAAGAAAGAATTCGTGGAATCACTATTTGAATAAAAACAGAATAACGATATGAACATCTCATTCAACTGGCTGAAGGATTATCTGAAGTTCGACCTGACGGCGGAACAGGTCTCCGCCATCCTGACCTCAACGGGGCTTGAAGTCGAACACATGGAGACCGTCGAGCAGATCCCCGGCGGCCTGGAAGGCGTCATCGTGGCGGAAGTCGTCGAGTGCGTCGCGCACCCCGATTCCGACCACCTGCATGTCACGAAACTCAATACGGGTGAGCCCGAGCTCCTGCAGGTCGTCTGCGGCGCTCCCAACGTGGCGCAGGGGCAGAAAGTGCTGCTGGCTACGGTCGGCACCGAGCTGCCCACCGACGACGGCAGCAAGTTCAAGATCAAGCGCTCCAAGATCCGTGGCGTCGAAAGCCTCGGCATGATCTGCGCGGAGGATGAACTGGGCATTGGCAACGACCATTCCGGCATCATGGTGCTCGATCCCTCTGCCGTGGTGGGCACTCCGGCCCGCAAGCAGCTGCAGCTGAAGGAAGATACGCTCTTCGAGATCGGCCTGACGCCCAACCGCGTGGACGGCGCCAGCCACATCGGCGTGGCCCGCGACCTGTATGCCTACTGCAAGCAGAATGACATCCCCGTGGAATGGACCCTGCCCGACGTGAGCGCGTTCAAGCCCGGTGTCGGCACGGCCATCCCCGTGGAGGTGCAGGCCCCCGATCTGGCACCCCGTTACATTGGCATCACGCTCAAAGATGTCAAAGTGTGCCCGTCGCCCGAGTGGCTGAAGGAGCGCCTGATGGCCATCGGCCAGCGTCCGATCAACTGCGTGGTCGACATCACGAACTTCGTGCTCAATGAGATGGGTCATCCGCTCCACGCTTTCGACGCGGCGAAGATCGCCGGCCGGAAAGTGGTGGTGCGCCGCAGCACGCCCGACTGCAAGTTTACGACCCTCGACGGGGTGGAGCACACGCTTTGCGGCGACGACCTCGTGATCTGCGACGCGGAGAAGCCGATGTGCATTGCCGGCGTGTTCGGCGGCCTCGACTCCGGTGTCACCGAGTCGACCACCGAGGTGTTCCTCGAGGCGGCTTATTTCAACCCTGTGGCCATCCGAAAGACCTCGAAGCGCCAGGGTCTCAAGACCGACGCTTCGTTCCGCTACGAGCGCGGCATCGATCCCACCGCGACGATGGTCGCTGCCCGCCGCGCCGCCCTGCTCCTGCAGGAGATCGCCGGTGCGACCGTGGTCGGCGCGCCGCAGGAGGTCTGCGCGAAGCCGTATGAGCCGGTCCGCGTTGAGCTGGATTACGCACGCATGGACAGCCTCATCGGCAAGAAGCTGGGCGCTGAGACGTACCAGCGGATTCTGGAGAGCCTGGATTTCCAGATCCTGTCGGCCTCGCCGTGCGGCTGTGTCGTGGCTGTTCCGGCTTATCGCGTGGACGTGACACGCGAATGCGACGTGGTGGAGGAAGTGCTCCGCATCTACGGCTACAACAACATTGAGCTCCCCGTGAGCATGAAGGCTTCCATCAATCCGTCGGAGCATCCCGATCCGGAGAAGGTGCGCAAGACGGTCTCCGACCTGCTGGCCGACCGCGGTTTCGTGGAGATCATGAACAATTCGCTGACGAAAGGGGAGTACTACGACAAGCTCAAGACCTATCCGGCAGAGCAGTCGGTGCCCGTCGTCAATCCGCTCAGCAACGACCTGAATGTGATGCGGCAGACGCTGATTTTCAATGCGCTGGAGGTGGTGGCGCGCAACATCAACCACCAGAACAGCAACCTGCGTCTCTTCGAGATCGGCAATTGCTACAGCTACCAGCCGAAAGAGGGTGCCGAGAACCCGAAGGCCGATCTGAAGAGCTACCGCGAGGAGCAGCGGCTTTGCCTGGTGGTCACCGGTCCGGGCGCCAAGTCCTGGCGCAACGAGCTGGGTGCCGGCAACTATTTTGCGCTGAAGGGTTATCTGGAGCTGCTGCTGAAGCGCTTCAAGGTGGATCTCTACGACCTTGACATTGAGGCCGCGCCCGCCGATCTCTTCGCCGAGGGCCTGACCTACAAACTGGGCAACAAACGCCTGGCCATGGCCGGCACGGTGTCGAAGACGCTGCTCAAGCAGTTTGACATCAAGCAGCCGGTGTTCGTGGCCGAGATTCACTGGCCGGTGTTCTTCGAACTGGTGAAGCGCGACAAGATCAAATACAAGGAACTGCCCCGCTTCCCGGAGGTGCGCCGCGACCTGGCGTTGCTGCTCGACGAGGGTGTCTCGTTCGCCGAGCTTCGCAAGACCGCGTTCCAGACGGTCCGCGGCATCCTGCGGCAGGTCAGCCTCTTCGACGTATACCGTGGCCCGAAGATCCAGCCCGACAAGAAGCAATATGCCATCAGCTTCATCCTCCAGGACGAAGAGAAGACCCTCACCGACGCCGCCGTCGAGTCCACGATGGCCAAGCTCCTCAAGGCCTTCGAAACGAAGCACGGCGCGACGCTGCGTTGAGTTACTGGGGCTCCGCCCCCAACCCCGCCGCTCCGACCTTGCTATTGCGCTTGGCTATCCCTGCCCGGTCTCCGCTGGCGCCTGATAGCGCGATCGTCATTATTTGTCATTCTGTACGCAGTGAAGAATCTTTTCTCATCGGTTCAACGATATGCATCGCTGGTGAAGTTCGCGCATACGATCTTCGCCCTGCCGTTTGCGCTCGTCGGCTTCCTGCTGGGATGGAAGGAGCCGGGCGCCCACTTTACCTGGGTGCTCCTGATCCAGATACTCGGCTGTATGGTCTTCGCCCGCAGCGCCGCGATGGGCTTCAACCGCTGGGCCGACCGTGAGATCGATGCACGCAATCCGCGCACCGAGGGACGCGATATTCCTGCCGGCCGCATCTCGCCCCGGCAGGCACTCGTCTTCTCGCTCGTCAATGTCGCGCTTTTCGTGGCCGTGGCCTGGACGATCAACCCGCTCTGTGGCGGCCTGTCTTTCGTCGCGTTGATTTTCCTGCTGGGTTACAGCTATTTGAAACGTTTCACCTGGCTTTGTCATTTCGGCGTGGGCGCGGCACTGGGCATAGCCCCGGCAGGCGCTTTCATCGCCGTGACGGGCCATCTGACGCTGCCTGTCGTCCTACTGACGCTGATGGTTTTCTTCTGGTCCAGCGGCTTCGACATCCTCTATGCCCTGGCCGACGAAGAAATCGACCGTGCCCAGGGCCTGCACTCCATTCCGCAGCGTTTCGGCCGCAAGCGGGCGATGGGCATCGCCTGGGCGGTCCATGTGCCGGAGTTCGGGCTGGTGCCGTGGTTTCTGGTTGCGGCAGGCCGGGCCAATCCAGCCGTCTGTCTGACGGACGCCTGGGGCATCGCCGCCGGCGTCTTCTTCCTGGCCATGCTGGTCTACCAGCACGTCATCATCTCTCCCCGCGACCTCTCCCGCCTCAACGCCGCCTTCTTCACCGCCAACGGCGTCGCCTCCCTCGCCTTCTGCGTCCTCATCTACCTCTCCGTTCTGCTATAGCTTGTGCCTGGGCGCTCGCTCCGCGGCTCTGGTTTCCGTCTTGCTCCCGAAAAAAGGTCGCTTCACCGGAAACACACCCGCCACTTCGCTCGCGTGTGAGCATGAGGAGCAGACACCGTCACGCAACGCATGAGCCCCAGAAATAAACGCTGCTGATTGCGCCCGCTCCGCGGCTTTGATCGCCGGCTGTGATCGTTCCACGTTTCTGATCATCGTCTTCGCCCGCTCCGCGGCTCACGAATGTAACCAGCGGGGTAGGTCTCCCGGTGTTTTGGGGTAGGTCGGACGAAGGGTGTCGGACTTACCCCAGGAATCGGCCATCCAATCCCTCTTTCAGGGTAGGTCCCAATCATTCCATTCGACCTACCCCAATTATTCTCCAGACCTACCCCGATGAATGCGGTTTCCTCGCCGAAAACTGAGGCTCCATTCATTGTCCCCTCTCTGTATCCTTCTTTGAGAAAACGGCAGGATGTCTTATCTTTGTAGAATTATGGCAGAGATCAACGTTTATCAACAGTATTTCTTGGCTTCGGGTACTTTCAACGGCGTACCGCGTCATGCCGTTTCCGTGTTGCTGATTTCCACTTCGGAGGCGGGACAGATCCGCTATGAAGTGGCTGTGAATTTCTTCCCGCACAACGACGCCGAAGACTTCGCCGTATCGTATGACGCCTATTTCAGCAAGGTGCTATACGATGCGCCAGGCCGACGGTCCGGGAAACGGGAAGCTCAACTCTTGGAAACCCTTCAACATGAAGCCGACGCCCTTGCCGCCGCAACCGGCGCCACCATCTTCTGGGACAAACCGCTCGGAGCCGCCCGGCGCGGATAAATCGGGCTAAAGGTTCTTCTGTAAATATCGTTCGAATTCGTTGAGGTTGTGGTGACCTTGGAGGACAACGTTGCCTTGTGGATCGAGCAGGAAGAAGTGAGGAACACCCTCTACGGAATAGCGGGCGCTGATGATTCCTTCGAGGTCGAAGATCTGGTCGTAGTTGATCTTCATTTCGGAGATGGCTGCTTTGGAAAGATCCGGCTGGTCACGAACCGTTACACCGAGAATCCTGAGACCTTTTTCGGCGAAAAGGTTGTTCAGACGAATGACATTGGGAATCTCATCGCGACAAGGCCCGCACCAGCTGGCCCAGAAGTCGAGCAGGACATACTGACCTTGGCCGATCCGTTTGTCGTGGCATTCGCTGGCATCCATTTCTTCCTGCTGCAACACGTTTCCCTCCGGCCCCACTTTGACAAACAGGACTCGACCTTCCGTTTTCTCCATGGCACGTGCCTTTTTGTAAGTCAATAGCGACGCCAGTCCTTCATCTTCCCGGATGAAGCTACCACCTTGATTCAGCAATTCCTCCATTTCCTCATATTCAAGATCATGGGAGAGCAGTCGCATGGCTTGTAGTCCGACTGCATCGTAGCTGTGATCAAGGTATGTTTTCCGCATCAAAGAATCCATATAAAAGCTGGCATCTACCTCGGGATCCAGGTCTCCCATCAGCAAGTCGTACAACTCATGGATGAAGCTATTCATTGCGGCCGTCAACGGACTGCCGGATGACTGTTGGGTATTGAAATCGACCGTCATCTCCCGTGTGTCAGCCACGATTTCCATCATGTCAAAAATATCGCCGTTGCCGACATCATTTCCTTCTGCATCAATGAGTTTGATTTGTTGCTGGATGCACGGATCCTGAACCGTCCTGAGCGTAAACATTCCGTTTTCAACCAGACAGGTATCCACGCCGTTTTTGTCACATATCAGAACCGCATAGTAATCCTTTGCCGGATCCGGGACTGTGACGGCGCCCTGGATGGTACAGGTTTTGTCGGAAGAGCAGCCGATGCATAGCATCAGCAGAAACGCGGAGAGTAGGAGCAACTTTTTCATATTATGCAAAGTTAGTTTTTTTTCCTTCGTGTACGCAAGAATCTGCCGGTTCCGGCATTTATCAGGAAAACGAAACCCATGAAGAAGCTCTTGAATCTGTTTTTATGCATAGCGCTGCTGGTGGCGGTGTTGGGCAGTTGCGAGAAAATTGATGTGAACAAACTGGAAGGCACCTGGACGGAGCAGTATGATCCCATGCTCTTTGCCATGGATGGATTCATGCAATACACTTTTGACGGGAACAACGGCTATCAGCTCCATGTCTATGACGCACTCTCCGGCGAATCGCACGACTACAGCGGCCATTATGCCATCGACCTGATCGACAAGGGCACCATAACCCTCAACCCGGAAATGTCCGATTTCAGCAATGTCTGCTATACCATCGTCAAGCTGACATCCCATGAGATGGAGTGGCAGCGGCAAGGAACCACCTACTCCCAGGGCGGGTGGGGTTACGACTACCGGCACTTCGTGAGGGTCAAATAGACAGGGCATAAAAATGCAAGCAAAACAAGTCGATCCAGAATTCGCCGAAATGGCGACATGCGAATTGGAAAGGACCGACTGATGATCCTGGCCGTATCCTGTTATGCTTCATTTGTTTTGACGCAGGATATTAGCCACCTCTTCACGGGCAATGCCGAAACCGCGGGCGAGCTGCGGAATGGAGGTATTCGTCGTCCGGTAGATATAGGGAACGATGCGGGCATGCTCGGTACGGACCAGCGCGGAAACCGGCTTGCCGAACCAGCGGTCGCAGACCGATGTAATCAGTTTGAAAAAGTCGCCGTCGAGTAGCCGGGTCCGGGGGCCATCGACCAATTTCTCATTCATTTCAGCTATGTTTACAGTTCCGATGGCCTTGAGCAGAAATGCCTGGGAACCGTTGAAGACTTCCTCAACATAGGCATAGTCCGTCGCGCTGACAGGCTCCAGACAACCATCTGCGTCGATCAGCCAGGGTAATCTTAGCAGAGAATCGTTGGTGTGGAAGAGCGTCTCTCGCTCCCGCTTGGTCAGCGAAGTGACAGGCCGTGTCCACCCCTTGCACTGACCCCGGCAAAAGAGCGCACGATAACCTGACCACGGATATCTTTCCACGCTATCGCCATTGTCGAGCGCGTTGCGGAAGACATAGGCGATGGCGTTGCGTAGATACCACTCGGTGTCGATCCACTGGACATCTACACATTTGTCATGATAAAGCCTTCGCTCATGATACTTGTGGCTGAACCACATGGCGTAGCGCCGACGGATCTCGTCTCCGCAGGCTTTTGCCTGCTCGTAGTCTTCCGCCAACAGAATGACATGCAAATGGTTCGAAACCACCACATAGGTTACAACCTTGACGTTCGTTGCCAACGCACACAAAAAGACATACTTGACCAGTACGTCGTAGTCTTCCTCATCGCGGCAGATGATCGCTTTCTCCAAACCCTCCAGACTCACATGAAAGGGGTACACACGGCGGGCAGATCCGTCTGGCATCTCCCGCACAATCGCTCGCAACATAGCCATCGGTTCATTGTTTTCACAAAGATAAGCACAGCCGGCGTGGACCGGGCTGCAAAAAAGCAAAATCTTTTACAAATTCGTGAAAATCTATATGTACGTAGCATCAATGGGGTAGGTCGAATGGAAAGGCTGGGACCTATCCCATTGGAGGGCCTCGATGGCCGATTCTTGGGGTAAGTCCGACATCATTTGTTCGACCTACCCCAAACAGCGGGAGACCTACCCCGCCGGTATAACGAAAGGGCAAAGGCAGCCGAGATGTTGTGCCGGAAGGTGCACTTATCTCCCGTCAGGAGGCTACGGGACAATGAGGGTCCCGTAGCCCCTGACGATGATAAGTGCCTTACAGATGCAGAGATGCCGGGTCAAGCCCGGCATGACGATGTAGAACGAACGGCTGTTGCGAACATAGGGACTAGGGTTGTCCGGAGCCGCGAGCATTTTTCGCGAGCGGGCCGACCACCGATCCGGAGAGCAAGCGCAGACAGCGCTAAAGGGTTGCGTGATCGTGGATGCGACGATTTCTGAGCGGCAGGAAAAAGGCAGACAAGTGTAAGTTCCGTCACGCAACGCATGAGCCCCAGAAATTAATACATTCCCGGAATGACGTTGCCCTCGGTGCCGGGAGCGATGGTGCTGAGCACCTCGGTGTTCTGGTCGTCGATGGACGTGTTCTTCTCCCGGATCGAAACGATGTCGTCCACGATGTAGCGCGTGTGGCCGCGCCAGGGGAGACGGCCGAAATACTCCTTATAGTGGAGGTCCATCACCTTGCCGCTTTCGGTCATCAGGTGCTCGGCGATTTCCTTGTCGGCAATCGAGAACTCGAAGGTGTTCGACTGGACGCCGGTGGTCTGGGTCCGGATGCCTGTCTGGATCAGTTTGCCTTCGTAGGTCTTCCAGATGACGCCCTTGTGGACGACGTAGTTGAGTTCACCGCTGCGGACGCCTTCGCCGAAGACGAAGTAGAAGCGGAAGTAGCAGAAGATGGCCAGTCCCACGATGAGGACGGCGACCAGGCTCCAAATTAACTTTTTCATATACAGGACATTTTATAGGTTGACAAATAAAGCGATGCGCTCGGCGGCCAGCAGCAGGAGCAGGGTACCGAACCAGGGAACGGTGTTCCGGCGCGAAAGCGTGTCGAGCAGAAAGACGCTCAACAGCGGCGCGGTGGGCAACATGACCATCAGTCCGGCCGGCAGGGCGGGATAGTCGAGGAAGAGGAAGGTATAAACGCTCAGGCAGAGCGTCAGCAGCAGGAGCCGCACAATGGCGTGGTACTGTGCCGTTTTGTAGCGCGACAGCCGCGGCACGATACGTAGGTAAGCCACGAGTGTCATGGCCACCGTGAAGCCCAAACGGACCAATGTGACCACCGGCAGGCTTGCACCGGGCAGGTGCAGGGTGCGCATCCCCGTCCAGCATGTCGCCAGCAGATCGACGGGGGACAGGGGATCGCCATGCAAAAAGCGGAGGGCCATCCACACGAGTGCCGGCAGCAGCAGGCCCAGCAGCGCAGTGATGACGTATTTTCCTTTTTCGGCGGCCTTGCCGATCGACGAAAGCAGTAGAACCGGCGCCAGCCAGAGCAGGGAGGGCAGCAGCAGCGCGGCTACCCCGAAGGGAAACCAGGTGCCGGCCGCGAATCGCAGACTCGGAACCAGGGCTGTGAAGCAAAGATACGCATAGAGGCTGACGGCCAGCAGCATCGCGACCCAGTGAAAAGCGGAGAAGCAGCAGGCTGCCGGATTGGCCATGGCCAGGAAAACATAGAACAGGGGCGTGACCATGGCGGACCCCATCAGCATCCGCTGGTGGATGAAAAAGAGCGGAACACAGCAAAATAAGACAGCGAGCAGGGCCGGCAGACCGCTGGTGAGCAGATTTCCTGCGTGTGGCGCTGCCATCCAGCCCGTCAGGAAAAAGGCGGCGAGTACCAACACGATGGACGTGTAGACGGAAAAATCTGAAAACCTGCTGTTCATTACGGTACAAAGTTAGATAAATCGTAAATATTTGTTATATTTACAGTCTGTAAAATGGGTAGAATTACAAAAATAATCTGGTGCGCCGCGCTGGCCCTGTCGATTTTGGCTGTGACAGGCTGCAAGCCGGAGGGTGTGATCCCCCCGAAGGACCTGTCGTCGATCTTCGCCGAGTTCTATTTGGCCGACGCGACCATCGAAGTGGTGCAGGAGAGCGGTTCGAAGACGATGCCCTTCGACTCGCTCCGCGTGTACCGGCCCATCCTGGAAGCCCGCGGCTATACCGACGAGGACTTCCGCACATCGCTCAATTATTACCTGCACGACCCCAAGACCCTAATGAAGATCTGCGAGAACGCCCGCGACGAGCTGCTGAAACGCGCGGACATGGCGGCGAACGAACGCATCGTAGATGACGTAGACCACGAAAAGGAGCAGCAACTGGATGAGCGCCCGGCGCCTGAAAAGCGCGTTCCGCAAGCCGTGCAGGAAGGCACCGAGCCCGAGCTTGAAAAACGGGATGCCACGCCTGATACCGGCGACAAGCCGGCCCGCAAGGCCCCCCAGCGCAAGAAGCGCCAGAAGATGACCCGCCAGGAACTGAAACAACTGGAGAAAGAATTGCAATAGCGACTATGGAAAAACAAGCGATATACAAAGCCGTGCTGGGGATGATCGACCTGACCTCCCTCAACGGCAGCGACACCTACAGCAAGATCGCCACGATGACGGAGAAGGTGAACCATTTTCACGGAACCTTCCCCGACTATCCGCTCCCGGCCTCGATCTGTGTCTATCCCAACTTTGCGAAAACCGTGGCGGAGACCCGCACCAACCCCGATGTCCATGTGACGGTGGTGGGCGGCTGCTTCCCGGCTTCACAGAGCCCCCTGCCCGTGAAGATCGCCGAGTGCGACATGGCCGTGCGAGACGGCGCCGATGAAGTCGACATCGTGCTGGCCCTCAACTCCTTCCTGGAGAACAATTACAAGGAAGCTGAACGTGAGATCGTGGAGATTGGCCAGGCCATCCGTGCCATCAAGCCCGGTGTGCACCTGAAAGTGATCCTCGAGACGGGCGCCCTCAAAGAGAAGGCCCTCATCGAAGACGCATCCTTCCTGGCCATGGAAGCCGGTGCCGATTTCATCAAGACCTCGACCGGCAAGATCGCCGTGTCCGCGACGCCCGAAGCCGCCGAAATCATGTGCCGCTGCATCAAGGACTATACCGCCCGGAGCGGCCGCATGGTGGGCTTCAAGCCTGCCGGCGGCATCGCCACCCCCGAAGACGCCGTGACCTACTGGAACATCGTGTCGGACATCCTGGGTGAGAAATGGCTCGACAAGCGCTGGTTCCGCTTCGGCGCCAGCCGCATGGCCAACAACCTGCTTTCCGCGCTGGAAGGCCATGAAGTGAAATACTATTGATTCCTGTTCCCATGGACGATATCCTCATCAAAAACGTACTGCTCTTCGGCAAGAAAGCGAATGTGCTGATCAAAGGCAATCGCTTCAGCAGTGTCGACGCGCCCGCCGACGCCCAGGCCCGCCAAGTGATCGATGGGGAAGGGATGGCTATCCTGCCGCCCTTCTACAACACGCACACCCACGCCGCCATGAGCCTGTTGCGCGGCTATGCCGACGACATGCCGCTTCAGAAATGGCTGACCGAATACATCTGGCCCTTCGAAGAGAAAATGACGGCGGCAGACATCCGCGAAGGCTCGCGCATTGCGGTGCGGGAGATGATCAAATCGGGCACTGTCTTCTTCTCCGACATGTATTTCGACATTGAGGAGACCATCGACTTGGTGAACGAATACGGTATGCGCGCCGCCATCGGCGTGACCTTCATGGAATCGCACAGCAAATCGCAGCAGGACGACAAGCTCGACCTGCTCAAGCACTGGACAGATCCGACGGGAGGGCGTGTCACCCTCACCGTGGCGCCGCACGCCATCTATACGGTCGGTCCCGATCTGCTGAAACGCTGCTCCCGGACGGCCCGCGACCTGGGCCTCAAGCTCCACATTCACATATCGGAAACCCGCAAGGAAGTGGATGACTGCCTGCGGGAGCACGGCACCACGCCGGTCCGCTATCTTGATCAGCTGGGTGTGCTGGGCCCCGAAGTGGTGGCCGCCCATGTGGTCCATGCTGACACGGAGGAACTCGCGCTGCTGGCCAAACGCGGCGTGACCATCGCCCACTGCCCCTGCTCGAACCTGAAGCTCTCCTCTGGCATTTTCCCTTATAAGCAGGCCAAGGAGGCTGGTTGCCGTGTTACCCTGGGTACTGACGGCGACAGCTCGAACAACAACCTCGACATGCGCGAGGAGATGAAATTTGCCGCCCTGATCGCGAAATGCTCGAGCGGCGACCCCGAAACAATGCCGGCCCACGAGGCGCTGGAGATCGCTACGCGCAACGGCGCCGAAGCCTTCGGCATCGACGCTGGCGACATCGCAGCGGGCAAACTGGCCGACGCCATCCTCATCCGGCTCGACGACGAGCGGATGCAGCCCCTCCACCATCTTGTTTCCAACTGGGTGTACGCCGCTGGCAGCGACATCGTCGATACGGTGATCTGCGACGGCCGCATCCTGATGCAACATCGCCAATTCCCCAACGACTAGTACGATGAAAAAGAAGGTGGAAGAATACGGGCTCGACCTGCACGGAACGATGATCCTGGAGGAATACCGGGAGAATCTGGCGACCTATGCCAAGATGAAGGAGGTTATCCTCAAGGCGCTGACGGATTGTATGAAACGCAGCAACATCATTGTCAGCGGCGTTGAGGGGCGTGTAAAGACCGAGGAGAGCCTGGCCGGCAAGCTGGAGCTGAAGGGGAACAAGTACGGCGACATCTCGGACATCACCGACCTGGTGGGCGTACGCGTGATCACCTTCTACACCGAGGAAGTCGATAAGATTGCCGCCTTGGTCGACAAGATTTTCGAGGTCGACTGGGAGAACTCGGTGGACAAGCGCAAACAGCTGGGCAAGGACAGCTTCGGCTACATGTCGCTCCACTATATCTGCCGGATTCCCAAAGAACTCTTCCAGGATCCCGCCTATCCCCTCATCAACGCGATCCGCTTCGAGGTGCAGATGCGCACGGCCCTCCAGCACGTATGGGCTTCCATGAACCACGATATCGGCTACAAGACCGGGGTGGAGGTTCCGCCCGAGCATCTGCGGAGCCTGACGCGCCTGGCGGGCATCCTCGAACTGGCCGACGAAGAATTCAGCCGCATCCGCAAGGAGATCACGGATTACCGCCGCAAGGCCGAGCAGCTGGTGAAGGACGGCAACTTCGACGCCGTGTCGCTCAATGGCGATACCTGGCGCAATTACCTGGCCCTCGATCCTTTCGCGTTGCTCAATACCAAGATTGCCGCCATCAACCAGGCTGAGATCCAGCAGTTGAGCGGCATGCCGTATCTGGAGCCCCTGCTGCAGATGGGCCTCAAGACCCTGGGCGACGTGGAGCAGCTGCGCAAGAAATATTCGGAAAAGGCCTATCAGTTGGCTGTCTACCAGATCAGCGGCACCGACCTGGACATCATCGCCTCCACGCTCGGCCTGCAGAACATCTGCATCGTCTACGTGGCGGAAAAGGGCGGCGCCAAGGGCATCGAGTTTTTCCTCGATATGCTGAACGGACCTTCCAAGTACAACGCCGGAACGGCGCAACGCTTATTTGATACATACACCCAAATACACGATATGTGATGGCAAACAAGTACATAGACAGCACTTTACTGGACAAGGCCATCTGCTTCGCCGTGCGCGCCCACCAGAATACTGAGCGCCGCGGGAAGGGCTTCCCCTATATTGTTCATCCGCTCGAAGCCGTGTCCATCGTGGCGACCATTACGCCCGATCAGAAACTGCTCGCAGCTGCCGCCCTGCACGACGTGGTGGAGGACACCGACATCACGCTCGATGACCTGCGCCGCGAATTCGGCGAGCGCGTCGCCCTGCTCGTAGAGAAGGAAAGCGACAAGTTCGTGGAAGGCGTGAGCGAAGCGGACAGCTGGCGCGACCGCAAGCAGGCGGCCATCAACCGCATTGCCGATGCCCCCCGGGATGCCCAGATCGTGGCCATGGGTGACAAGCTCTCCAACATGCGCGCCATCGCCCGCGACTACGACGAACTGGGCGACAAACTCTGGGACCGTTTCCACGCTCCCGGCGGCCGTGCCGACCATGAATGGCATTACCGCGGCCTCGCCCAGTCGCTCAGCACCCTGGCCGGCACGCACGCCTTCAGCGAGTTTACCGCCCTCATCGAGCACGTGTTCGGCAAGCCCAAGCCCGAACCCATCAACCTGGACGACTATGAAGTGAGCGGCGACGGCTACACGGCCATCAGCTACAACCACAAGGATGGCAAGCGCATGATGAAGCTCTATGCCGAATATATGCCGATTTCCGAGCCGGAGCGCGAGCTCGCGCAGAGTTGGGCCATCATGGACCTGGGCCTGCATATCCCGCGTGCTTTCCGCCTGGTGACCGATGGCAAGCGGGTAGGGGTTGAGTTTGAACGCATCGTGAAGAAGCGCTCCTTCTCCCGCGCCATCTCGCAGGAGCCGGAGAACATGGAAGCGTATATGAAAGCCTTCGCAGCGGAATGCCGGAAGCTCCACGCCAAGCCCTGCAACACACACGCGTTTGAATCGGTCAAGGACCATTTCAACCGTGCCATCGGCGCCTCGCGCGATTTTACCGAGGCCGAGAAGCAGCGCCTGCACGCCTTTGTCAACGAAGCGCCCGATGCGACCACCTGTCTTCATGGCGACATGCACATGGGCAACATCATCACCGACGGTGAGCAGAACTGGTGGATCGATCTGGCGGACTTCCGCTACGGCCATCCGTATTTTGACATGGGCATGCTGTACTTCGTGTGCATCAGCAACCCGTCCGACGAGATGGCGCAGAAGATCTTCCACCTGTCCCACGCCCAGATGATGCAGGCATGGGAGCTCTTCGTCCGTTATTATTTCGGGCCTGACGTTACGCTGGAAGAGGCCAATCGGCTGATTGCGCCCTACGCTTCGCTTTATATGATCCATTTCGCCAACCGGGAAGCCATGCTTCCGCACTGGCGCATTGCTATTGACAACACCTTACTGAAGTAAATGCACTATATCTTCATCATCAACGGTCGGGAGGACAAAGCCTTCATCGCGGAAGACGTGGATCGCCAGATCCGGGAATTCGGCCCGGGCCTGGACTATGAGATCTACAAGACCCGTGGTGTGGGCGACGGCACCCGCTTCGTGAAGATCTTCTGCGACCTCCACCCGAATGCACAAGTTTGTTTCGTGGCGTGTGGTGGCTCGGGGACCCTCAACGAAGTGGCTTCCGGCATGGTGGGATCGCACGGAAAGCAATTGGGCTATCTGGCATACGGTTCCACGAATGACTTCATCAAGTGCTTCCCAGACCACGACTTCTCTTCGTTGCGGAAGATGCTTTCGGGTGAAGTCCATCCCATTGACATCATCAAGGTCAACGACAGCTATGCCATCAATGTCATCAACATTGGCTTTGATGCCGTGGTGTCTACGATTGCCAACCAGACCATCGAGGATGGAAATACCGACCCGGAGAGCGTCAAGAAAGCGTATAACCGGGGTATCTTCCGTGCCGTGCTCATGGCGCGCAACAACAAGATTCGTATCGAGGCTGACGGCGAGCGCCTGAACCGGAACCGGATGCTGCTTTGCACCGTCGCGAACGGTCGCGTGTGTGGCGGGGAATTCCGCTGTGCGCCCCGCGCTGAGGTCGACGACGGCTGGATGGAAGTCTGCCTGATCCGGCCGATGTTTCTGCTCACCTTCCTGAAAATCCTCCCCATTTACCGGAGCGGCAGGCACCTCGACACGCCCTGGGTCATGAAGCGGATGCACTACAAGCGGGCCCGGCACGTGGAAGTGATCTCCAACGCCCTGATCGACGTTTCTCTCGACGGAGAGAGTTTTTCCAGCCATACATTCAATATTGAGATATTACCCCAAGAAGTCAATTTTATCCTTCCTTCGCTCATAACTATGAAAAAAAGATTTGAACCCATCATCGACAAATGCGGAGAGATTATCGAATATCTGATGTCTTCCCCTGACATTCCGCAAGACGAAGCGTTGCAGTTCAAGATCCGGCTCTCCATTGAGGAGGCCGTCGAAAATGTGGTCCGTTACGCCTATGAAGGCGGCATGGGATGGATCGAAGTGGGCACGGAACTCGACCCCGAAGGCGTGATGCTGACCATTTTGCTCCGGGATGCGGGCGTTCCTTTCAATCCGCTTGAGAAAGCCGATCCCGACGTCACCCTGTCGGCAGAAGACCGGCAAATAGGTGGCCTGGGCATATTCCTTTGCAAGCAGCTCATGGATCACATCGAATACAAATACGAGGATGGTTGCAACGTCCTGATTATGCGAAAGAAATTACAATGAGACGTCTCCTTTTAGCCGCACTCCTGCTCTTGACAGCAGTGGCGCTACCGGCCCAGGAGGTTATCACCTTCATGCCGCAGTGGCTGCCGCAGACCCAGTTCGCGGGCTATTATGTAGCCCTCGAAAAGGGCTTCTATGCGGAAGAAGGCCTCGACGTGATCGTGGATCACTTCGGCGGCAGTTCCACGGGGACGGCGCTGGAGAAGATCGAGCACAACAAGGTCGATATCATCACATCTCAGCTGGTTTCGGTCATGATCGAGCGGGAGCGGGGAAAGCGCCTGATCAATGTCCTGCAGACCTCCCAGGTCAACGGCCTGATGTGTGCGGCCCATTTTCCCATTGATTCACCGGCGGCGCTCAACGACACCAAGATCGGCCGCTGGAAAGTGGGCTTCGGCGATGTTTGCGACCTTTTCTGCTTCAAGAACGGACTGCACGTGAACTGGATTCCCTATATCCAGGGCATCAACCTGTATGTGTCGGGTGCCGTCGATGCGCTCCTCTGCTACAGCTACAGCGAATTTATTCAGCTCGAGTTGGCGACGGGCGGCATTCCGGAGAGCCACCGAATCCGTTTCAGTGACTACGGTCTCAACTATCCGGAAGACGGGCTCTATGTAACGGAACAGTATTATAAGAAACACAAGGATGCGGTCGACAAGTTCGTGCGGGCTTCCCGGCGGGGCTGGGAATACGCGCGTACGCACCGGGAGGAAGCACTGGATATTTCCATGAAGGTGATTGCGGAATTCAATGTGGCCACCAATCGCACGTTTCAGCGCCTGATGCTCGATGAGATTCTGCAGCTGCAAGTCAATCCGGTAACGGGGAAGGCCGATTATGCGCCGGTACGCCACGAAGTTTTCGAGGAACTCAACCGCTCGCTGTGCGAGGCGGGAATCCTGCATTCCACCCTAAAATATGAGGAGATGATCCGATGAGCCTGAAAAAGAATTTTGCTTCCAGGCTTAGCCTGTACGTCGTGCTCTTTGCAGCGGGGCTGATGGTGGTGGTCTCCCTCATGCTGGGAATCTTCTCCAGTTCTGCCATTCGCAACATATCCCGGAGAATGGCGGAAAGCCAGCTGGACAGGGCCATCCTGGAGATAGAACAGGTGATCACGGAGGTTGAACGCGCTGTGGACAACCTGGACTGGGTCGTGGAACAGCACCTCGACAACGAGGAATTCCTTTATAAGGTCACGCGCGAGATTGTGGCGGCCAACCCGAATATCATCGGCAGCGCCATCGCCTTCGAGCCAGGCTTCTACAAGGGCCGCAAATATTTCTCACCTTATACGTATATCGGCGACCAGACCCACGAGATCCATACCATCCAGATGGGCAATGAGAACTACGACTATCCCATTCTGGACTGGTACCAGATTCCCAAGTTGCTCGAAAAACCCTATTGGAGCGATCCCTATTTCGACGACGGCGGCGGCGGACAGGCCATGTCCACGTATTCCATGCCGCTCCGCGATGCGGACGGTCATATCTTCGGCATCATAACCGCCGATATCTCGCTGGCTTGGTTGTCCCGTTGGATGAGCGGGATCAAGCCCTATGCCAATTCCTATTCCATGCTCGTCGGCCGGAACGGTTCGTTCATCGCGCACCCCGACAGCAGCAAGGTATTGAACGAGACCATTTTCACGGTAGCGATGGAGCTGGCCGACACCACGGCCTTCGACATCGGCAAGGCCATGCTCGCGGGAAAGAAAGGCATGCAACGCTTTGTCGACAAGGGCCAGGATTCCTTTATGGTATACGGCCCGATCAGCAACGGCTGGTCGATGGGTATCGTCAACCTGTATGCGGATATCTTCCGCCATGTCCGCCACTTCAACATGTTCCTGGCCGCTTTGCTGTTCCTTGGCACGATCGCCATGTTCATCGGCTGCCGCCGGACCATCGGACAACTGACCATGCCCATCGTGGAGTTCAGCAACTCCGCCATGACCATGGCCAAGGGCAACTTCAAGGCGGTCATTCCCGAAGTCGAAACCAAGGACGAACTGATGAAGCTCCGCAATTCCCTGAGCTATATGCAGCAGTCCATCAACGAATATATCGTGGAGCTCAAGAGCACCACGGCTTCCAACGAACGCTATGAGAGCGAACTCAACATCGCCCGCGATATCCAGATGAGCATGCTGCCGAAGGACTTCCCGGAGCGCGACGACCTTTCGCTCTTTGCGATGGTGCAGCCGGCCAAGGAAGTGGGCGGCGACCTCTATGACTTCCACGTCGTGGGCGACGTCGTGTTCTTCCTGGTGGGTGATGTGTCGGGCAAAGGCGTTCCGGCATCCCTCTTCATGGCCATCGCCCGGGCTGCCTTCCGCTTCATCGGCGCTTTGGGCCTCCCCATGCACGAAGTGATGCGGCGGGTGAATGACTGCCTCTGCGACGGCAATACCAACGGGATGTTCGTCACCATCTTCGCCGGGCGCCTCGACCTGAAGACGGGGCGGCTGGATTACTGCAATGCCGGCCATAACCCCATTGTGGTGATCGGGCCCGACGGCAAGGCCTCCTACCTGAAAGCCAAGCCGAACCTGGCCGCCGGCCTCTTCGAGGACTTCCCATATGAGGATGAAACCCTGCAACTCGAACGTGGCACACGACTTGTTTTGTACACCGACGGCGTGACGGAGGCTGAGCGTGCCGACAAACAGCAGTATGGTGAAGACCGGCTGCTGGAATGGGCCGGCCGCCAGAATCCCCAGACGGCATCCAACCTGGTAGCGGCCGACCTGTTCAACCAGGTCAAGCACTTCACGAAGGGTGCCGACCAGAACGACGATATAACGATTATGTCCGTATTATTGAAATAACCAAAGACCTGAATACAACCATGAATGTAACCATTACCGAAGAGGGCGCCAAAGCGCTCGTGAAATTGGAAGGACGTCTCGACACCACCAACGCCGACCAGTTCCAGAAAGACATCCAGCCGCTGATGACTGGTTCCCATGCCGAGATCGACATGGACTGCAGTGATATGGAATATACTAGCAGCCAGGGACTCCGCATGTTCCTGATGTTGCAGAAGACCGTTTCCGCCCGTGGCGCGAAACTGGTTCTGCGGAATATGAAGCCACATGTCAAGGAAGTTTTTGACATTACCGGTTTCTCCCACATTATCACGATCTTATAAAGACTGTTAAAAAATCGTTGATAAAGTTTTGCCGATAACGTATGGTTATTTGGTTGCCTTGCCATATATTTGCGAAAAATTTTCTTTATGGCTAACACAACCAATCAAGCAATCTTCGACGCCCGTACGCTCGGCAAGCCTAAGATGGCACTTCTCGGACTGCAGCACTTGTTTGCAATGTTCGGAGCCACTGTCTTAGTTCCAGTCATTACAGGGTTGTCGGTATCGGCAACCCTTCTTTTTGCCGGTTTGGGAACCCTTCTCTTCCACCTGCTCACCAAGTGGAAAGTACCTGCATTCCTTGGATCTTCCTTCGCATTCCTCGGTGGTTACGCCGCCGTCACGCAGATGGGCGCTGAACGTGGCCTTTCGCTGGCCGAGTCGCTGCCCTATGCCTGCATCGGTGTCGCCTGCGCCGGCCTGATGTATTTCATTCTGGCCGCCCTGTTCGCCGCCTACGGTGCCAAGAAGGTCATGCGCTTCTTCCCGCCCGTGGTTACCGGCCCGATCATCATCGCCATCGGCCTGACGCTCTCGGGTTCCGCCATCTCCAATTGCAACACCAACTGGTGGATCGCCCTGCTGGCCATCGCCATCATCATCGTGTGCAACATCTGGGGCAAGGGTATGATCCGCATTGTTCCGATCCTTATGGGTGTGCTGGGTTCCTATATCGTGGCGGCCCTCTGCGGCCTGTGCGATTTCAGCGGCGTGAAGGAAGCTGCCTGGCTGGGAACCCCGTTCCAGATGCAGAATACGGCCTTCGCGGTGTTCAAGTCCCCCAACTGGGGCCTTGTCGTGGCAGCCATCATCGCCATCCTGCCCATCTCGCTGGCTACGATGGTCGAGCATATCGGTGACATGTGTGCCATCTCCTCGACCACCGGTGAGAACTATCTGGAGAATCCGGGCCTGCACCGCACCCTCATGGGCGACGGTATGGCCACCATCCTGGCTTCGCTCTTCGGCGCTCCGGCCAACACGACCTACGGTGAGAACACCGGCGTGCTCAACCTGACCCGCGTGTTCGACCCGCGCGTGATCCGCATCGCGGCGGTCTTCGCTGTCATCCTGAGCTTCTGCCCGAAATTCGCCGCGCTGATCGGCGCCATGCCCGCCTCCACCATCGGCGGCGTGAGCCTTGTCCTCTACGGTATGATCTCGGCCGTGGGTGTGCGCAACCTCGTGGACAACAAGGTCGACCTGACCATCTCCCGCAACCTGATCATCGCCGCTCTCATCCTGGTGCTGGCTATCGGTATCAAGTACGGTGCGAACGATTCCATCAATATCGGCTTCACCTCGCTCAGCGGCCTGGCCGTCGCAGCGCTGGTGGGTATCATTCTCAACGCCGTTCTCCCGGGCAAGGACTACGAATTCGGTTCCAGCCTCCGCGGCGACATCACCGTCAACCTGGGCGGCTCGACCCGCAACCCCAACTGGCGTGAAGAACACCCCGAGCATGCCAAACTGTAATTGATTAATCTAAAACCTATTAAAAAATAATGAAAAAACTGATTCTCTCCGCCGCCATCCTGCTTTGCGGCCTGACTGCCTTCGCGCAGACCAACTTGCAGCTCTTCTACGATTTTGGCCGTAAACAGATTACAACAACGCTCGAGGGCTTCTATACTGACAAAGGGGGTAACACTTTCTTCTTCGTCGATTATGACTATTTTTTGCAGAAATCGGAAGAAAGAAAGTTTCCGGCTGGTACGTACTTTGAAATTGCTCGTTGCCTGAATTTCTGGCAGAATAGTGCAATTGCGCCGCTGAGTTTTCAGGTGGAATACAATGGTGGTGTATATAACAAATATGGTATCAATCATGCGTTCCTTACCGGTATCGACTGGTTCCTGCACAGTAAAGATTTCAACAATACGCTCAATTTTAAGTTACTCTATAAGTATATCGTTGGCGTTAATCAGAAGGTTCCGATGCAGTTTACGGCTGTGTGGGGTTGCCAAGATCTTTTCGGCGCCAAAGGTCTTCGTTTCTCTGGCTTTGTGGATGTTTGGAATGAGGAGAATAAATGCATAGTTCTTTCTGAACCACAACTCTGGTATAACTGCGGTACTGAGCACTTCAATATCGGCGGTGAGGTTGAGCTTAGCTACAACTTCGGAGGAATGACGGGTTTTCACTGCCTGCCTTGCCTCGGTATCAAGTGGGTATTCTAAGCTTGGCCTACATAAACTTAAACTTTCGATACGATGAGTTTTCTGACCAAAGCATTCGGTTTTGACCCGGCGAAAAACACCGTGCGCACCGAGCTCGTGGCAGGTCTGACGACCTTCCTGACGATGGCCTACATTCTGGCTGTCAACCCGAGCATCTTCAGCGCACTGCCGGGCATGCCGGCGGGTTCCGTCTTCACGGCCACGGCCCTGGCCGCCATCATTGCTACCCTGGTGATGGCTCTGTGGGCCAAGAAGCCGTTCGCACTGGCCCCGGGTATGGGCCTGAACGCATTCTTTGTGTTCACGGTCTGCCTGACCATGGGTCACACCTGGCAGTTCGCCTTGACGGCGGTCCTGATCGAGGGCTTGATCTTCGTCATCCTGACCTTGACCAAGGTCCGCGTGTGGATCCTGAATGCCATCCCGATGAGCCTGAAGAATGCCATCGGCGCAGGTATCGGCTTGTTCATCGCGTTCATCGGCCTGCAGAACGCCGGCCTGATCGTGGACAGCCCTTCCACGCTGGTGACCCTCGGTGACGTGTGCCACGGCACTGGCCTGCTGGCTGTCATCGGCCTGGTGATCTCCTGCACGCTGGTGATGCTCCACGTCCGCGGTGGTATCCTGCTGGGTATCCTCATCACGGCCGTCATCGGCATGTTCATCAAGGATCCTGCTACGGGTGAAGCCATCACGCACTTCGGCGGCATCCTCTCTATGCCGGACAGCGTCGCTCCGATCGCCATGCAGTTTGAGTGGCACCGGATCCTGAGCTGGGATATGCTGGTCGTTGTCTTCACCTTCCTGTTCATCGACATGTTCGATACGATGGGTACGGTGATCGGCGTCGCCCAGAAAGCCGGCTTCGTCGATGAGAAGGGCAACATCCAGGATGCCGAGAAGGTGTTCATGGCCGATGCCATCGGTACTATCGCCGGCGCCTGCCTGGGTACTTCCACCACCACGACCTATGTCGAGAGCTCGGCCGGTGTCGGTGCGGGTGGACGGACGGGCCTGACGGCCTTCACCGTGGCGGCCCTCTTCGCCGTGGCACTGTTCTTCTCGCCGGTGTTCCTCGCCATCCCGGGCGCCGCTACGGCACCTTCGCTGATCATCGTCGGTATGATGATGATGCAGCCGGTCACCCGGATTGACTGGACGAACTACCGCGAGAGCATCCCCGCCTTCCTGACGGTGATCCTCATGCCGCTGTCCTACAGCATTTCCGACGGTATCCTCATCGGTGTGATCTCCTACGTGGTCCTCTACGCCCTCAGCGGCAAGGCCAAAGAGATTACCCCCACGATGTGGGTCCTCGCGATCCTGTTCGTCCTCAGATACATCTTTATATAAAGATAATTCGTATATTTGTAAAGCGTCATGCCGGGCTTGACCCGGCATCTCGCTTTAATAAGTACTAAAGCTATGAAAGTCAGTGTCCTTATGGGGTCGAAGAGCGACTGGGACGTGATGTCCGCCGCCTGCGAAACCCTCGAATCCTTCGGTGTAGAATACGAAAAGAAAGTGATCAGTGCCCACCGCACGCCCCAGTACTTCATGGAGTATATGGCCGGCCTGCGTGATCGCGGCTGCGAGATCGTGATCGCCGGCGCCGGCGGTGCAGCGCATCTGCCCGGCATGGCTGCTGCCCTGACCACCCTGCCCGTGATCGGCATCCCCATCAAGAGCAAGGCCCTCAACGGCATGGATTCCCTGCTGTCCATCGTCCAGATGCCCAGCGGCATCCCTGTGGCCACCATGGCCATCGACGGCGCCAAGAACGCCGCCCTCTACGCCGTGGCGATCCTGGCCCTGCACGACGAGACCCTCGCCCTGCGCCTCGCATCGTATCGCGCCGCCCAGGCCGAAAAAGTATTGGATACCCAACTGTAACCCCATGGACAGCCGTCGCATCTTCGTCGAGAAAAAGCCCGCTTTCCGGGTGGAGGCCGAGAGCCTTCGCAAAGATTTCAATGAAAACCTGTCGGTCGGCCTGAAGAGCCTGCGCCTGGTCAACCTCTATGACCTAAGCGGCTTTTCCGACGAGCTGCTGGAGCAGTGCCGCTATACGGTGTTCGGCGAACGCGTGTCCGACACGGTGGTCGATGACCTCGACCTGACGGGCCGCCGCTACCTGGCCGTGGAGTTCATCCCGGGCCAGTTCGACCAGCGCGCCTCCTCGGCCCTGGACTGCGTGCACCTCATCGACCCCGCCGCGCAGGTGGACATCCGCAGCGGCCGCCTGCTGATCTTCGACGACGACTTCTCCGACGAGGGGATGGCCGCCGTGCGCCGCTATTTCATCAACGCCGTGGAGAGCCGCGAGAAAGACCTCTCGGTCATCGCCGGCCAGGAAGCCGCGGCTGTCCGGCCGCTGGCCACCCTCCGACATGCCCGAGGCCGACTTCGCCGCCTTCTGCCGCGACTGGGGCCTGGCCATGAACACCGACGACCTGCGCGAGGTGGTGCTGCACTTCCGTAAGGAGGGCCGTAACCCCACCGAGACGGAACTCCGCATCCTCGACACCTATTGGAGCGACCACTGCCGCCACACGACCTTCACGAGCGAACTGACCGCGATCAGCGTGGAGGATTCCTTCATCAAACCTGCCCTCGAGGCGGATCTGCGCCAGCTCGAAGCCATCCGCCACGAGCTCGGACGCGACCACAAACCGCTCTGCCTCATGGAACTGGCCACCATTGGCGCCCGCTACCTCAAGCACAAGGGCGTGCTGGACAACCAGGAGGAGAGCGAAGAGAACAATGCCTGCAGCATCGTCATCGACGTGGATGTCGACGGCAAGCCCGAGAAATGGCTGCTGCAATTCAAGAACGAGACCCACAACCACCCCACGGAGATCGAGCCGTTCGGCGGTGCGGCCACCTGCCTGGGCGGCGCCATCCGCGACCCCCTCTCGGGCCGTGCCTATGTGTACCAGGCGATGCGCGTGACGGGTGCCGGTGACATCTGGAAGCCCGTTTCCGAGACCCTGCACGGCAAGCTGCCGCAGCGCATGATTTCGCGCAAGGCGGCGGCCGGCTATTCGAGCTATGGCAATCAGATCGGCCTGGCAACCACGCATGTGCGGGAGATCTTCCACGAAGGCTATACCGCTAAGCGCATGGAGGTCGGTGCAGTGGTGGGCGCCGTTCCGCAAGCCCAGGTGCTGCGCGAACGCCCCGCGCCGGGCGACGTGATCCTGCTGCTCGGCGGACGCACGGGCCGCGACGGCATCGGCGGCGCCACGGGTTCCTCGAAAGGCCATACGGACGCCTCGCTGACCACCTGCGGCAGCGAAGTCCAGAAAGGCAATGCCCCTGAGGAGCGCAAGCTTCAGCGGCTCTTCCGCCGGCCGGAAGTGTCGGGGCTCATCAAGAAATCGAACGACTTTGGCGCGGGTGGCGTGAGCGTGGCGATCGGCGAACTGGCCGACGGACTGGAGATCCACCTCGACCGCGTCCCCACGAAATACAGCGGCTTGAATGCGATGGAGCTCTCCATCAGCGAGTCGCAGGAGCGCATGGCCGTGGTGATTCCGGCGGCCGAACGCGCTCGTTTTGAAGGCTATTGCGCCGAAGAGAACATCGAAGTGACCTATGTGGCCGACGTCACGGACACGGGCCGCATGCGGATCCTCAACGGCGCGGAATGTGTGGCCGACCTGCCGCGCAGCTTCATCGACAGCGCCGGTGCGCGCCACTATGCGCAGGCGGCCATCCTGCCGGTGGAGGACCGCGATCCCTTTGCGATTCCGGTGCCGGGCGACAACCTTCGGACACGTCTGGAAGCGTTGCTGGCCTCGCCCAACGTGACTTCGCAGAAGGGCCTGATCGAGATGTTTGACTCCACCATCGGCAGCTCCACGGTGCTGATGCCCTATGGCGGCAGCTGGCAGGATACGGAGTCGCAGGTCTCGGTGCAGAAGCTGCCCGTGTCCGGCGAGACCGACACGGCCAGCATGATGGCCTTTGGTTACAACCCTGACCTGGCCAGCTGGAGCCCGTATCACGGCGCTGCTTATGCCGTGGTGGAGGCTTGTGCCAAGGTGGTGGCTGCCGGTGGCGACTGGTCCACGATGCGATTCTCCTACCAGGAATATTTCGAGCGGATGACGCACGATCCCCATACCTGGGGCAAGCCGCTGTCGGCCCTGCTGGGTGCCCTGCGCATGCAGCTGGCCCTCGGCCTGCCATCCATCGGTGGCAAGGACTCCATGAGCGGCACCTTCGAGCAGATTCACGTGCCGCCGACGCTCATCGCCTTCGGCATCACGCCGGTGCGCGCGTCGCGGGTCATCTCGCCCGAATTCAAGCAAGCGGGCCACCGCATCTACCTGCTGCGGCACACGCCGCTGGCGGACCGTATGCCCGATACCGAGGCGCTGAAAAAACTATGGAGCTATGTCCATGGTGAGATCGAAGCGGGCCATATCGTTTCCGGCTGGGCCCTGGGCTTCGGTGGCGTAGGGGAGGCCCTCGCCAAGATGGCCTTCGGCAACCGCTTCGGCTTCGATGTGCAATTACCTGAGGAAGCGTTCTTCCGCCTGGGCTACGGCTCGCTCGTCGTTGAGGCGACGGCGGAGCTGAACGATCCCAATGCCGTGCTGCTTGGCACGGTGACTACAGGAGATGTCGTGCTGAACGGTGTACAGATGCCGCTCTCGGCCCTGCGCAAGGCCTGCTTCGCCCGCTTTGCAGAAATCTATCCCGAGCGGACCCCGTTCCCTTCACATCCGGTACCGGAATTCGCGGATGCATACTGCAACAAGCCCGCACCCGTATATCCAGGCGCCGCGATCGAGCATCCGCTTGTGTTTCTGCCCGTTTTCCCCGGCACCAACTGTGACTACGACACCGCCGCCGCTTTCCGCCGCGCCGGTGCCCGCACGCGCTTCCGCGTGTTCCGCAACCTCACGGAGCAGGATGTGCTCGACTCGATCGACGCGCTGTGCCGCGACCTGGCCGAGTGCCAGATCCTCGCCCTCTCGGGTGGCTTCTCCTCGGGCGACGAGCCCGACGGCAGCGGCAAGTTCATTGCCAATGTGCTCGGCAACCCGAAGGTCGCCGCACAGGTACAGGCACTGCTTGCCCGCAAGGGCCTCATCCTGGGCATCTGCAACGGCTTCCAGGCCCTGATCAAGAGCGGCTTGCTGCCCGACGGCAAGCTGGGCGTGACGGCCGCCGATCCGACGCTCTTCCGTAACGACATCAACCGCCATATCTCGCAACTGGTCACGACGGTCGTCTCCTCGACGCGCTCGCCCTGGCTCGCGGGTTTCCAGGCGCGTGAGCTCCACACCGTGGCGGTGAGCCATGGCGAAGGCAAGTTCGTGGTCAGCCCCGAGCAGGCCAGGAAGCTCTTCGCAAACGGCCAGGTGGCCTTCCGCTATGCCGATCCCGCCACGGGCGAACCGACGATGGAATCGCCTTACAATCCCAACGGCTCCTCCTACGCCATCGAAGGCATCATCAGCCCCGACGGCCTGGTCCTCGGCAAGATGGGCCACTCCGAGCGCCGCGGTGTTGACCTCTACCGCAACATCCCCTCGCAGGTGGGTGAATCGATCTTTGAAAACGCAGTAAATTACTTTCGAAAAAAATAATGGCAATCAACTACGAAAAGGCAGGCGTCAGCCTGGAAGCAGGATATGAAGTGGTGCGGCGCATCAAACAGCATGTGTCCTCGACGAAGCGCCCCGGCTGGATGGGCGGCATCGGCTCGTTTGGCGGCATGTTCGACCTGGCATCGCTCGGTTACAAGGAACCCGTGCTGGTGAGCGGCACCGACGGCGTGGGCACGAAGCTCAAGATCGCGTTCGCGATGGACAAACACGATACCATCGGCATCGACGCCGTGGCCATGTGCGTCAACGACGTACTGGCGCAGGGCGCGGAGCCGCTCTTCTTCCTCGACTACGTGGCCCTGGGCCACAACATTCCCGCGAAGGTGGAGGCCATCGTCGCCGGCGTGGCCGAAGGCTGCCGGCAGGCGGGCTGTGCGCTGATCGGCGGCGAGACCGCCGAGATGCCGGGCATGTATGCCGATGGCGAATACGACATCGCGGGCTTTACGACCGGCGTCGTGGAGAAGAGCAAGCTCATCGACGGCACGAAGGTTAAGGTGGGTGACGTACTGGTGGGCATCCCCTCCAGCGGCGTGCACTCCAACGGCTTCAGCCTGGTGCGCAAGATCGTCGCCGACGCGGGCCTGCAGCTCGACCAGCGCTGCCCCGAGTTGGGTGGTCGTGTGCTGGGCGAGGTGCTGCTGACCCCGACCAACATCTATGTGAAAGAAGTGCTGGAAGTCATCCGCCACTGCGACGTCCACGGCGTGGCCCACATCACGGGCGGTGGCTTCGACGAGAACATTCCCCGTATCCTGCGTCCCGGCCAGGGTATCGAAGTGCAGGAGGGAAGCTGGGAGATCCTGCCCGTGTTCAAGGCCCTCGAGAAGTGGGGCAACGTTCCGCACCGCGAGATGTTCAACATCTTCAACATGGGTATCGGCATGGTGCTGGCCCTTGACGCGGCGGAAGCCGAAGCGGCCATCGCCCTTCTGGCGAAAGCTGGCCGCAAGGCCACGGTCATCGGCCGGGTTACGGATCAGGAAGGCGTGAAAATCAACCTCTTATGAAACAGCTCGCAGTCTTCGCCAGCGGTTCGGGCACCAATTTCGAAGCCATCGCACAGGCCTGTGTAGATGGGCGCATCAACGCCCGCGTGGCGCTGCTGGTGTGTGACGTGCCGGGCGCCAAGGTGCTGGAACGCGGCGTGCGCTTCGGCGTGGAGACCTTCTGCTTCCGCCCGAAATCCTATGCCTGTAAGGCGGATTTCGAGCGTGAGATCGCGGACCGCATGGACGCCCTGGGCATCGACCTGGTGTGTCTGGCGGGCTACATGCGCATCATCGGGCCGACGCTGCTCGCGCGCTACGGCGGCCGCATCATCAACATCCATCCGTCGCTGCTGCCGGCCTTCAAGGGGGCGCATGCAGTGGAAGACGCCGTGGCCTACGGCGTGAAAGTCTACGGCATCTCGATCCACTGGGTCGACGCCACCCTCGACGGCGGCCGCATCATTGCCCAGGAAGCCTTCCCCTATGAGGGCTCCGACCCGGACGAGGTGCATCGTATCGGACAGAAAATCGAACATCGTCTCTATGTAGACACCATCAATAAGTTACTGAAATAAGCCATGAGAGCACTCATCAGTGTAAGTGATAAAACGGGCGTGGCGGCTTTCGCCGCAGTCCTTTCCCAGCTTGGCTGGGAGATCATCGCCACGGGCGGCACGCAGCGCCTGCTGGAGCAGGAAGGCGTGAAAACCATCGGTATCAGTGAAGTGACGGGTTTCCCCGAAATCTGCGACGGCCGTGTGAAGACCCTGCACCCGAAGGTGCACGGCGCCCTGCTGGGCCGCCGAGACATGCCTTCGCATCTGCAGGCCCTTCGCGAGAACGGCATCGAATTCATCGATCTGGTGTGCGTGAACCTCTATCCCTTCGCCGCCACCATCGCCAAGCCCGGCGTGACCATGGAAGATGCCGTCGAGAACATCGACATCGGCGGTCCGTCGATGCTGCGCAGCGCCGCCAAGAACTGGCGCGATGTCACCGTGGTCTGCGATCCTTCCGACTACGGGCGGGTGCTCGACGAGATTCGTGCCGGCGGCAACACCGTGCCCGCGACGCGGCTCGAGCTCTCGGCCAAGGCCTACACGCACACGGCCGAGTACGACACGATGATCGCGCGTTACATGCGGGCCCAGGCCGGCCTGCCCGAGAAACTTTTCCTCGAGTACGACCTGAAGCAGCCGCTGCGCTACGGTGAGAATCCGCACCAGCAGGCGACTTTCTATGCGGCCCGCGAGCCGCAGCCGTACTCGCTGGCTTTTGCGAAGCAGATTCAGGGCAAGGAGATGTCCTACAACAATATCCAGGATGCCAATGCGGCGCTGAACATCGTGCGCGACTTCGCCGACCAGCCGTTCTGCGTCGCCCTCAAGCACATGAATCCTTGCGGCGCGGCGGTGGGGAAGACCATCGAGGCGGCCTGGCAGGCAGCCTATGAGGCCGACAAGGTGAGCATCTACGGCGGCATCGTGGCGGTCAACCGCCCGCTGACGGCCGAAGTGGCGCAGGGCATGAAGCCCATCTTCCTGGAGATCGTCATCGCACCTTCGTTTACGCCGGAGGCATTGGAGATTCTCGCGACCAAGAAGAACCTGCGTGTGCTGGAAGTGGCGATGGAGCCCGAGGAGGAAGCTCCGATGCAGTATGTGAGCGTCAACGGCGGCATGCTGGCGCAACATCTTGACGTGGCAGTAGAGAAGATCACGCCGGAGATGTGTGTTACCCGCGTTAATCCCACAGAGGCCCAGCTGCGCGACATGGACTTCGGCTGGCGCATCGTCAAGCACGTGAAATCGAATGCCATCACGGTGGTGAAGGACGGGCACACCCTCGGCGTCGGTGCCGGCCAGATGAACCGCGTCGGCTCCGCCGAGATCGCCCTGAAGGAGGCGCAGGCCGCCGGCTTCACGGAAGGCCTGGTGCTGGCCTCCGACGGTTTCCTTCCTTTCGGCGACACCGTGGCCCTCGCCGCCCAATACGGCGTGACGGCCATCGTCCAGCCCGGCGGCTCCATCCGCGACGAAGAATCCATCGCCAAAGCCGATGAACTGGGCATCACGATGCTCTTCACCGGCGTCCGTCACTTCAAACATTAGTATTACGGGGCTATGTCCCGAGTCCCTTATTGTTCGCCGTCCTCACCAGAGCCTTCTCTTGAGGACGGCGAACATTTTTCATTTCGTCCATCCTCAATAACGGCCTTAATTGAGGACGGTCATCATCTTCGGTGGTATCTGCCGTGCGCTTAGAATATATCGCGCTTCCGCTCAGCCTCCTTACTTCCGAAGGCGCTTGGTGCAGATAAATCGAAGATAGCAGGATGTAGTATGGACATAAATGGGATCAGCGGAAAGTGGGTGGAGTAGTATCGACCTTGATCCTGTCTCTCGGCGCTCCTTACGCATGGGTGACAGCGTTGCTCCTCAAGGTTCGCGGCAGAGGCGAAATGCCGCTTCAGTCCCTTGACGGCGAACAGCTCCTTTTTATCCTCGCCTGCGGCGAGTATAACAGTCGCAGGACCTGCGCCGTCACGAGACTGGACTTCCGCTCTTCCGCCTGTATCCTGCCGCTCACAAATCGTCGCCCCGCTGTCACCCATGCCGCTGTTCGCGCCTTTTCGCCAAACCGGCGCAGGATCCAAAAACACAATCGACTGGTAATCAGTGGATTTGATTATCGATTTTTGCGCCAATGGCCGAAATCAGGCTGTGGCGCAGTATTTCAAAAACGCTAGATCTGATAATCAGATAGTTACGAAATCCGGGCGTGCGCCTGTTGGACGGCAGGGTTATCCTCGGCCAGAAACGGACGGGACCTCATTGTCCCACTCCGTTCTGGCCGGGAGAAAACCCTGGCCGGAAAGTCGCCGGAAGTCAGTGAGATTAGTGGACCCGCCATGCCAGGCCTCGTCAACATGTGACACCGCCATCCTCGTCGGGGCACATCCTGCACGATTTCGCGTGGAACGAACCCAGGTGTATAGGGGATCGTTCCACGCGGCAACTGCCTGGACGCGATGAATACAGGCTGGGCGTGTCACAAGTTGGCGGAATCTGGTTTGCATTGTCCATGGCAAAAGCCGTCAGAAGGCGTTTGAGAACCCTCCGCCTGGACAACCATTTTCCCATTCATTGCCCACCCCGGTTTTGGCGGTGATCCAATTTTTGTGTACATTTGATACGCGGAGAAAAAAAGCCCCACGGAAGTACGCGGGGCTGCAGGTCGGACTTTCGTCCTGAACTCTTCGGCATATAGCCTTATTACGGTAAGGTGTAAAACTTACAATGCAAAAGTAATTAAAATAATCAAATATTCCAATGGAAAAGTATCTGGGTATCGACTTGGGAACAAATTCTCTGGGGTGGGCGGTCGTCGAGAAGAATTCTGAAGGGAAACGGTTGACTGATTATGGCGTAATGGTTTTCCCAGCTGGGGTAAACGATATCGATGGCAACAATGAGCCTACATCTCAGGTCCGTTCAGAATCACGAATGACAAGAAGAAGGACAAATCGACGTAGACTGAGAAAGATTGCATTGCTAGCAATCTTGAGTCGGGAACATCTTTGTCCCGTGCTCACGGCAGAAGAATTATCCATCTGGAGATATAAGAAGAAGGCGCCACTTTCTCCCGAGTTCCTTCGGTGGCAGGCGACGGATGACAAGTCCGGAAAGAATCCATACTTTAGTCGCCATGAATGCCTGACAAGGCAATTGGATCTCCAGAAACAAGAGGACCGGTATCTTCTAGGTAATGCGTTGTATCACATCTGTCAACGACGTGGCTTCCTTTCGAACAGAAAGAACGGGGAGAGCAAGGAAGATGGCAAGGTGAAGGGGGATATAATGGAACTGTCTCAAAAAATGGAAGAAGCGGGAGTTAAATACTTGGGTGAATATTTCTATGGGATGTATGGAACTGGAGAGCGGATCAGGAACCATTATACTGCCAGAAAAGAGCACTATGAGGCTGAGTTTGATAAAATATGTCAGAAGCAGTCTATTCCTGAACCCCTGAAAAATGAATTGTGGCGTGCCATCTTCTGGCAACGTCCACTTAAATCCCAGAAAGGCACAATAGGAAGATGTCCGTTTGAAAAACAAAAAGCCAGATGCTCAATATCTCATCCGTATTTTGAGGAATTCAGAGTATTGTCTTTTCTGAATAATGTCAGACTTTCCTATATGGGTGGAGACTGGAGACCATTGACAAATGAAGAACGGGAGGCTATCCTCTCGGATAAAAGACTTTTCTGGCGAAAAACAAGTTTTACTTTCAAGGAAATCGCCCGAAAATTAGTGGGAAAGGCTCCTTGGGGAACTAAGGCGGATAGCAAAGAATATGTGTGGCGTTTTAATTATGATGCGGATTTTCCAGTATCTGGGAGTCCGGTGACGGCAAGTATCTTGCATGCATTGGGCATTTCAGACGTCAATACATGGAAAGAAGCATTGTGCTCACAATATGTAAAAAGCGGGAACAAGACCCAGGATGACATCATTGACGATGTCTGGCACGCCCTGTTTTCTTTCGATGATGAACAAAAACTGTCAGCATGGCTTTGTGACAATCTGCAATTGAGAGAAGAAGATGCCTTAGCGTTAGCTAAGTGCAAGATATCTCAGGACTATGCTTCATTGAGCTTGAAAGCTATCAGACTGATTCTCCCATTTTTGCGGAAGGGATTTCGATACGATGAAGCTGTGATGCTTGCTGGAGTCCACGCAGCGCTCCCAGCTGCATGCAGAAACGATTTGAATCGAATGCGAGAGATTGAGGAAAATGTCCTTATAGAGCTGCGCGACAATTCGATGGAGCGTCTCGATGGAAGGAAACAAAGCCCAAAAGCCGCATATGTAGCTGTTAGAGATTATCTGTTTGGAATCTCGCCCCATTTCCATCCGGAAAAGTTATATCATCATTCAATAATCGAGTCATTCCCTGAGGCATTGCCTGACAAGGAAGGACGTATAAGACTGGGGCCTCCAAGGACACCTTCATTCAAGAATCCAGTTGTAACCCGTTCGCTTTTCAGTCTTCGCAAAGTAATCAACTCGCTGTTGGATGAAGGAGTTGTCAACACCTCAACCCGGATCAACATAGAGTTCGCTCGTGATTTGAATGACCGGAATTCTCGAATCGCAACCCATCGCTACCAGCAAGCCCGAATGAAGGAACGTCAGGATTATGCTGAAAGACTACGTGAATATTTGGGTAGGGAAGCCAACGAAAGGGAGATTTTGAAATATCAGTTGTGGGAGGAGCAGGGACATCAATGCCTTTATACAGGAAATCAGATCGGATTGTCCGAGTTCTTGGGAGACGCGCCTAAATATGACATTGAGCATACCATTCCCGTATCTCGCGGAGGCGATAGTTCACAGATGAACATGACGCTATGTCAGCTGGAATTCAATCGTTCAGTAAAAGGGCCGAAACTCCCCGCCGAATTGGCTTGCCATCAAGACATATTATTGAGAATTACAAGTTGGAATGAAAGGGTTAGCGATTTGAAAAAGCGAATTTACGGCATCAATAATGGGATAAAAGGAGCCTCTACGAAAGATGTCAAAGATACGCTTATACAAAGAAGGCACTTCGTAAAATCGGAACTGGCCTATTGGCAGGGGAAGGTAAATCGTTTTTCAATGACTGAAGTACCGGATGGCTTCGCCCTGAGACAAGGTGTCGACATCGGAATAATCGGGAAGTATGGTCTTCAATATCTTAAGACTGTCTTTACGAACACTTTCGTAGTTAAAGGAGAAACAACGTCTGATTTTCGGAAGTATTGGGGGATACAGGATGCATACGAACGAAAATCAAGGGATAATCATGCACATCATTGCATGGATGCTGTCACCATTGCTTGTATCGGGAAAGAAGAATATGATGCATGGAAGCATTTTAAAGAAAGGGAGGACCGTTATCTGAGAGGAGCGGGTGAAAAGCCAGGACTGTCTAAACCTTGGAAAACCTTTTCAGAGGATACCATAGGGATTATGGATCGTTTACTGGTTGTCCACATGACTCCTGATAACGTCAGCGCTCCTGCCATCAAGAGGGTCCGGAAACGTGGGCGTATATGCAGGACTGTGGAGGGGAAGGTGTTGTATGCAAAAGGCGATGTAGCTCGCGGGAGTATCAGTAAAGCTACCTTTTATGGGCAGATTGATACAGGTAAGGAAAAACGGTTTGTCGTTCGAAAAGATTTATCCAGTCTGGGAGATAAAGAAGTTGAACAAATCGTGGATCCTGTCGTCCGAAAAAAGGTTAAAGATGCCGTGCTGGAGAAAGGCAATCTGTCCAAGGCTGTTGCTGAGACTATCTGGATGAATCAAGAGAAGAAAGTCCCGATCAAAAAGGTCCGTGTCTTTATCCCATCTTCACTTTCTCCCGTGCCGCTAAAAAGGCATCGGATCTTGTCGAAGCATGATTATAAGCAGGACTTTTACTCAGTCAATGAGGAAAACTATTGTATGGGTATCTATCGAGGAACGAAAAATGGTTTCAAATTGGTCAGCTTGAAAGAGGCGGCGGCATTTTATAACGGCAAAACGAAAGAGAAGACGCTTGTTCCGGAAGTCGACGAAAATGGAAACCGGCTTTCTTGTCTTTTGAAGATTGGGACGATGGTCCTATTCTACGAATCATCTCCCGAAGAATTGCTTGAAGCTTCTCAAGAAGAGCTCGCGAAACGCTTGTATAAAATTACAGGCCTTTCCAAAATGACTGTTCAGCGCAAGTATCATTATGGGACGATCACGCTCCGTTTTCAGCAAGAAGCAAGGATGGCAAAGGAGCTGAAAGGTAAAAATGGAAACTGGAAAGAAGGAGAAGAGATTCGCCCCGTCATCGGGATTAATCATAATCAATGTAGTTTTTGGGTAGAAGGGAAAGATTTCATCCTGACTCCTACCGGAAGAGTGCAATTCATTTCCAAGTCCGATGATTAAACGTACCCTTTTCTTGGTGAACTCCTGCGATTGCTCGTTGCGTAATTCACAGTTCGTCCTGATCAACAAAGATTCTGGAGAGGAGCATACTGTTCCGATTGAGGATATTGGTTATGTCGTCGTTGAAAACAGCAGGGTATCGATTTCCATTCCATTGATGAACGCTTTGGTGAAAAACAATGTGGTGATCTCATTCTGTGATGAAAGGCATATGCCTTCCTCGCTATTGTTGAGTATGGATTCCAATAAAGTTCAGGCGGAAGTTTTCCGTTACCAGATTGAAGCTGGGGCCGCTCTGAAAAAGAATCTTTGGAAACAGATCGTTGAGGCGAAAATTCGGAACCAGGCTTCTCTACTATCCAGTTTAAACATGGACGGTGAGTTGTTGAAACCTTATTGGAGTAACGTGAAAAGCGGCGACAGTGATAATCGTGAGGGAGTTGCGGCAAACTTGTATTGGGATGTCTTGTTTGGGAAAGGGTTTACCCGGGAGAGATATGGCGCTGACCCCAACCCATTGTTGAATTATGGGTATTCCATACTTCGGGCTGCTATGTGCAGGGCTATCGTCGGGTCAGGTCTTGTACCGCTGGTGGGGCTGTTTCATAAAAATCGATATAATGCTTTTCCCCTTGCCGATGATTTAATGGAACCATATCGTCCATATGTGGACAGAAGTGTTGTCCGGTGCCTGGAAGAAGGATTGCCTGATTTGCGGGTTGATTCAAAGAAGATTTTGTTGGGCGTCCTTACCGTTGACTGTCAGTTCGGGAAGGTGAAGAGGCCGCTTGCGATAGGATTATCTATGACGACGGGTTCCCTGGTTAAATGCCTGAAAGGAGAAAGCCGACAAATGGCCCTGCCTGACTATTGATATGTGTTTACGAATTAATGCATACCGCATCATGTGGCTGTTTGTTTTCTTTGATTTGCCGACTACGACGAAGAAGGAAAGGAAAGATGCCGCTGGTTTCAGGAAAATGCTGGAGAAGGATGGGTTTGTTATGATGCAGTTTTCCGTTTATGTTAGACACTGCCCTTCAAAGGAGAACATGGATGTTCACGTAAAAAGAGTTGAGATGTCTATTCCGGTTTCGGGTCAGGTAAGTATTTTGGCCGTAACAGACAAGCAGTATGGGGATATCCATAATTTTATTGGACAAAAAGTTTCCTCTCTGGTCAGGGGTCCTGTTCAATTGGAATTGTTTTAATTTTTATCTTTGCTCTTTAATTTTTTGCTTACCAAACCGCTTTTTGAAGAGCCAAAACCTCTGCAAAACGCTAATAATTAAACAGTACGGCCAACAACATTGCGGTTTGGTGTAAAACACTAGGAAGGAACAACTTTTGTGTTTTTCAAAATATAACCTAACTTATTGCGGTTTGGTGTAAAACACTAGGAAGGAACAACTCCCTACCTACATCCGTGGATTTCCCTACCATTGCGGTTTGGTGTAAAACACTAGGAAGGAACAACCAGTTGAAATGTAGCGAGGACGAGAGGATAATTGCGGTTTGGTGTAAAACACTAGGAAGGAACAACTCAGTATATCGAATATCATACCGACTACAGATTGCGGTTTGGTGTAAAACACTAGGAAGGAACAACCACCTGGCGCTTCAAGGAGACGGAAGACGGATTGCGGTTTGGTGTAAAACACTAGGAAGGAACAACAGAAAGGCGGTAGTTGATGAGATTGAACATGTTGCGGTTTGGTGTAAAACACTAGGAAGGAACAACATGGCAATGCCGGCGCATCGCCCAGACGGAATTGCGGTTTGGTGTAAATTTAATAAGGAACAACGGCATAGCGGTCTTGGAGTCACAGACCAAATTGCGCTTCGGTGTTAAGATAATTTGGCAATTATTATTTAAATATTGCCGAATTATTGTTATCTTGCGGTCAAATGGGAATCTATGAGAATCGCAAAAGATAAAGAGCACGTAGATGTACTCTTGTTGCAAGGACGGGAACTGTCGGTAGCCGACTTTACGGAAGTATTGGAGGGGATGCCGATGGCTTCGGTATATACCCGGATCCGGGCTTTGTGCGAGGCAGGCCGTTTGTCAAGGACGGGGCGTGGGAGGTATCTGCCGGTACACAAGCCGACTTATCGGGAGGAAATCACGCCGTGGATGCGGGAAGTGAATGAGATTTTGATGGATGAGTGCGTCGGGACAGACCATTGTCTTTATCAGCGAGATGGCAATCTGTATATTGAGGCTGCACGAAGTGATCTTCCGGCAATAAATAATTGTCTGCGTAAGCACTATAAAAAGGTGGTTGATGCGGAAGCGGCGGAGCGATTTCCCGCCGTGTTGGAAGGGTATATCATTGTTGGGCCGCTCATCTCGGAGGCTCCAGTCTTTGAAGAAGATGGTATTCTTGTACCATCTCTTGAAAAAAAGATGATCGATACGATCCATAGCAAGGATACCTCGATGGCTTCTTTCCGTCAGGAGTTTCAAAAACAGATGGAGGTTTATCCCGTGAATGTGAACCGATTGGGCCGGTACGCCGCCAGGCGGGGGCTATCGGAAGAATTGTCGCACTATCTCTCAAACTTGGATCATTCCAGGATTGAATTATTTTCGGAGGTTCAAAGTTGTCTGGCCAATATGCCCATCCTCCGTGCATGGGTATTCGGGTCGTTTGCCCGGGGCGAGGAGACTCCAGAAAGCGATCTGGACCTGTTGGTGGATTATGACCATGAAGTAAAGATATCCCTATTGGACATTGTCCGGTTCAAGCTTGATATCGAGAAAAAGATCCACCGAGAGGTCGATCTGGTTGAAAACGGTTACCTCAAACCTTTCGCCGTCGCTTCGGCGGAGCAGGATAAATATCTGATTTATGAGAGATAAAGTGAACGATCCAGTGAGACTGGGATTGATGATGGAGGCCATTCGCAACATTGAGGAGTTTATGGCCGGAACAGATACCTGCGAGGCATTCGTATCGAATAAGTTGTTGTGTCATGCCGTTGTCTACAATCTGCAGTGCATCGGCGAATGCTCTTACAAGTTGTCTCGAAGCTATGTAGAGGAGCATTCTGAGATAGATTGGGAGGCTATCGAGGGTTTGCGACATGTGTTGGTCCACGATTACTATCAGGTCGATATGAAGACGGTCTGGATCATTATGGAAAAAGACCTCCCTGTCTTGGAACGCTATCTGTTGGAACAAGGTATTTCTTGATTCTATTTTCTGCAGGTTTTGTGTGGGGGGACGGGAAATGATTCGTATTTTTGTGGATTGGAAATAATCGTCTAAAGATATGCTCAAGATTGGAGACAAGATGCCGTCGTTTGAGGTCGTGGACCAGGACGGGAAGCCGGTGCGGTCGGAGGACTTCATCGGGAAGGGTCGGAAGACCATCGTCTATTTTTATCCGAAGGACAACACCTCGGGGTGTACGGCCGAGGCGTGCAGCTTCCGCGACAATTATGCGGCGCTGACGGAGGCCGGGTACAACGTGGTGGGCGTGAGCAAGGACAGCGCGAAGTCGCACACAGGCTTCCGGGCGAAGTTTGAGTTGCCGTTCCGGCTGCTGGCCGACACCTCCACGCAGATGTTGCAGGACTTCGGCGCCTGGGGCGAGAAGAAGATGTACGGCAAGACCACGAAGGGGACGCTGCGCCGGACCTTCATTTTCGACGAAAACGGCATCCTGGAGCGTATCATCGAGAAAGTGGACACCAAGAACGCCGCAGGGCAGATTCTGGAGGGATAAAACCATGAGAAAGAAAGTATTGGTCGTTGGTGGTGGCGGGCGTGAGCACGCTATCGTGGATGCGTTGAGCCGGTCGGTGCAGGTGGGCAAGATCTACTGCGCACCGGGCAATGCGGGCATCGCCGAGCAGGCGGAATGCGTGCCCTTGAAAGATACGGATGTCGACGGACTGCTGGCTTTTACCAAAGAGAATGCGATCGACCTGACGGTCGTCGGGCCCGAGGCGGCGCTGGCGGTCGGCATCGTCGACCGGTTCCGCGCTGCCGGGCTGAAGATCTTCGGCCACACGCAGGCGGCCACGGCCATCGAGTCGAGCAAAGACTTCGCCAAGCGGTTGATGGCTGGGGCAAAGGTGCCGACTGCGGCATACCAGACATTTACTGACTTTGACGAAGCCTGGGCCTATGTCCAGGCCGGTTCGCTGCCGACGGTCATCAAGTACGACGGCCTGGCGGCCGGCAAAGGCGTGGTCGTGGCGACGACCGCGGCCGAAGCCGAAGCTGCGCTGCGCGACATGCTGCTGGATGGCCGTTATGGGGAAGGGAAGGTGGTGATCGAGGAGTTCCTGACGGGCCCCGAATTCTCGCTGATGGCCTTTGTATCCGGAAGGCAGGTTCGGCCGATGGTGGCTGCGCAGGACCACAAGCGCGCCTTCGACGGCGATGCGGGTCCGAACACGGGCGGCATGGGCGCCTACACGGAGTCGTTCGCAACGGGAAAGAGCGGCCTGTCGTTCATCACGGATGAAGACTATGACTTCGCTGTGGCGAAGATCCTGCAGCCGGTGGCCGATGCGATGGCCGATGCCGGAACGCCGCTGAGCGGTGTGCTCTACGGTGGCTTGATGAAGACCCCTGACGGCATCAAGGTGATTGAATTCAATGCGCGCTTCGGCGATCCCGAGACGGAGGTCGTGCTGCCGCGCCTGGAGAGCGATGTCTACGAAGTGTTTGAGGCCGCGGCGGAAGGTCGCATGCTTCCGGCGCTCCGCTGGAAAGATGCCTCCGTGATGGGTGTCGTGATGGCGTCGAAAGGGTACCCCGGCAGCTACACGAAAGGTGCTGCCATCCAGATTGCACCGTCTTTTTCGGCACGTATCTACCACATGGGCACGAAGAAAACGGACGACGGCCTGGTGACCGCCGGCGGCCGCGTCCTGATGGTCGTCGCAGAAGCGCCGACCATGCCCGCCGCCGCCCGCCTTTGCTACGCCGGCGTCGCACAGATTACCTGCGACAATTTGTTTTATCGGAAGGATATCGCGAAATATGTACTTTAGATGCCGGGTCAAGCCCGGCATGACGAAAGAGCCATGGGAAAGATCATTGATGGAAAAGCCATTGCTGCAGGGCTGTATGAAGAGATGCAGCGGGAAGTTGTTGAACTGGAGCAAAAGTACGGCCGGCGGCCGGGGCTGACGGTCATCATCGTCGGCGAAGACCCTGCCAGCCAGGTGTACGTGCGCAACAAGGAGATTGCCGCCAAGAAGGTCGGCTTCGTCTCGGAAGTGATCCGCATGCCGGAGCAGACCCCGCAGGACGAGCTCTTGGCGGTCATTGCGCGGCTCAACGCTGACCCGACTGTTGACGGAATTCTCGTGCAGCTGCCCGTGCCCAAACACATCGACAAGGATGCTGTGATTGCAGCCGTTGCTCCCGAAAAAGACGTGGACGGCTTCTTCGGCATGAAATCCGGCTTCACGATGAAGCAGGGCTACGTCGCGCCCTGCACGCCCCGGGCCTGCATCCATCTGATCAAGACGACGGGAGAGGCCATCGAAGGCAAACATGCCCTCGTCGTGGGCCGCGGCGAACTTGTCGGCAAGCCCGTGGCGACCTTGCTGCTCAATGAGAACGCCACCGTCACCATCGCACATTCCCGCACCCGGAACCTCGGCGAGATCGCCCGCTCGGCCGACATCATCATCGCCGCGGTGGGCCGCCCGCACATCATCACCGGCGACATGGTCAAGCCCGGCGCCATTCTGATCGATGTCGGCATCAACCGCGGGGCCGACGGAAAACTCTGCGGCGACATCGACTTCCCGGGCGCCGAGCCCGTGGCCGGCTGGATCACTCCCGTTCCCGGCGGCGTCGGCCCGATGACCATTGCAATGCTCATGCGCAACACCCTGGATTGCTATCTGAAATCCTGCGGCACCGCTTCCTGACGCTTTCAACGACTTTTTTTGTTCACCTGCGTTCAATTGAACGCAGGTGAACACTTTTTTTTATCTTTTATATACTTTTACTGAATATTTGAAAGTATATGAAAAGATTCTTACTTGTATTGCTGATCGCCCTCCCTGCCGCCGCGTGGGCACAAGGAGGAATCGGAATCCGCCTGGAAGGCGGGATCTCGTATTCTCTCGGGGATGGAATGGCCAGAGAAAGCGCCGGCAAGCCGACGGCGGTGCAGCCGCAGGGCAGCGCGGGTGTCTATTACAACTTCGGCCGCCGTGTCCGGGCCGGTGTGGATTACAGCTACACCCGTATGGTTCGTGAAGATGTGAACGGCACGCTGGCGCAGCTCCCCGGCGGGGGCGTCGAAGGCGAAGTGTACCGTGACCGGAAGACGCACTTCCACGGAGCTGCCGTGTCGGGTGAGTTCAATGTGCTGCCTGCCGGCATCGTGTCACTCTATCTGGGCGCCGGCGCCGGCGCCCTCTTCGCGCAGGGCAAAACCTACACGATCGGGGTGAGCAACGAAGTCAAACCGGGCGGCACGGGCAACCTGATTCATATCACCGGCCACAATGTCGGCCACAACTATGCCGCGCCCTTTATCCCGCTGACCCTGTCGCTGGAATTCCGTTTCCTGCCGCAGGTGGCCGTGAGCCTGGGCGGCGGCTACCGCTTCGTGCTGGCAGGCGGCCGGGAACTGGCGCCGAAGAGCCAGGCCTACGGCACGCTGGGCCTGCGTTTCAACCTGTAGAAAATCGATGCATCCATGAAAAAAATCATCCTACTGCTCCTGGTCCTGACCCCGCTGACCTTCACGGCCTGCGACGACGGACATCCGGAGCTCGAGATATTCCTGGACGCGGACTACAGCGAGGTCATCGCGGCCATCAAAGACGCGAACCGCTCACTTTCCGACCGCGTGACCCTCATTGAGGCCGCGGTCAACAGCGGCCTGGCTGAGAGCGACGCCCTGATGGGACTGATCCGCGAAGCGCTCGCTACGCTGGGCGGCACGATGGAGGAGAAACTCGCGGCCATCGAAGCGGCGGTGAAGAGCCAGACCACGGCGCTCGAGACGAAACTGGCGCTCGTGGAGGCCGCGGTGAACGCTGGCTTCGCCGACAGCGCGGCGCAGCAGGCTTTGTTGCAGGACGCCCTCGCGACGCTCGGCGGCACGCTGGAAGAGCAGGTCGCGGCTCTGGAAACCGCCGTGAAAGACCAGACGACCTCCCTGGAAACGAAACTGGCACTGCTGGACGAGGCGGTCGGCCTGCTGGACAATGCGCAGCAGCTGGAACTGATCCGGGAAGCCGTATCCGCGGTCGAGGCGACGGCAGAAGAGAAAATGGCTGCCGTGACGCAGGTCCTGCAGTCGCAGACCACCACCCTTGAAACCAAGTTCGGCCTGATCGCCGCCGCGGTGGAGCAGGGCTTCGCCGATCAGAAAAGTGCCATCGACGCCGCGAAAACGGCCCTCGATTCGAGCCTGACGGGCCTCGACGCTACGCTCGTGCAACAGAAAGACGAAATCGTCGGCCAACTGGAGGCCATTGCGGCCCGGCTGACGCCGGAAGAGCTGTCCCAGGCCTGCCAGGGAATCATCAGCGCCATCAATAGCGAGACCCAGACGACGGCCGGAATCCTGAACGCCATGCTGAACGTTGTCGCCAGTCTGGAAGAGATCGTCAAGGATGTTTCCTATACGCTGACGTTCGTGGGCGATCCGACCGCGACCGTCACGGTCACGAAAGGAGGGACCTTCCCCGTCACGCTCCGCGTCGACCCCGACACGGCGGTCCTGGTGAAGGACCGGCTGCACATCGATGTCCTGTCCCGCAAATTGTTCTATCCTGAGGGTGCCGGGATCGGCACCGAACCGGACCACTTCATCCTCACCGCGCTCGAACCAGTTTCGGGCACGCCCGGGCAGTATGTGGCCACGATCACGACGAATTCCACCGTCAGCGTTTGGGATGAATCCGTCCTGGCCCTCAAGTATGACTTCGGGTACAAAGGGCAGGCAAAATTTGTCACTGCGGATCCTTTCCCGGTGGTAATGATGCCGCGCGCCAAAGACGCCCTCCTGTGCGGATACTATCCCAACGCCTCGTTCCAGATGCGGGATACCGTGTTCGAGGGGGGAAACAAAACCATCGTGGATACGCTGGGCGTCATCTACTACGCCCTGGGCAGCGTTACCTTCCAGACGGAGGATCGCAAGGACTCCCGGATTTACTCGGCTGATAACCTCGTTTCCGCGCATTTCATCCAGCCGGACAGGCCGGATACGGCGTCCTTGTTCACCCGTCTCGACAAGGAGAAGCATTTTGTGAGCTTCTGCCCCGATACGACCGGCAACCAGGCGTGGAGGGATTTCAAGGGCGAGGATGCAACCGCTCATGATTATCAGGAAGTGTCCGGCAAACTGGCCTTGACCGACCAATGGGGTGCCACGGACTCCCTCGACGTTGAAATGAAATGGTTCGTAACCTGGCCCATTGTCTACGAAATCGTAGACGATGGGCAGGATACGCTGAAACCCAGTCATTTTGTGCCTACAGGACAGACCTATGCCCGCAAATATCCGGAAATCTGGACCCTGCATCTCAGACCCTGGGGCCTGGACTATGAAACCATCCGTCGCTGCGGCCTGGAACTCGAGAGTGTGACGAGAGGTCGTGGCGATGGTTACAAGCTCCTGCGGTTGAATCTGTCGTCCGGACCGTCCTCCACCTGCCTGGAAGTGGCAGACGGCGTCAAGCCCGTCACCGGAGACAAGTATCAGACGCTCGGGGTGTTCCGCCTGCGCGGCAAGCCTAGTGACGTCGACCCTTCCTTCCGGCCGACGCAGATCCTTTACAAATACCAAGTCAAATTAATGGTCAATCAGGAAGATGATACGCAATAATCGCATACTGTATTTGCTGCTGCTTTTCCTGCCGCTGACACCGCTGGCCCTCTCGTCCTGCGAGAGCGGGCAGGAAAAGATCCAGATCGAGCTGGAACTGGACTACAGCGGCCTGCTGGCGGCCGTGCAAGATGCAAACCGCTCGCTGACCAGCCGTATGGCGCTGATTGAAAGCGCGGTAAACGACGGTCTGGCCGACAACCAGCAGGCGATGGAATTGATCCGGAAACTGATTGCGTCGCTCGACGGGACGGCAGCCGAGAAGATGGCTGCGGTCGCAGGTGCGATGAAGTTGCAGACAACGAGCCTGGAAGCCAAAGTGGCCCTGGTCGAGGCGGCGGTTTCCGCCGGCTTCGCCGACAGTCAGGCGCAGCAGGCGCTGCTGGAGCAGGCTGTTTCTTCGCTGGGCGGTTCCATGGAGGAGCGGCTCGCCACGGTCGAAGCGGCCGTCAAGAGCCAGACCACGAGTCTGGAAACGAAGATCGGCCTGATCGAGGCATCGGTCCGGAGCATCGCCGCGGCGAATGACGCGGCCCTCGCGCTGATTGGCGAAGCGCTCGCATCGCTCGAAGGCACGCTGGAAAGCAAGCTTGCCGCCGTCGAAACAGTGGTGGCCAGCCAGACGACCAGCCTGGAAACGAAGCTCGGCCTGATCGCGGCGGCCCTGGAAACGGGCCTCATCGAGGGGAAAGAGGCCGTTGAGACGATGCAGACGGCTCTTACGGCGAGCCTGGGCGACCTGAATGAAGACCTTGTACAGGCCCGGACCGCGCTCGTCAGCCAGCTGGATTCCATTTCGACGCAGCTGGCCCCTGCGGAACTGGCCAAGGCCTTCCAGGGCGTCCGGAGCGCCATCGACAGCCAGACCCAGTCGATAGCCGGGCTGCTGGCAACACTCCAGCAGTCTTTCACGGAACTGGCGAAAGAATTCAGCACCGACGAAGTGCTGCAGAGCCTGATCTATCTGGGCCATCCCACAGCGGCCGACACGGTCTCCTGCGGACAATCGATCGCGATTCGGCTGCGTGTCAATCCTTCGACCGTGCATCTGACGAAAGAAATGCTGCAGCTCGAGCAGAAAGACCCGAGGCAGTTCTTCCTGTCGGGGACGGACCGCAGCAAGGCTGTCAAGAACCATTTCCCGTCCTTTACCCTGCAGGAAGATCCCGATGCGGACGGACAATATATCGTCACGGTACAGACCCTGGTCGATGAGTTGTACAAGTACTGGGATGAAACATCCCTGGTCTTTTCCTGCAAGACGACCTACGGGAAGGGCCAGTCGAAGACGGTCAGCTCCCAGCCGATTCCGGTGGTGGTGCTGCCCAATCCCCAGGACGGCTTGTCTCTCTCCGGGATTGAAAAGAACGCATCCTTCCTGATTGATAAGACGTTAGGCTTCATCTACCAGCCTCTGGGCAGCGTCGAATTTACGGACGGGTCGGAGACCCGGACCTACCGGGCGGATTTTCTGGCGTCGGCTCTGTTCGACCCGGCGGGCAGCCTGGCGGTGCAGACCACGCTCGACCGGGAGAAGCATTTTGTGGGACTTTGCCCCGACACCACCGATAACGGCTGGCGTCCGCTCTTCGACTCCACCCATGTCAATCACAAGGAAATCCTGGGTTACCTGGAACTGACCGACCGCTGGGGCGGCAACTGCAGTCCTTCGCTGAGCGGCCTGTCCTGGTATACTTCCTACGATGATACCCTGCTGATCGTCGACCACATCCAGATCATCGTGGGAGATGGCTCTTTGGGTTCTTTGCAGGTGGACTTGAGTTCGAAGGCGACGGCGCTCGGCCTGAACCTGGACGATGTGCCGGGCAGCACCTATTGCAGCGTCCACTTCAATTATGCTTCGGCTGGCGGTGTCTGGCATTCCGCCCAGTTTGAGCAGGATTCGTGGAAACTCGACATGAAGCTGGCGGCGCCTGTCCCATCCTGGAGCAATTATACTGTGGACGCAGTGATTACGCAGACCGTCCAGCCGGACGGGAATAACACGGCCTTCAGGCCTGTGCAGCGGATGGCGCGCATCCGGGTCAATATCAGGGTCGAATAAAATCAGGAGGATATGAAAATGAAAAAAGCGTTATTTCTGATCGTCCTGTGTATGCTGGCCTTCACGGCGTGCGACAACTCTAATCCGGAGATCAATATCCGGATGGAGACGGACTACAGCGAGATCATCAACGCCATCGGCGACGCCAACCGCTCGCTGTCCAACAAGCTGGCGCTGATCGAGGCTGCGATGAAAAACGGCCTGGCCGAGAACGATGCCTTGCTGGGGCTTATCCAGGAGGCACTTTCCTCGATGGGCGGCACGCTGGATGAGAAACTTGCGGCCGTCGAGGCGGTGATGAAAACGCGGACGACGGCGCTGGAAACGAAACTGGCGCTGGTCGAGGCGGCGGTGAACAAGGGTTTCGCCGACAGCCAGACACAGCGGGAACTGCTGCGGCAGGCCGTGGTCGCGATGGGCGGCACGCTCGAAGAGAAAATCGCGGCACTGGAAAGTGCGGTGAAGAGCCAGACGACCACGCTGGAGACGAAACTGGCGCTGGTCGAAGAAGCGGTCGGCCTGTTGGACAACGAGCAGCAGCTGGCGCTGATCCGGGACGCCGTGGCTTCGCTCGAGGGCACGGCGCAAGAGAAACTGGATGCTCTTTCTGTGGCGGTCGCGTCGCAGACCATCCGCCTGGAAACCAAGTTCGCGCTGATCGCGACGGCGGTGGAGCAGGGCTTCGCCGACCAGGCCGGTGCCATCGACGCGGTGAAGACGGCCTTGGAAACGGGCCTTACCGACCTCGACGACAATCTGCTCCAGACCCGGGACGCGATCATCAGTCAGCTGGATACGGTCGCGGCGTGCATGACGCCCGAGGCGTTCTCCCAGGCGCTGGCGGATGTCGTCAGCGCCATCAACAGCGAAACGCAGACCGTGGCGGGCATGCTGGCGGCAATCGAGAAATACTTTGTGGCCAGTACAAGCTTTTCGCTGACCGCCACCTGGCCGGCCGAGGCTTCCGGCCTCAAGAACGGCTGGGAGAAAGGCGACGTGATCTTCGTGTTCTTCCCGAACGCGCGGGCACCCCGCTACCTCCGGATGGATTACGACGGTGCAAAATGGTCCTGTGTGGAAATGGAGGGGGCCAAAGCGTCCAAGGGTTGCCTGAATTTCCAGGATGGGACTTCGAACACGATGACGGCCATCTACCTGCCTTCCGGCGCTGACATGGAGGTCTCGGCCAGTGGCGTGGATTACGTTTTCAGCAAGGATACGAGTTACTGGTACCTGACCGCTACGCTCCCGTATACCGTAAGCAACAGAAGTGTTTCCGGTACCCTGGCCATGCATTTCCCGGCGGACTTCGTACAGTTCTTCGTGACCGACGCCACAGCGAGTGCCGCGAAACCGGTCGAACTGCGTGAACCGAAGCTGCAGCCGCAGGGCATCATTTCCGTCGCCAGTGACGGGACCCTTCGGCTGACCGACATCGCCCACGGCGCTCCGCTCCCGGGTTATGCCGCCACCAGTTCGCAAAAGGGCTATTACTTCGGCGGCATCCTGAACGACGATGCCCGGAACGTGGACACCAGCTTCCATTTCACCCTGGTGGAAGGAGGATGGAAGGGCGATTACTACTATCGTTCGGTTACGACTTCTCTCTACAGGCCCGGCAACGCCGGCCGGAGCCTGGATCTCTATCCCGTCTCGACCTGGACACGCATCACGGACTACAAGCCCATCGATATGGGCTGCGACTGGTCATACAGCAATGGTGAAAAGCAGCGTGTCTATTGGGCCAGTCGCAACCTGGGCGCCACCAGCGAAAACCCCGACGAGGAAGCAAGCTATGGAAATTACTACGCCTGGGGTGAGACGAGCCCGAAAACGGATTATTCCTTGGAAACCTATTCGGGGGCCGAAGACGATGCAGCGCGCGCCGCCCTTGGTGGAATCTGGCGGATGCCGAAGGGCGGTGAATGGGAAATATTGACAGGCGACCAGTTCAAATGGGAATGGAAAGGAAAGGGCTATGTCGTTTCGAGCAATGTCGCTGGCTATGACGCTTCCTTGTTCATTCCTGCTGCTGGCTATTATAACGGGAACGAACTTCAGACAAAGGGCTCATTTAGCCGCTACTGGAGTTCTACCCAAACAACCACGGATAAGGCCAGAGTCCTTGCTTCCTATGATAGTTCTACCCCTAAGGTCGCATATGATATGAATCGCTATTTAGGCTTCTCTGTCCGTCCTGTCACTTTTTAATGGATGATTGTCATGAAATGTAAAAGCTATATCTTTCTGCTTTTCCTGTCGGTCCTGCTGCTGACGTTCACAGCCTGTGAGAGCGAGCCGGCACGGATTGACATCACGCTGGAGTCGGACTACAGCGGCATGCTCGCGGCCATCCGTGGCGTGGACAAGACACTCTCCGAGAAGCTGGCGCTGATCGAGACGGCCTGGGACAGCGGTCTGGCCGACAACCAGCAGGCCCTGAAACTGGTCCGGGAACTGGTTGCCGCACTCGACGGGACACTGGAAGAAAAACTCGCGGCTCTGTCTTCGGCCATGCAGGCGCAGACGGCAGGCCTGGAAACGAAACTGGCGCTGGTTGAGGAGGCGGTGCGCGACGGCTTCGCTGACAGCCAGGCCCAGCAGACGCTGCTGCAGCAGGCTGTCGCTTCGCTCGGAGGTACGATAGAAGAAAAACTCGCCGCGATTGAAGCGGCGCTCCAAAGCCAGACCCTGCGTCTGGAAACGAAACTCGGCCTGATCGAGGCAGCGGTCCGCAGCAGCGCGGACACGAACGGTCAGGATATGGAACTGATCCGGTCGACGCTTTCCTCTCTCGAAGGTACGCTGCAAAGCAAGCTGGCCGCCATCGACACGGCCCTGTCGACAGAGACGACGGGCCTGGAGACGAAGCTCGCCCTGATCGAAGCGGCTCTGGAAACGGGCCTCCTGGGCGAAAAAGACGCCGTCGCTGCCCTGCAGACGGCCCTTTCGGCCAGTCTGGACAGCCTCGACGCCAGTCTTACACAGGTCAAGGATGAGATCGTGGCACAGCTGGATACCCTGGCTTCCCAGATGGCCCCCGAAGAATTGGCCAAGGCCTTTCAGGGCATCCGGGACGCCGTCAGGAGCGAGACCCAGTCGATAACCGGACTTCTGGCTGCTGTCGGGCAGGCTGTCGAAAGTATGATGATGACCTTGAGCGGTGCGTTTACCGTGTCTTATCTCGGGGATGCGTCCTACACGCTGACGAGGGGGAAGGAAATCACGGTTCCGTTGCTCGTCAATCCAGTGGGAAGAGAACTTTCCAAAGACAATGTGCGGCTCGAAATCGTGGAAAGCAAACAATTTTTCAGCCAGATTTCCGGGGTGGAAGCAGACCACTTCACCCTCAAGGCCCTTGTTCCCGACCCGGCTGTCGAGGGACAGTTTCTTGCCACGGTGTCGACGACGGATGCTGCCGGTGTGTGGGATGAGGCTATCCTGGCCTTCGAATACAATTATGGAACGGACGGCCATCCGAAGTTTGCCTCCACGACAACGTTCCAGGCTACCATGATGCCCCTGGCCTCCGATGGGCTCCAGCCCTGGGTCTATCGCTATGCGTCGTTGTGCGCGCGGGATACCTTCTATTCCCATAATCAAGGTAGATACGAAGCCGATACCCTGGGTGTCATCTATTATGTCTTCGACAAGGTCAGTTTCCAGCAGAAAAACGGATCGGAGACGCGTAGCTACTCGGTCGACAATCTCGATACCATTGTTTTTGTCCCGAACTCCGGTGCTGCTCCGGTAAAGACCCAATGGGTAAAGCACCCCGAAGACAGTAATGCCCCTTACCCTTACGTGACTTTCTGCCCGGATACGACGGACAGCGAGCAATGGCGGAATATCGAGCATCTGCTCTATGAAAGAATGGACTTGGCAGGTGCCCTGATCCTGACCGACAAGGAGGGCAATCAAACTTCCGTCCCTGTCGATATTGGTTGGTACAACTCCCACGAACTGAATCTTATTCTCAATGTCAGTGTGAATGACAAGCATTTCGTCAAAACAGGAGAACAAACCTACTTGCCGTACAATCTGAACGTTGGGTTCAAGTATATGGGTCTGGATGAAAATCTCCTGTTGGCATGCAGGAATAATACGGGATATCGGTTAGATTATAACTCGGATCCCCTGACACAGCAGGATCTGGCTGACGGTTATATTCCGATGACACTGAACTGGACGGGGACGGGATGCGAAGCGAATCTGATTTTTGATAAGAATACCGTATTCGCATCCGGCCAGGAATACCGGGTGCGCGGAAGGGTCCGGCTGAAGATGCAGCCCGATGAAAGCTCCAGTGGCTTTGATCCGCGGCAGCTGTTGATCACCTATTATATCACCTTGAAGTTGACGGACTAAAATATGGAAAGATTTTGCTATCCCTTTCTGCTCCTTTCCCTTGCCGTGTTGCTGATGCTCTCCGCGTGCCGGGAAGATCCCTTGTCGGCCGACATCACGCTGGATGCGGACTACAGCGGCGTCACCGCAGCGCTGGACGAAATGGCGTCGTCGCTTGCCAGCCAGCTGGCGGCGATCGAGCAAGCTGTCGATGAGGGCCTTGCAGACAATCAGGAGGCCCTGCGGCAGATCCAGGCGATGGTCGCATCGCTGAACGGCACGATGGAAGAGAAACTCTCGGCCATCGCATCGGTGGTCAAGCTGCAGACCACGGGCCTGGAAGCGAAACTGGGCCTGATTGAAGCGGCGGTACAGGAAGGCTTTGCCGCGGACACGACGCAGCAGGCGCTGCTCCGCGCAGCCATCGATGCCGTAGAAGGCAAACTGGAGACGAAACTCGCTGCGGTCGAAGCCGCCGTACAGGGCCAGACGCTGAACCTGGAGACGAAACTGGGCCTGATCGAGGCAACGGTCCGGACGCTTGCGGCCACAGACGACGAAGCCTGTGCGCTGATCCGGGAGGCCATTGTGTCGCTGGAGGGCACGCTGGAAGAAAAACTGTCAGCCATTGCAGCGGCAGTTGAGGCGCAGTCGGCGGGCCTGGCGACAAAAATCGAATTGATCGCTGCGGCGCTGGGAGCGGGTTTTCTCGACGAAACGGAGGCTGTCCGGACGGCGCAGACGGCCCTTGCGGCCAGCCTGGACAGCCTCGATGCCAGCATCGCGCAGGTCGGGGATGAAATCGTGGCGCAGCTGGATACCCTGGCTTCCCAGATGACCCCCGAAGAACTGGCCAAGGCCTTCCAGGGCATCCGCGCAGCTATCATCAACCAGACCCAGTCGACGACAGGGCTTCTGGCCGCCCTTCAGCGGGCGCTCGTCGAGCTGGAAGAAGCCATTGTCCCGTTCCGGCTGATATATCTGGGGGAACCGACACTGACGACGGCAGCCGGCGGTTCATGGCGAGCCGACATCCAGGTCAATCCGGCGAATGCGGTCATCGACGAAGCAAAGCTGAAGCTGGACATTCTTTCGAGGAAGCAGTTCTTCCCGACCTGGGGCAACAATGCCCAGGGCGATGCATCGTCCATCCTGTATTCCCTCTCGTTGACGGCCGATCCCTCGGTCGAAGGAAAGTATGCCGTCACCATATCCTGCCAGTGCCCTTATGTTGTCTGGGACGAAGTTACCGTGGCTCTTTCGGCGGCCTGTGGCAACACTCAGAAACCGAAATATATCACTTCGGATTCTTTTAAACTTGTGATGGTGCCGAAACCCTTGAAAGGCCTTAAATATTGGACCTATCCTGCCGCTTCTTTCACATTTAAAAGAGGCGGGAGTGTAAACAATATCTATTATGCGCTGGACAGCGGAATCTTCGAAACGAAAGACGGGTCTGATACCCGTACCTATAATGCCTCGTTCATCGATTCTGTACGCTTCGTTCCTGAGAACGAAGGCATGGCACCTATGTTCATCCAGCTTGACAAGGAAAAGAAGATGATAGTGTTCATCCCCGATACGGCAGGTATCACCTATACCCAGTCCTGGCCGGACGCCAAGGATCCGTCCTACGGTTGGCAGATCTGGCATAATTTCAAGGATTCTTCCGGGGTCAAGCATGAGTCCCTGCTGGGCAAGCTGGTCCTGACGGACCGCTGGCATGTCAAGGATACGATCCAGATCCGTCCTGAAAAAGAGATCGGGTGGTACAATGCCGTCTGGTTCCCTGAAAGAGCCATTGTCGGGGTTAACGATATCCAGGAGGACAATACCGCGGTTGTCGATATCACAAGCCTGTTCTCTAAACTGGGTTTGCGGAGAGAGTGGCTGGAGGGCCGTTTTATTTTGCAGGAACAATATGGAGACCTTGAGGGCCCGTATTTTAAGATGTCGGCCCAGCTGCTGCCGGAAACGCTGAAATTGGCCGTGCGGTTCCAGGCAGATCCTGTGCCCGGAGCAGAATTCGGCTTGACAGCCCATTACGACCTGTGGATCTTCCCCACGGAGACCGACCCTCAGTTCAAGATACTGGCGCTATCATTCTCTTATAGTCTGGTCGTAACGATCGTGAATTAGCATTTCCGTCATCCTTGTTCAGAGAGTTTTTGTTAACTTTGTAGGACTTTGTAGAAATTCAATATCAAAAAAACATGAAAATACTTTCCGTACTGACCAATCTGTGGAACAGCAACGCTACGATGGTGCTGCTGACCCTGATCCTGATCATCGTCGCTATCTTCGTCGTCTATTACCTGAAGAAGGCGAAAGAACACCCGAAGGGCCTGATCGCGGCCGCCTTGAGCAACATGGGCGAGCGCTTCGGCTACTACATCATGAACGCCGTGCTGCTGCTCTTCCTCGTGTCGAAATTCGGCCTGCCCGACGGCACTGCTGGCCTCATCTACTCCTTCTTCTACTTCGGCATCTACATCCTCGCCCTCGTGGGCGGTCTGATCGCCGACAAGACCCAGAACTACAACCGTACCATCCAGATCGGCCTCTTCATCATGGCAGCTGGCTATGTGGCCCTCGCCATTCCGCTCTTCAGCAAGGTCGACGGCATGGTGGTCGACGGCAACGGCGGCTGGTGGGGTATCCTGATCTTCACCTGCCTGGCCCTGCTCTGCATCGCCTTCGGTAACGGCCTGTTCAAGGGCAACCTCCAGGCCCTCGTCGGCAAACTCTACGACGAATTCGAAGAAGAAGAAGCCAAGAAAGGCCCCGAAGCCCTGAAGATCGCCAAGGATAAACGCGACTCCGGCTTCCAGATTTTCTACGTGTTCATCAACATCGGCGGCGTGATCGCCCCGTTCATCGCTCCGATCCTCCGCAAATGGTGGCTGTCCCGCAGCAACTTCATCTACAACGCCGATATGGCCGGCCTGTGCCACAAGTTCATCGGCGGCGACCATGCCATCGTCGAATCCCAGAAATTTATTGAGACGGCCAACGCATCCGTGACGGATCCCGCCGTGCTCGCCGACCCGGCGAAGTTCTGCTCCGACTATGTGGAAGTGTTCAACACCGGTATCCACTGGGCCTTCATCGTGTCGGCCCTCGCCATGATCACTTCGCTGGTCATCTTCCTCTGCACCAAGCACATCTTCCCGCAGCCGGGTAAGAAAGTCGCTGCCCGGAGCGTCGAATACACGCAGGAAGAGAAACTCGCCATGGCCAAGGAAATCAAGCAGCGCATGGCCGCCCTCTTCGCCGTGCTCGGCATCGCCATCTTCTTCTGGCTCTCGTTCCACCAGAACGGCCAGTCGCTGATGGTCTTCGCCCGTGACTTCGTGGATTCCTCGAAGATCGCACCGGAGATCTCGCAAGCCCTCAACCCGCTGTATGTGATTATCCTCACCCCGATCGTGATGGGTATCTTCGCCGCCCTGGCCCGCAAGGGCAAAGGCGTGTCGACGCCCCGCAAGATCTCGATGGGTATGTTCATCGCCGGCCTGGCCTACCTCTTCCTGGTCGTCCTCTCGCTGGTCCACCACTATCCCTCCGGCAACGAGTTCCGCGCCATGGACTCCATCCAGATGGAGGCGGCCGGCCTGGAGAAATGCGGCTATTGGGTGATGTTCGTGATTTACTTCTTCCTGACCGTCGCCGAGCTGCTGATCTCGCCGCTGGGCCTGAGCTTCGTCTCGAAGGTCGCACCGAAGAACATGGTCGGCCTCTGCCAGGGCCTCTGGCTGGGTGCTACCGCTATCGGCAACCTCTTCATCTTCGTCGGCCCGATCATGCTCAATGCCTGGCCGATCTGGAAGTGCTGGATGGTGTTCCTCATCATCTGCTTCGTATCGATGTCCATCATGCTCGGCATGGTGAAGTGGCTCGAGAAGGTCACGAAAGCGTAAACCTGAGTTTTCAGCGATGCTGAAGATCGTATTTTTGGATGCACAGACGCTGGGGAATGATGTTTCCCTGGCGCCTGTCGCTTCTTTGGGCGATTATGTCGCCTATCCTTCGACCCGGCCCGAAGAGGTCTTTGACCGTATCCATGGCTTTGACGTGGTGATTACCAACAAAGTGTGGATGGGGAAGGAGCAGATCGATTCCAATCCTGCCCTGAAACTCATTTGCGTGGCGGCCACGGGAACCAACAACGTGGATACGGAGTATGCCGCCTCGAAAGGAATCCCCGTGCGCAATGCGGTGGACTATTCTACGGAGAGCGTAACGCAGGTCACATGGATGCACATCCTCAATCTGGTAGGGAAGGCCCGGTATTTCGATGACTATGTCAAGAGCGGCGCCTATAGCGCCAGTGGTTGCTTCACCAATGCTGTGGAGCCCTTCTTCGAGCTGAAAGGCAAGACTTTCGGCACGGTGGGCCTGGGCAACATCGGTTCCCGGGTGGCGGCCATCGCCGAGGCCTTCGGCATGCAGGTACTCTATTATCCGACTTCCGGCAAGCCGCACTCTAACCGCTACGAGGCCGATACCGACCTGTACCATTTCCTCAAGCGCTGCGATGTGGTTTCCATTCACTGTCCGCTGAATGCGCGGACCCAAGGGTTGATCGGCTTCGAAGCCCTGTGTCAGATGAAACCCGGCGCTGTGATCGTCAACATGGGCCGTGGCGGCATCATTGTGGAGGCGGACCTGGTCCGTGCCCTGGATGAAGGCCGGATCGCCGGTGCGGCGGTCGATGTTTTTACGAAGGAACCGCTGCCTGCTGATCATCCGTATCTTCACCTGCAGCATCCGGAACGATTATTGCTGACACCGCACATCGGCTGGGCGAGCCGCGAGGCCCGCATCTGCCTGGTGGCGAAGATCGCCGAAAACATTAAAAACACATTGAAAATCAATTAAATTCTTACTGATATGACTGTTATTATCATCATTGCCATCGTGGCCATTCTGGTCCTTTGGGTCATTTCCGTCCAGCGGAAACTCGTCAAACAGGAAGAAATCTGCAAGAACGGCCTCAGCCAGATCGGCGTCCAGCAGGCCAGCCGCTGGGATGCCCTCACCGCCATCGCCGAACTGATCAAGGGTTACTCCGAGCATGAGTACAAGACCATCAGCGACACCATCGCGCAGCGCCGTCCCATTACCTCCGGCAGCACGACTGCTGATGCCAACGCGCAGGAGAACCTCTTCACGCAGGCCATGTCCGCCCTCAATGTCGTGGTGGAGCGCTATCCGGAACTGAAGGCCAACGAGCAGTTCAACAAAGGTATCGACAATGTCAACCTCTATGAGAACCAGGTGCGTATGAGCCGTATGGTCTACAACGACTCTGTCACCAAGTTCAACCAGCTGATCCGTCAGTTCCCCGACTCCATCGTGGCCTCGATGCTGCACTTCGTGCCGCGCGAATACCTGCAGGAGAACGTGGGCAAGACCGACATGCCTTCCATGAAAATCTAAGTGGATGAAATGCTTTAGCTGGATTTTCGCACTCATCCTCGCATGCCTGACGGCCCTTCCCGCCGCCGCGCAGAACCAGGTGCACGACGTCGACATCACCGTCACGCTCGACACCGATGGCAGCGCGAAGGTGCGGGAGGTCTGGGACATGACCCTTAGCCGGGGTACCGAGGTGTACCTGGGCCGCGAGAATCTGGGCGACATCAAGATCCTCGACCTGACCGTCTCCGACGAGACGGGGGAGGTCTATACGACCGACCGGTCCTGGGATGCCGACCGCTCTTTTGAAAAAAAGAAGAATCACTGCGGCCTGAATTCCATCTCCGGCGGCTATGAGATCTGCTGGGGTATCGGGGAATACGGACGTCGTACGTACACCGTCGACTACACCTTGACCAACCTGGTCAAGAGCCTCGACGACTACGACATGATCCACTACCAGTTCTACACGCCCAACGATTTCCGCGGCGAGCACGTGAAGGTGACCATCGAGAAGCCCGGCTTCGAGATGGATACCCTCACGCGCATCTGGGGTTTCGGCTACGACGGCTACATCTGGCGGGAAGACGGCAAGGTGATCGCCGAGAGTGAGAACCCGCTCGAACCGGACCACTCCGTCATCGTGCTCATGCGCTTTGACAAGGGTGTCTTCGATTCCCAGAGCGTGCAGGAACGCCCGTTCAGTGCGGTGCTCGACCGGGCCCTGGAGGGTGCCGACGAACCCGATGTGCCGATGAGCAAGGCGCAGGAAACACTCTATGCGATCCTGGGCTTCATCTTCTTCTTCGGCATGTGCCTGTTGCCGGTGCTCCCGTTCATCTTCTACCGCTTCCAGAAGCGCAAACAGAAGAAGAACACCTTCGGTACGCGTAAGCTTTCCACCATCCCTTGGTCGCGTGATATTCCGTACGGCAGCGACATCCTGAAGAACTACTATGTGGTGTCCACCAGCCCTGACCTGAAGACGAAGAAAAATTCCGTAGCTTCCGCGATGATCCTGCACATGCTGCAGGTGGGTGCCCTGACCGCTTCCCGCGACCTGGCGACCGGCAAGGTGGAGATCCGCTTCAACCCCGACAACTTCAACGCCTTCAAGCAGCTCGACCACACCGAGGAATCGCTCTGGAAATTCATGTATGAAGCCAGCGGCGAAAACAAGGTGTTGGAAGAGAAGGAGTTCTCGAAGTGGGCCAAGAACCACAACAGTACCCTGGTCAACTGGACCAGCCGGGTCAAGAGCAGCGGCCTCTCGAAACTGAAAGGCGGCGGCTATTACGATGCCGGCAAGTACACGTTGCGGGGCCAGACGGAGAACCGCAAGATCGTCGGTTTCCGGAAGTTCCTGGAAGACACGACGCTCATCAAGCAGCGCACGACGCCCGAGGTGGCGCTGTGGCGCGACTACCTGATCTTCGCCTCGCTCTTCGGCATCGCTGACAAGGTGGCCAAGGAGCTCAAGGACATCGATCCGGTGATGTTTGAGAAGGCTTGCTCGATGAACTACAACGACATGTCCAACGTGATCTACCTGACGCGTTCGTATGCCGATACGCTGGCGCGCTATGCGACCCCGCCCACGCCGTCGTATTCCGGCGGCTCGCTCGGCGGATTCAGCCGCAGCGGCGGCGGCGGCCACTCGTCCTTTGGTGGCGGTGGCGGCTTCTCCGGCGGTGGTCACAGCGGCGTACGGTAGCATTGGGAGCAAAAATCAGCAAAAAAATTTGCATAGTTCAAAATTAGCTGTACCTTTGCAATCCCAATCCCCGCCCAGGTGGTGAAATTGGTAGACACGCCAGCTTGAGGGGCTGGTGCCCGCTTTAGGGCGTGCAAGTTCGAGTCTTGTCCTGGGCACGCGAAAAAAGACCTGCAACAGCAGGTCTTTTTTCGTATAATACCCTATCTTTGCTGCATGAAAAAGCCTGTTTCCCTTATTGTCGGCGCCCTTTTTGTTCTCATCGGCATGGTTTCCTGCTCTTCCGGCGAGAAAAAGGTTGCGCAACTGCATGGCGAGGAAGATATCGTGGGGCTGACGGTCGCTACGACAGCAGGATCCTGCTATGACCTGGACCTGTCCCAAAGGGACGATATCCATCTCCTGCTGTTCAACAGGGATGCCGACCTCCTCAATTCCCTTCTGACGGGGCAGTCTGATGTCATCATTAACGACGAGACCATTTTCAATTCCGAGATCCGTCGCGATTTCGGTGTCAAGATCGCCTTCAAGGGAGATCAGGAGTTCCCGACTGCCCTTATGTTTCGGAAAGATGCCGAAGGCGAGCAGCTCGCGCTGGCGATGAACACGGTCCAGAACAGCCTGTTGGAAGATGGAACCATGCAGACACTCCAGGACTTCTGGCTTACGGATGCATATCTCGACAATCGGACGGAACGTCACATCCCGGTCGCGACGGAGGGGAAAGCGCTGCGTGTGGTCTGCATCACCAATATGGCACCCATTTCCTTCATGATCGGCGACGAATGGTATGGTTTCGAAGTCGATCTGCTCCGTGCGCTCTCGTCTTATTTGCACAGGCCCTTGGAAATCAGTCTGTACGATGCTTCCGGCATGATCGCTATACGGAACGGCATGGCCGACGTCCTCATCGGCGGCATGTTCGTCACACCGGAGCGGCAGGAGGAATTTGTCTTTGCCAACCCCTATCACAACTTTCATCCGGCCTATTACGTGCTGGACCAGGAAGCAAGGGCCGATGCCACAACGAACTATTGGGAGCGTTTCAAAACGAGCCTTCATAAAAATCTCATCGAAGAATCCCGCTGGAAATATATCACGTCGGGCCTGCTGGAAACCCTGAAGATTACGATCCTGGCCATCCTGTTGGGTTCCGTGCTGGGCGTCGGACTCTGCGCCATGACCCGCAGCCGGCGGAATTGGGTGCGCAAGACAGCCGGATTCTACAACTGGTTCATGGCCGGGATTCCCATCCTGGTGCTCCTGCTGATCCTGTTCTACGTGGTCTTCGCGCGCAGCGGCCTGCATCCTGCCACGGTGGCCATCATCGCTTTCGCCCTGGATTTTGCGGCAGGAGCCGGCGATATCTACAATACTTCGCTGAATGCCGTTCCACACGGCCAGACTGAGGCCGGCCTGGCGCTGGGCTTTACCCGGATCCAGACCTTCTTCCACATCGTGTTCCCGCAGGCGCTCAAAAACGGTCTGCCGCTCTACCAGAGTCTCTGCATCTCGCTGCTCAAGGGCACTTCGATCGTCGGTTATATCGCCATCCAGGACCTGACGCGCGCCGGGGACATGATCCGCAGCCGGACTTTCGACCCGTTCATCCCCCTCTTGGTGGTCACGGTCCTTTATTTCCTCCTGGCGTGGCTGATCGCCGTTCTTTTGAAATGGGCCATGCCTAGAAACCAGCACGTGTTATGATCAGCGTCAAACATCTGAGCAAGACCTATCGCAATCCGGACGGCAGCAGCCTGACGGTCCTCAAGGACATCAACTGTGAGATCCAGCCCGGCGAGGTGATCAGCATCATCGGCCCGTCGGGTACGGGAAAGAGTACTTTCCTGCGGGCGCTCAACCTGCTGGACCCGCCTACAAGCGGAGAAATCCTCTATAATGGCGAGAACATCCTGGCCAAGGGTTATCCGGTGCACAAACTGCGTCAGAAGATGGGCATGGTGTTCCAGAACTTCAATCTCTTCGAACACATGACCGTACTCGAGAACATCATGTATGCGCCGGTGAAGATTCTGGGAAAAAGTATGGCCGATGCCCGCGAAGAAGCTCTTTCCCTGCTTCGCAAGGTGGGCCTGGCCGAGAAGGCCGAAGTCTACCCTTCGTCCCTTTCGGGTGGCCAGAAGCAGCGTGTGGCCATTGCCCGCTGCCTGGCCATGAATCCGGAGGTCATCCTCTTCGACGAGCCGACGTCCGCCCTCGATCCCACGATGGTCGGCGAAGTGCTCAGCGTCATGCGCCAGCTGGCGCGCGACGGGATGACGATGCTCATCGTGACGCACGAGATGCGATTCGCCCGCGACGTCAGCACCCGCATCTTCTTCATGAACGGCGGCTATATCCATGAGGATGGCACGCCGCAGCAGATCTTCGAGAATCCCCGGCGCAGCGCCACCAAGGAATTCACGCAACGCATCCGCCGCGAGGTCTTCGAAGTCACCGCCGACGATTTCGACCTTCCGGGCATGTTTACCACGATGACGCGCTTCTGCATCAAGAACAACATCCCGCAGTACTGTGACCGCGTCGAGAAGATCAGCGAGCTGATGGTCACCGACATCATGGCGGCATACCGGCCCATGACCGTGCGCCTCAACTACAAGGAAATCGCCGACGAAGCCTCCCTCGACTTCATGGTGGAGAACCTGCAGGAAACCCCGCTCAAGAACCGGGAGGCACTGTTGCCCCTGTGCCGTGAGATCATTGAAGAACCCACCACGCGCGGTTTCCGCGTGAAACTGCTGCTATGAGCCAGAAAGATTTGAACAAGGATGCGGAGGTGATCTCAGGCATGTTCGATTCGATCGCGGCAAAGTACGACCGGATGAACCACGGCATGTCGCTGGGCATCGACCGCCTGTGGCGTCGCCGCTTCGTCCGGAAACTGGCCCGCGCGTTGCCTTCCGCGTCGCCTGCCGTGCTCGACCTGGCCTGCGGAACGGGCGACCTGACAAAGGCCATGGCCCGCCGGGGCTGGCAGGTGACGGGCCTCGACATCTCGGCCGAGATGATGGAGATCGGGAAGCTGAAGTGCGCCGGACTGGCGCCGCAGCCGCAGTTCGTCCTGGGTTCGGCCGAACAGATCCCTTTCCCCGATGCGTCTTTTGACGCCGTCACCATCGCCTTCGGCCTGCGCAATTTCGACCACCGGCCGCAATGCCTGGCGGAGATCCGCCGCGTGCTGAAGCCGGGAGGCCGACTGGCCGTGCTTGAATTCGCCGTGCCGAAGAACCCGCTCTGGCGCGCCCTGTATCTGTTCTATTTCAAGCATGCGATGCGGCTGGTGGGCAAGGCCGTCGGCAGCGGAGATGCCTATGGCTACCTGGTCGACTCTGTACTGGCCTTCCCTCGCTATGAAGCTCTCTGCCGCGAATTCGAAGCCGCCGGCTTCACCGACGTCCACTACGACAGCTACTCCGGTGGCATCGCCTGCGGCTATACCGCTATTACTCCCACTCGATAGTGGCCGGCGGTTTGGAGGAGACGTCGTAGACGACGCGGTTGACGCCGCGGACCTTGCGGATGATCTCGTTGGAGACGTCGCGGAGAAAGTCGTAGGGGAAGGGGAACCAGTCGGCCGTCATGGCGTCGGTGGAAACTACGGCGCGCAGGGCCACGGGATTCTCATAGGTACGCTCGTCGCCCATAACACCCACACTCTTGACCGGCAGCAGGATCACGCCGGCCTGCCAGATGGCATCGTACAGGTTGGTCGCCATCACGCGCGGATCTGAGGCGCAGGGGAAGCCCATGCCCGTGCAGTCGTAACTGCGGAGCCCGCGGATGAAGATGTCGTCGGCTTCCCGCAGGATGGCCAACTTCTCTTCCGTGATGTCGCCGATAATGCGGATGGCCAGCGACGGGCCCGGGAAAGGATGGCGTCCCACCAGCTCTTCCTTGATGCCCAGGGCGCGGCCCACGCGGCGCACCTCGTCTTTGAAGAGCATGCGCAGCGGCTCCACGATCTTGAGGTTCATCTCTTTGGGCAGGCCGCCCACGTTGTGGTGGCTCTTGATCTTGGAAGCGATGCCGGGGATGCCGGCGCTTTCGATCACATCCGGATAAATGGTTCCCTGGGCCAGCCAGCGGGCGTTTTCGATCTGCCGGGCGTATTTGTCGAAGGTCTCGACGAAGAGCCGGCCGATGATCTTGCGCTTGGCTTCCGGCTCGGAAACGCCGGCGAGAGCCGCCAGGAAGTCGGCGGAGGCGTCGGCCCCAATGACGTTGAGGCCCATGTCCTTGTAGGAGGTCAGCACGTCCTCGAATTCGTTTTTGCGCAGCAGGCCGTTGTTCACGAAGATGCAGGTAAGCTGGCTGCCGATGGCCTTGTTAAGGAGCACGCCGGCCACGGTGGAGTCAACGCCGCCGCTCAGGCCCAGGATCACGCGCTCGTCGCCGATCTGCCTGCGGAGCGATTCGACTGTCGTCTCGATGAAGGAATCCGGCGTCCAGTCGCCTTGGCAGCCGCAGATGCCGAGTGCGAAGTTGGCCAGCATCTTTGAACCCTCGGTCGTATGGTACACTTCCGGGTGGAACTGCACGGCGTAGGTGGGCTCATCCTGGAATTGAAAAGCCGCGTTGACCACATCGGCCGTGGAGGCGATCACTTCGGCGCCTGTGGGGAGGGCGGAGATGCTGTCGCCGTGCGACATCCACACCTGCGTCTCGGGGCTCACGCCCTGGAGCAGCGGAGACGGGGCCACCACCTTGAGCATGGCGCGGCCATACTCGCGGGTGTTGGAGGCTTCCACCTTGCCGCCGCCCGTGTGGGCCAGCAGCTGGGCGCCGTAGCAGATGCCCAGGAGCGGGCGCTTGCCGCGCAGCAGCGACAGGTCCACCTGCGGGGCGTTGGCGTCACGCACCGAGCAGGGGCTGCCCGAGAGGATCACGCCCTTGACGCTTTCGTCGAGGACGGGTATCTTGTTGTAGGGCTGGATTTCACAATAAACGTTGAGTTCGCGGAGACGGCGGCCGATGAGCTGGGTCACCTGGGATCCGAAGTCGAGGATGATAATCTTTTCAACCATGCTACAAAAATACGAAACAGTTTCTGATAATTGCGAGATTATTTCTACTTTTGCGACTTCCAAAGGAAGATTATTCACGTAGTATGCAAGATATCAGAAACGTAGCGATCATCGCCCATGTGGACCACGGCAAGACCACGCTCGTGGACCGGATGATCTACCAGGCCAAACTGACCCGCAAGGCCGAGGACCTCGGCGAACTCATTCTCGACAACAACGACCTCGAACGTGAACGCGGTATCACCATCCTGGCCAAGAACGTATCGGTCCCTTACAAGGATGTGAAGATCAACATCATCGACACCCCGGGCCACGCCGATTTCGGCGGCGAGGTGGAGCGCGTGCTCAACATGGCCGACGGCGTGCTGCTGCTGGTCGACGCCTTCGAAGGCACCATGCCGCAGACCCGCTTCGTGCTCCAGAAAGCCCTCGAGATGGGCAAGAAGCCCATCGTGGTCATCAACAAGGTGGACAAGCAGAACTGCCGTCCCGACGAGGTGAACGAGGAAGTGTTCGACCTGATGTTCTCGCTCAACGCCACGGAGGAGCAGCTCGATTTCAAGACCATCTACGGCAGCGCCAAGCAGGGCTGGATGTCGCGCGACTGGCGCGAGCCCGCCAGCGACATCACCGCGCTCCTCGACACCATCATCGAGGAGATTCCTGCTCCGCAGATCGTGGAAGGCACGCCGCAGATGCTCATCTCTTCGCTGGAGTACTCCCCGTACGTGGGCCGCATCGCCGTGGGTCGCGTGACCCGGGGCAGCCTGCGTGCCGGCATGCCGGTTTCGCTCTGCAAGCGCTATGATATCGTGGAGAAACAGAAAGTCAAGGACCTGATGGTCTTCGAGGGCCTCGAGAAACGCAAGGTCGAGAGCGTCCAGTGCGGCGACATCTGCGCCGTGGTGGGCATCGACGGCTTCGAGATCGGCGACACCATCGCCGACTTCGAGAACCCGGAGCCCCTGCCGCCCATTGCCGTCGATGAGCCGACCATGAGCATGGTGTTCACCATCAACGACTCGCCGTTCTTCGGCCGCGAAGGTAAATTCGTGACGAGCCGCCATATCAAGGAGCGCTTGGAGCGCGAACTCGAGAAGAACCTGGCCCTGCGCGTGAAGCCCGGCGTCAACGCCGACTCCTTCGTGGTCTATGGCCGCGGCGTGCTGCACCTGTCGATCCTCATCGAGACCATGCGCCGCGAGGGCTTCGAGCTGCAGGTGGGCCAGCCCCGCGTGCTCGACAAGACCATCGGCGGCAAGCGCTGCGAGCCGATCGAGTCGCTGACCATCGATGTGCCCGAGGAATTCGTGGGACGCGCCATCGAGATGACCACCCGCCGCAAGGGCGCGCTGATCCGCATGGAGACCCGCGGTGACCGCGTGCACCTCGACTTTGAGATCCCGTCGCGCGGCCTCATGGGCTTGCGCAGCAACCTGCTGACCGCCACCCAGGGCGAGGCCGTGGTGGCACACCGCTTCAAGGACTACGAGCCGTTCAAAGGCGATATCGAGAAACGCACCAACGGTTCGCTGGTGGCACACGAGACCGGCCTCTCCGTGGCCTACGCCATGGATAAGCTGCAGGACCGCGGCCGCTTTTTCATCGATCCGGGCGAAGAGGTCTACGCCGGCCAGGTGGTGGGCGAGCACATCCGCGACTTCGACCTGGTGATCAACATCTGCAAGACCAAGAAGCTGACCAACGTGCGCGCCGCCGGCACCGATGAGAAGGTGATGCTGCCGCCGCCCGTGCGCTTCAGCCTCGAAGAGGCGCTGGAGTACATCCAGGAGGATGAACTCGTCGAGGTGACGCCCAAGTCGATGCGCATGCGCAAGATCATTCTCGACGAAACGGCGCGAAAAAGAGCAGAAAGAAGTTAATATTCAAATTATTTTGCTATATTTGCAGCCCCAATTTTTCCGATATGGACAAAATGTATCAGGACATCGTAATCCCGATTAAGGGTTTGCCCCTGGGCGAGAGTTCATTCCGGTATGAAATCGGGGAACCGTTCTTTCAAGCGTTCGAAAACAGCCTGATCAAGGATGCGGACTGCAGCGTAAAGGTGCGGGTCGTGCGTCACCAGACCCTGCTCGATATTGTGTGTGAGATTGTCGGGTTCGTCGTGGTGGAGTGCGACCGTTGTCTGGAAGACTTGACCCTGAAGGTGGACATCGATCCCCATCTGACCGTCGGCTTCGGCACGGTCGATGTCGATGATGCCGGTGTGGAAGACGACGTGCTGGTGATCGATCACACGGAAAGTGAGTTGAACCTCAACCAGTTCGTGTACGACTACATCTGCCTGAGCCTCCCGCTGGTGAAAGTCCATCCCGAAGGGAAATGCAATCCCGAGATGCTGCGTTTCATCACCGACAACGAAGGCGGCGAGACGGATACCGACGGCGATGTCGCCCGTCCGTTCGAAGGCTTGAAAGAGTTATTGAAAAACAAAAACAATTAAAATACTAGAAAATGGCACATCCGAAACACAAGATCTCGAAGCAGCGCCGAGATAAAAGAAGAACCCACGACAAGGCTGTCGTTCCGCAGCTGACGACTTGCCCGAACTGCGGTGCTACCGTCATGTATCACCACGTCTGCCCTGAATGCGGCTTCTATCGTGGTCGTCAGATCATCAACAAGACTGTTGCTTAGTTCTGATCGCTGAAGAAGAAGGATGCCGGGCCTGGCCCGGCATTTTCGTATCGGCCCTGTAGTTCAACGGATAGAATGGAGGTTTCCTAAACCTTAGATGGCGGTTCGATTCCGCCCGGGGCTACTTGATTTACTGGGGCGCTGCCCCAAACCCCGCGCCTCCCGGCCTTAGTACTTTGCTAATGCCGGGAGTTGTGCTTTCATAAGCTGGGTTTAGCAAAGTACCGGCCTCCGGCGGCCCGCTGATGCGGGCTTTCTCGTAGCCTGTCGGCGCCAAGGCACCTCCTTCTTTACGAGGGGCACAGCCCCCTGCGACCCCTCGCGCTTTGCGCGATTTTTCGTTTGACTTGTCCTGAAATAGGTTTACACTGAATGATGTAAAACTGTAAACTTTATTTAGGACAAAATGAACAGAAAGACTTACAGCAAGGATGAGAAGT
>CAJODQ010000004.1:0-5635 GCA_905233345.1 uncultured Bacteroidales bacterium
GACGGGAGAATGAGAGTCCCGTCCGTTTCCGGCCGAGGAAAACCCTGCCGCGAACCTTGAGGAGAAACGCTTTCAGCCCCTGCGCAAGAGCGCCGCGAGAGACAGTATCAAGGTCGATACTTCTCCACCCACTTTTGGCGGTGATCCGGTATCTTCGATGGAAAAGGACAGGACAGACACGTCGCCATGGGTGGCACTGACACCGATCAGGTTGAATACCACACGATAATCCTCGTCGCAGGAGATGAATTGCGGCGTCAGTTCTCCGTCAGAGCAAAGGTGAAAATAGCCAGATTGGCCAGAGTAAGGGTAATCCATTGTCATCATAATCTTATCTCGCTCCACAATCACACGTCACCGACTTGATGACTTTACGATGTCGCATTTCTTTGCAAAGATGCGAATAATTCTTATGAAAAGCAAGCATAAAGGATTTCCGCCAAAGTGTTCATGATGGAGGCTATCTGGGCTCATAGTATGAAAAATAATTGCAAAATCCGATTCATAATCGTATTTTTGTAAAGTCTTTCGAGACAGAACATACAGAAAGCGTTTAGCTTTTCCGACTCGGTGAATCTGGACAATTCTAAGGCAGTTTGGAAGTGCGAAGGCGCTCATCCGGTTATAATTATGGCTTTCTGCCATCATTATAGCAGTGTGGGTTATCCTTGTACTATTCTTACTGTCGAGGCAGTCCAGAGCCAACCGAGGAGATTAGTCTAAGGTGACTCACACTTTCTATTATTATCAAGGTCCAGAAGAGTCGCCCTGGAAAAGAGGAGATTATGAAAACAATAATCAAAAGCGCTTTATTTGCATGCTGCATCGGGATGCTGCTGACCGGATGCCAATCGCAAAAAGAGTTGAGTAAAGGACAGGCCAGGAAACTTGTTCAAGAGGAATTGGGGTATATGGGCGCCACCTTATCCACAACTGACCTGAAAGCAGGCTATTATGAAGAAAACAGCGACCAGACGCGGTTCCAGCTTCGTAAGTTGGCTGCCAACGGAGTAATAACGTACAATGTCGAAAGGGTTCCCAAACCCGAGAGGCGGTCATTCCAAAAAAAGGTAAGGCAAACCGGATATTTTGGCTCTTACGACACGTATCAGACGGCCTACAGAACAGTCGACGTAATGAAATGTTTCGTCACTGTGGAGCTGACCAAAACCGGAAAAAAACTCATTCAGGAGGGCAATACAAAAAAAGAGAGGCCGAAAGACAGGTTCCTTATTAACGGTGAACGCGGCACTTGGCCTGAAGATCAGGTGCAGCTTGATGAGTTTGGAGAAAACGATGAAGACCCAGGCTGCGAAGTCTACGATGAAGCTGTCGAAACGGCCCCGGCAGTAGTAGACAGTACACAAAAGGAGTTGTCGGATTACGAGAAACTCAAATCAAAGGAAAACATTTCTCGAATCGTTCTCAACGCTTTCAAAATCAGGGTTACGGATGTCCGTAATATATTGATTGACGGTAACAGGGCAACTGCGCAAGCTGTGTTGGAAAGCTATGAGGTAACGCCATTCGGAAGAATCATCAACAATGTGTATAACAATGAGCACATCGTTGTTCCAGTCACTTTCATTTACTATGCAGATAGAGGCTGGCAAATTGAGTCCATTGAGAAATAGTAGTTGTCCAGAATACATAACAACCCATATTTACTTATGAAAAAAACGATTCTTGTTGTTGCGCTTCTCGCGTTGTGCGCTGTCGCGAGCAAAACCTATGCACAGGACAATCCCTATTCTTCGGGGAATTTCCTGATCCAGGCAACCGTCGGTCTCCCCTACGTGTGGTCAGACCTATTGGTACCGCCTGTTGGTTTATCCGGAGAATATGGTATTGTTGACTTCGGCAGAGCCGGCACTTTGGGTGCTGGCGGATTGTTTGAGTACGCGAACTACCATAGCCATTGGATCCAGGCATCGACATTTGCCGGATACCATTTCTTCATCAATGAAGCCTTTGAAGTACACGCAAAAGCAGGTCTGGGATACCGAAGATACTATGATTTGTCCGGTGTGGGAGCACTTTTCCTGGCTGGCGCTTCCTATTTCTTCACGCCACATTTCGCAGTTACAGCTGAAGCGGGCTATACCCACTTGTCCTATTTGCGCCTAGGCGTGACTTTCCTTTTCTAATTATCCACCCATTAAAAGCATAAACTTATGAAACGGATTCTGTTTTCCCTCGTTTTAGCATGCATCACGGTGCTTTCTCTTTATGCGCAGACCTTCAACTACGATTTCCCAAAAGACGATGAAGGAGAACCATTTATCACAGGGACGATCGCTTATGACTGTGGCGCGGAAACGGCCGTAAAACGCATCACCTCTTATATTAATTCTACTTTTGAGAAAGTATCCATTGACGATGCAGCCCGGACAATTTCCATCAAGGGAGCCGAGATCAATGCGAAGTTTTCATATAATCCTTTCGCAGGAGAATTTTCTGACAACATAATTTTTGACCTTACGATAACTTGGCCGGGGAATGGGACAAAAGAGTTTACATACACTTTGTCCAACCTACGGGTTCACTCAACTGCCAAAGGATTCGCCAATTATGACAACAACGATCCCTTACGGCAGGGGCTGAAGAAATACGATCGGGCCAAAGAGCGATTGAATGATGGTTCTCTCAATAAGAAAGAGAAAAAAGAGGCGATCAATGAAGAAAAAGACTTGGGTGAGACATTATCAAAAATTGTCGAGACCCTCAACGAGCAAGTCCATAAGATCACAGAAAGCCTTGAGTAGTTATAGAATCGAATCTTAATGCGATGAAAAAGAGATTATTACCTCTGTGGTTAGTGCTTTTGTCTGTGAGCGGCTGCGAGACATTTGACGATACTGCAATCTGGCAAAAACTGAATAGCCTGGAGCAGCGTGTCAATTCGATTGAATCTACGCTCAGCAAATTGAATACTGACCTGAGCACCATGAGTTCCATGGTAAATGTCCTTTCCAACAACTTGGCCATTACTAATGTAACTACTATCAACGACGGAATCCGTATCTCATTCTCTGATGGAAACTCATACACCATCAAGAACGGCTCGAAAGGATCAGATGGATTGACACCGGTAATTGGTGTCAAGCAATTTGGTAACCAGTACTATTGGACGCAAACCATAGATGGGGCAACCTCTTGGATAACAGATGGCTATGGCAATAAGATCCCTGCATCGGGCTCAGACGGAGCAACTCCTATATTGAAGATTAGCGGAGACGGTTACTGGATGGTCAGTTATGATCAAGGAATCAATTACTCTTATGTGACTGATTTTCGTGGGAATCTTGTACAAGCGACAGGGAAGGGTGGTGACAGTTTTTTCCAAAATGTGATATTCTCAGGTGGAGTGCTCACACTTGTCTTGTTGGATGGAACGACACTTGGAATTGACTTGAATCAACAGCCTGATCCACGTATGGCCTCCATCTTGCCCAAAGAGTTACAAGAAGAATTAGAGGTGTACATGCCCATATACAATGGGATACTTCCACCCGATGTTCGAGGTACATACTATGTGTCGCCTTTTACAGCTGTTTATTGTGAAGATTATACTGATGGGTCGGGAGGCGGATATGCCCCCGGGACGGAGGTAAATCCGATTACTATTCGTTTCAGCGATCAAGATTTCAAAAACAACACCTTGAACTACGAAGAATATCAGAAGAATGCAAGCAGTAAAGGTGAAGGGGCGTTTATTTGCGGCTCTTATGATTGTTTTTCAGCATACTTTTCAACAGAAGGAACGTCTTGGGGGATTCCATACAGAACTGTCCTAATAATCTCGGGAATTAAATCTTCTGATGGAATCCGCAACCTGTATTACGCATTTGGCATGGTTGAGAAAGGTGCTGACCCTGATGGAGTCTTAATGGAAGAAGGCGTTTTTCGTGTTTTCAAGGATTCAGACAGCCTAAGTGGCAATACTACATGGAATCCCCAATCGGAATCTTTATCTACGGCCTTTGAGGTGGCACGGCTCGCTATGGATAAAACCATCCAGTCAAAACAAAAATAATCTGGCTCCGGACGCCGTGGAGCGAGTCTTCATGGCGTCCGGTTTTTGAACAATGACAATAAATCAATGTCACTTGAAGAAACAGAACTTTATATTAATCGTAAACCAAGGCTGGATTATTCCATAGTCTGAACAATAGCAAAAGGGTGGTAGCTGAAAAACCATAATAGAGTAGGCAAATACCAAAACAATAATTCTATGAATTGTTATTATCACCAAGAAAGGGCCGCTGTTGCCCAATGTGGAAAATGCGGAAAAGGTTTATGTCAAGAGTGTATCGACAAAACAGAGTATACTTTTGATGAAAAAGCGATGTGTCGCGATTGCAATAGACAGACCATCGATTTTTTGCTGGAGGATGACAAGAAAGAAAAAAACAAATTGATAATCAAGAGTGCGATCATCTAAGTATGCCTCATAATTGGCCTTACTATCTACCTGAGTACTCAAGACGCTTTTACTGCAATTGTGATTTGCGGTATCGGAGGTATTCCTACTGCGTGGAAATTAACCAAAAGAAGTGATCGGGAGAAAGCATTGGATGATATTGATGACCGTTTATCCGATGATGGAGGACTGTTTAATATGCTCATTCGCGGAATAATCAGAGTTGTTCTTGTTGTCGCATTCGGTGCCGTTGCAGCCCCGATTCTACTGATAATAAATACTGTCAGATTCTTCAAACTGAAAAAAGAGATTGAGCGACTGGAACAACAATCCATCAATTTCAGCTATTGATAGTGCACCCAAATACATGTGGCTCTGCGGTTCTTTCCGCCAAAGTGTGCCCTGAGTGGGTCTATTTGGGTATCCGTATGGTCGGAGTGAAGTGTGCACACCCGCTACGATGAGTAGGTTGCGCCCAGATGATTGCCTTCAGGATTCACTTTGGCGCGATGAAGCGGGCACACTTTGACGGAAATGGACGGTTCGAATTGAGTCGAGGATGCGGTAGACCCGTTCGAAGTCGCCGATGACGGTTCAGGTTCCCATCTGCAGGAACTGGACAATGCTGTCTATCACGTTCTTTTTGACTGGTGCCTGCTCATGGGCGGAGCGAATGAGCCGTAATTCCAGGGATTCTAGTGCGCCTGCTTTCTGGATTGCAGCCAAGACCACCGGAGCCAGACACTTCATTAGTTTATCGTGAGCGGTTGTCGCTTGGTAGCGGCTTCCAAGCGCCATCCGCCAGCGCGGCTGGCTGGGGCCTCAGTTCTTCGACGAATCAGCCGGGAACGCTCTTCGGTTAAACCTCCGCAGTAATCCGGGTGCGATTGGTCGACCGTTCTCAGCAGCGACAGATGTCCCAGATTTTCAGGTAGAAGCTGAGCGACATCACTTCGTCGTTAACGGCTTTCTGGGATCAGCGGAAAAAGTGGGTGGGCGATGTACACGAAAACGGTTTCCATGCTGCCAGCCCTGCGAAAGAGCGACTGGATGAAGGATTCATTTCGATAACCCCCGTCATTGCGTCGTCGACCTTGTCACGAAAGGCATCTAGGCGCCGCTTTTTCCCTTTCGTGACTGCTTTTTGGGGAAATTTGCTGGATTCCCTGCCGCGAAAGGGATGAGATAGATGAACGGTCCCTTTCGCGCCAA
>CAJODQ010000004.1:5709-114205 GCA_905233345.1 uncultured Bacteroidales bacterium
GCGACACAGATGGTTTATCTTTCTCGTCTGTGTCGATGAGCAAAAACAGTCGATTTCGGCTTCAAGCAGCTGGCGACACAGAAGAAGCGGCATCCGCTTCTGTGTCGCACGAAGGTGGGAAGCGCATCCTCTGCCCGGAGGCTCACCGGGCAGGGTTTTCTCCCGGCCAGAACGGGACGGGAGAATTAGAGTCCCGTCCGTTTCCGGCCTAGGAAAACCCTGCCGCCAAGCAGGCGCGAACAGCAGCAGGGGTGACAGCGGGGCGACGATTTGCGAGCGGCAGGAAATACGCGGCCAAGCGGGAGTCCCGTCTCGTGACGGCGCAGGTTCTTCGACCGTTAGCGGAGCGTAGCGACGGCTAAAAGGGAGAAGTTCGCCGTCAAGGGACGGACGCGCAGGTCGCGCTGCCGCGAGCCTTGAGGAGCAACGCTGTCACCCCTGCGCAGGAAGCACCTTGCGCAATAACGGGGTCGGAGAGGCTGTTCTAGCCGACGTATTCGGACGGGGGAACGCCGAACTGCTTCTTGAAGGAGGTCGAGAAGTGGGAGAGGGTGTTGAAGCCGGTCATGTAGGCGATTTCCGACATGTTGTACTTGCCCTCTTTCAGGAGGTCGGCGGCGCGGTTGAGCTTGTAGCGCTTGAAGAAGACCGACGGGTTCTCGCCCGTGAGGCCCTTGACCTTGTAGTAGAACTTCGTGCGGGAAATCTTCATCATCTCGGTGATGCGCGTGATGTCGAGCTCCGTGTTGTCCAACTCTTTCTCCATCAGGTCGTAGAGCTGCTTCATGAATGCAGCGTCGCGCGGGGAGAGGGCCTCCGGTTCGATTTCGTCGGTGGAAGTGGCGGAACCCAGCTGGGAACGCATCTTGTCGCGGTTGCTGAGAAGCGACTTGACCAGCGCCAGCAGATAGGCGGGCTGGAAGGGCTTCGTAACGTAGGCGTCGGCGCCCTTGGCCAGGCCCTGGACCTGGTTCTCGACCGCTACCTTGGCCGTGACCAGGATCACCGGGATGTGGCTCAGCTGAAGGTCGTTCTTGATGGCCTCGCAGAGCTCGTAGCCGCTCTTGCCCGGCATCACCACGTCGCTGATGACCAGGTCGGGCGTTTCCGTTGCCATGCCAGCCAGGGCCGCGTCTGCATCGAAGTAGACGTTGACGCGGTAATTGGGCTGCAGCAGGACTTTTACGTAGTTGGCCACGTCGATATCGTCGTCCACGACGGCGATGAGGCGCTGGCCGCCTTCCGGCTCGTCAGCGGGCGTCTCCGGGACGAGCGGCGCGGAGATGGGGACGGAGACGATCTCGGGCTCCCGCTCGGTGCGCTCGTCTTCCGTGTAGGAGGATGCACTCACCGGCAGGATGAAGCGGAAGATGGAGCCGCCTTCCGGCCGGTTCCAGGCCTTGAGGTAACCGTGATGAAGCGTTGTCAGCGCGCGGGCGTAGAAAAGGCCGATGCCGGACCCCATTGACTTGTTTTGCTCGCCGGAGCGGTAGAAACGCTCGAAAATCTTTTCGAGCTCTTCTTCAGCAATGCCACTGCCTGAGTCGGAGACGGCGATGCAGGCATATTGGTGGTCGGTATCTTTTTCCGTCAGCGGGAAGAGATCGGTCAGTTCTTCGCGCGGAAGCACGTCGAACGAAAGCGTCACTTTTCCACCGGACGGCGTGTATTTCATGGCGTTGGAGAGCAGGTTCATCGTGATCTTCTGCACTTTGTCAATGTCGGCCCACATCACGAGCGGCTCTTCCAGGCCCTGGGCGCTGAGCTCGATCTTCTTCGAGTCGGCGTTGAAGCGGAAGAGCTCCACGGTGTTCTGCAACGGGGCGACGATGTCGGTCTTGGCCACTTTCAGCTGTAACTTGTTGTTGCCGATACGGTTGAAGTCGAGCAGCTGGCCCACCAGCGAGAGCATCCAGTTGGCGTTGCGCTGGATGATGCCCACCATCTTCCGGTCGCGGCCCTTGACGCCTTCCGATTCGGCCAGTTCGGCCACCGGGCCGGCGATCATGGTCAGCGGCGTGCGGAACTCATGGGCCACGTTGGAGAAGTAGTTCATCTGGATCTTGTTGAGGCGCTGCTCCTGTTCTTTTTCCTGCTGTGCTTTTTCGCGCTGTTCCCGCTCTTCGCGGATGTGTGCGGCATGCAGTTGCTGCTGCCGGTGGATGCGGCGGAACAGCAACCAGAAACCAAACAGGAGGGCCAGCGTGAGCAACCAGAAGAGGAGGCGGACCCACCCGGTGCGGAACCACGGCGGCAGGATGCGGACCTGCAGGGAATCTTCGGTCTCGACGATGCTCCGGTTGTTGTTGGTGATGCGGACCTTGAACTGGTAGCGCCCGGCGGGCAGGTTGGCGTAGTAGGCCTCGTGGTTGTTGCCGGCATCGATCCAGTAGCGATCGAAGCCCTCCATCTTGTAGTAATAGTGGGAGCGTTCGTGCTCGCTGTAGTCCAGCGCGGCGAAGGAGATGCTGAAGCCGTTCTGGTCCTGACGCAGCGTGATGTCGGGCTTCGTGCAGAGCTCCCGGTCGATGGGTGCGTCGGGGCCGGGCAAGACGAGCTGGTTGTGGATCTTCAGGTCTTCGAACACCAGGGGCACGGTGCGTCGCTGTGACACGTCGATGGGATTGAAGACGGTCAGGCCGTGGGTGCCGCCGAAGATGAGGGTGCCGTCGCCGAGCAGGCAGGCGGCCCGGTCGGAAAACTGGTTGCCGCCGATGCCGTCGGCTGCATAGTAGTTGACAAATTCGTTGACGGTGCGGTCGTAGCGGCCGAGGCCGTACATGGTCGACACCCAGATGTTGCCCTGGCGGTCTTCCTGAATGGCGCAGATATCCTCACAAGGCGCACCCGGAACGGGTTCGGTGAGGTTGCGCTCATAATCGTGCCAGAGCAGGCCGTTGGCGATGGTCCCGACCCAGAGGTCGCCGCCGCTGTCGCGGAACAGCACGTTGGGGATCAGGACAGAACGATTGATACAGGCTTTTGTTTCCTCGTCTGTCAGCACGATGGGGGAGACGAGACCGGTATTGGTGTTGATCTGCAGCAATTTGGTGCCGTTGGCGGCGATGAACATGCGCCCCGGCTCGGCGAGCATGAGGTCAGAGACGATGGGCCAGTCAGATTGCTCCGTATAAGGGATGGACGTGACGCTGCGCGTGTTTTTGTCGTAGCGGGCCAGCTCCATCGCGTTGCCGCCTACCCAGATGCGGCCCAGGTCGTCTTCTGCGATGGCGGCGGGGTGGGTGAAGAAGAAACTGTCGATGAGCTGGAGCCGTCCCTGCGCATAGCGGCAGCGTACGACGCGGTATTTGTCACTGAACAGCAGCCAAAGCTCGCCATCCTTGTCGCAGTAAATCCGCCCGCAGCGGAGGTAACCGATGTGTGCGTCGGGAACCAGGTGCGAGACGTCCACGCGCCGGACCTGCTCCGTGCCGGGTTCGCGCACCCACAGTCCGTCGGTCATCGTGGCGATCCAGAGCCGTTCAGCCTTGTCGCGGCAGAGCGAGACGACGGTCTTGTGCTCGAAAGCGGCGGTCAGGTGCTTGTTGTTGTTGAAGCCGTCGCGGTAATGGTAGCTGGTGGTATAGCCCTGGTCCACCGTGCCGAACCAGAGATTGCCCCGACTGTCCTTGAAGATGGTGCGGATCTCGGAGCCGGGAATCTCGTAAGGGAAGCCCGGTTCATCCTGGAACAGCACGCGGTCGATGTTGCGCTGCCAGCAGTACATGCCCTTCCCGATGACATTGAGCAACAGGGTGTTGTCATCGACAGAGAAGAGAAGGTCGACGTCACCGCCCATGATGCCCCGTTCGTTGCGGATGGCCGCGGGAAGCGGCTTCCAGCTTCCGGTGCGGGTGTCGAAGATCTGCAGCTTGCCGACGCCCGAGAGCCAAAGCTCCCCATTGCCGGCGTGGCAGATGTGGTAGGCGTTGAAGGGGAGGGAAATGGTTTCGATAACGGAGAAGTCGTGGCTGTTGTACGCCTTGAGCGTCGTCCGGCCCCAGAGGCTGTACAGGCGGTCACCCACCCAGGCTTCCGCCGGGAGACCGTAGGCATTGTAGTCCGGGACGACGGTCCGCAGCATTTCCTTTTCCGGATCGAAGGCGAAGAGGGACACGGCGTTGCTCATCAGGATGCGGCCGTCCGGGGCCTCGAGGATGCGCTGGAAATTGCCGAAATCTCCCTGGTAGGGAATGCGGCGGAACGCGCCTGCCTCCGTTAGGAAGGCGGCGCCATCGACCGTCGCCACCCACAGCCGTCCGTTCCTGTCGCAGTACACGTCGTTGATCTGGTTGTCGGGCAGGCCTTCCGCGTCGTCGCCACAGAAATACTGGTGGTATTCGTGGACGTTGTATTTGTTCAGGCCGCGCGATGTGGCGATCCAGATATGGCCGTCGGCGTCTTCGGTGAAGGCGTTCACTTTCTGGTTGGAGAGGGCGTCGGACAATACGACGCCCGCATTATGCTGCGGATTCCCTCCCGCCGGACGCTCGGAATGACAGGCGGTCAGGCTGCAGAGGAGGCAAAGAAGGGTCAAATAGCGTTTCATATGCCAAATATAAACATAAATCGGCAGAATTGGCCCTGTTTTTTAACAAATAGAAAGATTTTTGAACAAAGATTTTTTGCAAAACCGGACGTATAGATAAGAAGTTGTAACCCGGAGAAAGACTTTGCAGATTGCTTTGGCGAAATTTGCAATAAGTTTTTTGGTTGCACTATGAACATACTTCCTGTTGTTTCGCTGACGGCTGCGGTCTTCCTGACCGCAGCTTGCAGCTGCCCGTCCGGAAACAAGCCTGAAAAGGCCGCTCCGGCCGCCTTGGAGACATCTGCCAAGGCTACAACCGTACAGATTTCATCCGGCCCCGTAGCCGGCTACATCGACGACGGTGTCTACATCTACAAAGGCATTCCCTACGCCAAGGCAGCCCGCTTCATGCCGGCCGAGGATCCCGATCCCTGGACGGAAGTCCGCGCCAGCCGGGCCTACGGTCCGACCTGCCCGCAGGACAAGCGCATGGGCTGGTACGACGACAACCAGGCCTTCGCGATGCATTGGGACGACGGCTTCCCCGATGAGGACTGCCTGCGTGTCAATGTCTGGACCGCCGGCATCAAGGACGGCGGCAAGCGCCCGGTGATGGTGTGGCTGCACGGCGGCGGTTTCCGTGCCGGCAGCGGCCAGGAACAGATCGGCTATGACGGCACGAACCTGGCCCGCGACCACGGCGTCGTGGTCGTTTCGCTCAACCACCGCCTCAACGCGCTCGGCTTCCTCGACCTATCGGCCTATGGTGCCAAGTATGCCCACAGCGGCAACCTCGGCATGATGGACCTGGTCAAGGCCCTGCAGTGGGTGCGCGACAACATCGCCCAGTTCGGCGGTGATCCGGCCAACGTGACGATCTTCGGCCAGTCCGGTGGTGGCGGCAAGGTCTCCACCCTGATGGCCATGCCTTCCGCCAAGGGACTCTTCAACAAGGCCATCGTGCAGAGCGGTTCCATCACGCAGCTCATGGATCCCAAGTATTCCCGCCGCATCGGCGCCAAGACCGTCGAGGCCCTGCACCTGAATCCTTCCCGCATCGCCGAGATTGAGAAGGTTCCCTACGAACAGCTGCTGGAAGCCTACAACGGCGCCATTGCAGCCGTGCGCGAAGAAGCCCAGCAGGACGGCGCCTTCCCGGAGAATATCCTGAACGCCATCCTCTTCGGACAGGTTCCCGTGGTGGACGGCGAGATTATCCCCGCCCAGCCTGCTTCCGCGGAAGCTCTGGCGCTCTCGAAAGACATTCCGGTGATCATCGGCACCACCTATCATGAATTCACGCGCGACCGCGAGGATCCGATCTTCCAGCCGCTGGCCCTCCAGCAGGCTGCCGACCGCACCGCAGCGGGTTGCGCTCCCATATACCTCTATCAATTTACTTGGGAATCGCCCGTGCTCGACGGTGCGCTCGGCAGCACGCACTGCATGGAGATTCCTTTCGTATTCGACAATGTGGTCCTGCACCGCACCATGACGGGCGGCAGCGACGAAGCCGCTGAGCTGGGCCACCGCATCAGCCGTCTCTGGACGAATTTCGCCAAGACCGGTACTCCGGAAGCGGAAGGCATCCCGACCTGGGAACCCTATCCGAAAAAAATGATCCTGAACATCGAATCATCTATCAAATAACCTAAAAAACAGATCTTATGAGAAAATCCCTCTTTCAAAGACTGACGCTCGCCTGCCTGGCCCTGCTGGTCGGCTGGTCGCTGAACGCACAGTCTCAGGTGACGCTCTCCGGAACGGTCGTTGACGATTTCAACGAACCGCTCATGGGTGTCGGTGTCATTCAGCAGGGGACCACGCACGGCGTGGCAACCGACCTGGACGGTAATTATTCCATTACCGTTCCTGCCGGAACCGTCGTCGAGTTCTCCTACATCGGCTTCAAGTCGCAGACTTTCGTGGCCGAGAAAACCATGACCCTCAACGTCAAACTGCTTCCCGACACGGAAATGCTCGAGGAAACGATCGTCGTGGGTTACGGCGTACAGAAAAAATCTGACGTCACCGGCGCCATCTCGCAGGTGAAATCGGAAGACATCGCCAACCGTACCATCACTTCGCCGGAAGCTGCCCTTCAGGGCAAGACGGCCGGTGTCCAGGCTTTCGCCTCCTCCGCCCGCCCGGGTGCCACCCCGGCCATCCGCGTCCGTGGTATTTCCTCCAACAACGACGCCAACCCGCTCTATGTGGTCGACGGTCGTCTGACCACCTCCATCGCCGGCATCGACCCGAACGACATCGAGTCGATGGAAGTGCTGAAGGACGGTGCATCCGCCGCCATCTACGGTGCGGAAGCCGGTAACGGTGTGGTGATGATCACCACCCGCAAAGGCCAGGGCGACGGCAAGATCAGCTATAGCTACCAGCTCTCTTCCCAGAGCCTCGGCAAGACCCCGAAGGTCATGAACTCCGAGCAGTTCCTGCAGTACTACCTCGAGAAAGGCACGATTAGCCTCAACGATGTGTATGGCAAGTGGGACCAGCGCACCAACACCGACTGGCTGGGCGCTTCCTATGAGAACTCCTTCATGCACCACCACAACCTGACCTTCCAGGCCGGTAACGACAAGGGAAGCCTCTACATCTCGGGCTCCTACCTCAACAACAACGGTATGTTCGTCGGTGACGCCGATGTCTACAACCGTGTCACGGGCATGGTGAACGCCAGCTGGAAATTCAAACCCTGGCTCGATGTCCAGACCAACAACCAGGTGGAATACTACAAGGCCCGCAGCATCTCCGAAGGCAGCGACTACGGCTCTGCCGTGCTGGCCGCCCTGCAGCTCGACCCGATGACCCCTGTCGTGTACGAAAAGGGCCTCGAACCCGACTTCGTCAAGGATTACCTCGAAGAAGGGAAAGTGCTCCTGACCGACGAACAGGGTCGTATCTACGGTATCTCCCAGTTCAACCTCTCCGAGAACATCAACCCGCTGGTCCAGCGTGACCGGGCCTTCTCCGAGAGCAAGGGCTTCAACATCAACGGTTCCACCGCACTGAACCTCCGTCCCCTCAAGGTGCTCACCATCACTTCCCGCCTGGGTTACCGCTTCAGCTCGAGTGACAGCTACGGCTACACCCACGACTACTTCGTGAACGAGGGCTATGCCAAGCAATATTACATGTCTGTGAGCGCCAGCGCCAACAACTCGATGTACTACCAGTGGGAGAACTTCGTCAACTGGATGCAGACGTTCGGCAATCACACCGTGTCGGCCATGGCCGGTGTTTCCTACAGCCAGAACCGCAGCTACGGCGCCAATGCCGGCATCAGCGGTTCCGATACGGGCGGCGTGATCGATTTCGGTATCAAACGCGACGATCCGCTCTTCTATTATATCAGCCAGGCCACCCCGACGGCCACCAAGTCTGTCGGTGGCGGTGTCGAGACCTTCAGCCGCAAGTATTCCTACTTCAGCCGTGTGGGCTGGAACTTCCTGAACAGATATAACGTCCAGGCTACTTTCCGCGCGGATGCCGCCGACCTCTCCGTCCTTCCCAAGCCGATGCGCTGGGGCTTCTTCCCCTCCGTATCCGGTGGCTGGACGATTTCCGAAGAGCCGTTCTTCGCGCCGATCCGCCGCGCCGTCAACTTCGCCAAGCTGCGTTTGAGCTGGGGCCAGAACGGTTCCATCGCCGGCCTGGGCAATTACTCCTATGCCAACGACATCACCTCCACCGGCCAGTATCCGACGGGTGTGGTCAACTCCGACGGCTCCTTCCAGTACATCATCGGCTATGCGCCGTCAATGTCGGGTAACCAAGAGCTCAAGTGGGAGACTTCCGAGCAGTTCAACGTCGGTATCGACATGCGCTTCCTGCGCGACCGCCTGACCGTCAGCTTCGACTGGTTCGACAAGAAGACCAAGGACCTGATCGTGACCGGTATCACCACCTCCACCATCGTGGGCGTGAGCGCATCTCCGATGAACGCCGGTAACGTGGACAACAAGGGTGTTGAGCTGGAAGTCCGCTGGCGTGACCAGATCGGTGACTTCAACTACAGCATCAGTGGCAACTTCTCCTCGCTCCGCAACCGTGTGACCTATCTCCACCCGACCCTGAAAGACGGTCTCGCCGGCGTGGGTGTCCGTAACTACGGCACCGTCACCCGCTTCGAGATCGGTTATCCGGCCTGGCACCTCTACGGCTATGAATTCGCCGGCATCGAGCCCAGCACGGGTGAAGCGCTCTTCAACCACTACAACGAAGACGGCACGCTCGGCCAGCCGACCACCGACCCGCTCGACAGCGACAAGCGTCACCTGGGTTCCGGTATCCCGACCTACAACTATGGTCTGACTATCAACATGGGCTGGAAAGGCATTGACTTCCTCGTGTTCGCCGCAGGCGCTGGCGGAAACCAGATCCTGAACGCCCTGAACAACATCGACTACACGTCCAACCGTCTCCTCTATCTGACGGAAGACCGCTGGACCCCGACCCATACCAACGGCACCATGCCGGCCGCCGGCGCTGCCAACTATGCGAAGTTCCTCACTTCGAGCGGTGTGGTGATGGATGCCAGCTACCTGAAGATCAAACAGATCCAGCTGGGTTACAACTTCCCGCAGCACCTCCTCAAGAAGATCCTCATCGATAATCTCCGCATCTATGCCTCCATGGATGACTGGTTCACCTTCACCAAGTATCCGGGCTTCGATCCCGAGATCGTGGGCGTCGGTTCCTCGATGGGTGTGGACAAGGGTAACTATCCGACCTCCAAGAAGGTGGTCTTCGGTGTCAACATCACTTTCTAATCTGACTGCCTTATGAAAACCAAATATATCATTCTCTCTTTTCTGACGGCCGTCATGGCCCTGTCTTCCTGCGACAGCCTGCTCGATATCCCCCGCAAGGGCGCCATCGACTACAATACGTACTATAAGAACGACGAAGAGATCGAATCGGGTGCCATCACCATGTACAGTGACGTCCGTGGCTGGTACTACAACGTGATGCTCGTGAAGAACATCATCTCCGACGACTATTATCCGGGCGGCGCCGCCCACGGTGACAACGTGGACATGGACGCCCTCGGCGAATTCGCCTTCAACTCCGAAACCGGCCAGATCGAGGGTTCCTTCTCGGGCTACTACGGCCTGATCTATCACGCCAATGTGGTGATCGGCCATATCGATCCGGAACAGAGCCAGGCGGCTGCCCGTGCCGTCGCTGAGGCGCACCTCTTCCGCGGCTGGGCTTATTTCGAACTCACCACCCTCTGGGGCAACCCGCCGATCGTGGACCACGAGCTGGCTCCGTCTGAGTATGCACAGCCCAACGGCAGCACCGAAGACCTCTGGGCCCTCATCGAAAGCGACCTGACCTATGCCATCAACTCCGGCATGCTGGCCCAGAAAGCTTCCCTAAATGATGCCACCTGCTGGCGCGTCACCAAGCAGTTTGGTCAGGCCCTGCTGGGCAAGGCCTACCTCTGGATGGCCTGGGAGCTGAAAGACAACTCCTATTACAAGAAAGCGGCCGACCAGTTTGCCGCCGTGGTGAATTCCAACCTCTACGACCTGTTCACGGCCGGCCCGTACGGCGACCAGCGCCACGCGACCTACAAGATGAACTGCGAAGACCTCTTCGAGAGCATCCGCGTCAACGACCTGAACAACCAGTTCGACAACTTCGACTTCTACGGCGCCATGGTTTCCTGGCGTAGCTCCGGTTCCGAGATGACCATCCCCGCGGAGGTCAGCTGCACCGGTGGCTGGGGCTTCATGGTCCCGACCGTCGACCTGCTGGAAACCTTCGAGAAATATGAAGGCAAGAACAGCTACCGTCGCACCGAAACCCTGAAGACCTATGCGGAACTTCGCGACATGGGTGTGGTCTGGAACACGACCACCCTGTCGACCGGTATCTTCAACTGGAAGGGCCGCTTCATGAGCGACGAGATCTCCTACTACGGCATGATCAACACCAAGAACCCGCTCTGGATGCGTTTCGCCGAGGTGCTGCTCTGCGGAGCAGAGGCCAGCTTCATGGCCGGCGATCAGGCTACGGCGCTTCAGTATGTGAACCGTATCCGCACTCGTGCGCAACTGCCTGCTCTCAACGGCATTACGCTCGACGACATCAAGACGGAGAAACGTCTGGAACTTTGCGGCGAAGGCCAGCGCTTCCAGGACCTGCTCCGTTGGGGTGAAGCTGCCGACCGCCTGAAAGATACGGGCAAGGACTATCCCAAGATGGAGCCCAACGGCACCGTGACCTATGTGCCCAGTGGCCGTTCCGTCTATGGTTTCAAGACTGGCAAGCATGAACACCTGCCTTATCCTTACACGGAAGTGATGCTGAATGAGAACATCGAGCAGAACCCCGGTTATTGATACTTTAAAGGATGAATATCATGAAAAGAACATTCATATTCAGTATGTTGGTGGCCTGCCTGGCCCTCGTCTCCTGCACCAATACCGCACTGGACCCGCTGGTTGGCCTGTTCCCGGACGCGAAAGAACCCGTCCTGACTTCGCTCGTCTCGTCTTCAGCGCAGAAGACCGACAAGAACCGTATCTTCACCCTGAACTTCGTCGGCAACGACGCGACACTGATCGCCCAGCTGGTGGGCCCGCGCGCCCAGTATTACCTGGAGCCCAACGTATACGGCCCCGGTGAATCGAACGGCTGCTTCCTGGTCGGTCCGACCCAGATCAACGGCAACACCGTCGAATCCGGTACCATCACTGTCCAGAAGAAGGAGGGTGACTACTATAAACTTACCTTCGTCCTCTTCGATGCCAGTGGCAATGCCTACCGCACCAAATGGGAAGGCGATATCATCTATGAACCCGATCCGGAACCGGTGGTACTGACGAAATTGCTGGTCGCACAGGCCAACGCCAACAGTACTGTGACCTTCAAGTTGGGTACCGACGACATGAGACTCGATATGATGGGTACGCCCGAGGGCGACGGTTATGCCTTGACGGCTGATGTCTACAGCGCCGACGGCTTCCTGGCCGAAGGTGTCTATACGCCTGCTGCAGATCATGACAACGTAGGTCCCGGCCAGTACGCACCCGGTTACGAGTACGACCTGAGCGAATGGGGCATGGGCATCATGCACTGGGGTACCTGTTGGTGGGAATGGCCCACTGTCACGCACATCGACAAGGAACCCATCACCGTCACCAAGAAAGGCTCGAAGTTCACCATCACCTGGGGTAGCGAGGAAACCTATCCGCACTGGGCTACCTTCACCGGTGAAATCCCCGAACTGACGCCCGGCGATGTGCCGACCCCCAACTATACGTATACGGATGAGTTGAGCGACGCGGTCGACGAGACCTTCGCTCCGGTAGCCGGCGTAAAGACGCACAACCTGACGCTCAAGAACAAGGCCGGCGAGGAAGTCGCCTGGTTCCAGCTGGTTCTGACCGAAGGGGTCAGCGACTACTCCGGTGATTATTTCTGCAAGGAATACGCTCACGAAGACCATACTTTCGGCAACGGTTACGACCTGAGCATGTGGGGTATGGGCATGGGTGGCTCGCGCTACCTGAAGGCTGACGGCAGTGTCGTTCTCATCAATCCCGGCGAGTCCCTCTCGGTTTCCAAGCTGGGCGACGACATCTGGGAAATCTCCGGCAACGGTTACGATTTCATCTTCGGCAATGGCGGTGGCAGCGATGAACCCGTCTATGTCATGACCGATGAATTGAGCGACGCGGTCGATGAGACCTTCGCACCTGTGGCTGGCGTGAAGACGCACAACCTGACGCTCAAGAATGAAGCCGGTGAGGAAATCGCCTGGTTCCAGCTGGTCCTGACCGAAGGTTCCGATGATTTCGGTGGCGAGTATGTCTGCAAGGAGTACGCCCACGAAGACCATACCTTCGGCAACGGCTATGACCTGAGCATGTGGGGCATGGGCATGGGTGGCACCCGCTATGTCACGGCAGATGGTGTTGTCCTCGTCAATCCTGGCGAAACCCTGACGGTCACCGCTGTGGGTGATGCCTGGAAGTTCGTCGGTTCCACGGGTTATACCTTTGTGGGCAGATTCGAATAAATGAAACGTATTCTATCCATTCTGATCGTCGTGGCACTGGGCGCATTGGCGCTCAGTGCCTGCGGTCATGTGGATCCCGAGCCTGTCACGCCCATTGATATCAGCGATCTGATCAATCCCGACGGACAGGCGCTCCGGGGTCTGACCATTGACAGCCAGGCGATGAAGCAGACCATGAAATACAACGTCTGGCTGCCGCCGAAGTTCGATGCGAATACGGCCTATCCGATCCTCTATCTGCTCCATGGGGCAGGGGATGACCAGAACGCCTGGCTCGACAAGGGCAACGCGATGCAGATTGCGGCCAAGTACGTCAAGATGGGCGGAAAGCCGATGATCATTGTCATGCCCGATGCGCAGATGACGTTCTATGTCGGCGCCTTTGAGAAGTATTTCCAAGAGGAGCTGATGCCGGCGGTCGAGGCAAAGTACAAGTTCAGCGGCAAACGGGCCGTGGCCGGCCTGTCGATGGGTGGTTACGGTACGCTGTATCACGCCCTGAAGTACCCGGCCAAGTTTACGTACGCCTATGCGATGAGCCCGGCGGTCGACGTCAATTCGTTCAAGGCCATGATCGACGCACAGTCCGACAAGAAGATCTTCCCGCCCTTCACGATCGAAGTGGGCACGGAAGACACCACGGTCAACAACGCCGACGCCGAAACCGTGGCCAACTACATGAAAGAAAAAGGCCTGACCTGCGAATGGATCGCCCGCAGCGGTATCCACTACTGGAATTTCTGGCAGGAATGCCTCCCGAAAGCCTTAAAGAAGGCTGGTGAAACCTTTTAACCTTACGTCATTCCGGGCTTGCCCCGGAATCTCAAAGAGATAATCTATTCCAATGAAAAAAGTCTTTGCAATTCTCGCCGCGCTGACCCTGACCGTCTCGGCCTTCGCCCAGCAGGCACTATGGGGCGGCCCGAACACCGAGTCTCCCGTGATCAATCCTGACGGAACCGTTACCTTCCGTTATCGCGCCCCCAAGGCCGTGAAGGTGCAGGTTACCGGTGACTTCCTCCCGACGCAGAAGCTGGAGGTCGAGTTCAACGGCAACAAGATGACCTATGACGCTCCGGGCGTGGCCGACCTGAAGGAAGGCCCGGGTGGCGTGTGGGAATACACCACGCCGTTCGTCGTGGCTCCCGACATGTATACTTACACGATGATCGTGGACGGCAACTCCGTGATCGACAACAACAATGTGTTCGTCAACCGCGACATCGCCTCGCTGACCAGCGTGCTGCTTGTTCCCAAGGCTGGTGAACGCAGCGACCTCTATGCCATCCACCGCGTTCCCCACGGAACCGTGTCGAAGGTGTGGTACCCCTCGAAGACCGCCGGTTTCGACCGTCGCCTGACCGTCTACACCCCGGCTGGCTATGAGGAGAACACGAAGACCAAATATCCCGTGCTGTACGTGCTCCATGGCATCGGCGGCGATGAGGATGCCTGGGTCACGCAGGGCCGTGCCACGCAGATCCTTGACAACCTGATCGCCCGTGGCGAAGCCAAGCCGATGATCGTGGTCTTCACCAACGGCAACATCTCGCAGGAAGCCGCTCCGCTGGAGAACTCCACCGACTACACCCGTCCGACGATGCAGCTGCCCCAGACCATGGAAGGCACCTTCGAGACCGCGTTCCCCGAGATCGTGAAGTTCATCGACAGCCGCTACCGGACCATCGCCAAGAAAGAAGCCCGCGCCATCTGCGGCCTTTCGATGGGCGGTTTCCACACGCTGTACATCTCGCTCAACAATCCGGATATGTTCGGCTGGTCCGGCATGTTCTCCGCCGCCATCGGCGTGAATGACCCGAACATCAGCCCCATCTACCAGGATTTCGACAAGAAACTGGCTACGTATTTCAGCAAGAAACCCAAGCTCCTGTGGATCGGCTGCGGCGACACTGACTTCCTGATCCAGGCCAACCGCGACTTCATGAAGAAGCTCGACGAGAACAAATACCCGTACACCTTCATGGGTACCGACGGCGGCCACATCTGGCGCAACTGGCGCATCTACCTGAGCGAGTTTATTCCTTTGATCTTCAAATAAATAGATCGATTAAAAACCGTAAGAAAGGGGAGGTGATCCTTGTGGATTACCTCTTTTTTTGTAGCTTTGCGCGCTAAAATAGTAATAATCAAAACAGAAGCAATGAAACGCTTTTTTAAAATGGGTATCGCCTGTCTCCTGTCAACCGGCTTGTTCCTGGGCTGCTCGGACATGCGATACGACATTTCCGAAGGATTCGACAAGGATATTACCTTGTTTGAAGAGGAAATCAGTGTGCCGATCGGCAGTATCGGGCCGATCACGGTCGAATCCCTCCTGTTGCAGTCCTCGATCGGAAAAATGCTGTTCGCTTTCATGACCGTGAAAGAAGACGGCTCCTTCGAACTGGCGACCACCAGTAATCTTTTTTCCATCAATGTCCATCGGCTGGAAAAAGAAGCCGGAGACGTGAGCAAACCCTTCACCTATAAGGCCGGAGACCGCAGCGCCAGCGTCAGTGGTGTTGTCTCCATGATGGGCTTCATGGGCCTGAAGGCGCTGGAGCAGAACGTGACGATCATGGCCACCAATCCACTGGGATCCAAGGTGCCTTTCCGGGCCACTTTCGGGCTGACCTGCGGTACCAGCTACAGCAAGTCCACGCCGCTCGAGCTCAACCTGTCCGGCATGTCGACGGCCCCCTATTCCATTCACGAATTCGCGCTTCCGGTCGAAGTCCGGGACGTGGTCAATGAGGTTTCGCTGAAGTCGCTGGAGATGGATATGCCGGAGCACCCGGTGAACAAGATCTACGATGATACCCAGGGCGATGTGTTTGCGTTCAGCAGCAAGCATACTTGCAAGCTCGGCGTCGGCGAGACCTTCAACCTCCCGTACAAGCATACCCTTAAAGATACGATTGCGATCGGAAAGTATCAGCTGTCCGCGTGCGACGCGACCATCGAGCTGGAGAACACCCTGCCGCTGGCCGTGACCATCAACAGCATTCAAGTGCTCAAGAATGTCGAAACGGACGAGGTGGATGAAAATATCACCATCACGCCTGACATTACGATTGCCGGCGGCTCTCCCGGTGCTCCGGGTGTCACGAACCTGAAACTGCATGTCGCCGCCAAGACCGGAACCATTCCCGACATCCACGGTCTCAAGATCGATCTGGTTGTCAAGGCCCAGCCGGGCAGTGAGGGGATCGTTCTCTCCGGCAAGCAAGGTCTGTACGTCAAGTCTTCTTCTGCCAAAGTCAGCGGCGGTATCACCATCCCTTTGAACTAAACGGAAACGCCATGAAGAAATACTTGTTTTCAGCATTAGCCGCGCTCCTCTTCGCCTTTGTGCCCGCGAGCGCCCAGACGATCCAGGAAGGCTTTTTCCTGGATGGATATACCCTTGGCTTCCGTTACAATCCCGCCCTTTCCAATGAGAGCGGCTTTATCGGCGGCGTGCAGTACAGCAACCAGAGCCGCAACAATGTCGGCGCTTCCAGCTTCCTGTATCCCACGGAAGACGGCGGCCTGGTGACAGGCCTCCACAAAAGCATTTCAGCCGACAAGTTCCTGGGCAGCCTGCCGGACATCAGCTACTTCAACGGCGCCATCGACTTCAGCATTTTCTCTTATGGCTGGCGACGGGGCGACAACTACCATACGGTCGAGGCCAGCGTCAAAGGCCTCTATGACGTATCCCTTCCCAAAGAGATCTTCCAGATCGTCAAGCTGGGCACCGGCCGGCATCAATATGACCTGAGCGGTATCCAGCTGGGTGCGAAGGCTTATGCGGAACTGGCCTACGGCTATTCCCGCCAGTTGTCCGACATCGTGTCGATAGGTGCGCGGGCCAAGCTGCTTATCGGCATCGAATCGATCCGCTACGACATCAACCGCTACGACCTGTCTTTCACGAAAGAAAGTTATGTAGCTTCCCTGGGCGCCAATCTGGACTTTACCAGCCGGATGGGCAAGTTCCGTACAGATGACGCGGATTACTTGAAACCTTTGTCCATCAGCGCCAAAGATAAACTGCACTGGCCGTCCGGCGCCGGCTTGGCCGTGGACTTCGGTGTGGTGGTGACGCCGGTCGAGGGCCTGACGATCTCCGCGTCTGCGCTGAACCTGGGCGTCCTGGTCTGGTATTATGGCAATGCCGGCCGCTCCGCTGGCACTGTCCGGTTCGACGGCTTCAAGGACCTCTCCCTCGACGATATAAAGGGTGGAAAGATCAAGGATCAGCTGACTCCGCTGAAGGATGAATTCCTGAACGCCATGCGGCTGAAGAGCGTCAGCAAACGCGTCTCCGTAGAAGTCGTGCCGTTTACCTTCAACGCCGCTGTCAAGTATGCCATGCCCTTCTATGACGCCCTTTCCATCGGCGTGTCCGGCAACTTCGTCCGCTGGAGCGGCATGTCCTACAAAGAATTCCGCGGCAGCCTCGCCTGGAACCTCTCGCGCAAGCTGGGTATTACCGGCAACATCGGCCGTGGCGACTACGGTATGGTCTGGGGTGCCGCCCTTACCGCCGGCATCCACAAGTTCCACCTGAACGCCGGCATCCAGAACGGCTTTGGCGGAACGATTCCTTACTCCAGCACCCCGCTCAAGGCTAACAACAAATGCCTGACCGTGGGATTGACCTACGATCTGTAGTATAAAAAGATGCCGGATCAGGTCCGGCATGACGAAAAAGGGGTGACCATTGCGGCCACCCCTTATTTGCGCTGAGCGGGTGGTAATGCGTTCGACGCAGCTTTTTTCGCGAGGAGAACGAATTACCAGAGCGAAGCGTCCATTATTTGAACAGCTTCTGTGCGAAGGTGTTGAGATACAGACGCCAGTTGGACCACACGTGGCCGCCGTCGGAGACGAAGTACTCGTGGTCGAGGCCCTGCTCGGTGAGCTTGGCGTGCATCTCCTCGGCGCCCTGGAACAGGAAGTCCGTGTTGCCGCAGGCCAGGAAGTAGAGTTTCACGCCTGCCTTCTTGAGCGTGGCGATTTGCTCGGGCGTGGCACTGCCGGCAGCGGAGAGCGGGCAGATGTAGTCGAACATCTCCGGATACAGGATGGAAGCGGAGATGGTGTGTCCGCCACCCATCGACAGGCCGGCGATGGCGCGCGAAGACGGTTTCGGAATGGCGCGGAAGTTCTTCTCGATGAACGGCACAATCTCCGTGCAGAGGCTCCGTACATAGCCGTTCATGACGAGGTCACGCTCAGCTTCGCTCATCTTCTCGAAGGCCTCGCGGTCCCAGCGGTTGGCCATGGGCTTCTCCGGGATGTTTAGGGTGCGGGCGGCAGCCTGGTTCGCGTTGCCGTTCGGCATGACGACGATCATTGGTTCAGCCAGGCCCTTCTCGATCAGGTTGTCGAGGATCTGGGCGGTGCGGCCCATCGAGATCCACGCTTCCTCGTCACCGCCAGCGCCGTGCAGCAGATAGAGCACCGGATACTTTTTCTTGGGGTTGTTCTCGTAGCCGTAAGGCGTGTAGACGGTCAGGCGACGGTCCATGCCCAGGATCTTGCTGTGATACCAGGGATGGCTCACCGTGCCGTGTTGGTGTGCCTCGCCATAGTTTTCTGTGCGTTCGCCCGGAACCAGGAGCATCGGCAGGTAACGCGTGCCGTCACGCTGGACCAGCACGTTCTGCGGATCGTTGACCGCCACGCCGTCAACCACGAAGTAGTAGGTGTAGATTTCCGGGGACGGAAGCGGAATCTTCACGGACCAGACGTTGTTTTCACCGCGGGTCATGTCGATGGTGCCCGTCCAGGGATTGGGCAGCCAGGAGCCGCTGAGCTTCACGACCGTGGCATAATCTGCCTTGAGACGGAAGGTTACGCTGTCCTGCGTGATTTCGGGGGAGATGATGGGTTTCTGACCGCCGAAGGCGAAGTTGGTCAGTTCCTGGGCGTGCAGCGCGCTGAGGGCGAGCAGGCAGGAGGCGAAAAGAATGATGATTTTTTTCATGAAATATGAGGGTTTATTGATTGTTATTTGAACAGGGTGGGGGCGAGAACCTGGAGGTCAGCGCGCCAGGTGGTCCAGCTGTGGCCGGCTTGGGCGTTTTCCAGGTAGTTGTATTTCACGCCGGCTTCCTTCAGGTAGCCGAGAGCTTCCTGGCAGTTCCTGTACGCGATGTCGGCGGGACCGCCCTGGGTGAAGTACAGCGTTTTGAAGTTCTTGTTCAGTGCCGGTGCGATCTTCTTGAGCTGGATACGCTCGACATACTCTTTCTGCTTGCCCGGCGAGAAGCTGGAGCTCAGCACCCACACGTGGCTGAAGAGCTCGGGATGCAGGAAGGCCGTCTCAATGGTCTCCATGCCGCCCATCGACAGACCGGCCATGGCCCGGTGCGCCTGGTCGGCTTTCACGCGATAGTTCGCCTCGACAAAGGGGATGATGCTCTTGACCATGTCTTCGCCGAAGAGGGGCACTTCGCCCATCATGTCGCCGGCTTCGATGGTGCCGTTGGGCATGACCACGATCATCGGGACGATCTTGCCTTCGGCCAGCAAATTGTCGAGGATCCAGCCTGCGGCACCCACGCCCGGCCAGGACGCGTCGTTGTCGCCGCCGCCGTGGATCAGGTAGAGGACGGGCAGCGCTTCAGTGGATTTTTCATAGCCCGCGGGCGTCCACACATGCATGCGGCGCAGGCAGTCCAGCGTGCTGGACCAGTACCAGCGCTGCGCCAGGGCACCGTGCGGCACGTCTTTCACATAGCTTTCGCCCTTGGTGAAAACGGAGGCCTGTTCGGCCGAGAGCGGGGCTTTGGGGTCCTGTACGCGGACGCCGTCCACCAGGAAGGAATAGCGGAAACAGCCGTCTCCAAGGCCTTCGCACAGGCCCTGCCAGACGCCATCTGCGTTCTTTTCGAATTTTACGGGCTTGTCCCAGGGCAGGTCGCCGGTTACGGCGACAGACTGTGCCTGCGGGGCGTAGATCTGGAAGAGAACAGCGCCATTGTCCAGCACGCGCACGGACTGCAGTGTGTCGTTGGGGGTGGGCTGCCGGAACCATTGGGCCGACAGCGGCAGGGTGCAGCCAAGCAGGGCTGCCAGTAAAAGCAATTTCTTCATCGGATTCAACATTAAATCGTTACTTCAGCCGTGCAGCGGATATCGTCGGAAGCAGCGCCGAGCTGGAGTTGCAGCTGGCCATGTTCGAGATCCCAGGCATTCGTTTCCTCGTTCCAGTAGCGGAGGTCGTCGAAGGGAATCTCCAGGATGATCCGGCGCGTCTCACCGGCCTTGAGGCTGACACGCTGGAAGGCCTTGAGTTCCTTCTCCGGCCATTCGACCTGGGAATCGATGCGGTGCACATAGAGCTGGACCACTTCATCCGCGTCCATGTCGCCCTCATTGGTGAGCTGGAAAGCGATTTTCACCTTGTCGCCGGAGACGGCGGCCTTGTCGAGGGTATAGTTGAAATTGACATAGGAGAGACCGTGGCCGAAAGCGTACATGGGCGTAATGACTTTCGTATCGAACCAGCGGTAACCCACGTAGAAGCGTTCCGTGTATTCCGAAATGGGCTTGGGCAGGGATTCGATGAGTTTCTGACGCTCTTCCGGACTCATCTTGATGACATCCGGGCGGAACATCAGGGTGAAGAGGTCGGCGCCGGTGTTGTTGCCCGGGAAATTGCCCAGGGCATAGGCCGGCGAGTCTTCCAGCTGCCGGGGGAAGGTGAACGGCAGCTTGCCCGACGGGGCGATGTCGCCGAAGAGCACTTCGGCCAGGGCCGTACCGCCTTCTGAACCGTTCCACCAGCCCTGAACGATGGCCGGGGAAAGCGGTTCAAGGATCTGCAGGTCGGTGGGGCCGCCCGAGATCAGCACGCTGACGATGTTCGGATTGGCGACGGCGATGGCCTGCAGGAGTTCCTCCTGGCCACAGGGGAGCTTGATGTCTTTCCGGTCGGAGCCTTCGGTCTCGATGCTCTTGTTCGTACCGCCGAAGAAAAGGACCAGGTCGGCGGCCTGTGCCAGTTCGACGGCTTTTTGCAGCAGTTCCGGATCGGCCGATTCATCGATGGCGGCAGCTTCCAGCGGATTGGGTTCTGCGGGTGCCGGACCCCAGCGGCGGCCGGGATAGTTCTTGTAACCAGGGGTATACATGACCTTGATGCCCGCTTTCTCGGCGCGGCGGGTGATACCCTCGAGCGGGGTTACTTCGTAGAGGGCCTTGACGCCGGCGCCCATGCCGCCGCTCTGGGTCTTCAGGACGGCATTCTGGCCGATGACGGCGATCTTCTTCACCTCCGACTTGATGGGGAGGACGTTCTCGTTCTTGAGCAGGACGATGGCTTTCTCAGCCACTTCGCGGGCGATCTGCTGCGATTCGGGCTGCGAGGTCATCTGCGTGTTGGCCACGTCGGCCGGCACGGGCTCGATGGCGAAACGGACGCGCAGAATCTGGCGGACCTTCTCGTCTACCTGATCTTCGGTCAGTGCGCCCGTGGCAATGGAGTCGATGACCGGCTGGCCGAGGTAGTTGGACCCCGTCATCTGTACGTTGAGGCCATGCAGCATGGCGCCCATGGTGCTGTGGGTACCGCCCCAGTCGGAGACGGTCATGCCCTTGAAGCCCCATTCGCCGCGTAGGATCTCGTTGAGCAGGTGCTCGTTCTCCGAGCAGTAGTCCCCGTTGACCTTGTTGTAGGCCGGCATCACGCTCATGGCGCCGCCTTCGATGATGGCCCGCTCGAAGGGCTTGAGATAGATCTCGCGTAGCGTGCGCTCGTCGATCTTCACGTCGACGCTGCCGCGGTTGGTCTCCTGGTTGTTCACGGCGAAGTGCTTGATGCATACGGCTGTTCCTTCATCCTGCACGCCTTTCGTGTAGAAAAGCGCGAGGGCGGCGGAGAGCATCGGATCCTCACTCAGATATTCGTAGGTGCGGCCACCTACGGGCAGGCGCTGGATGTTCACAGCCGGGCCGAGGATCACGTCCTTGCCGCGCAGGCGGGCTTCCTTGCCCATGCCGGTGCCATACTTGTAGGCCATGTCCTCGCTCCAGGTGGCGGCGAGGGCACTGCCGGTGGGGAAGTAGGTGGCGGAGTCGAGGGTCCAGCCCGCGCTCATGAAGCCGTTGGGCTGGCCTTCCTCGCGGATGCCGAACGGACCGTCGGCGTAGTTCATGTCGGCGATGCCCAGGCGCTCCACGCCCGCGGACGACATGTTGGTCTTGCTGTGCAGCATTTCCACCTTCTCCTCGAGGGTCATCTGCGCAATGATTTCATTGATTTTGGCGTCGTTCGCCGTCAGTTTTTCCTGCGGCGTCTGGGACTTCGTGCAGGCGAAGGCCACGAGGCACACGCACAGGAGGGAGAAAAGAATTCGTTTCATATGCTGAGTTTATTGTTTTTTGCTGTATTTCTGCGTCCGTTCGTCCTGGATGACGCCGCCCCAGTTGAGGCCGTAGGCGAAGTCATAGACGTGGCCGTCGGTGTCGACGTGGCAGCGCATGTCGTGCGGCGTGTCTTCATACTGTTCTTCCACCGTTCGCATGTCGGCGGGCAGTTGCATGGGCAGGAGGCCGGAGGGCTCGGCAGCACCGCTGACCAGGTCGAGGACAGCCTGGTGCTGCACGCCGAAGGTCGTCAGGATGGCGTCGGCAAGGGGCTCGAACTCGGCCGGGACGAAAGGCCGCGTGGCCGAGATGATAACCACCACCGGCTTGTCGCCCATAGCCTTGCGGGTGGCGATCACGGTGTTGAGGTCGTCAACGTTGTCGGTCATGACTGTCTTTCCGCGGTAGGAGCGGTTGGTGAAGTTCTCTTTCGGGTCGCCGCCGCCCAGCGATTCGGCGCGGGCGTAAGTGGCGGTGTAGGGGAGGTACTGCAGGCTGATGGGCACATAGCCGTTGCCGCCTTTGGCGCGGTCTTTCACGTCGTAGCCCGTGCCGCTGTACGGTTCCTGGATCATGACCAGGGCGAAGTCTGCCTCGGCCGGCGTGTCGACCCATTCATAATACTGTTCGACCAGTTTGCGGTCAACGGGATAGTCCCAATAGTCGGGATGCGCGCCGAAGATGCCGAAACGCCCGGCAAATGCGGGATAGTGCCGCTTGGGTACATACACTTTCTTTTTCTGCAGCGGCAGCACGTTGTCGTGGTTCTTCAACAGGACCACCGACTGCAATTGCGCCTCATAGCCCTGTTGCATGAAAACCGGATTGCCCACCAGCGCCGTGGCGGCCTCCGGATCTACGTACGGGTTCTCGAAGAGCCCGGTGCGGAAGATGTTCATCAGCAGGCGCACGGCGGACTGCTCGAAACGGGTGCGGGCGCTCTCTTCGCCGAAGGCGTCGCACCACATCCGATAGGCTTCCAGGATGGGGCCTTTGTCGTTGTTGCCGCCGAACTGGTCGACGCCGGCCTGAATGACGGCGAAATGGCGCTCGGGGACGGAGAGGGCCTCCATGCCCCAGCATTTGCCGTCGAATGATTCGATGGCGGCGTTGTCATGGGTGATGCCCCAGTCGGTGCAAACAACACCGTCGAAGCCGTATTGGTCACGCAGCAGCGTACCGATGATGTATTCGCTGTAGCTGTTGCCGGCATTCTTGCCGGAAGGATCGATGCTTGTGGAGATGGTGTAGTAGGGCATGACGGCTGTTGCGGAGCCCGTCTTGCCGTCGAGCCGGAAGGCACCCTCTACGAAGGCACGCAGATGGTCGGCAAAATGGCCGCCGGGATAGACGGCGTATTTGCCGTAATTGAAATGCGCATCTCGGCCACCTTCTTCCGGACCGCCGGAGGGCCAGTGCTTGACCATCGCGTTGACGCTCTCTGCACCCCAGCCATCAGACGTGCCTACCGTGGTCTGGAAACCGTCCACATAGGCGCGGGCCAGGTCGACATCCAGGTCGGGATCTTCCCCAAAAGTGCCGACAAAGCGGTTCCAGCGCGGTTCCGTAGCCAGGTCGATCTGCGGGCTGAGCGCCGTGGCGATGCCCAAGGCCCGGTATTCTTTCGAAGCGATGTCACCGAAAGTCCGGACGAGTTCCGGACTGAAGGTGGCGGCCAGGCCCAGCGGGGTGGGCCAGAGAGAAATCTGGCCGCCGGCACCGGCGTTGTATTCGGCCGTTACGGCCGTCTCGTTGCGGGGATCCGAGCTGTTGTTGGCGGGGATGCCGTGGCCCAGTCCCTCGACAAAGGCCTGCACGTTGTTGTTCCAGCGCGCGGCCACTTCCGGACTGGCTACCGTCGTAACGAGCACGTGGCGCAGGTTGTCATCGGCCAGGAACTTTTGCTGGGCCTCGGTCAGTTCGGGGGCGGGGACGGCCTGGTGGCTGCTGTAGAGCATCAGACCGGCAATCTCTTCGATAGAGAGCTGGGCGGCCAGGTCGCGGGCCCGCTCGTCGGCCGGCTTCCGCCAGTCTTCATACGGGTCGAGCGCGCCGTTGCGGTTGAGGTCCTTGAACGCAAAACCTTTGTGCTCAAGCATTGGCACGGAGGACAGTCCCAGCGTGGCGCCACCGCGTTGATAAATCAATTGATAGCCGTCGGCCTGGACAGCTTCCCATTTGGGGCCGCAGGCGGCAAGCATCAGGAGAAATGTGGCCGGAAGAACGGCCCGGAACAGGTGTTTTTTCATAGCTTGGATGCCCGGTTTATCACAATACGAAGATACATTAATTCTGTTGAAAAAGAAACAGGATGGACAGTCGGGCAAACATTTGAACGGATAAACAAACAAGGGTCCGCGGGGCTTGCATTTGCACAGCTTTTTGACTATTTTTGCAAATGGTAACGGAAAAAGGAACCATGGTTTCAGACACAAAACTCAATGGGCTGCTTGCCGCACTGGTGCGGATGCTCTTTTGCCCGAAAGTCCATTATCTCGATCCCGCCCGCAAGGATGAAATCCTTGCCGAACCCTCCATTCTCGTGGTCAACCACACCGGCCATCTGGACGGCGGCATCGTCAATACTGCTTTGCGCAAGTTCCCCATCCATACCCTGGCGGCCAAGGACCGCTTCGAACAGCGCGGCTTCGGTTTCCTGCTCCGCCATACGGGCTGCATTCCGATTGACCGGGAGCACGCCGACACCAGTTGGATCCACGATTCGCTGGAAGTACTCCACAAAGACCGCGAGCATATCGCCATCTATCCGGAGGGTCGCCACGGCGAGCACCGGAAGCAACTGCCCTTCCATCCGGGCGTGACCATGCTCGCCACCATGGCCCGCGTCCCCATCGTCATGGTCTATCAGGACGGTCCGGCCCGCAAGTTCCACCGCAACCACCTGATTGTCGCGCCGCCGTTCCGCTTCGATGCGGCTGCCGGCATGGATGCCGACACGATCCAGGCGCAGACCCAGGAGTTGCAGGACCGGATGAAGGCGCTGATGGAAGCCTATATTGAACAATACGACAAAGAACAATAACATGAGAGAAATTAAATCGATCGGTATCCTGACATCCGGCGGCGACTCCCCGGGCATGAACGCGGCCATCCGCGCCGTCACCCGTTCCGCCATCTATGCCGGATGGAAAGTGTATGGCATCTATCGTGGCTGGGAAGGCCTCATCAACGGTGAGGTCAAGGAATTCACGAGTGAATCGGTGAGCAACACCATCCAGCGGGGCGGCACCATCCTCAAGACGGCCCGCAGCGAAGACTTCATGACCCCCGAAGGCCGGGCCAAGGCTTATGAGACCCTGAAAAAACACCATATTGACGCCCTGGTCGTCATCGGCGGCAACGGCTCGCTCACCGGCGCCGAACAGCTGGCCCGTGAACACAACGTGACCGTCATCGGCTTGCCGGGTACCATCGACAACGATCTTTACGGCACTGACTCGACCATCGGCTACGACACGGCGCTCAATACCATCGTCGACTGTGTCGACAAGATCCGTGACACCGCCACCTCGCACGACCGCATCTTCTTCGTGGAAGTGATGGGGCGTGACGCCGGCTTCCTGGCGCAGAACAGCGCCATCGCCGCCGGGGCGGAGGCAGCCATCATCCCGGAGGACCGCACCGACATCGACCAGCTCGCCCAGTTCATCGGGCGCGGCATCCGCAAGAGCAAGAACAGCTCCATCGTGATTGTGTCGGAAAGCCATCGGGACGGAACGGGCGGCGCGATGCACTATGCCGACCGTGTCCGGAAGGAGTATCCGGAATTCGACGTGCGCGTGACGATCCTGGGCCATCTCCAGCGGGGCGGCCGTCCGTCGGCCTACGACCGTATCCTGGCTTCGCGCCTGGGTGTGGCGGCAGTGGAGGCCCTCCATGAAGGCCAGCGCAACATCATGATCGGCATCAAGAACGACCAGATCGTCTACGTGCCCATCAGCAAGGCCGTGAAGATCGACAAGCCCATCGATCCCGAACTGATCAACGTCCTTACTGTTCTGTCGATATAATGTGCAGATCGCGCTGCGGGAAGGGGATCGTGATGCCGTTCTCGTTCAGCGTGTTGTAGATGAGTTCGCGGGCGCGGGCCATATAGCCGAAGCGCTCTTCCACGAGTACGTACTGTTTCATCGCAATGTCGACGCTGCTGTCGCCGAAATTGTCGATGGTGACGTTGATGCCGCGCTTGGGATCCACCATGTTGCGACCATACTTGTCTTTGGTCAGCAGTTTCTGGGAGGCCTCCAACAGCAGGCTCCGGACTTTTTCCACATCGGTCCCGTAGCTTACGCCCACCACCAGTTTGGTGAATTCATAGGAACTGCCGCGCGTCAGGTTCTTGAAGTTCTTGTTGAATAGCGTGGTGTTGGTGAAGGCGATCAGCGTGTCCTCGAGCGTCTCGATCTGCGTTGTCTGATAGCTGATCGACGTCACCTTGCCGCGGATGCCGTCGCACTCGATGTAGTCACCGACACGCAGGCGGCCGCTCATCAGCTGGATGCCATAGATGAAGTTGTTCAGGATATCCTTCATGGCCAAGCCGAGACCGGTGGCCAGGCCGGCTGCCACGATGGAGAGCGCGCCCATCGGGATGCGCAGCATGATCACGACGATCACGATATAGGTGCCCCAGACCAGGATGCCGATGACGTTATTGGCCAGCGTGAAGTTGATCTCGTTGTCGTGGATCATGGTCTTGCCTTCCTTGGCGGAAAGCCGGTCGAAGCGCAGGCGGCGGTAGAACGCCTTCAGGACGTAGCTCAAGTAGCGGAACAGGAAGAACAGCGCACTGACCAGCACCAGTTTGTAGAGGGACAGGTGCAGGATGGCGTTCCCGGCTTTGTCGCTGAGATTGAAGAACGGCTTGAAGAAGAGTTCCCGGCAGATCTCGGTCAGGTCGAATACATCGGCTGCGAACCAGAGGCAGGCCGGAATCGAAAATACGGTCAGGATGGGCAGGACGGCCATCTTGACGAAGTCGGACAGCCAGGTGACGGCGATATAGGCGTCCTTGCGGTCGGGTTCGTAGATGGTGTGCGTCTTCTTGTATTCCAGCCTCCGGCGTGTCAGATACTTGTCCTCATAGCGATCCACCAACAGGTAGAGGGCGGTGATGGTCTCGATGGCCGTCAGCTGGAACAGCCACCAGATGAAAATCTGGATACCCAGCAGCACGTAGCCAGCCCAGACGATGACCGTGGTGGCCAGCATCACGGCGAAAGTGAGCCAGGCGTAGAGCATGTCGCCGCGCGCTTCCTTGGTATCCCGCACCCTCCGGCACGCGACATACTGCCAGATGGTGAAAGCCAGGGCAATGGGCGGGAAGATCAGGTTCACGAGCCGGTTGGGGATGAAGATGATGCGGAAGGTGATGACGATCAGGCCCAGCAGCACCACCGGCAGGTAGAGGCGCCAGATCTTGCGGATGTGCTCGGCGGGGATGCGGATCAGCAGCGACACGAGGATGGCAACCAGCAGCCATGCATACACCAGCAGGAGGCCCGATGCCACATGGAAGAAGTTGTGCTCGACCGAGAGGCCGGCGATCATCACGGTCACGGCGAAGATGATGACACCGCTCAGCAGCGTGACGAGCGGGCTGCGGAGCCGGAACTCCTCGGTCTGGAAGTAGGGGATCCGTTTCCGGAGCATTCGGACCACCAGGTTGCTCAGCAGAGTGGCCAGACCGATGAATGACAGGATGCAGACGATGAACATCGACACCAGCGGGCCCCGCCATTCACTCTGGCTCAGGACTTCGTTGTTGCCCACGCTGTATTTCTGGCGGGCGTCCGCGAAAGCCATGCGCGAGTACCGGGGGAGGGAGCGGAGTACTTTGAAATAGTTGTCCTGTCCGTCGATAAAGATGCGCTTCTGGATGAGCTGGTAGCGCTTGCGGGCGTAGTTATAGCTTTCCTCGAGGCGCTTGTTCATGCCATCGTAGTGGTCGTTGTCGATGATGATCTGGTCGCGGAATTCCGTGTACATGGCCAGCAGGCTCAGGGTGTAGGCCAGACAGGAGTCACGGTCGATCTGTCCCTGTTCATCCAGGAAGAATGGCTCTTCCGCCGATTCCTCGTATTCGCTGATCTGCTCGATCAGGCCGGTGTGATGCGTGTGGTCGTGGACCGTTCCGTCGAAGTGCACGTGTTCCTGTTCGTGGTCGAAATCTTCCTCATGCGCCTGTCCTACAAAGTCGAACCCGTCTTCATGGTGATGTGCCGCCTCGTGGACCAGGATGCTGTCCATCACGGCTGACAGCGAGTCCGGGACAGCGTCGATCTTGCTCAGGACGGGCGGCAGACGGCGCAGCGCCTCGGCCAGGTATTCGTAGCGTTCGATCTCGAGGTTCATCCGCTCGACGATTTCGTCGAAAGGAAGCCGCTGGTTGTTGTAGTCGTTGTACTGCCGGGTCACTTCCTCCAGGGCATAGGTCATGTCGAAGGTATAGTCCTGGTTCTGCGAATACAGGATCAGGGCCAGCTCGTTGCACCGCCGGGTCATTTCAACCAGGCGCTGGTGCTGGACCTCGTTGTTGCGGTCCAGCTGGGCGCGCATCTGCTCCATCTTTTCGTTTTCCTGCTGGAGTTCGGAGCGGAGGATGCTGAGCGTCTTGGCGAAATCTTTTTCATTGAAGACGGCGTAGGCGGGAATGGCCAGCGCAAGGACGGTGAGGAGGATGACGGCGATTCTTTTCTTCATCGGCAGAGGTTTTATCTATGCAAAGATACAAAATCGGGAGATTTTTCTTATCTTGCACAATCAAATATGACAGCCATGCGTTTTCCCTTTGTCCCTTTGCTTTGCCTCTGCGTTCTTTCCAGCCTCCTGATGGCGGGCTGCTCGCAGAAGAAAACGCCGAATCCCGACGAACTGCGGGGCAAGAGCAAGGAGGAAGTGCAGCAGATGCGCGAAGAGATCCTCTCCGCAAAAGAGGGGAAGGAGCTGACGGTCGAGGAAACGGCCCGCGTGGAGATGCTCCGGGAACAGGAGCGCCGGCTCGAAAATGCCTGGATCTTTGGCGAGTGGCGCGAACGCCACGGCCATCGGCTCATCTTCCGGGATGACGGAACGGTGAGCGTGGGGGCCCGTGGCGGTGCTTACGACGAGTTGGGCGTCTACAAGTTTTTTTCGTCCGAAGAGCCATCGTACGAATCGGTTTGGGCGGTGTTCTATGACGCATCCGGCGACCCGGTCATCGTGGTGGAACAACCCACCGGCGAAAATCTGATCTATCCTTTCCACAAGGACCGGAACAGTGTCTACGAGCAGGTGGGCGACCTGCAGACGTCTCGGGAGACTGGCTGCTATTATACGAAAAATCAATAACCTATATCATTATTGCAATTATGAGCGCAAGACATTTCTTTAGTTTTTTGGTGGGAGCCGCCGCAGGTGCGGCTGTCGCCTGGATGATGACCTCTGAGAAGGGACAGGAAACCGTAGCTGAAATCAAAGAAAAAGCGGCCGAAGGCTTCGATCAGCTGGGCAATGCGATGGGAGAATTGAAGGAAAAAGCCAAAGCGACCGCCAAGGCTGCCGTCGAGACGGCCGAAGAAGCGATCAAGCAGAAACAATGAGTGAAATCAAGGACTACGTCGACCTGCGGGTCGATGAACTGAAGCTGCGGGCGACGAAAGGCTTCTCGCTGGCCCTGGGCCGGGTGGCTGCCGCGTTGCTGCTGGTGGGCGTGCTGATCATCGTGCTCGGTCTGTTGAGCGTGGTGCTGATCTCCTGGCTCGCTGAGTTGACGGGCTCACTGGCCATCGCCAGTTCCATCGTCTGCGGCGTGTTCCTGGTCGCGTTCTTCATCCTGTATTCCCAGCGCAAGCGCCTGTTCCGCGACACTTTTGTCAAAATGTTCGTCCAAGTATTTTTCGACCATGAGCAAGAATAGAGGTTTTGCGAACATCCAGACCTATGAGGAGCTGGAAGCGTCGCTGCGCATGGTCCAGAACCAGATCGCGACGAACAAGGTGACGCAGCAGGTACACGGATTGATGTCGGGCCAGTTACCCACTGTGAGTTGGAATAACGTGGCTCTGTTTGCCTTGCGGCTTATCAAGCAGCGGCTTTCCCGCTAGCTTTCGCTGTTTTACGAGCGTTTGACTGCGGATTTGGCGATTCGTTTGGCCGCACCGATGGATGCGGTCGGGCAGATGAGCCTGCAAAGGTGGCAGCCCACGCATTTGGCACCGTTCAGGTGCGGCCGGCGGTCCTCGCCGAAGCTGATGGCCTGGTGCCCGCCGTCCCGGCAGGAAATGTAGCAGCGTCCGCAGCCGATGCATGTCTCCGGGTGGAACTGTGGATAGACGATGGAATCACGGTCCAGTTCGGAAGGGGTGACGAAATACTTGAGTTCGATGCCGACCATGTCTTCCAGCCGTTCGTATCCGTTTTCCAGCATGTACTTCTGGAGCCCGAGCTTCAGGTCGTCGATGATACGCCGGCCGTATTGCATGACGGCTGTGCAGACCTGCAGGTTTCTGCAGCCCAGCCGGATGAAGTCCAGCGCGTCCCACCAGTTTTCTATGCCGCCAATACCGCTCAACTGCAGGTCTTTCCGCAGGGGGTTGCTGGCCATTTCCAGGATAAAGCGCAGGGCGATGGGCTTGACGGCCCGGCCCGAGTAGCCCGAGATGGTCTTTTGCGTACTGACGGCGGAGCGGTTGTTGAGCGTCACTGACTTGATGGTGTTGATGGCGGAAATGCCGTCGGCGCCGGCCAGGTGGGCGGCAAATGCCACATTTGTCATGGATGCCAGGTTGGGCGTCATCTTGGCAATGACCGGGATCGAGACGTTCCGTTTGACATAGTATGTATACGTGGATACCAGTTCAGGGTTTCTTCCCACGTCGCTGCCCATGCCGGCCATGCGCATCTGCGGGCAGGAGAAGTTAAGCTCGATGGCGTCGACGCCGGCCTTCTCGACACTCTTGGCCAAGTCGATCCAGTCCGGTTCGTCCGTTCCCATGATCGAGGCGATCACCACCTTGGACGGATAGTCCTTTTTCAATCGGCGCAGGATGTCGAAATCCGTATCCAGGGAATTCTCGGAAAGCTGCTCCATGTTGCGGAAGCCGATGAATCCTTCATGTTCGTTGTGTACCGCGTCGAAACGGGGCGACACTTCGTGGATGTCTTCCCGGCAGATGGTTTTGTAATAGACGCCGCCCCAGCCGGCCTCCAGGGCGGCGGCCACCATTTCATAGTTGGTGGAGACGGCGGAGGAAGCCAGGAAGAAGGGGTTTTCGCAGGGAATGCCGCAAAAATCGATGGCCAGGGAAGGGGCCTTGCCCAGGGCTTTGGCCGGGGGCAGGGCGGCGGCTATCTCCCGGATCCGGATGGGCTTGTCATAGTGGATGCAGGCCTTTTCCGCGGCTTCCAGTTCTTCCGGTGTCGCCGGGGCGAGCCATTCTCCGGCCAAATCGGCGTTGTCGAACCGGATGGCGCGGATGGCGCGGGCAGGATCCGCTTTTTTGCAGGCTGCGCTGCAGGGCGGGTTTTCGCAGAGCAGGCAGCGGGCTGCCTCTTCTTTAGGGCTGATCATAGTGTATGTTTTTTGATTATTGTCTGCCTTTGATATCGATGGAGAAACCTTCGTCGATCAGGGGCTGGACGAGCTGGCGCATCTGATCGACCGTAAAGGCCTCGAGGTTCTGCTGGGGCGTGGGGCGGTCGATGGTATAGACCATGATCTCGCGGGGCTTGAGCCGGCGGACGATATCCATCCAGCCCAGCAGCACTTCCGGGGCCGAGGAGTCGAAATCCGGGCTCCTGAGAAACATGGTCTGGAGGATGAACTGGCCGTCGAAGCGTGCGAGTGCGTCGATGACGCGTTCGACCGAATAGCCCGGCGCCGGCTGGTTGATTTTCGCCACGAGTGCGTCGGTGGGCGCGTCGATCTTCAGGATGGGGTTGTCCACCTTGCAAAGTGCGGCAAAGACTTCCGGCACGTGGGCGCGGGTGGCGTTGGAGAGGACCGATACCTTGGCGTCGGGGCAGTAGGCGTCGCGCAGGAAGAGGGTATCGTCGATAATGCGGGGGAATTCGGGGTTGAGGGTGGGTTCGCCGTCGCCCGAGAACGTGATCGAGTCGATGCGGGTCCCCTCGAGCATAAGCTCTGTCAGCTTGTCTTCCAGGTCTGTCCGGACCTTGGCGGCCGTCGGCAGGACGATGTCGCCGCGTCCGTCGCGGTTCCAGCCGCATTCGCAGTAGATGCAGTCGAAATTGCAGATCTTGCCTTTTGTCGGCAGCAGGTTGATGCCGAGCGAGCGGCCCAGGCGGCGGCTGTAAATGGGTCCGAAGACCGTTTCTTCTCTCATCATGACGGGTCAAAATTTGTATAAAGTTAGCGAATAATTATCTTTGCACGGCAAAAAGAAAGAGAAATGTTTGTCTATCGTCACAAAGTCAACTACTACGAGACCGACCGGATGGGCGTCACGCACCACTCCAACTACATCCGTTTCATGGAAGAGGCCCGGATCGCCTATCTCGACACGGTCGGCGCCAGTTATGCGAAAATCGAGGCGGACGGCGTGATTTCTCCGGTCATCGGGGTTGAGGGCAGGTTCTTGCATACCACCACCTTCGACGATGTAATTGAAGTGGAAGTGTATGTCAAGTCGATGACGACGTTCAAACTCAAACTGGGCTACACGATGCGTTGCAAGGGTGTCGAGGTCTTCGAAGGCTGGTCACTGCACTGCTTCCTTGACAAGGAGGGCCATCCGCTCGCCATCGACGATCACTATCCGCAATTACGTCCCAAAGTGCAGGCATGAGTTCTGAAGGACTCTTCTGGCTGGTGATCGTCATCGTCGTGGCCGAGTATGTCTGGTCCACGATCCTGACCCTGCTCAACATCCAGGCTTCGCGGCAACCGGTTCCCGCACTGCTCGCTGACTTGTACGACGAAGAGCGCTACCGCAAGCAGCAGGCCTATGCAATGACGAACCGCAAGTTCTCGCTGATTTCCGGTGCTGTAAGCACGCTCGTGACGCTCGGCATTTTTGCCTTCGGCGGTTTCGCTGCGTTTGACGGCATTGCGCGCTCCGTCAGTGCTTCGCCCGTTGTTCAGGCGCTGGTTTTCTGGGGCATCTTTTTCCTGATATCCTGGTTCATTTCGCTGCCTTTTGACATCTACCGCACTTTCGTCATTGAGCAGCGTTTCGGTTTCAACCGCACGACGCCGAAGCTCTTTGCGGCCGATGCGGTCAAGAGTCTGCTGACAAGCCTGGTGATCATGGGAGCGGTTCTGGCGCTCTGTGCCTGGATCTACACGCTGGCGCCGCGCTGGTTCTGGCTGCTGGCCTGGGGCGCGGTGTCGCTCTTCTCGTTGTTCATGCAGTATTTCTATTCACAGCTCATTGTACCGCTCTTCAACAAGCAGACGCCGCTTCCGGAAGGGGAGTTGCGTTCGGCGATTGAAGCGTTTGCGGCGCGGGTGGATTTCAAGCTCGACAACATCTTCGTCATCGACTCGTCGAAGCGCAGCAGCAAGTCGAATGCATATTTCACGGGCTTTGGCCGCCGCAAGCGGGTGGTGCTCTACGACACGTTGATGGAGCAGCTCACGACGGAGGAGATTGTCGGGGTACTGGCGCACGAGATCGGGCACTACAAGCACCGTCACATCATCCTTTCGCTGCTGGAAGGATTTGCTACGAATCTGTTGATGTTCTGGCTGTTCAGCCTGTTTATCGGCAGCGATGCGCTGGCGGCCGCGGCCGGTTGCGAGGCGGCGTCCTTCCATGTGAATCTGGCGGTCTTTTCGCTGATCTATACGCCGATTTCGCTCGTCCTCGACATCGTGACCAACATCATCTCGCGCAGTCACGAGCGTCAGGCCGACGCCTTCGCCGCCGCCCACGGCGTGGGACCAGCAGAAGCTTCCGCCCTCAAAAAGATGAGCGCCAAATCCCTCGCCAACCTCACCCCGCACCCCCTCGTCGTTTTCGTCGAATACTCGCATCCCACGCTCGCCGACCGCGTCGCCTTCCTTTTGAAATAGCTTGCATAGGCGCTCTAGGTATTGCTTACATTCTTCGGTTTGCTTGCTGGTGCGCTCTGGGTGTTGCTCCAGAACCGTCTCGCTACGATCGACCCCTCCCATGCTGCGCATGGGCCCCTCCCTCTTACAATGCCGAGGGTGGCATGTGTTCTGGAGCAAGCACCCACCCGCGCATGGCGCAAGCAAAAGCACACAAGCGCCCAAGCGCAAGCAACTATTTAACGCGAAGCTTGCGGCCGACTTTGAGGATGGTGGAGGAAGTGATGCCGTTGAGTTCGCAGAGTTTGTTGACCGTGGTGCCGTATTTCTTGGCGATGCGGTAGAGCGAATCTCCCTGAACGACCGTATGATAAACTTTTTCGGGCTGCGCAGCCTGCTGCGTTGTGTCGGCTTTCGCTGTCGTGTCTTTGACGGCGGCGGTTGGCTTGGGAGCCGGCTTCGGCGCCGGAGCGGCCACATCTGGCTCAAGATCTTTCGGGTCAGGCTGCAGGGCCGTCACCGGAATCACGACCTTGGCTTCCCGCGCCGGGGCCCAGTTGCCGTCGCCTGTCAGGATGAGCCGGCCGCCCTGATCGGGGATCGTCAGGGTCCCGTCGGCCGCTACATACGCCCATTTTCCGTTCTCGAAAAGGACAATGCGCCGGTCCGCGTCGGAGAGCACCAGACTATCCGGTGCGATGTGTACACCCTCGTCCGGGTCGAAAGCATACAGCGCTGTGCTGTCAAAGGTCACATTGTAGTCGACGAAGTCGGGGAGAATGCGGCGGGCGCCCAGGAGCCGGTTGGCATAGTAGGATTCGGTATAGATCGAACTGTAACGCACGCCGTGCGCCGAAGCATGAATGAATTTCGGATCGTTGTGCAGCGTGTCCAGCCCGATGAAGATGCCCACATGCCCAATGACCTTCGGATTGTGTCGGCTGCCCAGCAATAGGATGTCCCCTTTCTGCAGATTGTGGAAATCCGAGATGTCCACTTCGCGCCCGTCTTTCGCCTGGTCCCGGGCCGACCGGCTCAGGTTGGTGTAACCGAAATGCTTGAAAACATAGCGCGTGTAACCCGTGCAGTCGAAACGCTTCGGCCCGTTGGCGCCGTAGCGGTAGGGCGTTCCCAGGAATGTGGCGGCGTACTCAAGGATCCGGTCTGCCACTTCTTCCGCCGTCATCTCGATCTCCGTGGGCTGGCCTTGCGAAATTACCGTCTCCTGTGCGAGAGTGGCTGGCGCCGTGGCGGCCAGCAACGTAATCAGCAGGAGATAGGAGCGGAGGAATCGGGTCATTTGGAAGAGTAGAAGCTGAAGCCGTGCTTGATGCCCGCAATCACGGCATCCCAGCGGATGAGGATGCCGATGACGGCGACGAGCCCGATCCAAATCAGGGCTTTCGTCGTGTCGGTCTGGGCCGCATACCAGGTTTTGATTTTCTGGAACAGCTTCATGGTCAGTCATACAAAGGTAATGAAAAATTGGAAAATTGCCGTTTTTTTAGTAATATTGCTGAATCGAATCAAGCGATATGGACAAGCGCGTCAAGCAGATCTACGAAGCGGCGGATTACATCCGGGAACGGATCGGTGACTGGAAACCGGAAATCGGCCTCGTGCTGGGCAGCGGCCTGGGAAAAGTGGCTGCCGCCGTGGAAGCCGAAACGACGATTCCCTATGCGGAGATCCCGCATTTTGTCCCGCCGACCGCCCCGGGCCATGCCGGCAACTTCATCTTCGGAACCTGTTCCGGCAAGCCAGTCTGCGTCATGCTGGGCCGCTATCATTACTACGAAGGCCTGACGATGGAACAGGTGACGTTCCCGATCCGCGTCATGGCCGCCCTGGGTGTCCGGATCCTGCTGGTCAGCAATGCCTCCGGCGGCCTCAACCGGAATTACACGATGGGTGACCTGATGATCATCCGCGACCATATCAGCCGCATGCCCAATCCGCTCATCGGCCCCAATATGGATGCCTTCGGCGAGCGCTTCATCGACATGACGGAAGCTTATGACCAGGCGTTGATCCAATTGGCCGAGCATATCGCCGACCGCGAAGCGATCAAGGTCCAGAAAGGTGTCTATGTGGCCAATCCCGGCCCTTCTTTCGAGACACCGGCTGAATCGCGCTTCTACCTGACCATCGGCGCCGACGCCGTCGGCATGTCTACCGTCCCCGAAGTCATCGTGGCCCGCCACTGCGGGATACGTGTTTTCGGGATATCGGTCATCTCCAACCTGTCGAATCTCGAGAACGAAAACCCCGTGTCCAATGTCGGTGACGAAGTGTTGCTGGCCGCCGACGCCGCAGCCGACAGGATGCGTATCCTCTTTACCCACCTCATAGCCGCGATCTGACCGTGAAGAGCGTATTCCCTTATGATTCCGTGGAACTCAGCCCCAGTGGGCGCGAGGTCATCATCCTCGACCAGTCCCAACTGCCCAACCAGGAGCGTTTCCTGCACCTGACCACCGCGGAGCAGATATTCTATTCGATTACCCGCATGAAGGTGCGCGGCGCGCCGGCTATCGGCATCGCGGCAGCCTTCGGCCTGGCCATGTGCGTCAACCGTTATCGCACGCGCTCGCTGCAGGCCCTGGAAAAAGAGTTCCTGCGCGTCAAACATTACCTGTATATCTCCCGGCCTACCGCCGTCAACCTCATGTGGGCGCTGGACCGTATGGAGCGCTGCTTTTATGCCGCCATTCAGTCGCTCGGCGACGCCGACGAGCGCCACGCCATCGAAGTGGTCCGCAACGCGCTGACCGCCGAGGCCCGTGCCATCAAGCTGGAAGACGTGGAGATGTGCGAGGCCATCAGCGAACTCGGCTTCTCGCTGCTCCGCCCGGGCTGCGGCATCCTGACCCATTGCAACGCCGGCCACCTGGCTGTTTCTCGCTACGGCACGGCGCTGGGGCCCATCTACCTGGCCCAGCAGCAGGGCTATTCGCCACGCGTCTATTGCGACGAGACCCGCCCGCTGCTCCAGGGCGCACGCCTGACGGCCTATGAGTTGACCAAGGCGGGCATCGATACGACACTGATCTGCGATAACATGGCCGCGACCCTCATGTCACAGGGCAAGATCGACTACGTGTTCGTGGGTTGCGACCGCGTGGCCGCCAACGGCGACGTGGCCAACAAGATCGGCACCAGCAGCGTGGCCATCGTGGCGAAATACTACAAAGTGCCGCTTTATGTCTTTGCGCCCACCAGCACCATCGATCTGGATTGCCGCAGTGGCGCCGAGATCATCATCGAGGAACGTCCGGCCTTCGAGGTGACCGACATGTACTACAGCAAGCGCATGGCCCCCAAGGACGTTCGCGTTTACAATCCGGCCTTCGATGTCACCCCGGCATCCCTGATTGCCGGCATCGTCACGGAAAAAGGAATCCTCAAGCCCCGCGAGATCAAGAATCTTCGCCGCGTCAAGTAGGCATGGTCCGGTTCCTGAGCCTTTCGAGCGGAAGCAATGGCAATTGCTACTATTACAGCGACGGCCGCCAGTCCTTCCTCATCGACCTGGGTGTCGGAACCCGTACCATCAAGAAACGCCTCGCCGAATACGACATTACCCTTGAATCCATCGATGCGGTCTTTGTGACCCACGACCACTTCGACCATATCCGCAGTCTGGGCAGCTTCACCGAGCGCTACCACAAGCCCGTGTACGTGACACGAACGCTCGAGCAGGCGCTGCGCCACAATATCTGCACAGCCGGCAAATTGAAGGGCTGCGTGCGCTTCCTGGAGGAGGGTAGGGAACTTGAACTCGACGGCGGGCTCCGCATCACGCCTTTCGTCGTGCCGCACGACGCCACCCAGACTGTGGGCTACCATTTCACCCTCGCCGGCGAGCGCTTCACCGTCATGACCGACCTGGGCGAGGTGACCGACGATGCGGTACATTATGCCAGCTTGGCTGACCATCTGGTGGTGGAATCGAACTACGATGTGGACATGCTCATCACCGGTCCGTATCCCAAGGAGCTGAAGGAACGGATCCTGACCCAGCATGGACATCTGTCCAACGAGCAGACCGCTTCGCTGCTGCTCCGCAGCCGGCACGAGGGCCTGCGCGACGTGTTCCTCTGCCACCTGAGCGCCAACAACAACACCCCGTCCCTGGCCCTGGCGTCTGCAAAAAAAACGCTTGAGAGCATCGGCTCCCAAGCGTCTTTGCATTGCCTTCCGCGCGGTAGCGCGTCGGAATTATTCAGCTTTTAAGTTGTTGAGATAGTCGTTGTACTTGTTGTACTTCTCCATGAACTTCGGATCTTCGCGGAAGATGAAGCAAATGGTCTTCAGCGGTTCTGCGCATGCGGTCTTGAGGTCGGGATCCTTGGCGTTGTCGAAAGCGATCTCAAACGGCTCGACAGCTTTCTGGAGCGACTCTTCCATCTGTTTCTCGAGGGCGGCGTACTTGGCGTCATCCAGCTCGTTGGAAGCTTTTTCGCGCAGGTCTACGAAGTTGTTGTAGTAGAGGGCGCCCAAACCGTACATGCCATAGAGGTAGTTGTTGTCGATCTCATAGGACTTGCGGTAGCATTTCTCGGCGTTCTCCACGTCTTTCAACTTATTGTACACCTCGGCCTCAGCGTAGTAGAGGCTGGCGTTCTTCGGGTCGAGGCTCTGGGCGGTGTGCAGCAGGTCGAAGAGTTTGGCGGGGTCCTCGTTGGTCTCCATGTAGAGGTTGATCAGGCCGATCAGGATGCCGTTGTTCTCCGGGAATTTCACGAAGCCTTCTTCGAGCAGCGCCTTGCGGTTCTCGTTGTCACCCATGCTGTGGTAGACCTCGGCGAGGTTGGAATAGGTGTTACCATCCTGGAAATAGCCCATGGCGAGGCATTTCTTGTAGTATTCGATGGCCTGTTCCTTGTTGCCAGCCATATTCGAGACCAACGCGCAGTAGTAAGCGTTCTGGGCGTCTTCCTGGCCGAGAAGCGGGTTGGAAGCGCAGTCAGCGGCTTTCTTGAACAGACCGGCAGCCTTGGTGAAGTCACCGGCCAGATACTGGGAAAGGCCCTCGTTGGCATATTTGTCGTGGATGTCCTGCATCATGGCCGTAATGTCTTTGGCCTTGCTGTCTTTCGGATCCACAGCTTTGGCTTTCTCGAGGGCGTCAATGGCCTTGGCCAGAATGTCGCCTTCGAGCGCCGGTTTGGTGATCACGTAGAAGTCGAGAATACCGGCTTCGTTGTAATAGAGATCTTTGTCAGCGTAGGAGTCGACGTTGTACATGCCCTCGGCGCCTTTCTTCTGGCTGGTGCCGAGCACCTGCTGTTCCTTCAGGAAGATCTTCACCTCATTCTGCGGCGTTCCCGTCAGGATATTCTTGGAAGGCTGGTCATAGGCATCGACGTACGCCTTGGCGAGGGCGATCCAGGTTGCCGGTTTGGCGGCCTTCTTTGCATCTGCTGCAGCTGCCTCAGCCTTGGCAACGGCCTTCTGGGCTTCTGCTGCGTTTTTGGGCTGTGCACTGACCATCGTCAGGGAGAGGATGAGCGACAGTGCGATGAGAATTTTCTTCATAACTTTTTTCGTTTAGATTATTGATTACTGTTTTCTGTTTCCGTATTTTCAGCGGGAACCTCAGGGGTTTCCGTTTCTTCTTCTTCCTTGTTGACGACGCAGACGGCTGCGATGCTGTCACCTTCGCGGATGCTGATGAGTTTCACGCCTTGTGTCGCTCTGCCCGCTACCCGGATGCTGTCGGCCGGCATGCGGATCGTAACGCCCGAACGGTTGATGATCATCAGGTCGTTTTCGTCGCTGACAGCCTTCAATGCAATAAGTTTGCCAGTCTTGTCGGTGATGTTGATGGTCTTCACGCCCTTGCTGCCGCGGTGGGTCTTGCGGTACTCGTCGAGATCGGAGCGTTTGCCGAAACCGTTCTCGCTGACTACCAGGATGTCCAGCGGCTTGAGCGCCTGCTCTGCAGGGTCGATGCAGACCATGCCGACCACGTAGTCGTCTTCCTCCAGGTCGATGCCGCGCACGCCGGTGGAATTACGGCCGATGGCGCGGGCTTCCTCTTCGTCGAAGCGGCAGCATTTGCCCTGGTTGCCGGCCAGCAGGATCTCGCAGCTTCCGCTGGTCAGGGCAGCGCCGATCAGGGCGTCGCCTTCGCGCAGGTTGACAGCGATGATACCGTTGGCGCGCGGGCGGGAGTACGCTTCGAGCAGCGTCTTCTTGATGGTGCCGTTCGAAGTGGCCAGGACCACGTAGTGGCTGTTGGTAAATTCCTTGTCGTCGAGATCCTGCACGTTGAGGTAGGCCTGGATACGGTCTTCCTGGGTGAGGGGAAGGATGTTCTGGATGGCGCGGCCCTTCGAGGCCTTGGCACCTTCCGGAATCTCGTAGACTTTGAGCCAGAAGCACTTACCGCTCTGCGTGAAGAACATCAGCGTGCTGTGCATGTTGGCCACGTAGATATGTTCGATGAAATCTTCGTCGCGGGTGGTGCTGCCCTTGGCGCCGACACCGCCGCGGCTCTGTGAGCGGTATTCGGACAGGCTGGTGCGCTTGATGTAGCCGTAGTGCGAAATGGTGATCACCACGTCCTCGTTCGGGTAGAAGTCTTCGGGGTTGAAGTCTTCGGCCGACAGGGCGATCTCGGTGCGGCGCGGGTCGCCGTATTTCTCCTTGAGCTCCTGCAGCTCGTCCTTGATGATGCCCAGCTGCATCTCCTCGCTTTCGAGGACCTGCTGGTAGTAGTGGATCATCTTCTCGAGTTCGTCGTACTCGGCCTGCAGCTTGTCGCGTTCCAGGCCGGTGAGCTGGCGGAGGCGCATCTCCACGATGGCATCGGCCTGTTCCACGGTGAAGCCGAACTGCTCCACCAGTCCGTCGCGGGCGTCAGCTACGCTGCGGGAGGCGCGGATCAGGGCGATGATCTCGTCGATGATGTCGAGGGCCTTGAGCAAGCCTTCGAGGATATGGGCGCGCTTGAGGGCCTTGTTGAGCTCGAACTTGGTGCGGCGCACGACCACTTCGTGGCGGTGGCGCACGAAATACTTGATGAGCTGCTTCAGGTTGAGCTGGCGCGGGCGGCCGTCCACCAGGGCGATATTGTTGACCGAGAAGCTCGACTGGAGCGGGGTGAACTTGAACAGGCTGTTGAGCACCACGTTCGAAGGGGCGCCCTGCTTCAGCTTGATGACGATGCGCATACCGTCGCGGTCGCTCTCGTCGTTGATATAGGAGATGCCGTCGAGTTTCTTGCTCTCCACCAATTCAGCGATGCGCTCGATGAGTTCGCGCTTGTTGATGGTGTAGGGGATCTCCGTCACCACGATGGTCTCGCGGCCGGAGGACGACACTTCAATGTTGGTCTTGGAACGGATGACGATGCGGCCGCGGCCGGTCTCGAAGGCGTCGCGGATGCCGCGCGTTCCCTGAATGATGCCGCCGGTAGGGAAGTCCGGGCCTTTGATGTGCTCCATCAGGCCGTCCACATCGATATCCGGGTTGTCAATATAGGCGCAGATGGCGTCGCAGCACTCGCCGAGGTTGTGCGGGGCCATGTTGGTGGCCATACCTACGGCGATACCGTTGGAACCGTTCATCAGCAGCAGCGGCGCCTTGGCCGGCAGCACGGTCGGTTCCTGGAGGGATTCGTCGAAGTTGGGCTTGAAATCCACGGTGTCCTTGTCGAGGTCGGCCAGCACCTCCTCGGCCAGCTTCTGGAGCTTGGCCTCGGTGTATCGCATGGCTGCCACGGGGTCACCGTCGATCGAACCGAAGTTGCCCTGGCCGTGGACCAGCAGGTAACGCAGGTTCCAGGGCTGGGCGAGGCGGGCCATGGCGTCGTAAACGCTGGCGTCGCCGTGCGGGTGGTATTTACCGAGGACGTCGCCGACGATACGCGCCGACTTCTTCACGCCACCGCTATAGGTCACGCCGAGGTTGCTCATGCCGAACAGCACGCGGCGGTGCACCGGTTTCAAACCGTCCCGGACATCGGGAAGGGCTCGGGCCACGATCACTGACATCGAATAGTCAATGTAGGCCGACTTCATCTCGTTTTCTATATTGATAGGAATGATCCTACCGCCAGTCTCTTCAATGTTCTCTTCAATCTCCATTGTTAACTATCTAACTTAAGATGCTTACAAAATATCGTGTAAAAATACGAATTATTCATGAGGAATACAAATTATTATTTCGGCAAATTTTTTGCTAACTTGCGATTCATTCAAATTGAACAAGAATGGACCCGAAAATGGACAACGGATATTCCAACGAAGTAAAGATCGTGCTCAACTACGCGCTCGAAGAAGCGGCGCGGCTGGGCAGTTACATAGCCACCCCCGACCACCTCTTTCTCGGCATCCTCCGCTACCGCGAATCGGACGCCGTCAAGATCCTGGAAGGCCTGGGCGTGGACGTACGAAAAGTCAAGAAAGAAATCGAAGACAAGATCGCTGCACCGGTCCCCATCGCCTATGGTCAACGCGGCTCTATCTCCCTGAGTGACAAGTCACAGGAGATCCTCCTGGCTTGCCGTCGCATGCATGGCGGTGAGGTGACTTCGGCCCAGCTCATGGCCGAGATTCTCATGACCTGGCACGGGGCCTGCACCACGGCCCTGGAGAGCAGCAACATCGACCTGACGAAGCTTCCCGGGAAGCTGCGCGAAGTGATGGAACAGACCATGATGTCGGCAGCCGACGGCGCCGACGAGGACGAAGCGGAGGAGGGCCCTGCGGGAGCGTCGCCGGCCGGCGGGAAGGGGACTGACAAAAAGTCACTGGTCGAGTCGTATGGTTACGACCTGACCCGTGCGGCTGTCAGCGGCGAACTCGACCCGGTGGTAGGCCGTGAGGCGGAAATCGAGCGCCTGGCCCAGATCCTGAGCCGCCGCAAGAAGAACAATCCCGTGCTCATCGGTGAGTCGGGTTCCGGCAAGTCGGCGGTGGTGGAGGGACTCGCCCTGCGTATCGCCGCCAAGGATGTGCCGCGTTCCCTGCTCTCGAAGCGTATCATCTCGCTCGACATGGGTTCGTTGGTGGCCGGCACCAAGTACCGCGGCCAGTTCGAGGAGCGGGTCAAGGCCATCCTCACCGAAATCAAGAAGAATCCCGACCTGATCCTCTTCATCGACGAACTCCACACCATCGTGGGTGCCGGCAGTTCTCCGGGCTCGCTCGACGCGGCGAACCTGCTGAAGCCGGCCCTGGCCCGCGGGCAGATCCAGTGCATCGGTGCCACGACGCTCGACGAATACCGCGAGCACATTGAAAAGGACGCTGCGCTGGAGCGCCGTTTCCAGAAGATTCTGGTGGAGCCTACCGACTACGCGCAGACCCTCGCCATCCTGCAGGGCATCAAGACGCGTTACGAGGAGTACCACCACGTGCGCTATACTGATGCGGCCGTCAAGGCCTGCATCACGCTGTCACAGCGTTATATCTCCGACCGTTGCCTGCCCGACAAGGCCATCGACGTGCTCGACGAGGCGGGCGCCCGCGTGCACATCGGCGATATGAAAGGGTCCGACGAAGCGGTGCGGCTGGAGAGCTCGCTCGAGCCCATCCGTGCCGAGAAGCGCAGTGCCGCCCGGGCGGGCGACTTCAAGCGCGCCGCGGAACTGCACCGGCTCGAGCAGGAGAAGGAACAGGCCGTGGCCGAGGCCGTGAAGGCGGCCGGGGCTGCGGAGGATACTTTCCGCACGGTGGACGAGGAGACGGTCTCGCGCGTGGTTTCGGTCATGACGGGCATCCCGGTCTACAAGGTGGCGGAGAGCGAGGGCGAGCGCCTGCTGAAAATGGAGGAAGTGCTGCGCGGCGTGGTCGTGGGGCAGGACGAGGCACTCTCGAAGGTGGTGAAGGCCATCCGGCGCAACCGGGCCGGCCTCAAGGACCCGAACAAGCCGATCGGCACCTTCCTGTTCCTGGGCCCGACGGGCGTGGGCAAGACGCACCTGGCCAAGAAAATCGCCGAATACATGTTCGATTCGGCCGACAACATCATCCGGATCGACATGAGTGAATACGGGGAGAAATTCTCCTCGAGCCGGCTCATCGGCGCGCCTCCGGGCTACGTGGGCTACAACGAGGGCGGCCAGCTCAGCGAGCAGGTGCGCCGCAAACCGTATTCGGTGGTGCTGCTCGACGAGGTCGAGAAGGCGCATCCCGACATCTTCAACCTGCTGCTGCAGGTGCTGGATGAAGGCCGCCTGACGGACAGTGCGGGCCGCTACATCGATTTCAAGAACACGATCCTGATCCTGACCTCGAACGTGGGCAGCCGGGAGCTGAAGGATTTCGGCCGCGGGATTGGTTTCTCGACGGGTACGGAAGACCGTTCGGCTTCGCAGAATGCCTTGATCGACAAGGCACTGGGGAAGGTCTTCACGCCGGAGTTCCTGAACCGTCTCGACGAGCAGATCTATTTCAACTCGCTGACGCAGGAAGACATCTACCAGATCATCGACATCGAGTTAAAGGAGCTGCACAAGCGGATCAAGGAGCTGGGATATACGCTGTCGATCGACAAGGCGGCCAAGAAGTTCATCGCCGATGTAGGCTATGACCCGAAGTTCGGTGCCCGGCCGCTGAAGCGTGCCATCCAGCGTTACGTGGAGGACCCGGTCTCTGAGGCTATCATCGAAGGGCTCCCCGCCGATGCGAAGCTGAAGGTGAAGCTCGGGAAAGACAAGAATTCAACAACTGTCGTAGTACAATGAAAAGATATCTGATGATGTTGGCCGTCGTGCTGCTGGCAGCGACGTCGGCTTTTGCACAGGATTGGGGCGGGCTGCAGCGTTTTGCCGCGGCGAATGCGGAACTGGCGGCACCGGCTGACGGGCAGCCGCGCGTGGTGCTGATGGGCGATTCCATCACGGAGATCTGGCCCGACCGGCATCCGGAGTTTTTTGCGACGACCGGCTATGTGGGCCGCGGTATCAGCGGCCAGGTGTCAGCGCAGATGCTGGTACGTTTCCGGCAGGATGTCATCGACCTGCATCCCGCGGTGGTTGTTATTAATGCTGGAACGAACGATGTGGCTGAGAATCAGGGACCTTACGATGAAGCTTCCACTTTTGGAAACATCGTTTCAATGACGGAACTGGCGCAGGCCAATGGCATTGCCGTTGTCCTGACGTCGGTACTTCCGGCCGCCGCATTCCGCTGGCGTCCGGCCATTACCGATGCGGCCGACAAGATCGCTTCGCTCAACGCCCGGATCAAGGCATACGCCGCAGCGAAGGGCATCCCGTACGTCGATTATTACAAGGCGCTGGTCGTGGAAGACCCGTCGCGGGCGCTCAATCCGGCCTATTCCAAAGACGGCGTTCATCCGCTTCGCGAGGGTTATGTCGTGATGGAACCGCTGGTGGTCCAGGCGATCGACGAGGCGCTCAAGAACGCCTGCGCTTCTGACGACTGTGATTGTTGCAAGTAGTTTGCTCCGTTTCGCTCTGGTATTCCGCTAAATATGCCGACTGCTTTCGATGTCCCAAAATAGGGGACATCAAAAGCGAAAACCATGATTAATTGCTTCTGATGTCCCATTTTTGGGGACATCAACGACATCGAAATGAATATTATGCTTTCAGAGATGCTCGCGCATGCCGACCCATCGCAGGTGGCCGGCCTGTCCCGCTTTTTCAAGACCGGCCCCGGGCAGTACGGGGAAGGGGACCAGTTCCTGGGCATCAAGGTGCCCGTGACGCGCGAAGTGGTCAAGTGCTGCTGGCGGGAGCTGGATTTCGCCGACCTGGAAGAATGCATTGCGAGCGAATACCATGAGGTGCGCCTCGCTGCATTGCTGGCGTTGGTGGAAATCTTTGCCCATGTGGACAAGAGACCCCGGGTCAAGCCCGGGGTGACGGGAAAGAAGCCGGATGATACGTCATTCCGGACTCGATCCGGAATCTCGCGGGAGTCTTGCGTTGACTTTTATCTAGCTCATACCCAGTATATTAATAATTGGGATCTTGTCGATCTATCGTGCTATCCACTGCTGGGCGTGTGGCTGCTCGACAAGGACCGCTCGCTGCTCTATGAACTGGCCCGCAACGGCAAGACCCTCTGGGAGCAGCGCATCGGCATCGTCAGCACCATGACCTTCATCCGCCACGGCCAACTCGCCGATACCTTCGCCATCGCCGACATCCTTCTGCACCACCCCCACGACCTCATTCACAAAGCCGTCGGCTGGCTCCTCCGTGAAGCCGGCAAGCGCGATAAAGCCGCATTGGAAGCATGGCTCGAGGAGATTCCGGGTCAAGCCCGGAATGACGATGGTGTCATGCCCGGCCGCGACCGGGCATCTCAAATGCCCCGGACGATGCTCCGCTATGCCATCGAGAAATTCCCCGAGGCCGAGCGGCAGCGATATTTGAACCGCTGATCCTTACAGGATTGATACCCCTTTCTTATCAACTGGATAACGCTGCGGCCGTGCGGGCGGCGAGGCGTGCGTTGTTGAGGACGAGCTGGATGTTGGCGTCCAAAGAATCGCCGCCAGTCAGTTCCTTCACGCGGGCAAGCAGATAGGGCGTCGTTTCTTTTCCGTGGATACCCAGGCGCAGGGAATCGGCGATGGCCTGGTCAATGGCCGCGTTGATGCGGACAGGATCCATGGAATATTCTTCCGGGATCGGATTGGTGACGAGCATGCCGCCGCCCAGGCCCATTTCCTGCTGCGCGCGGAAAGCCGCTGCGAGTTCTTCGGGCGTGTCGAGGCGATAGTCCACTTTGAAACCGCTGGTACGGGTGTAGAAGGCCGGGAGTTCTTCCGTGCCGTAGCCGATGACCGGCACGCCCTTGGTCTCCAGGTATTCCAGTGTCAGGCCCAGGTCGAGGATGGCCTTGGCACCGGCGCAGACGACCAGCACGGGCGTGCGGCCGAGTTCTTCCAGGTCAGCCGAGATATCCATCGTCGTTTCGGCACCGCGGTGTACGCCGCCGATGCCGCCAGTGGCAAATACCTGGATACCTGCCAGATGCGCGATGATCATCGTGGTAGCCACGGTCGTGGCACCGTCGGCGCCGCGGGCGACCAGCACGGGGAGGTCGCGGCGCGAGGCCTTCGTGACAGTCGGTCCGGTCTTGCCGAGATATTCGATTTCGTCGGCCGTCAGTCCCGCTTTCAGTTTGCCCTTGATCACGCAGATCGTGGCCGGCACGGCACCGGCCTCCCGCACGGTCTCCTCCACCCGCAGGGCGGTTTCAACGTTCTGCGGATACGGCATTCCATGGGAAATGATGGTCGATTCGAGGGCGACGACCGGCTCGCCGGACATCAGGGCGGCCTTTACAGCCGGGGATAATTCCAGATATTCTTTCATAGTTGGAGATACTTCAATTGTTCGTTGACGGCTTCATCCGATTCCACGGCGCAGCGGGCACAGAGCAGGCCGATGCGAGCGGCTTCTTCCACGGAAGCGTCGGGACCGGCGTGGACAATGCCGGCCAGCAGCGCATCGCCGCCGCCGGTTGCATTGCGGACCGTGCAAGGCAGGGCCGGAAACTGGGAAGTCCGGCCGTCAGTTGTCACTTCGAGTCCGTCAGCACCGCGCGAGACGAAGCGCCGCGTAAATTGGGTCAGGCCGGAGAGCGTCTGCGCCTCCAGCGCGTTGCATTTAAACGCGTATAAACGTTTAGACATGCTTATTTCCAACGCCTCTTCCAGTCGGACGGACTTGGGGCCGGAGACGGCATCCACGTAGAGGGGAACCGTCACATGGTCGATGAGCCAGGCCAGGGTTTCCGGCAACAGGTTCGTATCCGCGACCACGGCTTCTGCCCTGTTGACAGCGTCGATGCGCGCCGCCAACCAATCTATAGAAATACTTTCAGTAACAACCATATCAGCCACGCCGCCAATCATATGGCCATCTGCATCGTTGATGCTGGAGAAGCAGGCACTGGGCAAAGTGGGGCAGGTCTCGCAAAGCGAAATATCCATCCCGATTTCATGGCATGACGTACGGAGCATCTGCCCGAAAGCGTCGCCGCCGAAACGCGTGACAAAGCAAACGTCATCGCCCAGCAGTGCCAGGTTGTGCGCGATGTTGCGTCCCACACCACCGAACGAAATCCGCACCGTGCCGGGATTCGAATCCTGTGCAACAAACCGCTCACGCGTAACGGCCGTGATATCTACGTTGGCACCGCCAATGACACAGACTTTCATAATCACAAAGTTACAAAAGTTCCAGGATGCCGTCGATGGTATCCACAACGGCGTCGAACAATTTATACATCAATTCAGGCTCCTGTTTCTCGGGAATATAGACGATGGTTTTCAAACCGCGTCCGGCGAACCAGCCGGCCTCGGTGTGAGCAGAACGGCCGCAGGGGAGGACCAGCACACAGGCATCGGCCCATTCCATCGCCCGCAGATCGGTTCCGAAGCCTTTCTCCGCCACGGGATGATCCAGATGCGCGATATACTCCCGTGCCGACCATTCCTGCCAGTGCGCATCGACATCCGCCCAATGGAATCCCCCGGGATTCTCTTCCGGATTGCGGAAATCATACACTTCGTGTCCCGCCGCGCGCAAAAGCGCAACGACTTCGGGCTGATAGGCATTCCGCCAGCTGGAAGCGATGTAGACTCTGGCCATTAATTATCTTTTACGCGAAGATAATGTTTTTTATCGCAGAAGCATGTAGAAACATTTCAGAAGTGATGGTAGCGTCCCAGAAAGTGGGACGCTACCGACGCTTTGCTAATTGTTCGTGGCGGAGGAGCCAGGCTTTGCGTTCGATTCCGGCAGCGTAGCCAGTGAGGCTGCCGTCAGCGCCGATGACGCGGTGGCAGGGGATAATCAGGGCGATGGGATTGTGCCCCACGGCACCGCCGACCGCCTGGGCGGACATCCTGCCCAGTTGCGTGGCGATCTGGCCATAGGTCTTGGTAGTGCCGTATGGGATTTCGCGAAGGATCTCCCAGACAGACTGTCGAAAAGGTGTCCCTTCCAGCCGTAGCGACGGCATGAAATCGGGCGCCTGTCCGCGGAAATAGCTGTCCAGCCAACGAACGGTCTCTTCAAAGACCGGAAGTTTTAGTGAGAGACAATCAATGTCATACTGGACAGAAACTTGTGCCGGATGATCGAAACAGAGCGCTGTGAGCGCCGTTTCATCGCCCGTCATGGTCATGCCGCCCAGGGGCGAATCATAGTGCCAGATGGCAAGCATATTTCAAGTGCGTTTTATCCGCCGGGTCTGGAGGACGACGGAGAAAATGATGAGCGCCAGGCCTGCCCAGAACGACCAGCCGACTTCGTGGATTTCGTCGAACAGGATGGCGGCGATGATGATGCTGTAGACGGGTTCCAGGTTGTAGGTCAGGTTGACCGTGAAGGCGTTGAGCTTGCGGAGCGCCTGCAACTGGAAGAGAAAAGGGATGATGGTGAAGACGGATCCCAGCAGCAGGAGCCATAAGATCTCGATGCCAACGGGCGAGTGGGGTTCGGTGGGGAAAAGCCGGGCGTGGATGGGCATGCAGAGGGTCAGGAACAACGCGCCGCCAATCAGCTCCCAGAGCAGCATCGTGGCGGTATCCTCTCCGGATCGCTCCGCCTCGTTCACGTTCAGGATGGCAAAGACCGAGTAGATGGCAGCGGAAAGCAGGCCGAAGGCGATACCGAGCCGATAGCGCACGTCCACGCTGAAGATCAGCAGGACACCCGCAATGGAGATGAAGCTGATGAGCACTTCGGGCCAGGAGAACTTCTTATGACCAATCAGCGGGTTGAAGAGCGTTGTAAAGAAGCAGGTCGTGGCGATGCAGGCCACCCCGACCGACACGTTGGAGGCCTGGATGCTGGCGTAGAAACAGACCCAGTGCAGGGCCAGCAGGATGCCGCAGGACGCGATGCGCAGCAGCGCCGGCCTTGGGACCTTGTGCAAGCGCCCGCTCAGGGCCATCACCATTGCCAGTGTCGGTACGCTGACCAGGATCCGGTACCACACCAGCGGAATCCCGCTGAGCGAGATCAGGCGTCCGAATATACCCGTCCAGCCGGCTAGGAAGACCGCAATGTGCAGGATAATCAGCGTGCGTGTGGTTTCTTTCATCACGGGCAAAAGTAAACAATTTGCCCGGGTTGGGCAAAAATTCGCTAAATTTACACGGATAAATATATACTCGATGAAATCGATGCGCAATATCATGCTGGCTGCACTGGCAATCCTGCTGCTGGCCCCTTGCGTGCAGGCACAGGATCTGCCGCGTTTCAAGAAGATGGTCAAACAACTCAGCAGTGCGAAATACCAGGGTCGCGGTTATGCGCGTGATGGTGTGCGCAAGGCGGGCGCCTATATCGCCCGCGAGTTTGAAAAATCCGGGGTGGATGAAGTAACGCTACAGCCCTTTACGCTGGATATCAACACCTTCTGCGGAGATATGGAGATGTGGGCGGATGGCCGCAAGTTGAAACCCGGCTACGACTTTTCGATGCGCGAGTATTCACCCGGCGTGCATGGCGAATTCCCCGTCTATCACGTGGATACCGCAAACTTCGATGCGGACAAGATGTTTGAAGACCTGGCCCGGCCCGAATACCAGAACTGCATGGTTTCCTGCGAATTCTGGTTTACTTACAAGCACCGCGCCGCCTTTTCCAAATTGCAGAAGGCTGGCGCCTGCACGAATGCGGGCCTGCTTTACGAGTGGACTTCGCCCATCAAATTCTATAAAGCCTATGGCGAAAAAGTGGTGGACAAGCCCATCATCTGGGTGACGCCTGAAGCCATTGCCGGCGTCAAGACCGTCAAGGTGAACGTGGACAACCAATTCCTGAAAGGCTATCAGACCGAAAATGTAATTGCCAAGGTCAACGGCCGCCAGCACGACGGCTGCTATGTCTTCACGGCGCACTACGATCATCTGGGCAATCTGGGTAGGAAGGTGTATTACCCGGGGGCCAACGACAATGCTTCCGGCACGGCCGCCATCATTACGCTGGCTAAGTATTACGCTGAAAATCAGCCGGAATACGACATGTATTTCGTGGCCTTCTCGGGAGAAGATGCCAACTTGCGCGGCTCCACGTATTTCGCCGAGCACCCCGTCGTGCCGCTCAGCCAGATCCGTTATCTGTTCAACCTCGACATGATCGGCGACAACAGCCCCGTCCAGTATTGTGAAGTCAGCGACGCCGGTATGCCGCGCTACACTGTGTTCGAGGAAATCAACCGCGAACAGGGCTTGTTCGAATCGTTGAACCGCGGCGAACTGGCCGCCAACAGCGACCACTATCCTTTCGCCACCCGTGGCGTTCCCTGCATCTTCCTGGAGAACCAGGAGGGCGATGCCTTCCCGTACTATCACACCCCGGCCGACAACATGAAGACCGTGAAGTTTGACAGCTACATTCCTGTTTTCAAGCTGGTGACAGGCTTCATCGAACGGGATTCCCAATAATGGACCATGGCCGACAACGAATAATCAAACAGACATGATCGACGACATTCTTCAATACAACCGGCAATTCGTGGCGGAGAAGGGCTACGAGCCGTATGTTACCGACAAATATCCGGCGAAGGGGCTGGCGGTGCTGACCTGCATGGACACGCGGCTGACGGAGCTGCTGCCGAAGGCGCTGGGCCTCCGAAACGGTGACGCCAAGATCATCAAGAACGCAGGCGGGCTCATCCTTTCGCAGACCGATTCCGCCATCCGATCGCTGCTGGTGGGCATCTACGAGCTTGGCGTCAAAGAGGTGATGGTGGTGCATCACAGCGGTTGCGGCGCCTGTCACATGAGCTTCGATGCGTTCAGGCCCCACATGCTGGAACACGGCATCTCCGAAGGGATTATCGCGACATGGCGGAAAAAAGGCATTGCACGCTGGCTGGAAGGCTTCCACGACACCGAGGCCTCCGTCCGTAGGACCGTGGCCGCCATCGTGAACCATCCGCTGGTGCCGAAAGACATTGTCGTTCGCGGCTTCATCATCGATTCCGTTACTGGTGAACTGACTGAAATTCAATAAGCTATATCATGAAACCCATCCAGACTGAAAAGGCCCCTGCGGCCATTGGACCTTATAGCCAGGCCATTGACAGTGGCGCCGGCCTTGTTTTCGTTTCCGGGCAGTTGCCCATCGATCCGGCCACCGGCGCCTTCCCGGAAGGGGGCGTGCAGGCACAGACGCGCCAGAGCCTGACCAATGCGAAGGCCATCCTGGAAGCCGCTGGCCTCGGCCTGCAGAACGTGGTCAAAACCACCGTCTTCCTGGCCGACATGGCCGATTTCGCGGCGATGAATGAGATCTACGCGCAATTCTTCTCCGCGCCCTTCCCGGCCCGGAGCGCTGTGGCGGTCAAGACGCTGCCGAAAAGCGCACTGGTCGAGATCGAATGCATCGCGGCGCGCTAAATCAAGCTTAGCGCAAAATCATCTGCGTCAGGGAATACGGCTTGTCTTCCGCTGAGAGGCCGCGCTTGCGGTTGGGTCGCTCGCTCATCTCGAATTCGAGCGTGCAGCCTTTCGTCAATTCTTCGTGTGTCAGGTAGAGGCGCGTGAGCGGCTGTCCGTTGAGGCGGACGCTGCGCACGTAGCGCTTGCGGTCGCTGACGCCGGGCGCCTTGATCTCGATGCTGTTGCCGTTTTCCAGCGTCACCTTCATATAGGGGAGGTACGGCGCACCGAGTACGTATTGGTCGCAACCCGGCGCCACGGGATAGAAGCCCATGGCCGAGAAGATATACCAGGCGGACATCTGGCCGCAGTCGTCGTTGCCGCCCAGGCCGCGGATGTCGTTGCGGTACATCCGGCCCAGGATGGTGCGGATGCGGTCCTGCACCTTCCAGGGCTGTGTGGTCCAGGCATAGAGGTAGGGGATATGGTGGCTGGGCTCGTTGCCGTGCACGTAACCGCCGATCAGGCAGTCTGCCGTAATATCTTCATTGTCTGCATAATACTTCTCGGGAAGTTCCATGTCGAACAGCGCATCCAATCGCTCGCGGAATACTTTCTCGCCGCCCATGCAGTCCATGAGCCCGCGGGGATCCTGCGGCACATGGAAGGAGAAATTCCAGGAGTTTCCCTCGATGAACCCTTCACCGTAGGTCTGCAGGGGATCCATGTCTGCCTTGAAGGGACCGTCCTTGTAGCGAGGCGTGGCGAAGCCGGTGGACGGGTCGTAGGTGTTCTGGTAGGAGCGGGCGCGCTCGCGGAAAGCCACTGCGACGTCTTGCCGGCCCAGAACCTGCGCCGCATGGTAGATGCTCCAGTCGTCGAAGCTGTATTCCAGCGTGTTGGATGCTGCCGTCGCATCGTTGTCGTACGGCGCGTAGCCGTAACGGATATAATCCTGCTGGGAAGGCCAGTACGGGCAGTTGGCCGTGGCGACCATGGCCGCGAAGGCCTCGTCCGGATCGATGTCCGCGCCCTTGACCAGCGCGTCGGCCACCACGCTGACCGCATGATATCCCGTCATGCACCAGCCTTCGTTACCCATCAGGCTCCACACGGGCAGCATGCCCACGGGGTTCTGCCGCCAGTGTGCCAGCATGGAGCGCACCATGTCGGTGTTGCGGCTCGTCTTGAGCAGGCCCAGCAGCGGATGTTCAGCCCGGTAGGTGTCCCAGACAGAAAAGACGGTATAGTTCGTAAAACCCTCAGCCTGATGGATTTGTCCGTCTACGCCGCGGTAGCGCCCATCCACGTCCATGTAGACGGAGGGATTGATCATCGTGTGGTAGAGCGCGGTGTAGAGGCTGGCCTTCTGGTCGTCTGTGCCCTCGCATTGTACGGCGCTGAGTTCGCGTTCCCAGGCTTTTGCCGTTTCCAGCCGGATCTGCTCGAACGACTTTCCGGCTGCTTCCGCGGCCAGGTTCTTCAGCGCGCCTTCCTCCGAGACGCCTGACAGGGCGACCTTCACCTCCAGGACAGGATCACATCCGTCGAACTCGAAGTAGGCGGTGACGCTGCTCCCGGCCATGTCGGGGAAATTGTGGTGAATGTCGAACTTGCGCCAGAATCCCCTGTACGCGGGATTTTTGCGGTCCGTGTAACCGTAATTGACGACGGGCTTGGAGAAGGAGATCGCGAAATAGGTGTAGTTGCCCCGCGACCATCCGTCTGTGATGCGATAGCCCACGACCAGGGTATCGCTGAGTACGCGGAGGCGCGACCAGCGCACCTTGCCGTCGTAGTTGTAGATGCCGTGGAACAGGTCTACGACCAGGCGCTGCGGGCTGGCGGTAGGGAAGTGGTACTGGTGGACGCCCACCCGCTGCGTAGCGGTGAGCCGGGCGCGCACCTGGCTGTCAGCGAGCGTCACTTCGTAATAGCCCGGTTCTGCGTGTTCGCTGTCGTGGCTGAAGCGCTGACGATAGCCGCTCTCCGGATTCTCGCGCGTGCCGGGGGTGAGCTGCAGCGCACCGGTCTGCGGCATGAGCAGGATGTCGCCCAGATCGGAGTGCCCCGTGCCGCTGAGGTGGGTGTGGCTGAAGCCTACGATGGTGTTGTCTTCGTATTGATAGCCTGCACAATAGTCATATACGCGCGCCTGATATTTCCCGTCCACGTTGTGGGGAATGGTGTCGGTGTCGGGCGAGAGCTGCACGGCGCCAAAAGGCGCACAGGCACCCGGAAAACAGTGTCCCATGCCCGTGGTCCCGATCATTGGATTGACATATTTGGACACCTGGGCGCCGGCCGGGAAGGGCAGGAGCAGGGTGGCGAGCAGGCAGAGCAACGGCAGTGCGAATCGTTTCATGGATTTCGAGATTGAACCCGACAAAGGTAGCGAAAAACTGCAAAAAAAGTATCAAAAATTGTCGGAAAAGTATAGATTTTTTTGTAGATTTGCCAGCAAATACGCCGTTGTATGAAATCATCGCTGAAAGAAATAACGCCGTTGACGGAAAAGGATTGCTTCTACATTGTGGAGCGTCACAAGTCGGAATTTCTGTTCCCCCTGCACTCGCATCCCGATTTCGAGCTCAACTTCATCGAGAACGGCAAGGGCGTCCGCCGCGTGGTGGGCGACAGCGTCGAGGAGATCGGGGAATATGAACTGACCCTGATCGCCGGCAGCGACCTGGAACACGCCTGGGAACAGGGCAACTGCACGGAGACGGACATCCGGGAAATCACCATCCAATTCCAGGCGGACCTCTTCCCGGAAGGACTGCTGAACCGGAGCCAGTTCTCTTCGATGAAAAAGATGTTTTCAAAAGCCGATCACGGGCTGACATTCTCGTTGCGGAGCATCATGGGCGTCTATTCGTTGCTGGACCGATTGTCCAGTATCACAGACCCTTTCGAACAATATATGGATTGTTTCGAGATGCTTTTCCGCCTGTCCCAGGCCGATGATTCCCGCATCCTGGCCAGCAGTTCCTACGCCCATTCCAAACGCGATTCGGAGAGCCGCCGCGTGCTCAAAGTCAAGCAATATGTCAACGATCATTACGCCGAGGAACTGACTCTCGAGATCCTCTCGGCCCTGGTCGGTATGGCGCCCTCCGCCTTCAGCCGTTTCTTCCACCAGCAGACCGGCCGCACGGTCATGGATTATGTGATTGACATCCGCCTGGGCAATGCCGCCCGCCTGTTGGTCGATACCACCAACAGCGTGCAGGAAATCTGCTATGCCTGTGGCTTTAACAACCTGTCCAATTTCAATCGCATGTTCAAGGCGCGCCGGGGGTACACCCCGCGGGAATTCCGAACAATTTTTAAGAAAAAACGGGTTTTTGTATAGGTAAGTTAAGAAAATATCACATTTCGATAAATTAATATTTGTTGACCACGGTGAATCCATCTAACTTTGTAAGTGGATTCATCTAATTGTTGGCCAACAATGATCAATCGACCCTGGAAGCTCGCCCTGGCGGCTTTTCTTTGTGTAACTGCCTGCACCTCCCCGCGGACCGATTTTGTCCGGGTGGAAGACGGGCATTTTGTCCGTCACGGACAGCCGTACCGCTATATCGGCACCAATTTCTGGTACGGTCCCATCTTGGCTTCGGAAGGCCGGGGAGGAGACTATGACCGGCTGGTGCGGGAGCTGGACGCGCTCAAGGCACTCGGCATCGAGAACCTGCGCGTGCTGGTGGGCGGTGATGGCCCGGACGGCATCTTCTCGCGCGTGGACCCGTCGCTCCAGACGGCTCCGGGCGTTTACAACGACACGCTGCTGGTCGGCCTCGACCGTTTCCTGGTGGAACTGGGCAAGCGCGACATGCAGGCCGTCCTGTTCCTCAACAATTCCTGGGAATGGTCGGGCGGTTACGGGCAGTATCTGGAATGGGCGACGGGCGAGCCCACGCTCATTCCCCTGATCGACGGCTACTGGCCCTTCATGCAGCAAATGCGCGGGTTCCAGACCAACGCCGACGCGCAGGAACTTTTTTATAATCACGTACGGGCCATCGTGGGCCGTACGAATTCCCTTACCGGCAAGCCTTACAAGGACGACCCGGCCATCTTCGCCTGGCAGATCGGCAATGAGCCCCGCTGCTTCTCCGACGATCCGGCCATCCGTGACGGCTTTATTGGCTGGCTGACCGAATCGGCCCGGCTGATCAAGGAACTCGACCCGAACCACCTGGTCTCCACGGGCAACGAGGGCCTCATGGGTTGCGAAGAGGACGCCGCGCTGGTGGAACGGGTCAATGCCATCCCGGGCATCGACTACATGACCATCCATATCTGGCCCTATAACTGGAGCTGGGTGCGTGCCGATCACCTGGAAGAAGATATGGACACTGCCCTGGAAAAGACAGACGCTTATGTGGCCGGACACGCCGATTTGGCCCGCCGCCTCGGTTTGCCACTCGTACTGGAAGAATTCGGTTTCCCGCGCGATGGTTTCTCTGACAGCCGCGCGGCTACCACGAAATGCCGCGACCGTTATTACGCCCATGTCTTCGGTCTGGTGCGCGACGGACAGCTGGACGGCGCCAATTTCTGGGGATGGAGCGGTTTCGCCCGTCCGGCCCATGCGCAGTGGGAGCGCGGAGACGATTACACGGGCGACCCGGCGCAGGAGGCCCAGGGCCTGAACGGCGTCTATGACGATGATACAACTGTTGAAATCATTCAACATAACATAATCAATTAATTATTAACCTAAAATGTAGCATGAAACACAAGCTGTTAACCATCATGCTGGCATTCCTCGCCACCGCCACGGGCCTGTTCGCGCAGGTACGCGTGACCGGTACCGTCACGGACGATACCGGCTATGGTGTCATCGGAGCCAGTGTCATGGAAAAGGGCACCCAGAACGGTGCCGTCACAGACATTGATGGAAAGTATGTGATCACGGTACGCCCCGGCGCCACCCTGGTCTTCTCTTCCATCGGTTATGCAACACAGGAGGTGGCCGTCGGTAACCGCTCGGTGGTCGACGTCCTCCTGGCATTGGATACGGAACTGCTCGACGAAGTCGTCGTCGTCGGTTACGGTACCATGAAACGCAGCGACCTTTCCGGTGCTTCCGTCTCAATGAAGGAAGAAGACCTGAAGGGATCGATCATCACGAACCTCGACCAGTCCCTGCAGGGCCGTGCCGCCGGTGTCTCCGCGGTGCAGACCTCGGGTGCTCCGGGTTCTTCTTCATCCATCCGCGTCCGTGGCCAGGCGACCGTCAACGCCGGTGCCGAGCCGCTGTACGTGGTTGACGGTGTGATCGTCCAGGGTGGCGGCAACTCCGGTGCCGATTTCGGTCTCGGCGATGCCCTGGGTAATGGCCGCGTGTCGACCATCTCCCCGCTGTCCACCATCAACCCGGCCGATATCGTGAGCATGGAAATCCTCAAGGATGCGTCCGCGACGGCCATCTACGGTGCACAGGGTGCCAACGGTGTGGTCCTGATCACCACCAAGCACGGTAAGTCCGGCGAGGCGAAGTTCTCGTACGACGGCATGGTCGCCGTTTCGCGCCAGAACAGCCGCATCCGGATGATGAACCTCCGCGAGTTCGCTGAGTATTACAACGACATGGTGACCCTCGGTGAGGTGGAAGCCAATGCCATGTATGCCGATCCTTCCATCCTCGGCAAGGGTACCAACTGGCAGGACGAGGTGTTCCGCACGGCCATCCAGCACCAGCATCAGCTGGCCGCCCAGGGTGGTACCGACAAGGTGCAGTACTACATCTCCGGTTCGTACATGAACCAGGAAGGTACCATCATCGGTTCCAACTTCGACCGTCTGAGCTTCCGTACCAACGTGGACGCCAAGCTCAAGGAATGGTTCAAGCTGGGTGTCAACGCCACTTACGCACTGACCCATGACAACCTGAAACTGGCCGACGGCCAGGAGGGTGTGATCTTCTACTCCCTGTCCAGCCTGCCCGACATTCCGGTGTACGACATCGACGGCAACTACTCTACGGTCGTCCGCGAAGGCTACTCCACCAAGAACCCGGTGGCCCTGGCCATGTACAACGAGAACCTCCTGAAACGCCAGAAGCTGACGGGTAACCTCTACGCCGAACTGACGCCGATCAAACATTTCGTGTGGCGCAGTGAGTTCGGTTTCGACATCAGCTCCTCGCAGGCAGATACCTACAAGCCCAAGATTACGCTGGGTACCTTCCAGCAGGCTTCCAACTCCATCAGCCAGCAGCGCAATTCCAGTACGTACTGGTCGGTCAAGAACTACCTGACCTACAGCAATACCTTTGGCAAGCACAGCCTGACCGCGATGGTCGGACAGGAAGCCTGGGAATCGAAATGGAGCTACGTGCGCGCCGCGAATACGGACCTCCCGTCCGATGAAATCCACAACATTGCCCTGGCAACGGGCACGCCCAACGTGGGCGGTGGTTTCGGCAGCAGCGCCATGGCTTCGTTCTTCACCCGCGAAACCTACAACTTCGACAACCGCTACCTGCTCACCTATACCTTCCGTTACGATGGTTCATCTAACTTCGGTCCGGATAACCGCTGGGCAGGCTTCCACTCTGTGGCTGGTAGCTGGCGCTTCACTAACGAGCCTTTTTACTCTCCCGCAGCGAAGACCGTCCTGACCGACGGTAAACTCCGTATCGGCTGGGGCCAGACCGGTAATGCCAACATCGGCTCCGGCGCCTGGGAAGCCGGCATGAGCAAGATGCCGAGCGCCCTGGGTGACAGCCAGCGTCCCGCCAACATTCCGAACACCGGTATCCACTGGGAGAAGCAGCAGCAGACCAACGTGGGTGTCGACCTGAACTTCTTCCAGAACCGCTTGAACCTGACGGTCGATGTGTACCAGAAGATCTCATCCGACATGCTGATGTCGATGACCCTTCCTTCCTACATGGGTACGCAGGGCAACGGATCTTCCCGCCTGAATGCGCCGAAGGGTAACTACGGTACCATCCGTAACCGTGGTCTGGAAATCACCCTGGATACCCACCCGGTCGACCGGCGTGGTTTCCGTTGGGACAGCAACTTCCAGATTTCGTTCAACCGCAACAAACTGCTGGCCCTCGACGGCACCGCCAATGCGCAGCTCGTCGGTTATGGCCAGTGGAACGACATCGTGTCGGTCACCGAGATCGGCGGTTCCCTCTACAGCTTCTACGGCTACAAGGTCGTGGGCGTGTACAAGGACTTCGACGATATCATGAACTCCCCGAAGGCCGAGAAATTCCCGGAAGACGGCGTGTTCAACCGCAACACTACCGTATGGCCGGGCGACCTCAAGTTTGAAGACGTCAACAAGGACGGCGTCATCAATGAGCTCGACCGCACCAACATTGGTTCCCCGCTGCCGAAATTCACCTTTGGTTGGACCAATACCTTCACCTTCAAGAATTTCGACCTGACCATCTTCCTCAATGGCTCGTATGGCAACAAGGTGCTCAACTACAACATGATGGGCCAGGGCTACAACGGCCTCGTCCACATGAACAGCGTCTGGACGAACCAGCACATCAGCATACAGGACCGTGCCCGCCTGGCGGAGATCGATCCTTCCAAGCAGTATCCGGCCGGCGAGAGCTGGTTGTGGGATGTCACCAACGTGCGCGTGGTCAATGCAGACACCAAGACGCCGCGTCCGACCATTGCCGACCCGAACGACAACGACCGCCTGAGCGACCGTTACGTGGAAGACGGCTCCTACCTCCGCATCAAGAACATTACCCTCGGCTACAACCTGCCGAAACGTGCGCTTGAGAAGATGCGGATGGACAACATCCGTTTCTATGTGAACGTCCAGAACCTCTACACCTTCACCAAGTATACGGGCTACGATCCTGAAGTCGGTGCTTCCACGCAGGATTCCTCCGGTCTGACCTTCGGTGTGGACAACGGACGTTATCCTTCTCCGATGACTTGTTCCTTCGGTATGAACATCACTTTCTAATTGGGAGGACGACAAGATGAAACATATGATCAAATATATTGTAACCGCAGTCGTTGTCGTGCTGATGACCGCCGCATGCGAAAAGTTCCTGGACCGTCCGGCCGAAGACAGCTACACCACTGCCAACTACTACCAGAACGACCAACAGGTGGAGCAGTCCGTGAACTACCTGTACAACTCCCCGTGGTATGATATCATCCGCTTCTACATCTATGGTTCCGAAACCATGTGCGGCAACGTATATCAGGGCAACAACGCCTATTCCACGCTCACGGTGAACGGTACGGATGCAGACTTGAAGAACATGGCCTATGCGCTGTGGTCGGAGAATGCCCATTGCAACACCGTGATCAACAATATTCTCAATTCCACAGGCACGGCCAGCCAGGCTGCCAAGGACAAGGCGATCGGCGAGGCACTGGCCTGGAAGGCGATGGCTTATTTTATCCTGGTGCGCACCTTCGGTGACGTTCCCATCATCCACGACAACACCGAGGTGATCAAGGAAGCCACGTACAACGAGCAGTACAAGGTTGAGAAGGCCGATGTCTACGAATACATCATCATGACCCTCGAGAAGGCCATGGAGAAATTGCCGAAAGATCCCAACATCGGCAAATACAACCGTATCGACTACTATGCGGCGGAAGCCCTGCTCGCCAAGGTCTATCTGACCCGGGCCGGCGTGAGCGGCTCCCTGAGCTCCGGCGACCTGGCCGCTGCCAAGCAGTATGCCAAGGATGTGATCGACAATTCCGGCCGCAGCCTGACGCCCAAGTACTCCGACGTGTTCCGTCTCAGCCCGACCGTGTTCCAGCAGACCGGCGAGAACCTCTTCTCCTGGCAGTGGACTTCCACGTCCGGCAACTGGACGGCCCAGAACTCCATCCAGAGCGACGTAGGTCTGACCGGTTTCAGTGAGTTCGGCGACATCTGGGGTGACTGGAAAGGCCCCAGCGTGGACCTGCAGGATCTCTTCGGCGTTTCCGCTGACGAAGACCCGGAACTCCGCGTGGATACGGATGACCGTCGTGCCGCCACCATCTTGATGTTCGGCGACTACCTCCCGTATTTCTGGGTGGACAAGGGCGGTTTTGACTTCTACCGCTTCTTCTTCGACGATACGTATTATCCGACCGGCATGGATCAGAATGGCTCCAACAAGCAGTGGTGCTGCCAGAGCGGTGCCAACTATGTCAAGCACCTGTTCGGTTGCGGTGCTGACCACCAGTCCGCCCTGGGCGTGAGCGCCGGCCGCATGTCCTATCAGCTGCCTACCCATATCCTCCGCCTGTCCGATATCTATCTGGTCTACGCAGAGGCTGCTTACCTGACCGGTGACGTTTCCTCGGCCCTCGAGTATGTGAACAAGGTGCGTGCCCGTGCCAACGCCAAGCTTTACACCTCCATCACCATCAACGACATCTGGAAAGAGCGTCGTCTGGAGCTGGCCATGGAAGGTGACAACTGGTACGATTACGTCCGTCGTTCCTACTACGACGTGGACGCCTGCATTGCTGAGCTCAAGGCACAGCGCCGTTCCCACTGGGATGGTATTTCCGGTGTGTACAAAGACTATGTGATCGATGCCGAAGGCAACTATGTCGGCCCCGGTGCCCATCCTTGGGACAAGAGCGTCATCGTTTACAATCCCTCCGACGAACTCGTCGACGTGAAGCCCTCCATGTTCACGGTTCCGTTCCCCACCGAAGACGTGGTGATGAACCCGAACGTCGGATCGACGGCTGCACCCATCCACGTGGATGTCCGCGAGACGTATTCCTATGACTTTTAATCTATGATCCGATGAAAGCAATGAAAAGTAATATTTGCATATTCTTGAGCCTCTTCCTCGTAGCTGCCTGCTCGACCTGGGACTATCCCGATCGTTTCCGGCAGACGGAAGGCCTGCCCTCGGTCGATTACATCCGCTATGCGGACCGCGACGTGGTTATCACGCAGGCTGCCATGGAAGAGATGATCTGCCTTGTCGGTGACAACCTCACCAGCATCCACGACCTGTACTTCAACGACCAGGCGGCTGTGTTGAACACCAGTTTGATCACCAACCACACGCTCCTCGTCAACGTACCGAGAAACCTGCCGAAAGAGCAGACCGACAAGATCTACATGTACAACAAGGCCGGTGACATGGTGACCTACGATTTCAAGGTCCTGCCGCCGGTTCCGAAGGTGTCGGGCATGTCGCTCGAATGGGCACAGCCCGGCGAGACCGTGACCATCACGGGTTCTTATCTCTTCGCTCCGCTGACCGTGGAATTCCCGGGCGTCGATCCGGTTTCCGTCACTTCTTCCACCGGCGATGCCTTCGACATCACCATTCCTGAAGGCGCCCAGCCTGGCAAGATCAAGGTGACGACGGCTTCTGGTACTGCACAGTCCGTGTTCATGTACAAGGACAGCCGCGGCATGCTCTTCAATTTCGATACCGACAATCATCCGGCCAACCACGGCTGGCATGCCCAGGTCATCGAAACCGATGCGACCGCCATCAGCGGCAACTTCTTGCGTCTGGGTGACCCGAACGTCACGCTCGACGAAGAAGGCGGTTGGAACGACGCCAACTTCTCCTTCGAGTACTGGCCGGGCGACTGGGACGATCCGGTAACCTATGCCGAGAGCCCCCGTCTGACCGACTATGCCGACTTCAGTGAATGGAAGAACATGGCTCTCAAGTTCGAGCTCTACATCCCGAGCAGCAATCCTTGGAAGTCCGGTGCCATGCAACTGATCGTGGCCGGTGTCGACCTTGTTACCGGTGGCGGCGAGAATGTCCCCGACATCTACGGCAACATCACGGCCGGTGCCAACAACATGTTTATCAGTGGCGACGGCAAGCCAATGGCTCCGCGTGCGCTCTTCCGTCCCTGGACGACCACGGGTTCCTATGATACCGGTGACAAGTGGATTACGGTGACTGTCCCGTATACCGAATTCATGTATAATTCGGATGGTACGGCGAATTCCTATGAGATCAAGCCCGAGACCTTCACTTCCCTGACGATCTTCGTCTGGAGCGGCGGTGTCACGGGTACGGCATGCCAGCCGATCATCAAGATCGACAACATCCGTGCGGTCCCTTACAAATAATCAATAGGAGAACAGAATATGAAAAAAACACTGAAATATTCCGTACTCGCTGCCCTTTGTGTCGTGATGTCCCTGATGTCCGGCTGCGTGTCCTCCCTGGACACCGATCAGTTCGTTGACAAAGGCATCACGCTGGCAGCCATTGCTCCCAACCCCGTGATGCGTGGTGGCGAACTCCACATCGTGGGTAGCAATCTTGAAAACGTGAAGGAAGTACGCTTCGCCGGCGGTGTGAGCGTCACCGATATCAGAACCGTGGTGACGGGCCGCAAGGGAGAGATCTGCGTGACGGTGCCGCTCGAAGGCCCTGAGGTGGGTCCCGTGACCATCGTCGCCGCTGATGGCCAGACCTCTTCCTCCATGTCCGACCTGACTTTCACCGAACCGATCACGATCGAATCCGTTTCGCCGGAAGTGGTGCTTTCGGGCGACGTGGTCACCATCCGGGGTGAATACCTGAACACTGTGAAGGAATTGATCCTCGGCGGTGACGTCTACGTGACGGAGTTTGCTTCGCAATCGCGCCACGAACTGTCGTTTGTCCTCCCGTTCAATGCCATCACGGGCTATGTCATCCTGAGTGATGTCAATGAGATCGAGGACCAGAACACCATTCCGAACAAGATCTATTCTGCGGAAGAACTGGAAGTGGGTCAGCCTACCGTTGTAACGGCCGAGAAGGCCACCTACAAGAGCGGTGACGTGATTAAAGTGGAAGGCGAGCACCTGGATATGATTGAGAGCGTTAATCTGCCGCAGGCTGCCGACGTGACCTTTGTGCACGGCAGAGAGGGTGACTGGATCACCTTTAACCTGCCTCCTGAAGCTACCGACGGTCACATTCTTCTCACGTCCTATGCCGGCGACACCTTCGATGCCGGTGAAATTGAAACCGTGACTGTCCATGACCTCGCCGTGAAGTCCCTGGCCGAAGACCAGCGCTACAAGGCGGGCTCCGAGGTGGAAATCACCGGTACGGACCTGAATCTGGTAACCACGCTGGCTTTCAACGGGGCTGATGATACTTCCTGGTACCTGACCGAGGGCAAGATTATTGCCATTGTTCCGGCTGACGCCCAGGATGGTCCTATTACCGTAACCCTGGGATCCGGCAAGCAGGCCTACAGCGAAGACATCGAGGTGGTGAAACCTGAAATCCTGGCATGGGAGCACTTCGATGCGTACGTGGCAGGCAAGACGGTTGTGCATGTCGAAGGTCTGGACCTTGACCTGGTTACCGATGTTACCATTGGTGACAAGGATCATGGATTCATTCCTTGCGAATATGAACTGGTTACCGACGAAGCGACGGGCTTCACCGATGTAAACGTCAAACTTCCCAAGGATGCCTATACCGGTCCCATCACCTTCTATTCCGCAGCCGGTTATACCACGGCTACCGATCCCATTGAGATTACCTACGACGAGGCTATCTCTGTGAAGTTTGACCAGCCTTCTTATGGCCTGGGCAACATGATCGGCATCAGCGGCAGCAACCTCCTGCAGGTGGACCAGGTGTTCATCAAGGGCAAACGGGTGACCAACTACGCGCTCCGCGCCGACGACAAGATGTCCTTCGGCATTCCCGACGGCATCGGCCCCGGTGTCTACCGTCTTGTCTTCACCCTGATGGATGGCTCCGAAATGACCTGGCCCGTGCCGTTCGAGATCACGGCTCCGTTCACGGAGAAGTTTGTCTGGGAAGGCTATGAGGACCTGGGCAGCTGGAGCAACCAGCCGTACCTGGGTGCCGACGGCGCCTTCGCCGAAGCCGGCATGGTGGTGGGCGACATCGTCCGCATCTACTACACGCCGCTGGCTGACGGGTGGCAGTACCAGATCTTCGGCGGTCACTGGGAAGGCATGACGTTCCCCGAACTGGATGGCTCGAATACCGTTTCCAAGGACAATACCGAACCTGACGCGCAGTACTTCGCCTTCGAAGTGACGGACGCCAACATCGGCATCCTGACCACTGTCGGCGGCTGGGGCGGTGCCCTGCTCACCCAGGGTGAAGGCGTGGCCATCACCGGTCTCTCGCTGGTCCACTTCGGTGCGGCTGAAACCCGGACTCCCATCTGGGAAGGCAGCTCCACCGTTACCTGGGGTGGCGGTGCCGTGACCAACCTGTCCTGGGGCGGTTATGACTGGTCGACTGTGGAAGCCGGCACGAAGATCGCCGTGTCCTACAGCATCGACGATCCGGATGGTTGCATCCGCTTCGGCAACGGCAGCTGGGCTGCCCTGCCGAGCCTGGCCGGCCTCGCGCCGGACGGCAACCTGCCGTTGGCGGGAAGTGGCTATGAGTTCGAACTCACGGCTGCGGACCTCAATGTCCTCGTCAACGAAGGCGGTCTGGTCGTCTGCGGTACGGGTTACACCATCACGGAGATCGCGCTGGTGACCACGAGTGCCGTCGGACCGGTCGAGAATCCCATCTGGGAAGGCAACTCCACCGTCACCTGGGGCGGCGGTGCCGTGACCGACCTCTCCTGGGGCGGCTACGACTGGACGACTGTCTCGGCAGGTACGGTGCTTTGCCTCCACTACACGATCGACGATCCGGACGGTTGCATCCGTGTCGGCAATGGCAGCTGGGCTTCCATCCCCAGCCTGGCCGGCCTGGCTCCCGACGGCAACCTGCCGCTGCAGGATGGCGGTCATGAAGTGGAACTGACAGCAGAAGACGTGGACTTCCTGATCAACAACGGCGGTCTGGTCATCTGCGGTACCGGTTACACCATCACCCAGATCGGCTTGAAATAGCCGTCTGATTTAATCCGGAGGGGCCTGACCGCCCCTCCGGGTTCCCATTTTCCTGCATATGAAAAGAACATTGTCATTGCTGGCGATGGCTTTGGTCGCAGCCATCTTTTGCGCAGCATCTTGCGAGGATCCGATCACACCCGATCCGCCGCAGCCTGTCGGCCCCACCTCCATTACCGTGAGCCCCACGTCGTTCAGCGTGGGCCAGGCCGGGGAGAAACTCTCCCTGAGTGTCAAGGCCCCTGCACGCCCCACGGTCACCGGGCTTCCCGCCTGGATTTCGTTCAGCGACGGCACGTTCAACAACTATTCCATCACCTTTGGTCTGACGGTAGCCGCCAATGAGACCTATGACGTGCGTGAAGCCACGCTCAGTGTGAGCTGTACGGGCGCTGCGTCCGTGACGGTGAAGGTGACGCAGGCTGCCGCCGAGCAGCCGCCGACGCCGCCGGATCCTGGCGACAACGACGCCTGGAAGCTGGCCGAAAAGCTCGGCCTGGGCTGGAACATGGGCAACCAGTTCGACGGCTACTACAACGGATCATGGGCAGGGGATAAGGAAGGTTATCCCGAAGAAGTGGTCTGGCAGACGCCCGAGGCAAAGGCTACCCAGGCGACGTTCGACGGCGTCAAAGCCGCCGGTTTCACCAGTGTCCGCATTCCCGTGAGCTGGCTGAAGATGATCGGACCGGCCCCGGACTACAAGATTGACGAGACATGGATCAACCGGGTCTACGAGGTCGTGGGCTACGCGCACAACGCCGGCCTCAACGTCATCATCAATATGCACCATGACGAGAACCACGGCGTCAACAACGATTACCAGTGGCAGGATATCAAGAAGGCCGTGAACGACGCGACCCTCAATACGGCCATCAAGCAAAAGATCAAGGGCGCCTGGACGGAGATCGCCAACAAGTTCAAGGATTGCGGCGACTGGCTCATTATGGAAGGCTTCAACGAGATCAATGACGGTGGCTGGGGCTGGAGCAACGATTTCCGCAAGAATCCGACCCGGCAGTGTAATATCCTGAACGAATGGAACCAGGTGTTCGTGGACGCCGTCCGCGCGACGGGCGGAAACAACGCCACCCGCTGGCTTGGCGTTCCGACCTATGCGGCCAACCCGGAATTTGAGAAGTATGCGAAGATGCCGAGCGATCCGGCCAACAAGCTGATGCTGTCCGTCCACTTCTACGATCCGAGCGATTATACGATCGGTGAGAAGCAGTATTCGGACTGGGGGCACACAGGATCAGCGTCCCGGAAAGCGTCCGGTGGCGACGAAGACCATGTGAAAGAGGTTTTCGGCAATCTGAGCACCAAATATGTGAACAACAATATCCCCGTGTATCTGGGCGAGTTCGGCTGCTCGATGCGCGCCAAGAGCGATACCCGTGCCTGGGCGTTTTACCTCTATTATATGGAATACGTGGTAAAGGCTGCAAAGACCTATGGCCTGCCTTGCTTCGTCTGGGACAACGGAGGCGATGGTAGTGCCGGCCAGGAGAAGCACGGCTATATCCACCACGGAACTGGCAAGTATCTGGGCAACGCGGCGGAGGTGGTGGCGAAGATGAAGAAGGCCTGGTTTACCACCAGTGATTCCTATACGCTGGAATACGTATATAATACCGCCCCCAAATTCGGTAACTAATCATGCGTATCCTCATGGCTGTCTGCTGCGCCGCCCTGGTATTCTCGGGCTGCGCTTCCCCCCGGGAGCGCCTGACCGCACAGCTCTCCCGGGCTGCTTCGGAACATCAGATCTTGTACGGGCATCAGGATGACCCGGCCTACGGCCATGCCTGGCTGGTAACGGATTGGGAAACAGACCCGCTGGTCCGTTCGGATGTCAAGGACGTGGCGGGGCGCTATCCGGCCATCGTGGGTTTTGATCTGGGCGGCATTGAGCTGGGCGATGCGCGCAACCTGGACGGTGTGCCTTTCGGCCTGATGCGCAAGGCTGCCCGCCAGCAGGTGGAGCGCGGAGGTGTCGTGACTTTTTCCTGGCACCCGCGCAATCCGCTGACCGGTGGCGACGCGTGGGACATCTCGTCCGACCAGGTGGTGAAAGCCATCCTTCCAGGCGGGGAGAAGCACGCTGAATTCGAACTGTGGCTGGAGCGTACCGCAGATTTCTTCGAAAGTCTCGGAGACATGCCCCTGATCTTCCGGCCCTGGCACGAGAACCTGGGAAGCTGGTTCTGGTGGGGCGGGCGCCTCTGCACCGCGGAAGAATACCGGGCCCTGTACCGCTATACCTGGACCTATCTGACGAAAGAGCGGGGACTGAAAAACATCCTCTGGTGCTATTCGCCCAACGGACCGGTCAGCGCTGCGGATTTCCTGTCGCGCTATCCGGGCGATGACTGCGTCGACATGCTGGGAACGGATATCTATGAGTATCCAGCTCCGGGCGAAGCGCTTGCTTCTGCCGGCCAACGCTATGCCGACCAGGTGCGGACGATGCTCGCCACGCTGCAATCCCTTGCTGCGGAACACGGCAAGCTGCTATGCCTGTCGGAAACCGGTTTCGAGGGCCTGCCGGACCCGCAGTGGTGGACCGGTGTGCTTTATCCCGCCATCCAGGGTTCGGGCATCTGCTATGTGCTCACCTGGCGCAACGCCCACGACAAACCCGGCCATTTCTATGCACCGTGGAAGGGCTTTGAATATGCAAATGATTTTAAGCAATTTTCTGAAAAAGAAGATATTATACTACTATGAATTACGATGAAAGACTTGCCTGGCTGCAAAAAAGCCACCAGGAACTGCTGCGGAAAGAGAACACGCCCATTGAAGGGAACGGCGTGTACGAACGCTATGAAAACCCCGTGCTGACCGCGGACCACGCGCCGCTGAACTGGCGTTACGACCTGAATCCCAAGACGAACCCCTATCTGATGGAGCGCTTCGGCATCCATGCCGTGATGAATTCGGGTGCCATCAAATGGAAGGGCCGCTATGTGCTGGTTGCCCGGGTGGAAGGCGCCGACCGCAAGTCTTTCTTCGCCGTGGCCGAGAGCCCCAACGGTGTGGACCATTTCCAATTCTGGCCGCGTCCCGTCACGATGCCTGAATATGGCGAGCCCGCCACCAATGTCTATGACATGCGCCTGACCGCGCACGAAGATGGTTGGATCTACGGCATCTTCTGCGTGGAGCGCAAGGATCCTTCGCAACCCCATGACCTTTCCGCCGCCATGGCGGCCGCGGGCGTGGCGCGCACCAAGGACCTGGTTCACTGGGAGCGCCTGGCTGACATCGAATCCCAGAGCCAGCAGCGCAACGTGGTGCTGCATCCTGATTTTGTGGATGGCAAATATGCCCTCTACACGCGTCCGCAGGATGGCTTCATCGACGCCGGCAGCGGCGGCGGCATTGGCTGGGCGCTGGTTGACTCCATGGAGAAAGCTGTCATCACCGAAGAAAAGATCATCAACGTGCGGCGTTACCATACCATCAAAGAAGTCAAGAACGGGGAGGGACCGCATCCCATCCGTACGCCGCAGGGCTGGCTGCACCTGGCGCACGGCGTGCGCGGTTGCGCCTCGGGCCTCCGCTACGTCCTCTATCTGTATATGACGGCCCTGGACGATCCCACGCGCGTAATCGCCGAGCCTGCCTTTCTTCATGGCACCGGAAGGCGGGGAGTATGTCGGCGATGTGATGAACGTGCTCTTCAGCAACGGCTGGATCTGCGATCCCGACGGCAAGGTGTTCATCTATTACGCATCGTCCGACACGCGTATGCACGTGGCTACGTCCACGGTCGACCGGCTGGTGGACTATTGCCTCCATACGGCGCCCGACGGCCTGCGCACCGGCCTTTCCGTGGAAAACCTGAACAAGATCATCGACGCCAACCACCGGGACGAATAAGATGAAAAAACTGGCCTTTCTTTTTTCCCTGCTGCTGACGGTTTCGCTCTTGCAGGCGCAGTCACTCACACTGGCGCACCTGTTTTCCGACCACATGGTCCTGCAGCAGCAAAGTTCCGCCCCGGTCTGGGGCTGGGGTACCCCCGGCAAGACCGTGACGGTGCAGGGTTCCTGGGGCGCTGAAGCCCGTACGAAAGTGGCCGATGACGGCTCCTGGCGAGTATCGCTGCCCACCGCTGCTGTCGGCGCGCCCCATACGCTGACCATTTCGTGCGGCAAGGAGAAACTGACGGTTTCCGACGTTGCGCTGGGCGAAGTGTGGATCTGCAGCGGGCAGTCGAACATGGAGATGCCGATGCGCGGCTTCGGCTTCCAGCAAGTCGACGGCTTCCGTGACCACCTGCTCGAAGCGGGTGCCTACGCCGACCGCATCCGCGTGCTCAACATCAAGTCCGACACCACCCATATGGCGCAGTCCGACATCGAAGCAGTCTGGAAACCGGCGGATATGGAAACCTGTGCGGAGACCTCCGCCGTGGCTTATCTCTTTGCCAAACGCCTCACCGCGAGCCTGGGTGTGCCGGTGGGCATCATCGTCAACGCCTGGGGCGGCAGCCGCATTGAGCCGTGGATGACCATGGAGACCGTGGAAAACGCCGGCATTTCCGATGCTGAACTGGCCGAGATCAAGGCGCTCCACGAGACAGCCGGCCTGTGGCCCAATGGCGTGGCCACGGTGTGGAATGGCCGGGTTGCCCCGATTGTGGGCTATACGGCCAAGGGTTTCCTCTGGTACCAGGGCTGTTCCAACATCTCACAGTCCTGCTACGACCTGCTGCAGACAGCCATGGTGAAGCAGTGGCGCGATGCCTGGGGCGTAGGCGAGGGGATGCCTTTCATCTTTGCGTTGCTGGCCCCCTACGACCACAGCAAGGCCGACGGCCGCTGGCGCCCGGCTTTCGTCCGGACGCAGATGCATGCTGCGGAACTCACGCCCAACAGCTATGCTGTTTCCCTGGAGACGCTGGGTGATGAGGTGACCATCCATCCGCCGCGCAAGCAGGAAGTGGCTGACATGATGGCGCTTCGGACCCTCAGCTCCGCCTATGGGGTAAACGTGGGCATGACCGTCGATTATCCGGAGCCGAAATCCATCGAGTACCTCGAGGACGGCCGCGTCAAGATTCTGTTTACCAATGTCTGGTCGAACCTGCAGTCGATCTCTGCCCGGAAGATCACGGGCTTTGAACTGGCCGGGGAAGACCGCAACTTTCATCTGGCGGAGGCCGAGGTGGACTGGGATGGCCAGACAGTCTATGTCCATTGTGCCGATGTGCCGCATCCCGTGGCCGTTCGCTACAGTTTCCGCAACTGGATGGGCGCCGACCTGCAAACCTCCTACGGCATTCCCGTTCCGCCTTTCCGCAGCGACGACTGGCCGCTGTAACGATAAACAAGCGCACTGACTATGAAAAGATTGTTCTTCCTGTTGCTGTTGCCGGCGCTGCTGTTGCCGGCCTCCTGCCAGAAAGCCTATACGGTCCAAGGCGACCAGGTCACAATTCCCTGCCGCGACATGCAGCTCCGGCTGCAGGTCATCACTCCGGAGATCATCCGGGTCTCGGCTGTTCCGGAAGGCGCTTTTGCGAGCCGTCCGAGCCTGGCCGTGGTGCCGCAGGACGGATGCCGTGCTTTCGAAGTGACCGAAGCGGGCGGCAAGGTCCGCTTGGCGACGGACAGCCTGGTCGTGGAAGTCTATAAGGCCTCCGGCACCCTGAATTTCTTCCGGGCAGACGGAACGCCGCTGCTGGAGGAAGGCGAAATCTCTTTTGATCCCATCGAGGTGGAAGGAAAAAAGGCCTGGTCGGTGCGTACCCAGTTTGCATCGGAACCCGATGAGTCGTTCTACGGGCTGGGCCAGCACCAGGCCGGCGAATTCGACCACAAGGGCCGCAGCGAAGAACTTTTCCAGTACAATACCAAGGTCAGTGTCCCCATGGTCGTCTCGACACGCGGCTACGGTTTGCTCTTCGATGCCTATTCGCTGAGCCGCTGGGGCAATCCCGCACCATACATGCAGTTGGGCGAGATGCTGACGCTCTACGACAAGAAGGGCGAGGAAGGCGCCCTGACCGGCACCTACCTGCCTGCCGGCGCGAAGCCCTTCGTCCAGCGGGAAGACAGTCTTTACTATGAAAATGAATGGGCCATCCGCAACCTGCCGAAGCTGCCGCTCAACGGCGCGAAGGTGGTGTATGAGGGCTTCCTCGAGGCCCCCGAGACGGCGGACTACCATTTCATCCAATATTATGCAGGTTTCCAGCGGACAGTGGTCGGCGGCGAGGAAGTGATGTCGCGCCGCTGGCGTCCGGCCTGGAACCCCAACAGCTACAAGTTTACCGTCCATCTGGAAGCGGGGGAGAAGACTCCCATCCGGGTGGAATGGGAACCTGACGGCGATGTGTCGTACATCGGATTGCGCGTGGCGCCGCTCCAGACAGCCGACGACGAAGCCGGCATCAGTTTCTGGTCGGAATTCGAGCCTCAGGCGGATTTCTATTTCATCGGCGGCGGCAGCTACGACCGTGTGATTGGCGGCTATCGCACGCTGACCGGCAAGGCCCCGGTCATGCCCAAGTGGGTGCTGGGTTTCTGGCAGAGCCGCGAACGCTACTCCACGCAGGAAGAACTGGTGGGAACCCTCGCCGAACTGCGCCGGCGCCACATCCCTGTCGACAACATCGTACAGGACTGGCAGTACTGGAAAGATGACCAGTGGGGGAGCCATGTCTTCGACGAGACGCGCTATCCCGATCCGGAGAAAATGCTGGACGACGTGCATGCACTGCACGGCCGCTTCATGATCAGCGTATGGCCGAAGTTCTACACCAATACCGATCATTATCAGGAACTGAAAGCGGCGGGCTATGCCTACACGCACGCCGAAGAGGACCATCTGGTGGACTGGCTCGGCCACGAACAGAGTTTCTACGATGCCTATGCGGAGGGTGGCCGCCAAATGTTCTGGCGCCAGATCGACGAGACGCTCTATTCCCGTTTCGGCTGCAAGGTCGACGCCTGGTGGATGGACGCCAGCGAGCCAAACCTGCGCGACTGCCTGCCCATGGACTATTTCAAGTGGCTCATCACGCCGACGGCGCTGGGCCCTTCCACCGAATACCTGAATGCCTATTCCCTGGTCAATGCAGACGCCATTTACAAGGGGCAGCGGAGCGTGGATCCCGACAAGCGCGTGTTTCTGCTTACGCGGAGCGGCTTCGCCGGCCTGCAGCGTTACAGCACGGCGACCTGGAGCGGCGATATCGGCACTTCCTGGACCGACATGCGGATGCAGATGGCTGCCGGCCTGAACTTCTCGATGAGCGGCATTCCGTTCTGGGGCATGGACATCGGCGGCTTCTCGGTGATGAGCCAGTTCTACGATGCAAAGAACGCCGACGAATGGCGGGAACTCCAGACGCGCTGGCACCAGTTCGGCGCTTTCGTGCCGCTGTTCCGCACGCACGGCCAGTGGCCGCGCCGCGAGCTCTGGAACATCGCACCGGAAGGTTCTCCCGCTTACGAGAGCATCCTCTGGTACATGCGCCTGCGCTACCGGCTCATGCCGTATCTCTATTCACTGACGGGTGCTGTGGCTTTCGAAGACTACACGCTGATGCGGGGCCTTCCGATGGATTTCCCCGATGATCCCAGGGTCCGCGATCTCTCCGACCAGTGGATGTTCGGCCCGGCCCTGATGCCCTGTCCGGTGGCTTATTACAAGGCGCGCAGCCGTGCGGTCTATTTCCCGGCCGGCGGCTGGTATGATTTCTACACCGGTGCGTTCATCGAAGGCGGGCGGGCCCGGGAAGTGGCTGCGCCGTATGCGCGCATGCCGCTCTATGTACGGGCCGGCTCCATCATCCCCTTCGGACCCGACATGGAATGGTCCGACCAGAAGCCGGCCGATGCCATCCGTCTCTATGTCTATGCGGGCGCTGATGCTGATTTCAAGCTCTACGAAGACGACGGGCTGACCTATAACTACGAAAAAGGCGCGTACAGCACGGTTTCCATCCACTGGGACGACGCTACCCGGACCCTGACCCTCGGCGAGCGCCAGGGCTCTTTCCCGGAGATGCTCTCCGAAAGGACCTTCCACGTCATTGTCGTGGATCCGTCCCATCCGCACGCCTACGATCCCGATGCAAAAGGTGTTGTATGTGCATATAAAGGAGAAAGTGTGACACTGACGATTTAAAGAGTATGACCATATTCCGTTTCAAGACCGTCTGTGCCCACGCAGCCGTGAGTGGGAGGGGCCCAAAGCTTGCTTTGGGAGGGATAGGACCCGAAGGGTCCGTAGTCTTGAAATGGAATATGGTCATGCTCTTTATGATGCTGCTTTTTGTTCCGGCCGTTGGTCAGGAGCGTTTGTTCGACGACGGCTGGCGATTCGCCTTCGGAAATGCGTCTTCGCCGGAGAAGGATTTTGGCCGGGGGACGGAATATTTCAATTATTTCACCAAGGCCGCCTCGATCCACAATGCCGGCCCCTACGCCGTGGATTTTGACGACAGCGCCTGGAAGCCGGTTCGGCTGCCCCACGACTGGGTGGTGGACCTGCCCTTCGACCCGGCAGCATCGCACAGCCACGGCTACAAGACCGTGGGCTGGCGCTGGCCTGAAACCAGCGTGGGCTGGTACCGCAAACATTTCACCGTGCCCGCCGAGGCCCTCGGCCAGCCGGTCTCCGTGCGTTTCGATGGCATCTTCCGTGACTCGGACGTTTGGGTCAACGGCTTCTGGCTGGGCGGCGAACAGAGCGGCTATACGACGGCTACCTACAACATCGCCGATTACCTGAACTACGGCGCGGACAACGTGATCACCGTGCGGGTTGACGCCACGTTCGAGGAAGGCTGGTTCTATGAAGGCGCGGGCATCTACCGCCACACCTGGCTGACCATCGGCCCCGAAGCGACCCAGTCGCAGCGTCCGCTCCCGACCATCGAAATCGATCCCGACCGAGGTATTATCGTCGACGGCCAGGTGCTCCGCATCCACGGAGCGAATATCCACCAGGACGCCGCCGGCGTGGGCGTCGCCATCCCCGACGCGTTGTGGGTATACCGCATCAAACAACTCCAGAAATATGGCTTCAATGCCATCCGTACTGCGCACAATCCGGTTTCGCCGGCGCTGCTCGACATCTGCGACAGCCTGGGCATGTACGTGCTGGAAGAGACGCGCCTGATGGGCATCAACGAAGCCCAGCTCGAGTCGCTCCGCAAGATGATCGAGCGCGACAAACACCATCCCTGCATCATCCTGTGGGGCATCGGCAACGAAGAGTGGGGGATTGAGTGGAACGAGAAGGGCGAACGCATCGCCCGCACCATGACGGAATACTGCCACCAGCTCGATCCCACGCGGCCGGTGGTCGTTGCCTCGAGCAGCGGTCCCGAGATTGTGAAGGGCACCGACGTGGCGGGTTACAACTATATCCTGCAGAACCCGGTCGACCGGCACCGGGCGGATTATCCGTCCCGCGTGGCCCTCGGCACCGAGGAAACCTCGGGCTGCGGCACCCGCGGCGTCTATTACGACGACCCGGAACATGGCCGCATGAAGGCCATCAACCGCGCCCCGCAGGGCCCTGACAGCCTGCTCAACTGCATTGAGCGGGGGTTGCAGTTCTACGATGTGCGCCCCTGGCTGGCCGGCCTGTTCTACTGGACGGGTTTCGACTACCGCGGCGAGCCCAATCCGCTGCAGTATCCGGCAACGGGATCCGAATTCGGCATTCTCGACTACTGCGGCTTCCCCAAGGACGAGGCGTTTTTCCTGCAGTCCTGGTGGACTGACGAACCCGTGCTGCACATCCTCCCGCACTGGAACCTGGAAGGCCATGAAGGGGAGAAGATATCTGTCTGGGTGTACTCCAATTGTGACGAAGTATCCCTGACGGTCAACGGCAGGAACCTGGGCCGCCAGAAGATGCCGCACGACGGACATCTGGCCTGGACCGCTGTGTACCGCCCCGGTTCCGTGAAGGCCATCGGCTATAAAAAAGGCCGCAAGGTGATGGAAAAGACGGTCTGGACGGCGGGTAAGCCTGCCGCCATGCAGTCCGAAGTCGACCGAAGCGTCATTCAGGCGGACGGCCGCGACCTGGCGGTCGTGAATCTCTCCGTGCAGGATGCCAAGGGACGTTTCGTCCCGACGGCCTGCCTGCCCGTGACGGTCTGCGTCGAAGGCCCCGGCCGTATTCTGGGCTGCGGCAACGGCGATCCGGCCTTCCGTGGGAAAGAGCGCCCGGAAGATCCTGACGGGAAGGAATTTACCATTGATACATTCAACGGGCTGGCCCAGGTACTCATCCAGAGTACCGGCGAGCCTGGCGACATACGACTTACCCTAAAATCTGAACCATGTACTTGTTGGGTTACGATATCGGCAGTTCGTCCGTAAAGGCTTCGCTGGTGGAGGCGGAGACCGGAAAATGTGTTGCTTCCGCTTTCTATCCGGAAAAGGAGGCACCCATCCAGGCCCCGAAACCCGGCTGGGCCGAGCAGGATCCGGATGCCTGGTGGGACTATCTGAAACAGGCCACTGCGGCCGTTCTGGCGGAAAGCCGGGTGGCATCCGCAGACATCAAAGCCATTGGCATCTCCTATCAGATGCACGGACTCGTGTGCATCGACAAGGAAGGCAAGCCGTTACGTCCTTCCATCATCTGGTGCGATTCCCGCGCCGTGCCCTATGGCCAGCGGGCCTTTGACAGCCTGGGCCATGAATGGTGTCTGGAGCACCTGCTCAATTCTCCGGGCAATTTCACGGCGGCGAAGCTGGCCTGGGTCAAGGAGAATGAGCCGGCGGTTTATGAAGACATCTGGAAGATCCTGCTGCCGGGCGACTATGTCGCTTACCGTCTGACGGGTGAAGCCGCGACCACGGTCAGCGGCTTGTCGGAAGGCATCTTCTGGAACTTCCTGAAGAACGCTCCGTCCCAGCGCCTGCTGGGTGCCCTGGGCATCGACGAATCGTTGCTGGCCAACATCGTTCCCACCTTCGGCGATCAGGGCCGGCTCACGCCGGGTGCTGCCCGGGAACTCGGCCTGGCGGCCGGCACCCCGGTTACCTACCGCGCCGGCGACCAGCCCAACAACGCGCTGAGCCTGAATGTGTTGAATCCGGGTGAAATCGCCTCCACCGCCGGTACTTCCGGTGTGGTCTACGGCGTCATCGGGCAGGTGGCTCACGACCCGCTTTCGCGCGTCAATCCCTTCGCCCATGTGAACCACAGCGCCGATAACCCGCGCCTGGGTGTGTTGCTGTGCATCAACGGCACCGGCATCCTGAATGCCTGGGTGCGTCGGAACCTCATGCCCGAAGGCATGTCATACGCTGCCATGAACGAGCTGGCGGCACAGGCCCCGATCGGCAGCGACGGCATCTCCATCCTGCCGTTTGGCAACGGTGCCGAGCGCATGCTGCAGAACCACGATGTAGGCTGCACGTTCCGTGGCGTGAACTTCAACCGCCACGGCCGCGCCCATCTGCTGCGTGCTGCGCAGGAGGGGGTGGTCTTCTCGTTCTGCTACGGCATCGAGATCATGGAGCAGATGGGCATGAAGGTCGACCGCATCCATGCGGGACGCGCCAACATGTTTCTCTCGCCGATTTTCCGCGAAGCACTCGCCGGCACCTCCGGTGCGACCATCGAACTCTACGATACCGACGGCTCGGTGGGTGCTGCCCGCGGAGCGGGCATCGGCGCTGGCATTTACCGCGATGCAGCGGAGGCCTTTTCCACGCTGGAACGCCTGGATGTGGTGGAGCCGGTGAATGAATCGGCCTACAGGAATGCATACGAACACTGGAAATCATATTTAAAACAATAAATCATGACTAAAGCGTATTTCCCTACCATTGGTAAGATCCCTTTCGAAGGGCCCGAGAGCAAGAATCCCCTGGCATTCCATTACTATGAGCCCGAGCGCCTGGTGATGGGCAAGAAGATGAAAGACTGGCTGCGTTTCGCCATGTGCTGGTGGCACACCCTGGGCCAGGCCTCAGCCGACCAATTTGGCGGCCAGACCCGCAGCTATGCATGGGACCAGCTCGCCACGCCTGCCGAGCGCGCACGCGCCAAAGCTGACGCCGGCTTCGAAATCATGCAGAAACTCGGCATCGAGTTTTTCTGCTTCCACGACATCGACCTGATCGAGGATACCGACGACATCGCCGAGTATGAGGCTCGCATGCGGGACATCACCGACTACCTGCTGGTCAAGATGAAGGAGACGGGCATCAAGAACCTCTGGGGCACCGCCAACGTGTTCGGCCATAAGCGCTACATGAACGGCGCGGCCACCAACCCCGACTTCGCCGTGCTGGCTCGCGCCGCCGTCCAGATCAAGAACGCCATCGACGCCACCATCAAGCTGGGCGGTGAGAACTATGTGTTCTGGGGCGGCCGCGAAGGCTACCAGAGCCTGCTCAATACCCAGATGCAGCGCGAGAAGGAGCACCTGGGCCGTATGCTGTCCCTGGCCCGCGACTATGGCCGCGCCCACGGCTTCAAGGGCACCTTCCTCATCGAGCCCAAGCCCATGGAGCCGACCAAGCACCAGTACGACCAGGATACGGAGACCGTCATTGGCTTCCTGCGCCGTCACGGCCTCGACAAGGACTTCAAGGTCAATATCGAGGTGAACCACGCTACGCTGGCCGGCCATACTTTCGAGCACGAACTGGCCTGCGCCGTCGACCATGGCATGCTGGGCAGCATCGACGCCAACCGCGGCGACGCCCAGAATGGCTGGGACACCGACCAGTTCCCGATCGACAACTATGAGCTGACGCAGGCCATGCTGCAGATCATCCGCAATGGTGGCCTGGGCACTGGCGGATCGAACTTCGACGCCAAGCTGCGCCGCAACTCCACCGATCCGGAAGACATCTTCATCGCGCACATCAGTGCCATGGACGCCATGGCCCGCGCGCTGGTCAACGCCGCCGCCATCCTCGAATCTTCGCCCATCCCCGCCATGATCAAGGAGCGCTATGCCTCTTACGACAGCGGTAAGGGCAGGGAATACGAAGAGGGCAAGCTAAGCCTTGAGGACATCGTGGCCTTCGCCAAACAGAACGGCGAACCGAAACAGATCTCCGGCAAGCAGGAGCTCTACGAAACCATCGTGGCACTTTATTGCAAATAGCAGCTCATGAGTGAACTGAGTAAAAAAGGACAGCCCTGGTACCTCATCAGCATCGTGCTGGTGGCGGTACTGGGCGGTTTGCTCTTCGGATATGATACGGCCGTCATTTCCGGCGCGGAAAAAGGCCTGCAGGCTTTCTTCCGGACGGCGCATGACTTTACCTATACGGATGCCTTGCATGGTTTTACGACTTCCAGCGCGCTGATCGGCTGTGTCATCGGCGCCCTGCTGTCGGGCGTGTTGACCTCCCGTCTGGGCCGGCGCCGTTCGCTGCTGATTGCAGGCATCTTCTTTTTCCTGAGTGCACTGGGTTCTTATTGCCCGGAATTCCTGCTGTTTCCGCCCCGCGCGGCGAGCAAGGGTGTGCTGATCGCATTCATTCTCTACCGTATTCTGGGCGGTGTCGGCGTGGGTCTGGCCTCTGCCATCTGCCCGATGTACATCGCGGAAGTGGCACCCGCAGAACAGCGCGGCAAGCTCGTCTCCTGGAACCAGTTCGCCATCATCTTCGGCCAGCTGGTGGTCTATTTCGTCAACTTCCTGATCATCCAGTCGCACAAGAACGATCCCATGATCGTGGAGTGGACCAATACGGTGGGCTGGCGCAACATGTTCGTGTCCGAGGCGTTCCCGGCCGGTCTCTTTACCCTGCTCATCCTGCTGGTGCCCGAATCGCCGCGCCACCTGGTGATTCTGGGCCTTGACGATAAAGCCCTCCAGATCCTGGCCCGTATCAACGGCGAGGAAAAGGCCCGGGTCATCCTGCAGGATATCAAGGAAACTGTGGTCGAGCGGCGGGAGAAACTCTTTGCCTATGGCTTCATGGTCATTTTCATCGGCTGCATGCTGAGCGTGTTCCAGCAGATTATCGGTATCAATGCTGTGCTGTATTTTGCCCCGCGCATCTTCGAGTCGATGGGTGTGAGCGACAATATGCTCTTCACCGTCATTATGGGCATCATCAACATCAGCTTCACGTTGCTGGCGGTGTTTACCGTTGAGAAACTGGGCCGCAAGCCGCTGCTCATCTCGGGTTCCATCGGTATGGCCATCGGCGCCCTGGGCGTGGCACTGTCCAACGTGCTGGCACTGCCGCCCATCGTGCCGGTGATCAGCATCATGCTGTACAGCGCCTGCTTCATGTTCAGCTGGGGCCCGATCTGTTGGGTCTATATCGCCGAACTGTTTCCCAATACCATCCGCAGCCAGGCAACGGCGTTGGCCGTCGCCTTCCAGTGGATCTTCAATTTCATCGTCTCCAGCACCTTCGTTCCGATGTACAACATGCGCCTGGGCGAGATGGGCGAGCGTTTCGGCCATTTCTTCGTCTATGCGCTTTACGGCGTGATCTGCGTCATCGCCGCCATCTTTGTCTGGCGCCTGGTTCCCGAGACCAAGGGCAAGACCCTTGAAGACATGACGGCCCTGTGGCGGAACCAATCCCAAAAAGAAAAATAAAATAGAAAGATAATGAGAAATATCCTGAAATCAACCGTTTTCTCCCTCCTGGCCTTTGCCCTGGCTGCCTGTGCATCCCAGCCGAAAGTCGAACCGGCCATCCCGCGTGACGCCGCTGTGGAGGCCCAAGTGGAAAAGGTCCTGAAGGGCATGAGCCTCAAGGAGAAAGCCGGCCAGCTGGTGCAGCTGACCGTCATGACCATCGAGGACGATACGCACGAGGCCATTGACCCGGCCAAACTGGACAAGATCATCGGCGAATACAAGGTGGGCTCCATCCTCAACGTGATGCACGACGCCGCGCATACGCGCGAGCAGACCGCCGCCATGATCCAGCAGATCCAGGACAAGTCGATGGAAGTGCTGGGCATTCCCTGCATTTATGGCCTTGACATGATCCATGGTGCCTCGTACCTGATCGAAGGCACGCTCTATCCGCAGGAGATCAACCTTGGTGCGACCTTCAACCGCGACTATGCGTTCGCGATGGGCCGGGCCATGGCCTACGAGACGCGCGCCGCACAGTGCCCGTGGGTGTTCTCGCCCGTGATGGACCTGGGTCGCGACCCGCGCTGGCCGCGTCTCTGGGAGAGCTGGGGCGAAGACCCGTACCTGCAGGCCGAGATGTCCCGCGTCGAGACGATCGCCATCCAGGGCAGTGACCCCAACCATATCGGTCTGGAGAACTGCGCCGTGAGCCTCAAGCACTTCATGGGGTATGGTGTGCCGTATACCGGCAAGGACCGCACGCCCGCCTACATCACGGAAAGCGATCTCCGCGAAAAATATTTCCGTCCCTTCAAGGAATGCTTCCAGGCCGGCGCTCTCACCGCCATGGTGAATTCCGCTTCGATCAATGGTATTCCGACCCACGCCAACGTCCTGCTGCTCAGTGGCTGGGCCAAGGAAGAACTGAACTGGGACGGCATGCTGGTGACCGACTGGGCCGACATCGACAACCTCTACCAACGCGACCATGTGGCCGCTGACAAGCGCGAGGCTGTGGCCCTGGGCATCAACGCCGGCATCGACATGATCATGGATCCCTACGATCCCGAATGTGTCAACGTGATCGTGGACTTGGCCGAGAAAGGGGAGATCCCGATGTCGCGCATCGACGATGCTGTGCGCCGCGTGCTGCGCCTGAAGGTCCGCCTGGGCCTCTTCGAGCACCCGACCTGGGAATATGATTATGCCGATTTCGCCTGCGAACAGTTCGCGAAAGAATCCTATGATGCGGCGGTGGAGTCGGAAGTGCTGCTCAAGAACGAGGGTGGCATCCTGCCGCTCAAGGGCGCGGAACGCATCCTGGTCTGCGGCCCCAACGCCAACAGCCTGCGCGCCCTCAACGGGGGCTGGAGCTACCGCTGGCAGGGTTCCGCCGACGAGTTCGCACCCCAGTACAATACCATCGTGGAAGCCCTGCAACAGCGCTTCCCCGGCAAAGTGACCTGGATGCCGGGCGTGGTCTATAATGAGATGCCCTATATGTGGGCACAGGATTTTGTCGCCGGCATCCAGCAGGCCGTGAACGTGGCCCGCAGCAGCGACGTGATCGTCTGCTGCGTGGGTGAGAACTCCTATTGCGAGACCCCCGGCAACATGGACGACCTGAACCTCTCGAAGAATCAGAAAGACCTGGTCCGCGCCCTGGCTGCTACCGGCAAGCCCATTGTCCTGGTCCTGAACGAAGGCCGCCCGCGCATCATCGGTGACATCGAGCCGCTGGCCCGGGCCGTCGTCGACGTGATGCTCCCGTCGAACTACGGTGGCGACGCCCTGGCCGCCCTGCTGGCCGGCGACGAGAACTTCTCCGGCAAGCTGCCGTTCACCTACTCGAAACACATCAATTCACTCCATACGTACGATTACAAGGTGTCCGAGCACCGCGAAGTGATGGAAGGTTCCTACAACTACGACGCCATCATGGATGTGCAGTGGCCCTTCGGCTACGGCCTGAGCTACACCAGCTTCGACTACAGCGACCTGCAGGTCTCCCAGTCTGATTTCAAGGCCGGCGACGTCCTGAAAGTCACCGTAAAGGTGACCAACACCGGCGACCGCAAAGGCAAGGAAGCCGTACTGCTCTACAGCTCCGACCTCGTGGCCTCGCTGATTCCCGACGTCAAACGCCTCCGCGGCTTCGAAAAGATCGAACTCGAACCCGGACAGTCCCAGGTCGTCGAATTCGAACTGCCCGCCCACGAACTGGCCTTCGTGGGCGCTGACGGACGCTGGCGCCTCGAAAAAGGTGACTTCCGCCTCGCCGTCGGCGGTCTCGGCGTCCCTGTCAAATGTACGGAAACAATAGTCTGGAACACCCCGAATATATGAATCGCATATTAGCGCGACAGGTATGGGCTCAAAAACCCATAACCGCCCGTGGTTCTGTGAACGGGAGGGGCCCGAAATCAGCTTGCTGATTTTGGGAGGGATAGCGCGAAGCGCGTTGGTTTTTGAGCCCATACCTGCAAGCAATGCGATTCATTATAAAAGAATATGACAACTAAAACCGAACAATTCCTGCAAGAGACAGCCGAAGTCCTGAAAGACAATATTCTGGACTTCTGGCTGACCTTGCGCGACCCCCGCGGCGGCTTCTACGGCGAAGTCCTTTCATCGGGCGAAATCCAGGCCGACGCTCCCCGCGGCGTCATCCTCAACGCCCGCATCATGTGGACCTTCGCCGCCGCCTGGCGCCGCCTCCGCAACCCCGCGTACCGCGAAGCCGCCGAACAGGCCCGCGACTGGTTCCTGGACCATTTCTTTGACCCCGTCTACAGCGGTGTCTACTGGAGCGTCACGGCCGCCGGCGAGCCCATGGAAACCAAGAAACAACTCTACGCCCAGGGTTTCGGCATCTATGGCCTCAGCGAAGTCTATAAGGCAACCCGCGATCCCCGGACCCTTGAGGCCGCCATCGACCTTTTCCAGACCACCGAAGCCCATTTCGCCGACCCGGTCAACGGCGGCTATATCGAAGCCCTGGACCGCGACTTCCAGCCGCTGGAAGACATGTCCCTCTCGGCACACGACATCAACGCCGACAAGACCATGAACTCGCATCTCCACCTGATGGAAGCCTACGCCAATCTCTATCAGGTGTGGTCTGACCCTTCGCTCAAATCCGCCCTTGAACAGTTGATCGACCTGACCTGCACCCGCATCATGGGCCCCGACGGCCATCTGCAACTCTACTTCCGGCGCGATTGGAGCGTGCTGCCCGGCGCCGTCTCCTACGGACATGACATCGAGACCTCCTGGCTGCTGTTGGAGTGTGCCATGGCTACCCACGACTTCACCGTCGTGAATCGCGTCAGGCCCTATGCGGCCGCCCTCGGCAAAGCCGGCAACGAAGGCCTGCTGCCCGATGGCTCCATGTGCTACGAAAAAGGCCTGGGTGATATCCTCGATGAATCCCGCCAGTGGTGGGTCCAGGCTGAGACCGTGGTGGGTAACCTCTGGCTGTGGAAATACCATGGCGATGCCGCCGCGGCCGACCGTGCCGTCGCGTGCTGGAACTACATCCGCGACCACCTGGTCGATCACGCGAAAGGGGAGTGGTATTGGGCCATCCTGCCCGATGGCAGCCCCGACGTGGTCAACCCCAAGGCCGGCTTCTGGAAGTGCCCGTATCACAACTCCCGCATGTGCTTAGAAATCATGACATTATTTGAATAATATGGCAAAATTATCAGAAAAGATCGGCTATGCGCTCGGCGACGCCGCCGCCGGCGGCATCACCTGGAAAGTGATGTCCATCGCATTCCCCCTGTTTTTTACCAATATCTTCGGTCTCACCGTCGCTGACACTGCGACCCTGATGCTGGTGGCCCGTCTCTTCGACGTCATCACCGACCCGATGATGGGCGCCCTGGCCGACCGCACCCGTTCGCGCTGGGGTACCTACCGCCCCTGGCTGATCTTCGGCGCCATCCCCCTCGGCGTGGTCTTCGCCCTGCTGCTCTATACCCCCGACCTGGGCCCCATGGGCAAGCGCATCTACGCGTACACCCTCTACCTGTTGATGATGGTCGTTTATACCGCCGTCAACGTGCCCTACGGCTCCCTGCTGGGCGTCATGACCGACGATGACAACGAGAAGAACCAGTTCTCCTCCTACCGTATGGTCGGCGCCTATGCCATGGGTTTCATCACCCTGCTCTCCTTCCCGTATCTGCAGAAGATGGTGGGCGGCACCGAACAGCACCAGTATGCCGTCGTCGGCGTGATGCTTGGCGCCCTGGCTGCCGTGGGTACCCTGGCCTGCGGCCTACTCACGAAAGAACGCCTGAAACCCGTCCGCGCCGAGAAATTTTCCTTCAAGCCCTTTGCCGACCTGTTCCGCAACAAGCCTTGGATCTATCTGACGCTCATCGGCATCTGCACAAACTTCTTCAATGGCTTCCGCTATGCCGTGGCCGGTTACCTGCTGGAATACTGCCTGCACGGCGACGTCACCGTATCGGGCCTGATCATCAATTACACCGTGTTCATGACCTTCGGCGAAGTGACCTGCATGATCTTCGGCGGCCTCTCGCCGCGCTTTACGAAGTGGGTGGGATCCAAACGCAAGGCCTTCGCCTGGTCGGCCGTCATCTGCGCTGTTACCTCGATCGCCTTCTTCTTCATCCCGATGGATCCGAAGTACATCTGGCTGATGATCCTGATGGTCATCCTGACCTCGATCGGCATCGGCTTCTATTCGCCGCTGCTGTGGTCGATGTATGCGGATGTATCGGACTATGCCACCGAAAAGAACGGAACCTCCTCGACCGGCCTCATCTTCTCTTCCGGTACCATGGCCCAGAAGTTCGGCTCAGCCATCTCCGGCGCCTTGGTCGCCCTGTTGCTGGGCCTGGCCGGCTTTATTTCGGGTACCGATCCGGCCACGGGCCAGACTGTCGTTACCATCACGAACGAGCCCGCCGTCCAGAAGATGATCTGGTCGATCTTCTCGCTCTTCCCGGCAGCCATCGCCCTGCTGATCCTGCTGCTGCTCCGTTTCTATCCCATCAAAAAGTAATTTCACACCCGAAATATGAATTCCTTCGGACATTTTGACGACGCTGCGCGCGAATATGTCATTACCCGACCCGATACGCCCTGGCCCTGGATCAATTATATGGGGACCGGCGATTTCTTCTCCCTGATTTCCAATACCGCCGGCGGCTACTGCTTCTGCCGGGACGCCAAGTTCCGGCGTATCCTGCGCTACCGCTACAACGGAGTGCCGATGGATGCAGGCGGGCGCTATTTCTACATCAAGGATGGCGACACTGTCTGGAATCCGGGTTGGAAGCCCTGCAAGACGCCCATGGACCGGTATGAGTGCCGCCACGGCATGGGCTATACCCGTATCATGGGAGAGAAGGACGGCTTGCGGGCGGAATCGCTGTTTTTCGTGCCGCTGGCGCACCGCTGCGAAGTGCACCGGGTCCGGCTGGAAAACCGGTCCGACCGTCCGAAGAAGATCCAACTGTATGCCTTTGTTGAGTGGTGCCTGTGGAACGCTTCCACCGACATGGAAAACTTCCAGCGAAACCTCTCGACCGGGGAAGTGGAGATCCAGCCGGACGCCCTCTACCACAAGACGGAGTATCGCGAACGGCGCAACCACTATGCCTTCTATGGCGTGAACCGTCCTTTTGACGGCTTCGATACCGACCGGGAGACTTTCCTGGGCATGTACAACGGTTTCGATGCGCCCGCGCAGGTGCTCGCCGGTATGTCCGGAAACTCGGTCGCGCACGGCTGGAGCCCGGTCGCTGCGGAACGCTTTGACCTGACGCTTGCCCCGGGCGCTGCGGAGGAACTGATCTTCGTGCTCGGCTACGTGGAGAATCCGCCGGAGGCGAAATTTGAGATTCCGGGTCAAGCCCGGAATGACGGGAAAAACGTCATCAACAAGGCGCCGGCGCGGGAGATGCTGGCGGCCTATGCCAGCGGTGCGCAGGTGGACGCCGCCTTTGCGGCCCTGCGCAGTTATTGGGACGACCTGCTGGACCGATTCACCGTCGCTTCGTCCGTGCCGGAACTGGACCGTACCGTGAACATCTGGAACCAGTACCAGTGCATGATCACTTTCTTCATGAGCCGCAGCGCCAGCTATTTCGAGAGCGGTATCGGGCGGGGGATGGGCTTCCGCGACAGCAACCAGGACCTGGCCGGCATCGTGCATATGATTCCGGACCGGGCGCGCCAGCGCATCCTGGACATCGCCGCCACGCAGTTCCCTGACGGTGGTTGCTACCACCAGTATCAGCCACTCACCAAGCGCGGCAACAATGACATCGGCGGCGGCTTCGGCGATGATCCGCTCTGGCTCATCTTCGGAACCGTGGCCTATCTCAAGGAAACGGGCGATTTCTCTATCCTCGACGAGCCTGTGCCCTTCGACAACGTACCGGGCAGCGAGCGCACGTTGCTGGAGCACCTCAAAATCTCGTTCCAGCGGGTGGCGACCCACCTGGGCCCGCACGGCCTGCCGCTGATCGGCCGCGCCGACTGGAACGACTGCCTCAACCTGAACTGTTTCTCGCTCGACCCGGACGAATCGTTCCAGACCACTGAGAACGTCGCCGGCGGCCAGGCGGAATCCCTGATGATCGCCGGTCTCTTCGTTGCGGAAGGAAAAGATTTTGCCGAACTGCTGGAACGGTTGGGTGATCCCAGTGCTGTTGCAGTGCGTGCCGCCGTGGCCGCCATGGAAGACGCCGTCAAGGCGCATGGCTGGGATGGGGAATGGTTCCTGCGCGCCTATGATTTCAACGGACGCAAGATCGGTTCCCACGAATGTGCCGAGGGCAAGATCTTCATCGAGAGCCAGGGCTGGTGCGGTATGGCCCGCATCGGCGCTGAAGAAGGACTTTGTCACAAGGCGTTGAATGCGGCGGTGAAGCATCTGGAGTGCGAACACGGCCTGGTGCTCAATGCGCCCGCCTATTCGTCCTATCTCTTCGAGTATGGGGAGATCAGCTCCTATCCGCAGGGCTACAAGGAAAACGGCGGCATCTTCTGCCACAACAATCCCTGGGTCATCATCGCCGAGGCGATGGCCGGGCATACGGAAGATGCCTGGCGGCACTATGCCAAGATCACGCCGGCCTTCGGAACGCAGGAGCAGTCGCTGCGCAAAGTAGAACCCTACGTGTTCTGCCAGATGGTGGCGGGCGCGGAAGCGGCCCGTCCCGGCGAGGGCAAGAACAGCTGGCTGACCGGCACGGCCGCCTGGACCTGGAAATGTGTGAGTGAATTCATTCTGGGCGTGAAACCCCAGTATGACGGGCTCCTGATCGAGCCGTGCATTCCGATCCGATACGGCACGTACCGCATCCACCGCCGTTTCCGCGGTGCAGAATACGACATCACGGTCCGTTGCACGGAAAACGGACCCGGCAAGGCTTTCATTCCCTACAAGCCCGGCCGATACAATCTCGAAATCGAATTATGATTCTTTCTTCTTCTCTTCCTCCTGTTCATGCAAGCCGATGGCGTGCGTGACGGGAAGGGAGAAGATGATGCCTTTGCCGGGGGTATTGAGGCCGGCGTCTTCGTAAAGATTGTGCATCACGTCGTCCTTGATCTCTTTCGGGACGATGATCCAGAGGATCTCCTTGTCCGGCTGGATGGAGATGTTGTAGAATTCCTCCGCTTCCGGGTTGGCGGTACCGCGCGCACGGAGAATGGTGCCGCCCTGGGCGCCGGCCTTCTTGGCCGATTCCATCGCCTCCACGGCGAAACCTGCATTCACGATGCAGAAAATCATTTCGTAATTGTTGCTGTTCATGGTTGGATGGTGCGCTTGTCGTTGCTTAAAAATCCGTAGACCAAGGTCCCGATGAGGCTGGAGAGCGGAACGGTGACGGCGATGCCGCCACCCCCTTTGAGGTTCGTAAAGTTATAGTCGAGGAGCTCCAGCAGGTCTTTCTCCTTTTCTTCGCGGACCACGCTGATGATGGCGGCGCGGTTCGGCTGGTTGAGCCCCAGGTAGTTCATGATAGCCCTTTCCGACGTGCCGCTGGCCGGCATCGCCAGATAGATGTTCGCTTCGGACGACTGGATGAGTTTGTTGTAAAACCGTACTTTGTCGCTGTGGACGATGGCAATGAGCAGCTCCAGTTTTTCCGGAGCGATATTCTTGGCGAAACGGGGTTTGGCGGCGGCCATGGCTAGTTGAAATAGATGATTTGTTCGTCGCCCTCCGCCAGGATCTTGCGCATGGCCGCCTTGTTGCGGGCACGCTGGTTCAAGACGGCGCGGAAACCGAGGATCTGGATGGTGATCAGCGGCGTCATGGCCACCATGGCCACGATGCCGAAGCCCAGCGAGAGCACTTCCGCCTCGCCCTTGAGGGCGACGCAGGCGCCGATGGCCATGGGCAGGATGAAACTCGAAGTCAGCGGACCGCTGGCCACGCCGCCGGAGTCGAAAGCGATGGCCGTGTAGAGTTTCGGAACGAAGAACGACAGTCCGAGTGACAACAGATAGCCCGGAATGAGGTAGTACAGCAGGGAGAAGCCGTAGATGATGCGGAGGATCGACAGGCCGATGGACAGGCCCACGCCGATGGACAGGGCGATCATCATCCTGCGGCGGGTGACCTCGCCGTTGGTGATTGACTCCACCTGCTGGTTGAGCACGTGGACGGCCGGCTCGGCCAGCACCACCACGCAACCGATGATGAAACTCAGGATCACCAGATAGTGCTGGTTGTAGGTGGAAAGATCCAGGCCGATCTTATAGCCGACGGGCATGAATCCCACTGCAACCGCGGCCAGGAAGATGACCAGTCCGAGGAAGGTGAAGAGGATGCCCAGGCCGATGGCGACGAGTTTCTTTTTGGGCAGTTTCAGGATCAGGAACTGCAGGATCAGGAAGAAGACGACGATGAGCAGCAGCGACTTTCCGACTTCCAGCATGGTTTCCAGGATGGTTACCCAGATGCCTTCCTCAAAGATATGGTCCATGGAGTAATCCGGCACACTGTAGGTCAGGCTGCCTTTCGAGAAGATCGACAACAGCAGGACGGCGATGATCGGGCCGATGGAGCACAGGGCGATGAGGCCGAAGCTGTTCTCGTTGGCGCGCCGTCCGCCGACGGTCAGGGCGATGCCGATGCCCAAAGCCATGATGAAGGGCACGGTGATGGGGCCGGTGGTGACGCCGCCCGAGTCGAACGAGAGGGCCAGCAGGTCTCCTTTGCCCGCGCCGAAGAGCATGGTCGACAGGGTGAAGAGCAGCAGGTAGAAGAAGAGCAGCAGGCTCGTGAGGTCCACGCGCTTGACGATCTTCTGGACACCCATCATCAAAAACAGTCCGACACCCAGTCCTACGGTCACGATGAGCAGCTCTCCGTTCATCAGGGAGCTGACCTGTTCGGCCAGCACGGCGAGGTCCGGCTCGGCGATGGTGATCAGCAGACCCATCAGGAAGCTGACCAGCAGTAGGATAGCGGCCTTCTTGCTCTTGGTGAGGCCTTCACCGATAAACTGTCCCATCGGGGTCATGGCCAGGTCGGCGCCCAGGTTGAACAGGCCGATGCCGGCGATCAGCGCCAGCGCGGAGATGCCAAATACCAGCAACTCCCGAACTGTGAGCGTCACCAGCGGTGTCAAGGCCAGCACGAACACGATGATTCCCACCGGCAGTACCGAGGTCAACGCCTCTTTGAGTTTCAGAAACAACGCCTTTCCCATATCCTACAAAGTTAGCGATTAAATTTGGGGGAATCAAATCGGATACAATCCTGCTCCCACAAAATCGATCAGGTCCTGCGGGGCAATCCTGAGCTGGAGGCCACGGATACCGGCGCTGACATAGATATAGTCGTAGAGCAGCGCGCTTTCGTGGATAAAGGTGGGGAAGGGCTTCTTCATGCCGATGGGCGAACAGCCGCCGCGGATGTAGCCTGTGGTAGGCAGCAATTCTTTGACGTGCAGCATTTCGCAGTTCTTGTTGCCGGAAATCTGCGCCGCTACCTTCAGGTCCACTTCGAAATTTCCGGGGATTACGCAGACGAAGAAACCGCTTTTGTCACCGCGCAGCACCAGGGTCTTGAACACCTGCTCGATATCTTCGCCCAACTGGTCGGCGACGTGCTGGGCTGCAAGATCGCTCTCGTCCACCTCGTAGGGCACGAGTTCGTAGGCGATGCCGGCTGCGTCGAGCAAGCGGGCCGCATTGGTCTTGGACACGGGATCACTCTTCTTCGCCATGGTCGTGGAATTCGGAGAGGGACAGCACCAGGCGGAGCACCTGCCCGTAATTGGCGGTGCCTTCCGCGATGCGGTTCTGTTTCAGGAAGAAATTATAGAAGCGGTGCTGCAGCCGGGCCAGCCAGTCCCAGCGGAGGTCCGCCCAGTGGAGGCTCGCCAGTTCCAGGTCGACATAAACCTCCGGAATCAGTGTCTTACCCCACGCCTCGTAGGCTTCCGGGCCGAGAATGGAGCGGATATTGCCAGCGGTATGGCTCAGGAGCATATACCAGGCGCTGTAGCGAATGGCGGGATCCTCGGAAGCCCGGCAGGCCTCGAAGGCCCAGAAGTTGGCTTCGGCTTCGTTGCTGACGCCCAGCACATGGGAGTACTCGTGGGCGAAGATGAAGGGATACTCCAGCGGCGACACATCGTGGTTGACGTGCATCTCGTCGAAGGCGGGACCGATGAAGCCCAGTACGCCCACGGCAGAGTAGAGTCGGTTGAAGAGCTGTTTTTTCGGATGCTGCCAACGGCGGGGCTGGCAGAGGCCGCATTCCGCCGGCAGGGCGGCGTACCAGGCCTTGACCTCCCATTCCACAGCCTCCGGATCGATGGCTTCCACTTCGCACCAGTTCTCATTGAGCTCCTCCGCGAAGATCTCCAGAAATTCTTGGAATTCAGCCTCCTCATAGGGCATGGGGGTGGTGCCGGTGCGGGTGTAGATGTCGCTGCGGAAATAGTTGAAGCCCCAGCCCACATAGAGCCAGGCCATCACTCCGAGCACCAGGGCGGCTTCGCCCAACAGGCAGCGCCACCAGGCTTTATGCCGGTGGATGGCGCGCACGAAGATCCAGACGGCCAGCACGATGGCCACCACCACGACAATCTCGGTCAGGGAGAAGCCGAAAGGGGAAGCCAGCCACGACAGGGCGGCGGACAGGCCGGGATAAATCCGGGTTGCGTACCAGTCGCCGAAGGGCATTACTTGAGGATGCTCTTGAGGATTTCGGTGGTCACCTTGCGGGTGGCGGTATTGACGGCGGTCTTGGTGGCTTTCTTCACCACGGAGTCGTTTTTCTTGCTCGTACTCTTGCCACCGATGTTCTTGGCGATCTGGGTGCCGGCGCTGCGGGCGAAGCTCGTGGCCGCGGCGGCGATCAAGGTGCCGAGGATGGTGCGGTTGACGGTTCCTTTCTTCTTGGCTTTCTGCTCTTTCTCCTTTGCCTTGGCCTCTTTTTCTTTCTCGAGGGCCTGGCGCTCTTTCTCCTTCTCTTCCTCGAGTTTCTGATTGACTTCGGTCAGCACTTCGTAGGCGCTCTCACGATCAAAGGCGCTTTCATATTCTTTCAGCTTGCGTGGCGCGGCAGCCTGGATGTCCATGCGCTGGCCCGGGGTGATGGCACCGATCTGGCTGAGCGGGAAGAGGATCTTCGCACGCTCCACGATGCTCGGGGCGCCTTTCTCGTCAAGGAACGAAACGAGGGCCTCGCCGGTGCCCAGGTCGAGAATGGCGTCTTCGGTCTTGAAGGCGGGGTTGGTGCGGAAAGTCTGGGCAGCGGCGCGCACGGCTTTCTGGTCCTGCGGGGTATAGGCGCGCAGGGCGTGCTGGACGCGGTTGCTGAGCTGGGCCAGGACGCTGACGGGGACGTCGCTGGGAACCTGGGTGATGAAATAGATACCCACGCCTTTCGAGCGGATGAGGCGGATCACCTGCTCGATCTTGTCGACGAGGGCCTTGGAGGTGCCGTCGAAGAGCATGTGGGCTTCGTCGAAGAAGAAGACGAACTTGGGCAGGTCGAGGTCGCCGACTTCGGGCAGTTTGGCATAGAGCTCAGTCATCAGCCACAACAGGTAGGTGGAGTAGAGCTTCGGGTTCATCATCAGCTTGTCAGCGGCCAGGACGTTCATCACGCCGCGGCCGTTTTCGACGGCGAAGAGGTCAGCCACATCGAAAGCGGGTTCGCCGAAGAACTTGTCTCCGCCTTCGCTTTCGATCTGCAGGACGGCGCGCTGGATGGCGCCGATGCTGGCGGCTGCGATGTTGCCGTACTCGGTCGTGAACTTGGCGGCGTTTTTGCCGACGAAGTCGAGCATGAGTTTCAGGTCCTTGAGGTCGATGAGCAGCAGGTTGTTGTCGTCGGCGATGCGGAAGACGGCGTTGAGGACGCCGGTTTGCACTTCTGTGAGTTCCATGAGGCGGGCGAGGAGCTGGGGGCCCATTGCCGAGACGGTGGCACGCATGGGAAAGCCCTGTTCGCCGAAGACGTCGAAGAAGCGGGTCGGGCAGCCGGCGAACTGGGGGTTCTCGATGCCGAATTCGGGCATGCGTTTCTCGATGAAGCCGCTGAGTTTGCCGGGCTGGCTGATGCCGCTCAGGTCGCCTTTCATGTCGGCCATGAAGCAGGGGACGCCGGCCTGGGAGAAGGTTTCGGCGAGGACCTGCAAGGTAACGGTTTTACCGGTACCGGTGGCGCCGGCGATCAGGCCGTGTCGGTTGGCCATCTTACCGACCAAGTTGATGTTTCCGTTGTCGGAATGTGCGATGTAAAGTTGTCCGTCCTTAAGCATATCTATTGTATTTTGTTTTCTTCGTCTTTTCTTCGTCATTCCCGGCTTGACCGGGAATCTCCCTCATCCCGGGCTTTGACCCGGGATCCCCCTTTCTGTTTGTGCGTTTTATCGGGATGTAACACGCTTCCGCTTGCTGTCGAAAAAGGAGCCAACCCGGTCGCTTGACGGCTAACTCCTGTGTTTACTGGGGCGCTGCCCCAAACCCTACCGCTCCGACCGGCTATTACACAAGGCTCTCCCGCTCGGTCTCCGCTAGCGGCTGATGCCGCGTCAAACAGACGCCGTCATGCAAGCACCGCTCCCTGCACAAGGCTCCCGCACATTCCTTTTTCGACAATAGCTCCAGCGTCGTCACATCCCTCCAAAGCGCACAAACGAAATGACAGCCGCCGGGAAGCCTGCTGATTGATTTAAATGAACTTCAAATATCCTCCATCTTCCGTGACGTCGAGGGTGACTTCACGGCCGAGGTAGAGGCTGTAATTGGGGTGGTCATGGCCGCAGTCGAAGCCGAAGAGCACCGGCTTGTCGGCGGGCATGTATTCGTGGACGAGGTCGATGGCCTTGCGCTGCCATTCGTCCTCGCCGCTGGTGTCGGTGAACTGGCCGATGACGATGCCTTTCGGCCGCGCGAAGAAGCCACCCTGCTGCAGGGTGAGCAGCATGCGGTCGAGGTTGTACATGCGTTCGTCGACGTCTTCGATGAAAAGGATGCTGTCTTCGTCCAGATGGTTTTCCCACGGGGTGCGCAGGCACGACACGAAGAGGCTCAGGTTGCCGCCGACCAGGCGCCCGCGGGCTGCGCCCGTTACACTGTAGGCATGCGGCGCCGTGCGGTAGCTCTTGATCTCGCCGAACAGAGCCTTGCGCAGAGATTCTTCACTGATCCTTGCATCCGGACCTGCATCTGGACCGATGGTGCTCGGCATCGCACCGAGAATCGACTCCATGCCGCGGCTTTGCAGTACCGCATGGAAGACGGTGATGTCGCTGAAACCCACCAGCCACTTCGAATGCTGCGTAAACAAATTCAGATCCATCGCCCGGACCGTGCGCATCGAGCCATAGCCGCCCCGGAAGGAGATGATGGCCTTGACGTCCGGATCACACAGCATCTCCGTCAGGTCCGCGGCGCGGTCTTCATCGCGGCCCGCGAATTCGCCGGGCGCGCTGTCGTAGAGGTGCTTGCCAAGTTTCACGTGCAGACCCCACGATTCCAGCATTTCTTTCCAGTACATCGTCTGGCGGCTCGCTTCGCTAAGCGCGGAAGCCAGCGCCACCACGGCGACGGTGTCGCCGCGTTGCAAGTAGGCAGGTCGTAAATATTGTTTCATCATCCCTCAAAGTTACGAAATAATTCGGTAATTTTGCATATATGAAGAAGTACAAAGAACTCCTGGGCGGCCTGGTCGTTATTGTGGCGGGCGTGCTCTACTGGATTTTCGGTTACGACAAACCCGAATCCCCCGAACCCGCAGAACCGGATAGTCCGAAAGTGGTGACGTCCGTCGCTGCGCCGGCCGGACTGGACGGCCTGCTGGAAATCCCTGTCCTGACGCCGGACGGCCGCGTCGTGACGCACAGGGCCTATGTCAGCTCCTACAACACCGAAACCCTGATTCCCAACTGGGTGGCCTATGAACTGACCGCCGAGGAGACCGAGGGGGCCCGCTCCCGCGACGGCATGGAGTTCCGCATGGATCCCAACCTCAAGGGCGTGCCGCAGGCCATGCGCGAGGACTATTCCGGTTCCGGCTGGACCAAAGGGCACCTGATGCCCGCGGCTGATGCCTCTTTCAACAGCACGGCCATGGGGGAGACCTTCTACTTCACCAACATCTGCCCGCAAGACGAGACCCTCAATGCGGGCGACTGGCAGTATCTTGAGAAGAAGGTGCGGCAATGGGCCAACCGCTACGGCAGTGTATGGGTGGTGACCGGCCCTATCGTTGGTAAGAACCGCTATGGTACCATCGGCGAACGTGAAGTGGTCGTGCCCGATTCGTTCTACAAGGCCCTCCTGATCCGCAAGAAGAACGGCTCTTACAGCGCCATCGCCTTCGTGATGGACAACGATGACGAGCGCTACTTCCTGAAAGACTGCTACTTGAATATCAACGATCTGGAATCCCTCACCGGTATCGATTTCTTCCCCGGCCTCGACGACACCGTCGAAGAGAAAGTCGAAGGCACCGTCCGGCTATCGGACTGGGGACTGCGATAAACGCTGTCGATGTCCCACTTTTGGGGACAACGACAGCGTTTTAAGCCCAATATGCTGCTGATGTCCCATTTGGGGGGACATCAGCAGCACTCGTCAAAGCCTGAAGAAAAAATAGAACGCGGCCCACTGCCGGGGGATGTCCCGGGCGTAGCCGATCGTCCGGTAGTTGCTGTCCTGGACGGTTCCATCGCTTTTGACATAGCCGATGGTGCGATAGCTGCCGTTCTGCACAGTGCCGTCGCTTTTGATGTAGCCCACCGTCCGGTAGCTGGCATCCTGCACGGTGCCGTCGCTTTTGAGGTAACCAATGGTCCGATAGGATGCGTCCTGGACCCTTCCATCGCTTTTGATGTAGCCCACGGTCCGGTAGTTCTTGTCCTGGATCGTACCGTCCGCCTTGATATAAGCGATGGTCCCGTACGAACCGTCCATGATCTTTTGTGCCCGGGCCGGCATTCCCGTCAGCAGCAGGAGCGCCAGAAGCAGCAGAATGCGCGTTGTCTTCATCGGAATCTATGGATTAGAGGCGGAATCGCCAGAGCCGGGAGTGACGGGGACCGTCGTTGGTGTTGAATACGACATAGGCGTAGCCGTCCTTCAGGCAGATGCCTTCGGGTTCGTCGACCAGGTCGGTGATGTTCCGGCTCAGGGCGATCTTCTTCTGTTCGAGGTCCACGACATGCAGGAACAGTTCGTGGGGCTCATAGCCGTCCGGCAGGAAGGCGAAGCGACCGCGGACGATGCTGCCCTGCCAGATGTTGATGCCCTTGTCAATCCGGGTGACGTCCAGCACGTCGGCGTCGGTCAGGTGCACTTCACCATTCGCGTCACTGTCGGCAAGGCGGGGCAGGCGGAACTTCTTGAGCAGCTTGTAGTCGCCGTTGCGTCCGCCGTAGGTGTAGATATAGCCGTTCTCGGCATCGAGGCACCAGTCGATGGTGCCGGCGTAGTCCGTGCCAGTGTAGAAGATTTTCTGGACGATGCGGCTGCCCTGCAGGGTGACGTCAGTCACGTAGCAGCAGTTCTCCCCGCCGCAGGAAGCGATGTAGAGCAGCGGGAAGGGGGATTTGCGGGAGGCTTTCTCCACGCCGAAGCAGGCGTTGTTGCAGTGCGAGGTATTGCCTTCCAGCAGGTAGTTGGCCACCATCTTTTTCTTTTTCATGTCGAAGATGCAGAGGCGGCCCTTGTCGTGCAGCACAAAGGCGTAGTTGCCGTACATGGCGAAGCCTTGCGTGGAGCCGGTCACTTTTTCGCTTTCAGGGGTCCAGTCGGCGAAGTCGCAGACGAACTCCGGCTCGAGGGCGGGGAGGCCCGACACCTTTCGGAACTCTGCGCGGGCGCGCTGGGCCTGGGCCTGGTAGTCCGGGCAGGCCTGCAGGGCGGCGTAGCCGATACAAGCGGCGGAAGCGCTGGCGTCAACGTCGCTCTGCCAGTGGCAACCGGCAATCACGCGGTTCTCTCCGCTTTCCACGGCCCGGCGGAAGAGTGCTTCAGCGGCGGCGGGGTTAACCTCCGACAGAATCAGCGCCGCGCTCCAGGCTCGGATGGTATGGCCCGAAGGATAAGAGCCGTCCGTCGAGAGCCACGCGTCATCCTGGGGGAAGATGGAACTTTCGTGGAAACGGGCGTAGGGCCGCATCCGGAAATAATGGGCCTTGGGACGGATACGGATCTGCTCGATGGTCGAGATGCCGTTCATGAAGAGCCGGTAGATCTCAGGTGTCGTCTCCCGGCCGATCTGCAGGCCGAAAGGCTCGCTGTAGATGGCTGCAAGGGTATCGAGATCCCAGATGGCGTCGCGTTTGGCCTCTGCAAGGCGCACGGGATCGAGGCGCTGCTGTTTGCCCCACATATAACGCATGATGTCATGCGTGAAAGCCTCTCCGATGGTGTCAGGCGGCGCTGGCAGACAGTTGACGAGGTTGGGCAATTCGTGTTCCGTCAAATACAGATGAATGTCCTGGGCATGGATACTGGGGGTCAGTAGCAGAATGGTCAGGGAAAGCAGCAGTCTTCTCATGGGATTTCGGATTGTTTCTACAAAGATAAGCATCATTTTGCGCAAATCCCACATGAAAAAGCAAGGAATGAAGGCTTTTTTTTGTAACTTGCAAAGATTCTAAAAATCGAGAACCATGGTTATCCTGATTACAGGCGTTTCTTCGGGCTTCGGCCTCGCGATGGCGCGGCAGCTCAGTTCGGAAGGGCATACAGTATACGGATCTGTGCGGCGTGACGTGAAAAAAGTGCCGGGCGTGCATTATGTGAAGGCGGATGTCCGCAACACGGCCGCCGTGCAGGCCGCCGTGGATGCGGTGCTGCAGGCGGAAGGGCGCATCGACGTGCTGATCAACAATGCCGGCATGGGCATCGGCGGCCCCATCGAGTTCGCACCGGAAGACGACGTGAAACTCCAGATGGATACCAACTTCATGGGTCAGGTGCGCTTCACGCAGGCCGTGCTGCCCGCGATGCGAAAACAGGGGAGTGGCAAGATCCTGTGCTTCAGCTCTATCGGCGGCGTCATGGGCCTGCCGTTCCAGGGTTTCTATTCGGCCAGCAAGTTCGCCATTGAAGGTTTCTGCGAAGCGCTCCAGATCGAAGTGCGCCGCCACGGCATCCAGGTCATCCTCATCGAGCCGGGCGATTTTGCGACTGGCTTCACCGCCGCCCGCCTCAAGCAGTTCTCCGACGCCGCCATGGCTGCTTATCCCAGCCTCCAGAAATCGGTCGATAGTTTCGAGAAAGACGAACAGACCGGTCTCAAGCCGGAGTACCTCGCCCGCAAGATCTCCAAAATCCTCCGCAAGAAGCACCCGAAGTTCCGCTACGTCATCGCCACTTTCATCCAGAAATTGTCGATTCCGCTGAAGCGCATCCTTCCTGCCCGGACCTTCGTGAAGGTACTGTCGCTATTTTATTCAGTTAAGTAGTTTTTTTATATCTTTGCGCGTCCTGAAAATTTTGTTTAATAAATATTTGCAACAATGATTATTGAAAAAGTATTTGCCAGAGAGATTCTTGACTCGCGTGGCAACCCGACCGTTGAAGTCGATGTGATCCTGGAAAGTGGAATCATGGGCCGTGCAGCCGTCCCGAGCGGCGCCAGCACCGGCGAAAACGAAGCCCTCGAGCTTCGCGACGGCGACAAGGGCCGTTACCTCGGTAAGGGTACGCTGAAGGCCGTTGCCAATGTCAACGAGAAGATCGCCCCCGTGATCGAAGGCATGAACGTGCTCGAGCAGCGCGCCATCGACCAGAAGATGATCGAACTCGACGGCACCCCGACCAAGAAGAACCTCGGCGCCAACGCCATCCTTGGTGTTTCCCTCGCCTGCGCACACGCCGCAGCCAACTACCTCGACATCCCTCTCTACCGCTATATCGGCGGCACCAACACCTATGTGCTTCCCGTGCCGATGATGAACATCATCAACGGCGGCGCCCACTCCGACGCTCCGATCGCCTTCCAGGAATTCATGATCCGTCCGGTTGGCGCCAGCTGCGAGAAAGAAGGTATCCGCATGGGTGCCGAGGTGTTCCACAACCTCGCCAAGCTGCTGAAGAAACGCGGCCTGAGCACCGCCGTCGGTGACGAAGGTGGTTTCGCTCCCGCCCTCAACGGCATTGAAGACGCCCTCCAGATCATCTGCGACGCCATCGAGGCCGCCGGCTACAAACCGGGCAAGGACGTGAAGATCGCCATGGACTGCGCCGCCAGCGAATTCGCTACCTGCGAAGACGGCCAGTGGTACTATGACTACCGTCAGCTCAAGGACGGCAAGAAGAAAGATCCCAACGGCAAGAAACTCACCGCCGCCCAGCAGATCGACTATCTCGAGGAGCTGATCACCAAGTTCCCGATCGACTCCATCGAAGACGGTCTGGACGAGAACGACTGGGAGAACTGGGTGAAACTCACCGAGCGCATCGGCGACCGCTGCCAGCTCGTGGGTGACGACCTCTTCGTGACCAACGTGAAGTTCCTGGAGAAGGGCATCAAGATGGGTGCCGCCAACTCCATCCTCATCAAAGTCAACCAGATCGGTTCCCTCTCCGAGACCCTCGACGCCATCGAGATGGCTCACCGTCACGGCTACACCACCGTCACGAGTCACCGTTCCGGTGAGACCGAAGACACCACCATCGCCGACATCGCCGTGGCCACCAACAGCGGCCAGATCAAGACCGGTTCGCTCTCGCGTACCGACCGTATGGCGAAGTACAACCAGCTGATCCGTATCGAGGAGCAGCTCGGCGACCGTGCCGTCTACGGCTTCAAGAAGCTGCGCTAGAACAACCAGTAAATTATAAATCCAACCACGAGGGCCACCAAGCAATTGATGGCCTTCGCGCGTATAAAGGCGCCTTTGGATTCGGCCAGCAGGGGCAGGGAGGCGTGGCCGTCCTGCGAGATGCAGCTGGCGATGAGCACCGGCGCCGGGACGACGCCCGCCGCGAAGAGCGTGACGAAGATCAAATGCGGTCCCGACTCCGGGATGATGCCGATGAGCGTGGCCAGGACGATCATCAGCGGCACGTTGGCGCTGATCCAGTTGCTGATGTCCCAGACCTCGGTGATGAAGCCCAACACGACCAGCACCCCGAAGGTCCAGGCAAAGATCTTCAGTGCGTGCCGTGCGATGACATGGTGCCACAGGTGCTCCTCCACGAAGTGGTCTGAGCCGAAGGCCACGACGCCCAGCATAATGAGGCTCACCGCCGCGAAAACCATGTTCATCCAGTCTTCGCTCAGCAGGTTGAAACCATGGTCGTCGGCCACCTCGCCCTCGTGCTCGTGCTCGAGCATGCCGGTGGCCAGCGCGGTGATATACAGGCCGGTGCCGATGAGCAGCACGGCCCGCCGCCAGGTAAAGTGCCATTTCCGGCCTTCGCCGACGGCTTTTTCCGCGTGATGGTGTTCGTGCTCGTGCTTATCTTCTTCGTGGATCTGCATCTCGTCGCAGGACTTGAGCGAATAAGGCTTCAGGCCCAGTTTCGGCCCCATGTAGTCAATCAGCACGCCCGTGACGATGCCGATAATCAGGATCAGCAGTGAGATCCAGAGCGCCTTGCCCGGGAAGAGCGTGAGCATCACGAACGCTTCGTCGCCTGACGTGGCAATCAACATCGCCACCAGCGCGCCGAAACTGATCATGCCGTGCGAGAAAAGCGACACCGAGGCAAAGCCTCCGATGCAGCCGGGAATCCATCCCAGCAGCGCCGACACCACGATCTGCCCGAACTTCGACTTCTGCAGCCGGCTGAAAAAGCGGCCGCCCGAAGAGATGTTCAGGCTCTCGATCATCATCATCATCATCACGACCATCCCGGTGATCAGGATGGCGGCCCGCAGGGCATCGATCAAAATATCGGCAATATCCATCATGGCCGCAAATATACAAGATTATCCTTGACCTTGGGAAGGCGGCGTGATAAATCCGTCGGCGGGATTCCAGGCCGTGTGTTTCAGTGTGCGGACATAACAGCGGCCGGCGCTGCGGACATAGAGCTTCTGGCCGGTGAAGCAGAGGGCTTCGATGCGGCGCGAGGGGAGGGTGAGGATGGCACGTACGCGGCCGTTCTGGTCGCAGACCTGCACGCCGAAGGGCGTGGCGACATAGAGGTTGCCCTGCGTATCGAAGGCCATGTCCTGGGCGATGGCGCCGCTCAGCGTGTTGTTGTCCGGATTATGGAGCCAATAGAACTGTTCGGTAGCCATGCGCTTGCCATCCGGGCCTATCAGCGTGGAAAGCAGCCAGTTGGAGTTCGGCTCCGCGGAGATCTCCAGTTTTCCGGTGGGATACAGGAGTGTCGTAACGGGATGCGACAGGCGCTCGCGGACGGTTTTCGGCAGCTGTTTCGATGCGACTTCCTGCCAGCCCGCTTCGCGCTCCTTGCCCGTGCCCAGCAGCGACTGGAGCATGTCGTTGCGCGATTCGCCCGCCTGTACGGGAGCGGGCCAGCCTTTCCAGAGCCAGCGCATGGCGTCGGGGAACATCTTCGTGCCATGATAGATGCTGTGGCCGCCGCGGTCCCAGTGTGCCATCACTTCATAGCCCGCAAAATCGAGCGCCGACTCCATGAGCAGGTTCTGCTCCCACCATTCGCCGAAGAGGGGATTCCAAGCGTCTTTCAGGCCGTCCTGCAGGTAGATGCGCAGGGGCTTGGGTTCGGTCTTGCGGATGTAGGCCGGATAGTCGTTGCCACCTCGCATGGCCACGTAGGTGCCCACGGAACTGTAGACGCGGTGGAAGAGATCGGGGCGCTCCCACGCCGCCGTAAAGGCGCAGATGCCGCTGCTGCTGGCACCGGTGATGGCCCGGTCGTCGGGGTTGCGGGAGAGTTTGACCGGGCGGCCGTCGGGGGTCACCAGTTTTTCGACCATGGGCAGGATCTCGGTCTCGAGGAAGCGGGCGAAAGTGCCGTCGGTACGGTCGAATTCGTTGCTGCGATTGTAGCGCAGCACGTTGCCGTCGGCGTCGTAGCTGACGCCCGGCTGCACGAACACGCCGATGGTCACGGGCATCTCGCCGCTGGCGATGAGGTTGTCAAGGACGGTGGTGGCATTGAACAGGATACCGTCAAGCCCGACAAGCAGGCAGGCGGGCGTCTGGCCGTCATACTGCACGGGGACGTAGACTTTCCATTCGCGCCGCGTCTCAGGATAGATCTTCGAGTCGGTCCATTCGCCGCTGAGAATCAGGCCCTTTAGGCTGTCGGCCACCGGCACGAATGCCGGGTCGTCGGGATACTGCGCATTATGCCGCAGTTCCTGCGCTCCTGCCGGCAATGCCAGCATAGCGATCAGAATGGTAGTTATAATTCTTTGATGTAACATCTTGCGCGTTTGTGCAGGCGGGTTTCGAAACGGTTCCACATGTTCTGGACACTGCTGTTCTCTTCGAGCTCGCGCGTCGTCTCCAGATACTTGATGCCATACTTCGTAATGGCCGGGGCCACCTTGTCGAAGATCAAAGCGTTGAGGCCCTTGCCCTGATACTCCTCCTTGATGCCGATCAACAGCAGGTCGAGCGTGTCGTTGTGCCGGATCGCGTGGAGAATGTGACACCATCCGAAGGGAAACAGCTTTCCGTGGCATTTCTGCATGGCTTTCGACAGCGAAGGCATGGCGATGCCGAACGCCACCACCTCGTCTTTTTCGTTCAGGATGATCGACACGAAGTCCGTGTTGAGGTTCGGCACGAACTGGGCGATGAGGTCGTCGACCTGCTCCTTCGTCAGTTCGGAAAAACCATGGAGGTTGCGGTACGTTTCGTTGAGCACGGGGATGCACTGCGGGAAATAGTCGACCATCTGTTTCTTGGTGTCGATCGTGGCCTGGTGCAGGTGGTAGCGCTGGGAGATCAGCTTGGCCGGGCGGGAGAACCACTCCTCAATGTTGTCGGGCATCTTTACGCTGTATTCCACCCAGTCCGTATCCTTTCTGTAGCCGCGCCGCAACAGCTGGGGCTCATAGTAGGGGAAATTGTACTTGCCGTAGGCGGTGGGCAGTTCGTCGAAGCCCATCACCAGCACGCCCGAGGCGTCGAACTCGAGGAACCCTAGCGGCCCGTTCATCACCTTCATGCCCTTCTCGCGCGCCCATGCCTCCACTGTGTCGAAGAGTGCGTCCACCACATCGTTGTCGTCCACAAAGTCCATGAATCCGAAACGGGCGTAGTCGGTGCCGGTCTTCTCATTGTACTGGCGGTTGATGATGCCGGCGATGCGGCCCACGATATGGCCGTTTTCGTCGTATGCCAGCCAGTACTTGCCTTCGCAGAACGCGAACGCATGGTTCTTGTTCTGGTCAAGCGCGTCCAGGTCGCCTTTCTCCAGTGTCGGGACGTAGTAGGGATTGTCCTTGTACATCTCGTTGGGGAAATGCACGAACTGTTTGCGCTCCCGGAGTGTCGTTGCTTCTTTGATCGTCACTTTCATAGGTAAGTATTTTTTTTATTTCTCTTTTTCAAGTTCTTCGCGCAGGGCCGCACCGGTAAAGGTGTCGGCGTGCGCCAGCGCTTCGGGCGTTCCTTCGAACACCACCTGTCCGCCCGCATCGCCCGCATCGGGCCCCAGGTCGATCACCCAGTCCGCAGCGCGGATCACGTCGAGGTTGTGCTCCACCACCACGATGGAGTGCCCCCGGTCGACCAGCGCGGCGAAAGCGCCCAGCAGCTTCTCGATGTCGTGGAAGTGCAAGCCCGTGGTGGGCTCGTCGAAGATGAAGAGGATGGAGCCTTTCGCTTCGAAATCCTTGCCCAGGAACGAAGCCAGCTTGATGCGCTGGCTCTCGCCGCCGCTGAGCGAACTGCTGTTCTGGCCCAGCTGCAGGTAGGACAGACCCACGTCCACCAGCGGCTGCAGCCGTTCGGCAATGCGCCGGGCCAGCGGCTCGGGCTGTGCGCCGAAAAAGGCAATGGCTTCTTCCACGCGCATGTCAAGCACGTCGCTGATGTTCTTGCCCTGGTATTTCACTTCCAGGATATCGCTTTGGAAACGCCGGCCGCCGCAGGCCTCGCAAACCATCTCCACGTCGGCCATGAACTGCATGGGGATGTGGATCACGCCTTCGCCCAGACATTCGGGACAGCGGCCGCCGTCGATGTTGAACGAGAAGTGCGAGTGTCCGTATCCGTTCATCCGGGCGTAGGGCTGGTCGGCGAAGAGCTTGCGGATGTCGTCGTAGACCTTCAGGTAGGTTACGGGGTTGGAGCGGGTGCTCTTGCCGATGGGATTCTGATCGATGTATTCGATGGAGGCGATCTTGCCGAGGTCGCCCCGGAGTTCCTTGTAGATGCCGGGCTTGCTGCCGATCTGGTTAAGATGGCGGTAAACGGCGGGGTAGAGGATGTCGCCGACGAGCGAGCTCTTGCCGCTGCCGCTCACGCCCGTGACCACGGTCAGGCAGCGCAGCGGGAACTTCACGTCGATGTTCTTCAGGTTGTTTTCTCGGGCGCCCGCCACTTCCACGGCGTATTTCCAGCTGCGTTTGCGGGCGGGGACGGGGATGCGGCGCCGGCCCGAGAGATAGTCGAGCGTGAGTGACTGCGCCCCGCTGGCCAGGCCTTCGGCGATGGTGCCCTGGAAGACCACGCGGCCGCCATTCGCGCCGGCGTAAGGACCGATGTCGATGAGTTGGTCGGCCGCGTCGATGATGTGGCGGTCGTGCTCGACCACGATGACCGTGTTCCCCAGGTCACGCAGGCGCTGCAGGACGCCGATCAGGCGTTGCGTGTCCCGCTCATGCAGGCCGATGCTCGGCTCGTCGAGAATGTACATCGAACCCACCAGGTTGTTGCCCAGCGAGCTGACCAGGTTGATGCGCTGGCTTTCGCCGCCGCTCAGGGTGTTCGACGGGCGGCTGAGGGTCAGGTAGCCCAGGCCCACGTCGCAGATATAGCCCAGCCGGGAGCGAATCTCCCGCAGGGGCCGTTCGGCGATCGTGCGGTCGTAGTCGTCCAGCTCCAGCCGGTCGAAGAAGACCTTCAGCTCACTGATGGGCATGGACATCAACTCGTGGATGTTCTTGCCACCAACTTTTACGTAGAGGGCTTCCGGGCGCAGCCGTGCGCCGCCGCAGGCGTGACAGGTGGTCTTGCCCGAGTAGCGGCTGAGCATGTATTTGTACTGGATCTTGTAGCGCTGGCTCTCCACCCACTTGAAGAAGGGGTCGATGCCGGTGAAGTATTCGTTGCCGCGCCACAGGAGGGCTTTCTGTTCGTGAGAGAGTTCGATATAAGGCTTGTGGACGGGGAAATCGAACTTGTAGGCATTCATCACCAGCTCGTCGTTGAGCTGCTTCATCATCTCGCCCCGCCAGCAGGCGATGGCGCCCTGGTAGACGCTCAGCGTGGGGTCGGGGATCACGAGGGCCTCGTCGATGCCGATGGTCTTGCCGTAGCCGCCGCACACAGGGCAGGCGCCCAGCGGACTGTTGTAGCTGAACAGGTGTTCGGTGGGCTCTTCGAAGCGCATGCCGTCGGCTTCGAAGAGGTTGGAGAAGTTGCGGGCGCCGGCCTGTTCGCTCCAGACGCAGAGATAGCCACCGCCCTGGGCGAAGGCGGTCTGGGCGGAGTCGAGGGCCCGGCTCACGGTGTCGTCGTCGCGGACCACGGTCAGGCGGTCAACCAGCAGCAGCCATTCGTCACGGAAGTCGTCGATGTGCTGCAGGGCCTCGTCCATCTTGGCGATGCGCCCGTCGCGCGTGGCGATTCTTGAATATCCTTCCTCTTTGAGACTCAGTATTTTCTCGACTTTATTTCCAGTATTCCATAAGATATTGGCCAGGATCAGTGCGGTGCTTCCTTCCGGCAGGGCGGTGAGGTAATCCGCCACATTTCGGGCGGTATCGCAGCGGACTTCCTGGCCCGAAACGGGGGAATAGGTCTTGCCGATGCGGGCGTAGAGCAGGCGCAGGTGGTCGTAGATTTCGGTGTTGGTTCCTACCGTGGAGCGGGGGTTGCGGGTGTTGACTTTCTGCTCAATGGCGATGGCCGGCGGGATGCCGGAGATCAGGTCCACGTCCGGTTTGCTCATGCGGCCGAGGAACTGGCGTGCGAAGGAGGAGAGGCTTTCAGCAAAGCGGCGCTGCCCTTCGGCAAACAGGGTGTCGAAGGCGAGCGAACTCTTGCCGCTGCCCGAGATACCGGTGATCACCACCAGCTTCCCGAGCGGGATATCGAGATCGATATTCTGCAGGTTGTTAACCCTGGCGCCTCTTATGTGTATCTCCTTTGTCTCCATCTTTTTCTTTCTGGCGGGGTGCCCAGTTGACTTCGATCACGCGATAGGGATAGTTCTCGCGCAGACGAGCCGCGTTCGGGCAGTTTTCCCGGTGTATCTTGATGCCGTCGCGGATGGTCAGGAAGCCGAAGATCGGGTCCCCGTAGACGGGCGAGCAGCATTTGGCGGGCTTGAGTTCCACGCCTTTGAGCTTGCGGTCGATCAGGAAGTCGCCGCTGGCGGCGCTGGCTTTGGCGGCCGGGGCGCTCTCCGTCTTGGTCTCGGTAGCGGCTTCGGCCTCCATCTTGTGGGTGATGAAGTCCTTGACGACGGCCACGTCGAGCTGTCCGCTGCCGAGAGCACCGAAAAACTCGTTGAGGTTGCTGAACTTGTGTTTCTTCGAGAGGAAAAAGAGTTCCGCGTCGGAAATCACCAGTTTCCAGTTTTTGAGGCGGCGGGCCAGCAGTTCTTTGCCCACGGCGGCCCGGGCGTGCTCCTCTTCCTTGAGTTTCTGCTTGATCTTGCTGCGGGCCTTCGACGAGACCACGAAATTCAGCCAGTCGGCGGTGGGTTTCTGGTTCTTGCTGCTGATGATCTCCACCACGTCGCCGGTGTGGAGTTTCTCGCGGATCGAGCACATCTTTCCGTTGACGCGCGCCCCGGTGCAGTGCAGGCCAAGGTTGCTGTGGATCTCGAAGGCGAAGTCAAGCACGCAGCTGCCGGCGCGAAGCTGGCGCAGGTCGCCGGTGGGCGTGTAAACCAGCAGTTCGTCGAGGGCGATGGCGGCGTGTTCGTATTTCTCCTCGTCGTCGCTCTGCATCAGGTCGCGGACCTGGTTGAGCCAGTCGGTGAGGTGGTCTTTTCCGCTGCCGCCGCTGCCCTTGATGCCCTTGTACGACCAGTGTGCCGCCTGGCCTTTCTCGGCGATCTCGTCCATGCGCGTGGTCCGGATCTGCACTTCAACGGGCAGGCCTTCCTTGGTCTGTACGGTGGTGTGGAGCGATTCGTAGCCGTTGTCGCGGGGTTTGGAGATCCAGTCGCGCAGGCGTTTGGTGTCGGGGGTATATTCCTCGGTCACCAGGGAGTATACCTTCCAACAGAGGGCTTCCTCCTTCACGTGGTCGGGCTCGCAGTCGATGATGAAGCGCATGGCAAAGAGGTCGTACACCTTGTCGAAGGTGATCTGCTGGGTCTGCATCTTCTTCCAGATCGAGTACGGGCTCTTGGTGCGGGCCTTGAGGACATAGCGGATGCCTTCGCGGTCGAGTTTCTCCCGCAGCGGGTTGATGAAGCGCTCCACGAGGGCTTCGCGCTGGGGCTCGGTCTCCTTGATCTTGCGGGTGATCTCCTTGTAGCGCTCCGGTTCGGTATATTTCAGGAAGATGTCTTCCAGTTCGCTCTTGATGCGGTACAGGCCGAGCTGGTGGGCGAGGGGGATGTAGAGCATCATCGTCTCCATGAGCTTCTTCGTCCGCTTGGCGGGCGGGAGGATGTTGATGGTGCGCATCACCTCGAGCCGGTCGGCGAGCTTGATCAGGATCACGCGCGGGTCGGTGGAGTAGGAGATGATGAGCTTGCGGTAGCGCACCTCGTCGAGGTTGGTTTCCTGCAACTGCACGTTGGAGATGTTGTTGAGGCCCTCCACGATCTCGATGATGTCGTGGGGGTATTCTGCGCGGAACGACTCCAGGAGCGGGGTCCTGTTGAGGTCGGTTACGTTCTCGGCCTGGAAGCGGTTGGCTTCGTGAAGGAGGGTGGCGGTGACGGCGTCGGCGCGCAGGCCGATTTCCTTGCACACGATGTGGGCCACGCCGAGCGGGTGCTCGATGAACGGGCTGCTGTTGCTGCGCATCTTGCCCTGCAGGGCTTCGGCAGCGGCTTCATAGGCCGAAAGCACCATCTTTTTCTCGCGCTCGGAGAAGTCGCTCAGGATCTCTTGCAGTTTCTTGGGTAACATCATCTCTTTCCGGCTAGGGTTTCCAATGCCCGCATCTCATCGCGCCAGCGCGCAGCGGCGGTGAAATCCAGCTGTGCGGCGGCGGCTTCCATCTGCCGGCGGGCGGCGTCGATGGCGG
>CAJODQ010000005.1 GCA_905233345.1 uncultured Bacteroidales bacterium
AGTGCGCGGATGTATTCAGCCTTGGCGTACCGCATGTCTTGGATACCAAGCGGCTCCACCTGCTCAATACAGGAAGTGAAAAGACTGCCGGCAGGAATCAATCGGACGTGCTCGAAGGCGAGCAGTCATAACCGCCCAACCATGAAAAATGATGAAAAACTTGCCCCAAACCAGCAGTACTGCTGCGCTGATTGCCGCCCCAAGGGCTAAAGGCGCGTGGGATTTGGCTGTGGACCAGAGGCTGAAAGAGAGACTGCAACAGGCAATCATTTTGCGCAAAGCCGAAAAATAGTGGCTAACTTGCAATGTCAACCAACTAAATTTAACAGTATGAAACTGAACCATTTGTTTCAACGGACCAGCAAGATCGACCTCTTTTCGCTCGGCGAAAAACGGCTGGCACAACTCAAGGCCGAAGGCCGATACTCCTGTTATCGTAACACGCGCGCGACGTTGCAGAAACTCGCCGCTTTCGTGGGCGGAAAGCCGCTCCCGCTGGGGAAGGTAACCCCCGAACTCATGGAAAACTTCCGGGATTACCTGATCAACACCGTGGGCAATAGCCACAACACTGTGGCAGAAAACATCAAGATCCTCTCCCGCTTTTTCGACGAGGCGGGCGTACGCAACAATCCCTGCAAAGGCGCCGGCCTGACCCGGATCCAGCGGCCTCGCAGCTATCTGCAGGAGGAAGAACTGGCGCGTATGATGGCATTGCGGCTGCCGAAGGGCAGCGAGATGGACGTGGCGCGCGACATCTTCTTCACGGAATGCCGCACAGGGCTGCGAATCAGCGACTTGCTACAGCTTCGCTGGTGCGATTTCGACGGCCAGTACATTCGGTTGAAGATGCAGAAGACGCGGCGGCCGGTGGAAATACCCGTGTCGGCCAGTGTCCAGAAGACCCTGGAAAAGTATCACGACCTGTTTTCCCGGCCCAACAGCCGGATTTTCCCCATCCTCGACCGTGTCAAGGACCGGACCGACGAATTCTCGCCGCTGCGCCGGCTTATCTACGGTACGTCCCATGTCAACATGCTGATCAAGCGGGTTGCTTCCCGCGCGGGCATTACGAAGCGGGTGTCCACACATGTGGCGCGGCACACGTTCGCCACGATGCTCATCAGCAAAGGGGCGTCGATCTACGATGTGAAAGAGTTGCTGGGGCACCAGGACGTGAAGGTGACGCAGGTGTATGCGCATCTGCTGGATGGCAGGAAGCGGGAACTTGTTGAGTTGTTGGAGGGAGGGGTGAGGGTTATTTAACAATGTGGACTTCCTCGGTGATGACTTTCACCGAGGATTTCTTTTTGTCGTTTTTGGTGTTTTTGCTGTTTTTGGCGGGGGTGGCCTTCTTGGATTTGGCGGCTTTGGATTTGGCTTTGGGATCGGGTTCGGGCTCGGCCGGGGCTTCGGGTTGCTCGAAGGCGATCTCGGGGACCGGGGCGATGCGGCCTTTTTCAAAAGGATAACCACTGTCAGGCGCCGTGATGGCCAGACGCTCGCGTGCCGCCACTTCATCGGGCTTAATCGCATGGAAAACAGGTGTTTCCTGACGCAGCACATAGATAATCACCTCGTCGCGCCCGCAGTCGCGGTTCGACACCAGGAGGCTGTAGCGCCCGTCGGGCGTGTCGCAGAAGAGCAGGTCGTCGCCCTTCGAATTGAAGGGGAAGCCGAGGTTCTGCACCGCGCCCCAGGCTTGCTTCTTCGAGTCCCAGTGCGCCACGTACAGGTCGTAGCCACCCATGCCCGAGAGACCGTCCGAGGCGAAGTAGAGGCGCTTGCCGTCGGGCGAACGCATGGGAAAGATCTCGCTGCCCGGCGAAGCGGCGTCGGCACAGATCACTTCCGGACGGCTCCAGCAGGTGTCGCGGGGTTCGCTCCAGACAACGCTCAGACTGCTGTCGACGCCGGGGAGCGAGAGGTAGAGCCGCTCGGTTTCCTGCGGATACCAGTTGCCGTCGGCACCCCAGCTACCCTCGCGCAAATGCCCGAGCCACAGGAAGAAATCGCTGCGCGGCACTTTTTTCGTCGCCACGACCGTCGGGTCGGCGGCATAACGGGTCAGCACCGTGTAGTTCTCCTTTTCAACGGCCCGCAGTAGCGCCAGGCTGTCTTCATTCTCCTGTGCGGAGAGGGACAGGGTGGCCAGGCAGGCGAGCGCCAGGGTCAGGAAGGATCGTTTCATGCCTTGATTTTTGTTTTTTCAACCTTTTTTCAACAACAAATTTAGTCAAAACCTTCTTATGTTCAGAAAAAAGTGTAATTTTGCAGGCTATTTGTCCGCCGTCCGTTGTGACGGGGAAGGGGATTCCGGGTCAAGCCCGGGATGAGGGACAAAGGAAAGAAACAATATTAGTATTTTTAAATAATAACGTTTATGCAAAGCAAAGGTGCCATTACATTTGTGGCCATTCTCATCGGCCTTGCCTGTGTGTTCCAGCTGTCGTTTACGGCTGCGACCGCCATTCAGGAAAGAAAGGCCGCCAAAGCTGCCGCACAGGTAGTCGAAGAGGTCCAGAAGACCCCTGCGTTTGCAGAAGTATCCGAGCTGAACCGGGCGTTCTATCTCGACTCCATCAGCACGGTCGCAAACAAGCAGTATCTCGACTCCATCGCGAACAAAAAGGTCTATTTCAACTACACGTACAAACAAGTCAAGGAGAAAGAGCTCAACCTCGGTCTTGACCTGAAGGGCGGTATGAACATCGTCCTTCAGCTCGACCTCGCCGAACTCGTCCGCTCCTGCGCCCGCGAAAAGACGTCGGAAGAATTCAACAAGGCCATGGCCCTCGCCCAGGAGCGTGCCGATCAGACCCACGAAGACTTCATCACCCTTTTCGGACAGGCCTGGGACGAAGTGGCTCCCGGCAAGCGCCTCTCCTTCGACATCGACCTCGACAAGCTCAGCGGCGATGTGAAAAACAAATCGAAGGCAACCAACGAAGAGATCATCTCGCTCCTCAAGGATGAGGCCAAGAGCGCCATCGACAACTCCTACCAGGTGGTCGAGCGCCGTGTCAACCAGTTCGGTGTGGCACAGCCCAACATCCAGAAAGTCGCCGGTACCGGCCGTATCCTGGTCGAGCTTCCGGGCGTCAAGGAGCCGGAGCGTGTCCGCAAACTCCTGCAGGGTACCGCTTCCCTCGAATTCTGGGAGACCTACAACAGCCAGGAGCTCCAGCCCTACCTCCAGGAGCTGAACGAAACCATCCGCCTGCAGAACGAGGCCCTCGAGTCGGAGAAAGAGATGGAGGAAGCCCAGCCGAAGGCTGAGGAGAACTCGCTCGAAGCCCAGCTCGCCTCCCAGGACGACCAGACGAACGATGCGCAGGATGCCCTCCGCAAGGCCAACCCGCTGTTCTCCCGTCTGCAGATGTTCGGCAACAGTGGCGCCCTTCTGGGTATCGCCCACTACCGCGACACCGCCCAGATCAACACCTGGCTCGCCGAGAACCGCTCCCTCTTCCCGGGCGACTTCGTCCCGGCCTGGAGCTTCAAGGCCTACAATGAAGGCGGCATCCAGCCCGACACCTATTACGAACTCGTCGCCCTGAAGAGCCACGTCGGCAAGGGCCCCGCGCTCGACGGTAAATACATCACCTCTGCCAGTGTCAACTACAACCAGATGACCGGTGCGCCGGAAGTCAGCATGTCGATGAACAGCAAAGGTGCCATCGAATGGGAAAACATCACCGGTGAGAACGTCGGTCGTCAGATTGCCATCGTCATGGACGGCCAGGTGTATTCCTATCCGAACGTGAACGGCAAGATCTCGGGTGGTAACTCCTCGATCTCCGGTCACTTCACCCAGCAGGACGCCGACGACTTGGCCAACGTGCTGAAGTCCGGTAAGCTCTCCACGCCCGCCCGCATCGTGCAGGAGCAGGTGGTGGGCCCGTCCCTGGGTAGCGCATCCATCAAGGCCGGTATGATCTCGTTCATCATCGCCTTCCTGCTGGTGCTCGTCTACATGATTATCTTCTACCGCAAGGCCGGTGTGGCCGCCGACATCGCACTGCTCTGCAACGTGCTCTTCCTGTTCGGTGCCCTCGCTTCCTTCGGTACCGTGTTTACCCTCTCCGGTATCGCCGGTCTCGTGTTGACCATGGGTATGGCGGTCGACGCCAACGTGATCATCTACGAGCGTATCAAAGAGGAACTCAACGCCGGCAAGGCCCTGCGCCTGGCCATCAGCGACGGTTACAAGAATGCATACTCGGCCATCCTCGACGGCCAGATCACCACGATCCTGACCGGTATCATTCTCTACTTGTTCGGTAGCGGTTCGATCAAAGGTTTCGCCGCCGTGCTCGTCATCGGTATCGTCACTTCGGTGCTGACGTCCATCTTCATCACCCGCCTGATCTTCGAGGCCCAGCTGAAGCGCAACAAGAACATCACCTTCGCTTCCAGTTGGTCGGCCCGCTTCCTGAAGAACACGAAGATCAACTTCCTCGGCATGCGCAAGACCACCTACCTGATCTCGGGTGTCGTCTGTGTCCTCTGCCTCGTATTCATCTTCACGAAGGGCTTCACCCTCGGTGTCGACTTCAGCGGCGGTCGTACCTACACGGTGCGTTTCGACCAGCAGGTCACGCCGGAGCAGGTGCGTGCAGCCCTCTTCGAGGAATTCGGTGAATCTTCTGAGGTCAAGCAGTTCGGTGGCGCCTCCCAGATGCGTATCACCACCAAATATATGGTGAACGACAAGAGCGACGAGACCGACCGTCTGATTGAAAGCAAGATTTACAATGCCCTGAAGGGATTCTATGCAACGGATCCGGGCCTGGTGGGCTTCACCTCCACCCTGGAAAATCCGAATGGTATCATCTCCAGTGACCGTGTGGATGCCTCCATCGCCAGCGAGATGAAACGCGACGCTGTGATCGCCGTGATCCTGGCCCTGATCGTGATCTTCGGTTACATCGCCATCCGGTTCAAGAACTGGACCTGGGGTATCGGCGGTGTGAGTTCGCTGATCCACAACTCGATCATCGTCATCGGTTTCTACTCCATCTTCAGCGGTATCCTGCCGTTCACCCTCGATGTCGACCAGACCTTCATCGCAGCGGTGCTGACCATCATCGGTTATTCCATCAACGATAACGTGGTGATCTTCGACCGTATCCGTGAATACAGGACCCTGTATCCGAAACGTCCGCTCGACCAGAACATCAACGAGGCTTTGAACTCGACGCTGTCGCGTACGGTCAATACGTCGGTGTCTACGCTGCTCGTGTTGATCGCCATCGCTATCTTTGGCGGTGAGGCCATCCGCGGCTTCTCGGTCTCCCTGGCGCTCGGTGTGATTGTCGGTACCTATGCTTCCATCTTCATTGGTACGCCGATCATGTACGATCTGAACCGGAAGAAACTCGAGAAAGAGGCTACGAAGTAAAAGATTCCGGGTCAAAGCCCGGAATGAGGAAAAGAAGAAGGCGACCTGTAAAGGCCGCCTTTCTTTGTGCATCACAATCAGCATCCTGTCATTCCGAGCGAAGTCGAGGAATCTGAGGGGACCCCGGGTCAAAGCCCGGGGTGAGGGGACGCGGTTATTTGAGCCAGGATTCCAGGCGGTAGGCGTCTTCGTCGCGGCCGAAGTTGCGATAGGTACGGACGAGATAGTAGAACAGCGTGGCAGCATCATCGGCGAGCCGTTTGTCCATGATATCATCGTCGCTCTTGCCGACAGGCGTGGAGTAGAAGAGGAGCGTCTGGACCGTTTCCTTGCCCAGCTGGTTGCCGACGGCAATGGCCTTTTCAGGACGGCCGATCCGGAAGTAATCCTCCACCATGTTCAGCACCGACCATTCGTTGAGGCTGCGGAACATCGAGACATTGTACGGGAAGTTCTGGGCCGGCATCACCGCGACGGCTTTGTCGAGCACCTGCTCAGCCTTGGCATATTCTCCCTTGTCGATCAGGGCCGAAGCCGTGGTGGAGAAGAGGTCGCGCAGCGGCACGACAGCCGAGAAGGTAAAGATGTTCTGGTAGTCCCAGTGCACCGTGGTGTCGGCCATCGACTCGAAGCGATAGGTGTTCATGATGCGGTTGTACAGCGCCTCGACATCCATCGTCGCTTCCCGGTCCGTATAGTCGTTGAGATACGGCACCAGCTTGTAGACGATGCCGTCGTACTGCAGCCAGGGATCCAGGCCGAGCTTGGTCTCGTTGCGCGAGACGAAATAGATGGGCCGTGACCAGTCGTAGTTGGCCAGCAGGTCGAGAATGATCAGGTCGAATTTGGTGAGGTTGTCGCCGCTGATGCTCAGGGTGATGTTCTCGACCACCTTGTCGGCCATATCCGGCCGGACAATGCCGCTCAGCAGGGCGTTTTCCTTGTTGACGGGAACCACCAGCTGGTGACCCGGGATGAAGTCGTCGCCATTGCGTTTGAAACGGTCGTCCTTGAAAACGCCGATGGCTTCGGAGGCCAGGATGGGATGGTCCACCACGTCGACCACGGGCGTGTAGTCGTTGGTGCCGTAGAGGTATTGCCGCCGCTGAATGCTGATATTGAGCGGATTGGATTCGTAGAAGCGGTGCTTCATCTGGTCGATATACCAGTCGGTGCCCAGCAGCGAGGAGTTGACGATGCGCACGTCGGTGCGGATGCCTTCCACTTCCTGGGCGTACCAGAGCGGGAAGGTATCGTTGTCGCCGTGGGTGACCAGCAGTGCCTGCGGGTCAAGGCCGGCCAGATGGTTCCAGGCCAGGTCGCGGGCCGTGTAGCGGCCGCTGCGGTCGTGGTCGTCCCAGTTCTGGGCGCCCATGAGCGCCGGCACGAAGAGACCCAGCACCACGGCCAGACCGGCGGCGAACAGGCTGTTTTCCTTCTTGCTGAGGCGTTCGAACCAGTGCTGCAGGGCCATGACGCCCAGGCCGATCCAAAGCGCAAAGACATAGAAGGAACCCGCGTACGCGTAGTCACGCTCGCGCACCTGATAAGGCGGCTGGTTGAGGTAGACCACGATGGCCAGGCCGGTGAGCAGGAAGAGCAGGCCGGTGACCCAGCAGTTGCGCGGATCGTGCCGCAGCTGGAAGAAGAGGCCAATGAGGCCCAGGATCAGCGGGAGGAAGAAGTAGTGGTTCTTGCCGCGGTTGTGGGCCAGGTAGTCGGGCGCGAGGCTCTGGTCGCCCAGGCGCGCCTCGTCGAGGAATTTAATGCCGCTCTCCCAATTTCCCTTCACCCGGTCGCCGGGCACTTCGCCGTGCAGGTCGTTCTGCCGGCCCACGAAGTTCCACATGAAGTAGCGGACATACATATAGTTCACCTGGTAGTCGAAGAAGAAGTCCAGGTTGTCCTTCATCGACGGCATCTGGAAGTTGAAATTCTTGCCGTAGAGATGGGCGCGCCGGGTGACGGGATGCTTGGTGTAGCCCTTGTAGAACTCTTTGTAGCGCTCGTCGAAGCCGTTCCACATGCGCGGGAAGAGCATCTTCGTGGAAGGCGGATAGAGCGCATCGATGTTGTTGGCGTGGAAGTATTTGCCGTCGAGCGGGGTCCAGTAGGGCTTGTCCTGCACCTCATAGGGCGAGGTGTAGACCTGTCCGTAGAGGATCGGGCTGGAACCGTATTGCTCGCGACCCAGGTAGCGGATCAGTGTATACGGGTTGTCGGGCTGGTATTCGTTGGTAGGAGTGCCGGCGCTGGAGCGGATCACCGTGACGGTGAAGAGCGAGTAGCCGAGGACGATGGCGGTGACCATCAGCGTGGCGGTGTGGGCCATGCTGCGGTCTTTCTTGCGGAAGAACCAGAGCAGCCCGAAGCAGAGCAGCAGGAAGAGCACCATAAATATCGTGGCACCCACATTGAAATTGGCGCCGAAACCGTTGACGAAGAGGCGGTCGAACCCGGCGGCCAGGCGCGGCAGATACGGGATGATACCGAACAGGATGATGGCCAGGACCACGCCCGAGAGTGCCAGCACGCCGAAAGCGCGCCAGAACGTGACGGGTTTCTTGTGCTTCTTGTAGTAGATCAGGTAGACAATGGCCGGGATGGTCAGCAGGTTGAGCAGGTGCACGCCGATGCTCAGGCCCATGAGGAAGCAGATGAGCACCAGCCAGCGGTTGGCATACGGCTGGTCGGCCTGTTCCTCCCATTTGAGGGCCGCCCAGAACACGATGGCGGTAAAGAGCGACGACATGGCGTAGACTTCACCCTCCACGGCCGAGAACCAGAAGGTGTCGGAGAAGCAGTAGGCAAAGGCGCCCACCAGGCCGGCTCCGAAGAGGCCGACGGCGCTGGCGGTCGTGAGGGTTTTGCCCCGCTTCTCGTTGATCCGCCGTCCGAAGTGGACGATGGTCAGGTAGAGGAAGAAGATGGTGAACCCGGAGCAGAGGGCGCTCATGGCATTGACGGCCACGGCGGCATGCTCGGCGTCGGTAAAGAGCGTGAAGACGCGGGCGAACAGGTTGAACACAGGGTTGCCCGGCGCGTGACCGACTTCCAGCTTGTAGGAGGAGGCGATGAATTCACCGCAATCCCAGAAGCTCGTGGTGGGTTCTATGGTTGCAAGATAAACCAGCGATGCGAGGACGGCCACGCAGGCCGCGATGATGCGATTGATCTTGTTGAACTGTTTTGTATCCATGTTTGATTCGATTTTTCCGTAAACTACAAAGATATAGGTTTTATCACTAACTTTGCGAAAAATTTGCAAGCAGCATGCCACAGGACTGGAAAGATCTGTTGAAAGGCGCCTTCGCCGAAGAACTGGCGACACTGCCCGCCGAACCCGATCCGGAACCCGCAACAGGGCCTGCGAAGCCCGCTTTCCGGAAGCAGCGCTTCATCGTGACCATCGACCGGCGGCGCCGGGCTGGCAAGCAGGTGACGCTGGTGACAGGCTTTGATGGCGACGAAGAAGACCTGGCGGCGCTGGGCAAGCAGCTCAAGACGAAACTCGGCGTGGGTGGCTCGACGGGCGAGGGGGAGATCCTCCTCCAGGGCGATGTTCGCGACAAAGTGGTGGCACTCTTGACGGAACTGGGCCACAGTGCCAAGCGGGGGAATTGACGCGTCGATGAGAGCCTTGCCCGAACCCTATGTGCTGGTGATCCTGCTGTTGGATGCCGTGCTGCTGCTCTTTCTTTTCGAGCGGCTGCTCTCGGCGCTGCGAGCCGGTATGGAATGCTGCCGGAGTTTCTACAGCACGCGGGAGTTTCTGGGCAACAACTATCTCTGTGCTTCTGCGCGACAGATTTTTGTGCTGCTGCTTCCCTTCTATGCCATCACGCTGGTGGTGACGGACGTGAGCCGGATCGGTTTTGGCTGGACCTTGCTGGCGCTGGTCGCACTGGCGCTGTTTCGGATGCTGGCCGGCCGCCTGACGGGCTGGCTGTCCGGGAAAAATGGGACTTTTCGGTCTTTGGAACGGATAAACGAGGCGCTTTGTGTGCTCGCTATCTTCGCTTCGCTTCCGGTCTTTGTTTTGGGCTGGCTGGCGCCCGAAATCCCGCACTGGCTGCTCTGGGGGGCACTTTCCCTCATCGCATTGGGAGCAGCCGTGATGTATGTGCTGCGGGGAACCCAAATAATTTTATCAGCACAATTTCCTATTTATTATTGGGTTTTGTATCTTTGCGCCCTGGAATTTTTACCGATCTGTGTGGTAGTTAATATTTTGATGCATGGAAATTAAACGTGTGCTTATTTCGCAGCCCGAACCTTCGGGTGCATCTCCCTATACCGACCTGATTTCCAAGTGGGGCTTGACCATCGATTTCCGCCCGTTCTTCCGGGTGGAGGGCGTCTCAACCAGAGACTTTGTGGCACAGCGTGTTACGATTCTCGATTATACGGCCATCGTGTTCACTTCGCGCCTGGCCATCGATTCTTTCTTCCACATCTGCGAGCAGACGCGCGTCAATGTGCCGGAGACCATGAAGTACTTCTGCCAGAGCGAGGCCATCGCCGTGTACCTGCAGAAATACATCGTCTACCGCAAGCGCAAGATCTTCTTCGGCGCCGGCACCGTGGCTTCGATGGTGGAATCGATCGGCACGAAGCACCGCAACGAAAATTTCCTGATCGCCTGCACCGACAGCCTCAAGCCCGAGGTGCACAAGCTCTTCACCAAAGAGAAACTCAAGCACGGCAGTGCCGTGTTCGTGCGTACTGTGAGCAACGACCTGCGCGACCTCGACCTGCACAGCTACCAGCTGCTGGCCTTCTACAGCCCTTCCGACGTGCGCTCGCTGCAGGAGAGTTTCCCTGAATTCCAGCAGGGCGAGCTCCGCTTCGCCACCTACGGCCCGTCGACGGCCCGCGCCATGGAAGAAGCCGGTCTCCAGGTGGAGATCAAGGCCCCCTCGCCGCAGGCCCCCTCGATCGCCGAGGCCCTGAGCAACTATTTGGAAGCCAACAAAGGAAAAGAATGAATGAACGCCAGATCCTCGCGCTGCTGAAAACCGGGCAGGTGGCCTTCCGCCATCCGCTCAAGTTGCACTATCAGCCCGGCACGGGGGAATTCGGTGTATCGGTGCCCAAAAGGCACTTCAAGCGCGCGGTCAAGCGCAACCTGCTGAAACGGCGGGTCCGCGAAGCGTACCGGCTCAACCGCAGCCGCCTGGGAGAACTAGACTACGACATTTTCATCTACTATATCGGCAAGGAAGTGGAGGACTATGAACGCATCGAAAAAAGCCTTGTGGCGCTCCTGGACGATCTGGCTGCCCGTTAAACTCATCCGGCTCTACCAGATCCTGCTGTCGCCCTACATGGGCCGGCAGTGCCGCTACACGCCCACATGCTCGAACTACGCCCTCGAAGCCCTGCAGAAACACGGCCTGCTGCGCGGCAGCTGGCTGGCCGTCAAGCGCATCCTCCGCTGCGCGCCCTGGGGTGGCAGCGGCTACGATCCGGTGCCTTGATCTTTCAGGGTATAGCCGAAGCGGTTCATGATGGCTTCGCGCTCGGGGAAGGTGGTGATGTCTTTGGTCATCGAGACGATTTCCTCGCGGGGGTAATCGGTCAGGCGGAGGAGAATCAGGCCGTCGAGGCTGTAGTTGAAGAGCGGATCCACGTTGAAGCAGAGGATGCGGGCGTGGACCTTCATGTATTTCTTCACCAGCGTCGGCATCCGGTACTGGTTGTCCGACAGCCGCATCAGGAAGCGGTCGAACTTCTCGAAACCATCCATCTTCTTCCGGAGCAGGCTGCGCGGATTGATGCGCAGATAGTCGGGATCGAACGGCGTGGACGGGACGGCCGTCCGCTCCGGCAGCATCGAAGAATGCTTGTTTTCCAGATAGTAGACCATCAGGCTCTGGTAGAACTTCGGATAGCTGTTGCTGATGCTCACGGGCCCCAGGAAATATTGGACGTCCGGGAAGCGCATGACGCTATGCATCAAGCCTTTGAGTAGCAGCATCAACGGCAGCGCCTCCTTCTGGTACTCCAGGCTCACAAAGCTGCGGCCCAGTTCGCAGACCTCGCGCATCGTCGGCTCGAAATCCTTGGAATAGGAAAAGAGCGAACTTGTGTAGAAGCCTTCCAGGCCTCCGTGTTTTTCAAAGATTTCGCTGCCGATGCCGAGCCGGTAGGCACCGGCGATCCGCTTGCGCTTGGCATCCCAGAGAATCAGATGCTTGTAGTATTTGTCGTAGTCGTCGATGTCGAGGGCCTGGTTGCTGCCTTCGCCCGTGGCGCGGAACGCCTCTTCCCGGCGGCGACCCAGCTCCATGATCGCAACGGGAATGTCTTTGGCCTCGGCCAGGTAGCACTGGTAGTTGGCCACGTCGAAAAGCTTGTTGCCGGCGGCCCGGAGCCGGTCGAACTCCTTGACGACGGCTTTCTTGTCGCGCGGGAGCGCGATGGGTGTCACGACCGCCGGTGTCGGCAGCGGCGTCTTGTTGCTGTCGTTGAATTCCGCTTCCATGCAGTAGACGCGGCTGCGCAGATAGCCGCCGAGCTGGTCCAGGTCGGCATATTCGGCCAGTTCATTGGGCATGATGGGCTTGCCGATGCGCATCGGGATGGTCTTTCCCTTCTTGTTGAAGAGCTCGTTGGCCAGGTTGATGGTCCGCAACATCGGGTGGAAGCGGCCCAGGAAATGGAATTTCCGCGAGTTCTGGGCTTCGAAATAGATGGGAATCACCGGCACGTTCGCATTGCGGATGAGCTTGATCATCGACTCGGGCCAGGGGACGTCCTCGATCACATGCTGCTTCAGCGCGGTGCGGCGGGAAGGACGCTGGTAGGTCGATACTTCGCCGGCGGGGAAAAGGCCGAGGCTGCCGCCGGCGGCCAGATGCTCCTTGGCCAGGCGGATGCCCGACAGGCTGCTGCGCGAGGTCACGCTGTCCGTGAAAGGATTCACCGCGAAGAATGATTCCTTGAGGGAGGGAATCATCGTCAGGATGAAGTTGGTCAGGATTTTATAGTCGGTGCGCATCGTGCCGATCACGGCGCTCAGGATCAGGCCGTCGACCGATCCGACAGGATGGTTCGAGATAGTGATGAAAGGCCCGTCCTGCGGAATGTTGTTGAACTGGGCCGGGTTGAGGTCGTAGTTGATGCCGATGTCCCCGAGGATGTGTGCCGAGAATTCGGGACCCTGGTACTGCTTGCACCGGTCGTTCGACTTGTTGACCTTGTTGAATCCGAACAGCCACATCGCCAGCGAGGCCAGGATCCAGCCGATGGGACCGCGCATGCGCAGCAGCCCCATAATGTCGGATTTATTGATTATCTTTGTTTTCTTCTTCATAAGAAGCGAACAGAAAACAAAGGTAACAATTATTCCGTGAATCTCCGAGAGAAGATCGACAACCTGCCCCACGATCCCGGGGTGTACCGCTACCTCGATGCGAGCGGCACGGTGATCTATGTGGGCAAGGCCAAGGACCTGAAGCGGCGCGTGTCGCAGTATTTCCGGCCGCCGGAGCAGTTGGACCGCAAGACCCAGGCGCTGGTGGAACACATCGCCGACCTCCACTACACCGTGGTGGAGACCGAAGAAGACGCACTGCTGCTCGAAAACAACCTCATCAAGCAGTTGCAGCCCCACTATAACATCCTGCTCAAGGACGACAAAACCTACCCCTGGATCTGCATCCGCAAGGAGCCTTTTCCGCGCGTGATGCTGACGCGGCGCTATGTGCAGGACGGCTCGCTGTACTACGGGCCTTACGCGTCCGTGTTCCATGCGCGCCGGCTCCTCGATCTGATGGGGAACCTCTATAAGCTGCGCATCTGCGCCCATGCGCTCACGCCCGAGCAGATTGCCGGCGGAAAGCTGCGCTGCTGCTTGAACTACCACCTCGACAAGTGTGCCGGTCCCTGCGAGGGTCTCTTCTCCGAAGCGGAATACGACGCCCAGATCGAGGAGATCAAAAAGCTGCTCAGCGGGCGCACGCGCCAGCTTATGAGCGCCTGCCGCGCCGAGATGCTGCAGGCTGCCGCCGAGCTCCGCTTCGAGGACGCGCAGGAGTGGAAAGACCGTCTCGCACTGCTGGAAGCCCACCACGAGCGGGAGAAAGCCGTGGGTCATGGCATCCTCGACATGGAGACCTACAAGCTTCTCAAGGAGAAAAACCTGCCGCAGCGCATCGAAAAGTCGGAGAAAGTGGTGGCGCAGCTGCAGAAAGACCTCGGCATGAAAGTGCCGCCGCGGCACATCGAGTGCTTCGACAACTCCAACATTCAGGGCACGAACCCCGTGGCTTCGTGCGTGGTGTTCAAGGACGGCCTGCCGAGCAAGCGCGACTACCGGCATTTCAACATCAAGACCGTGGTGGGCGCCAACGACTACGCCTCCATGAAAGAGGTGGTGAACCGGCGCTACTCGCGCATGATGGCCGAGGGCGAAGAGCTGCCGCAACTCATTGTGATCGACGGCGGAAAAGGGCAGCTCGGCTTCGCGCTGGAAGCCCTCATGGAGCTTGGTATCGCCGACCAGGTATTCATCGTGGGCCTGGCCAAACGCCTGGAAGAGGTCATCGTGCCGGGCGATCCGCTTCCGCTCTTCCTCGACCGCAACTCTTCCTCGTTGCGCGTGCTCATGCAAATCCGCGACGAGGCGCACCGCTTCGGCATCACGCACCACCGCAACCTCCGCAGCAAGGCCCAGACGGTCAGTCAGCTGCGCGCGATCCCGGGCATCGGGCCCCGGATCGAGGAAAAGCTTATTAAACAGTTCAAGAGTTACAAGCGGATCAAGGAAGCCTCGCTTGAGGAACTTACGGCCGTGGTTGGGCCGAAGCTTGCTTCGCTAATCCATTCCACTGAATGAGGCCATAGATGGCGTTCGCCAGGAAGAAGGCGAACATCACCAGCATCAGCGCGGCGTGCTCCTCGCCCCGGACAGTGGCGATGGTCCATTTCACCACCTGCACGCCATCGATCAGGATCCAGAGGATCCATTGCTCGGCAAAGGCCTTGACCATCATGTACATCGCGACGATCGACACCACGGTGGTGGTGGCATCGAGCCAGGGCTGCGAGTCGCCGATGAAGGGTTGGGAGAGCAGCCAGGCGAAAGCCGGAATCAGCACCGCCGAGACGGCCAGCAGGATGAGCGCGGCTTTGCGGGTCAAATGGACCACGTTCACGACACCGCTCTCCTGGTTCTGGTTTTTGGCCCAGTTGATCCAGCCGATGAACTGCATGGGCAGGTAGTAAAGCAAGTAGAGGGCGGAATCGGCGTAAAGTCTTGATTTCCAAGAGATATAGACGTATATTGCGTTATAGATGATGCCGAAGAAGTAGTTCCAGATATAGCCTTTGGCACAAAGCACCAGGTTGAGGATACCGGTGACGGCCGTGATGAAGCCGAGGGTGTCCCATTCGCCGCCCAGCAACGAGGGGAGGATGCTGACAACCGTGGTGCCGATGATCAGGAACCAGTCGAACCAATTGAGGGAGTGGGTGTTGTTCATGGTTTGCGGGGCGGGTTACAGGCCGGTGGAAAAGACGAAGCGGATGGATCCCCATTTGCCGGAATCGTGGGCGCGCGCGTATTGGATGCCGAACTTCAGTTCCGTGCCAATGCGGAAGAGGTAGGTGTTGAACAGGAGCTTGGTGCCGTACGCCAGGTAGTTCTTCGGCGCGAAACCGGTGATCTGGCTGCCGTCCATCACAGGGGCGCGAAGGTCGCGGGCACCGTCGACGAAGGGGATGAGGATGATGCGCTTCAGGTAGAAGAAAAAGCCGCCGTTGAGGTCGCCCGTATAGATGGGCAGGGCGTATTCCACCAGCAGGCGGTGGTAATCCATCAGGATCATGTTGTCGTAGCCGTAAGGGCGTCGCACCAGGTTGTAGGCAGGGGTGAAGAACAGGCCATCCTGGGGCTGGTGCTGGTAGGCGTAGGTAAGTTTGAAGCCATCCTCTGCGCGGAAACCGGGCAGGTAGGCGTAGGCGCGCAGGGCGCCGACGGGGTTGCGGATCTCCCGGGGACCGATGCGGGTCTCACCGCTGAGCTGGACGCCGAAGCCCAGGCGCGGCGTCAGGCGCGAAGTGGGCCGGGCGAGCCGCGTGTCGACCAGCAGGTCGGCATTCAGCACGCTGGAGAAGGTGCTGCCGATGAAATGGTCGTCCGGAGCCCGGTACAAATACCCGTCGTTGGTCAGCGTGAAGCCCAGGTGCGGCTCTACGGTGGTATACCAGCCGCCGCTGGTAAACTGCAGCGGGATGGAGAGGCGCAGGTTGAAGTTGATGGACGGCTTGTTGAGGGTGTCGAGCATGGCGGCGGGCCTGCCCTCGGGACGGCCGGGGTGCATGTCGGTCATCTGGAAGGTGCGGCTGCGCTCGTTGAAGTCGAAGGCCGCTTCGATCACCGGATACAGGCCGGTATATTTTACGTACGCGTGGGCGCCGTGGTGCCGCTTGAAGTAGGAGTAGCCCAGGGTGGCAGCCAGCGTGCCCAGCTCGTTCTGCGACATGACGGTTATGCCGGGGGCCACATATTCGTACAGCCGGTCGATCTGGTTGAGGTTAAATCCGCTCAGGTCGTTCATGATGCGGTCGATGTTGACGTAAAGCGGGGCCCAGGAGTGGATGTGGAAGCCGTGGAAGAGCTTGTTGTAACGTTTGGCCGGAAGAGAGTCGATGTGGCTGCGCAGCTGCGGGTTTTCGGTTTCCTCAAGGGTTTTCACATACTGGGTCGCCTGCTGGGCGTTTTCTTCGGCCACACGGTTGAGGATATAGGGCTTTTCGAAAGATGCGGGCTTTCGGTCCGTCCGGGTGAGGGGGATCTGCGCGGGCAGGTAGCCCAGGTGGCTGTAGTCGGCGTAGTAGAGGGTGCCGCTGGCCTCGTCAAGCCAGGGCTGGGCGGTCCCGTAGGGCGAATTGACCCAGCGCTGCAGGCGGCCCGAGGCCGGGTCGAGCATGTAGATGTTGCTCAGGCCATCGAGGTCGGTGACGAAATAAAGCAGGCTGTCGCCGGCACTGCGCAGGTCGCGGATCATGCGGCTCTGGGGCGGAACGACACAGGTCCATTCGCCGTCGTGCCGGTAGATGCCTTCGCCTTCGTTGGTGATGACCGTGGCGTAGCGGGCATCACGCAGCTGCACCAGGTTGACGAGCTGGCCGTTTTCGGGCGCAGGGAAGCGCTCGAGCAACTGGCCGTCGTGGTCGAGCACCACAGCGTCAGAGCCGCCCTGGACTTTGTATTCCACGGCCAGGATCTTGCCGTCGGGGGCCACGCTGGGGTTGACATAGCGTGTGTGGCGGGTGAGGGTCTGCATGCGGCCGTTGCGCGTGTCATAGCGGCGGATCACCGACCAGGAGCGCATCTCCCAGCGGGGGTCGCGCACGATCTCCGAAAAGATGAAACTGTGGTCGCCGTCCTTGACCAGGGTGCTGGTGTTGGCCGAGAAAGGCCGCACGTAGTGGTATCTGCCCAGCGAGTCGATGCGGGCCAGGCGCTTCTCGAAGGGCAGGCCGGTCATCGTGACATAGATGTTGCCCTCCACGGGCAGCGGGTTGTTGAGGTCGATGTAATATTTTCCTTTGTTGCTGACGAGATGCTCGGTCTGGGTGTACGGCATCCGCAGGTAATAGTCCCAGGTCCAGAGGGAATTGTAGCGGGCCACGGCCTCGCGCCAGTTCTTGCGGGTGGTCAGGCCCGAGCCCTTGATGGTGCTTCGGTGCGAGACGCTGAAGAAGCGCCACCAGCTGCGCGCCTTCTCTTCCAGGATGTCGCCCATGACGTAGTAGTTGCCGGAATGGTTGCGCATCGTGCTGTTGAGCATGTAGCCCAGGGCGTATTTGTTGGGGGTGTAATGGCGGTAGGAGCCGTAGCGCCAGTTGTCGTATTTGCGGATGTCGCCCGCCAGGAAGGCGGCGCGGTAGTAGCGCAGGAATTCGGGATCGCGGCCCCGGCCGGCATGGGTCATGTCGGTTTCGTGCGACACGGCGTCACCTTCGTTCTGGGTCGTGGAGGGGAAGCCCATGACGAAAGCCTGTTCGCCGAAAAACCATTGGAGCGGGCGCAGGTTCCCCTGGGTGTAATGGGTGAACTGGCCTACGTGGCGGCCTTCGTGGAGGGCCAGCTGATCAATCCAGTCAAGAGCGTAGAGGGGGTCGCCGGGGGGCGTGGTGTAGAGCTCGATGCGCCGCGGGGCCCACGACACGTTGCCGTTGCTGTTCATGTTGTAGGGCTGCAGGATCAGCGGCATGCGCGGCGGGTTGATGTGGAGCCCCGTCAGGGTGGATTCGCGCGTGCGCTCAAAGGCGTAGAGGTATTCGCGGGCCAGGGAGTCGATGTCGCGGGGATAGATCAGGGTGAAGTGGTCACCCTTGAGTTGGTTCCAGCGGACGGGGGTGGGAGCACTGCCCGGGAAGTAGTACTGGCCGGCCGCCTGCGGTGCGATGAGCAGCAGGCAGAGGGCGAGAAGGACGGTGCTTTTTTTCCACATAGAATTGCAAAGATAGGCAAAAAGTGTTCCCCAACGTGTTTTTTGGCTATCTTTGTTGGTATGAACGACGAACAGTACATGCAGGAGGCGCTGCGCGAGGCGCGGCTGGCGCTGGCCGACCGGGAGGTTCCCATCGGGGGTGTGGTGGTCTGCGGCGGGCGCGTCATTGCCCGGGCGCACAATCTCACGGAGACGCTGACCGACGTGACGGCGCACGCTGAAATGCAGCTCATTGGAATGGCTGCGGAGTTTCTGGGGGGCAAGTATCTGAATGATTGTACGCTGTATGTGACGGTTGAGCCGTGTCCGATGTGTGCCGCCGCCCTGGCCTGGGCGCAGCTCGGCCGGTTGGTCTACGGTGCCGCCGATCCCAAGCGCGGCTACTCGCTTTTCACGCCGTCGCTCCTCCATCCCCGTACGGAAGTCGTCTCCGGAGTCCTTTCTGCTGACGCCGCCCGCCTCATGACGGATTTCTTCAAAGAACAACGCTAGTATATATCTAAAAAAGTATTAACTTTGCGTTTTAGTCCCACGATCCTACGTCACCTGTGGTGACTCACGCGCCATCAGGCGCTAGCGGAAGCCGGGCAGGGTCGGCCTTGTGTGATAGCAAGGCTGGAGCGGGGGGTCTGGGGCAGTGCCCCAGTGAGATATGGTGTAATGGTAGCACTACAGATTTTGGTTCTGTCTGTTCAGGTTCGAATCCTGATATCTCAACAAGAATAACCAATCGAACGCACCACTGTGGAACCTCCGAGTAGTCTGCCTGGCAACGACGGGAGCTCATCTTCTGAGCCCCTGCCTAAGTGGTGCTTTCCCAACCACTTATGCCACTATTCCTAAAAAAAGAACTTGAAGACGACGCCCGGATCTACGTCTGGGAGATTACTGAAACCGAAGAAGAACTGCTGGCCTCCACCGCTGTCCCCGACAACGAGCTGGAAGAGCTTTCCTATACGCGGAGCGAAGCGCGCCGCCGGGAAAAGCTGGCCGAACGCGCCCTCCTCAACGAGATCTTCCCCGAAAAGCTCTACCTGGGCCACCACGACAACGGCAAGCCGTACCTGCAGAACACGGCCATGGAGATCAGCATCTCCCACACCAACCGTTTCGTGGCCATCCTGCTCAGCCCCGACGAGAATCTGGGTATCGACATCGAGTGCCTCGACCGCGATTTCTCGGCCGTTGAGAAAAAGGCTCTCAGCGAGGACGAGCTCGAGGACCTCGAAGACGACAAGCGGAAGACGCTGCAGCTGGCCATCTACTGGTGCGCCAAGGAAGCCATCTACAAGCGCATGTCGATCTCCGGCGTCGATTTCGCCGAGCAGATCGAGGTGGAGCGCTTCACCCCGCGCGATGAGGGCGAAATCACGGCGACCTTCTACCACAAGGATGGCACGGAGATGGAATTCGAGCTCAGCTACGAGGTGTTCGAGAACCACGTGATGGTGTGGGTGGTCGATTAATTGTTGAACGTGTAAAAGAAGAACGATGAAGAATTTTGTGAAAGAACTCCAGTGGCGTGGAATGATCCACGACATCATGCCCGGAACCGAAGAAGAGCTGATGAAAGGACCTGCGGCGGCATATGTCGGCATCGACCCCACGGGAGATTCCCTGCATATCGGCCACCTGGTCAGCATCATGATCCTCAAGCATTTCCAGGCTTGCGGGCACAAGCCCTACGCCCTTGTGGGCGGCGCCACCGGCATGATCGGCGACCCTTCCATGAAGTCGCAGGAGCGCAACCTGCTCGACGAGGAGACCCTCGCCCACAACGTGGCCTGCATCAAGGCACAGCTGGGCAAGTTCCTGGATTTCGAATCGGACGCCCCCAACAAGGCCGAACTGGTGAACAATTATGACTGGATGAAGGACTACACCTTCATCAACTTCACCCGTGACATCGGCAAGCTCATCACCGTCAACTACATGATGGCCAAGGACTCCGTGCGGAAACGTCTCTCGCGCGAATCGACCGAGGGCATGTCTTTCACAGAATTCACCTACCAGCTTCTCCAGGGATATGACTTCCTCTATCTCTACGAGCACAACGGGGTCAAGCTGCAGTTGGGCGGTGCCGACCAGTGGGGCAACATCACCACCGGCACGGAGCTCATCCGCCGCAAGCTGGGCGGCGAGACCTACGCCCTCACCTGCCCGCTCATCACCAAGGCCGATGGCGGCAAGTTCGGCAAGACCGAGAAAGGCAACGTGTGGCTCGATCCGGAGCGCACCTCACCTTATCAGTTCTACCAGTTCTGGCTCAACGTATCGGATGCTGACGCCGAGCGCTACATCAAGATCTTCACGATGCTCGACCGCGAGACCATCGAAGCGGCCATCGCCGCCCACCGCGAAGCGCCTGAGCGCCGCGAGCTGCAGAAGCTCCTGGCCCGCGAAGTCACCATCATGGTCCACAGCGAGCGCGAATACGAGAACGCCGTGGCCGCCTCGCAGATGCTCTTTGGCAAAGGCACCGTCGACGCTCTCAAGGCCCTCGACGAGCGCACCTTCCTCTCCGTGTTCGAAGATGTGCCGCAGTACGTCCTGCCGAAAGACGCCCTGCCGTGCGACATCCTCGAGATGCTCGCCGTGCGCACCGACATCTTCCCCAGCAAAGGTGAGTGCCGCAAGACCATCCAGGGCAACGGCCTGAGCATCAACAAGGAGAAAGTGTCCGACACGGCCCTGCAGTTGAGCGCCGAGCACCTGCTCGACGGCAAGTACATCCTTGTCCAGAAAGGCAAGAAGAACTATTATATCCTTAAATTTGAGTGATGGAAAGCGAAAGCACGAGACAGCAGAAAGTGGCGCGGCAGATCCAGAAAGACCTGGCCGAAATCATCCGTGCCCGCGGCATGGCCGCCTACGATGGTGCCCTGGTCACTGTCAGCGGCGTGAAGATCACGCCCGACCTGGCGCTGGCCAAAGTCTATGTGAGCATCTTCCCCTCGTCGAAAGCCGACGCGGTGATGCAGCAGCTCGAAGACGAGACCTCCTACCTGCGCGGTGAACTGGGCCGCCGGGTCGCCAAGCAGCTCCGCATCGTGCCGGAACTGAACTTCTACCTCGACGATTCGCTCGATTATGTCGAGCACATCGACGAACTCCTGAAGAAATAAAGCCGCTCCGGACCGATGAGGCTCTCCCGGTTCATCGCGTGGCGCTACCTCTTTGCGAAGAAGTCGCACAATGTGATCAATATCATCTCGATCATATCGGCGGCGGGCATCGCCATCGGTTGCGCGGCGCTGGTGATCATCCTGAGCATCTACAACGGTTTCGATTCGATCGTCCGCGACCTCAACGACAGCTATACGGCCGACGTGCTGGTCAGCCCGGCTGTGGGAAAGGTGTTCGCGTATGACGCACGCTTCGACTTCCTGGATGCCGACCCGCGGGTGCGGGCCCGTTGCGGCGTGCTGGAAGAGAATGTCTTCGCCCAGTACGGTGAGCGCAACAAGGTGGTGACGGCGCGGGGCGTGGATTCGCTCTACGAGTCGGTTACGGACCTCCGCGACCATATCGTGGACGGGGATTTCGAACTCGCATACGGTGATTTGAACCAAGTGGTGCTGGGACGCACCGTAGCCCTGGAGCTCGGCGTGCGCACCTCCTTCCTGCAGCCACTCACCGTATGGTTCCCCAGCCGCACACAGCAGGTGGACCTGCTCAATCCGCTCGCCTCGCTCCGGCAGGAGAAACTGCATCCGGCGGGCATTGTGGCACTGGAGCAGAATTTCGACCAGAAATACATGTTCATGCCGCTGGGCGCACTGCGGGAGCTGCTGGAGTATGACAACGAGGTGTCGGGCGTGGAACTCTATCTGACGCCGGCAGGGTTGGGGCGCAACGGGATGGCAACGAAGGCCTTCCTGGCAGAACTGCAGGAGAAGCTCGGTGACGATTTCGTAGTACGTGATCGCCAGCAGCAGAATACGATGCTCTATAAGCTGCTGAAATACGAGAAGATCGCCATCTACCTCATCCTGCTCTTCATCATGCTGATCATCTCGTTCAACATCTACGGCTCGCTGTCGATGCTCATCATCGAAAAGCGCGACGACATCGCGACGCTGCGGGCCATGGGGGCCGACGACACGCTGGTCGAGCAGATCTTTGTCCGCGAGGGCTGGTTGATCTCGCTGCTGGGCATCGCCATCGGCGTGCTGGTCGGCCTGGCTGTCTGCTGGGTGCAGCAGCGCTTCGGCATCGTGAAGATGCCCGGCAATTTCGTGGTCGATGCCTATCCGGTCGTTGTCCGGGCCGCCGACGTGTTGATCATCATCGCCGGCGTCGCCCTCATTGGCTGGCTTATTTCTTTCCTTACCCGCCGGCTGACTGCAACGGCTTGATTTTTTAGGATTTTTACATCGGAAATTAGGACTTTTCCAACTTTTTGCTATCTTTGCAAAAGTGAGCTGGTGTTCGATGCCACTGTCGCGGGAAACAAGCACGGTGCTGTGGCTGCTCTTCCTCCTGGGCCTGTTCTACTATGGCTGTGTCACGTATTCTTCCCCCATCGTCCTCCGCTACTGGTTGCCCTTCCACGCCATCAAGCTTTGCTTCGCCTGGATAGTGCTGTGGCACGGCGTTTTTTTTATATCTTTGTCAAATGAAGCAACTTCTGACCGGGAAGGTTCATAATACATGGGTCCAGTTGTTCCGCTACGCGATTGTGGGGGGCTGTGCGTTTGTGGTGGATTATGGCAGCCTGTGGCTGCTGACGGAAGTCTGCCACCTGCACTATCTGGTATCGGCGGTCATCGCCTTCCTTCTCGGACTGACCTGCAACTATATCCTGAGTACGTCCTGGGTCTTCGGTGACCGGCGGATGAAGAACCGCTGGGCCGAATTCTCGGTTTTTGCCATCATCGGCGTCATCGGCCTGGGCCTCAACGAACTGATCATGTACGTAGGCTGCGAAAAACTGCACCTGCATTACATGGTTGCCAAACTGGTCTCCACGGCCATCGTCTTTTTCTGGAATTTCTTCGCCCGTAAATTCATCCTGTTCAACCAAACGAACCCAACCCAAGCAGAATGAAGCAGAAAGCCATCATCATCGGCGCGGGGCCCGCAGGCCTTACTGCGGCCAGCGAACTGCTGGACAATACCGATGTCATCCCCACCGTCCTGGAAGCCACCGACGCCATCGGCGGCATCTCCCAGACCATCCGCTACAAGGGAAACCGCATGGACCTGGGCGGCCACCGCTTCTTCTCGAAAAACCAGGAGGTGATGGACTGGTGGGCGAAGCAGATGCCGCTGCAAGGCGCCCGCTCCAAGGATGACATCCTGCTCAGGCTGGACGACAAACCGCTGGCGCCGGGTGGGCCCGATCCGGAAAAAGAGGACCGCGTGACCCTGATCCGCCACCGCGTCAGCCGCATCTTCTTCCTGCGGCGCTTCTTTGATTATCCGATCTCGCTCTCGACCAACACCTTCGTCAACATGGGCCTGCGCCGTACTGTCCAGGCGGGCTTCGGCTACCTGGCCTCGGTGGTCCACAAGCACCCGGAGACCTCGCTGGAGAACTTCTACATCAACCGCTTCGGCAAGCCGCTCTACCAGATGTTCTTTGAAGACTACACCGAAAAAGTGTGGGGCGTGCATCCCTCCCGGCTCGGTGCGGACTGGGGCAGCCAGCGCGTGAAGGGCATATCCGTGGCCGCCGTGCTCAAAGACATGTTCAACAAGGCCACCAAGCGGAAAGAGAAGCAGGGTGACAAAGTCGAAACATCCCTTATCGAACAATTCATCTATCCGAAATATGGCCCCGGACAGCTCTGGGAGCGCGTGGCCGACGCCGTCGTGCAAGCCGGCGGCACCCTGCACAAACAGGCCGAAGTGGTGGATGTCCACGTGGAAAACAGCCGCGTGACCGATGTGGGTTATCGCATGCCCGACGGCAGCGTGGTGCACGAGCCTTGCGACTGGCTCTTCTCCACCATGCCCATCAAAGACCTGGTCGCCGCTCTCTCGGGCATCGACGTGCCGGAAGACGTGGCCCGCATCGCCCGCGCGCTGCCCTACCGCGATTTTATGACGGTTGGCCTCTGCGTCAAGAAGCTGAAAATCAAGAATAAAACCAAGATCAAAACTTACGCCGAGCGCGTGCCCGACACCTGGATTTACGTGCAGGACCGCGACGTGAAGGTGGGCCGCCTGCAGATCTTCAACAACTGGTCGCCCTACCTGGTGAAGGACTACGAAAACACGATGTGGATCGGGCTGGAGTATTTCTGCACAGAAGGAGACCGGCTCTGGCAGATGTCCGACAAAGATTTCATTGCCATGGCCATCGACGAGCTGGTGAAAATCGGCGTGGTGGAGCGCGAAGATGTGCTGGACGCCTGCCGGGTGAAGATAAGGAAGGCGTATCCCGCGTATTTCGGGAGTTATTACGAACTGGACAAGGTTAAGGCTTTCCTCGACGGCATCGAAAACCTCTACTGCCTGGGACGCAACGGCCAGCACCGCTACAACAATATGGACCATTCCATGCTGACCGCCATGGAGGCCGTCCGTAATATCCGCGACCATGTGGCGGGCAAGGAAAACGTCTGGAATGTCAATACGGAAAAGGAGTACCATGAAAGTAAAAGTGAATGAGCGGACACTCCATTGGTTGATGCTGGCCGCGATAGTAGTTTGTTTCGCCATCAACTATTCCACCATCTTCGACAAGAAGATGGACCAGAACGGGGATAATTACAATTATTACCAGCTGGCGCGGAGCCTGGCCCTGGGCCACGGCTACGTCTCGGAAATCGGGCCGGTGGCTGAGCCGCACATGCATTTCCCGCCGGGCTATCCCGCTTTCCTCTCGCTCTTTTACCGGATTTTCCCCGATAATGTCGTGCCTTTGAAATTCCTCAATGGCCTGCTGCTGCTGGCTTCCCTGCTGCTGTTGTTCCGCATCGTCCGGAAGACGACCGGCCGCCAGGGCCATTGGATCGCGCTGGCCACCTGCCTCCTGGCCATCTGGCATCCCGACCTGCTTCGCTGGTCGACCATCCTGATGAGCGAAATGCTCTATATTACCATCTCCCTGGGCATCATCGCGCTCTTCCTCGACCTGGACCTGGAGAAACTCCGGCAGAAAGACATCCGGCAGATCCTGATGCTGGTCGGCCTGTGCCTGCTGATCGTCGCCCTTTATTTCGTCCGCACCATGGGCATTACGCTTGTCCTGGCGGTCTCACTGACCTTCCTCGTCCTGGGCGCGCGGGCGCTGATCCGAAACCGGAAAGACTCGAAGACCTGGGTGATGCCGCTGCTGGTCGCGGCGCTGGTCCTCCTGTCGTTTGGCGTTGCCAAAGGGTGCTGGGACCACCGCAACGAACGCGTCCAGCCCGGCTACAAAGGGGATTATCTGGCGACCTTCTCCACGCCGGTCAATGATGAGAGTACCGACAACATGCTGTTGTTCCGGCTGAACCGTGTCAAGAACAACCTGAAGGCCTTTGTGCCGTATTATATTCCGAATTCGCTGGTTGATCCCGAAAACGCCAACTTCAAGCTTGTTTTTCCGGAGCAAGACCGGCGCTGGGGCTTGGGCATTGTGGTCATTGTTTTCATGCTGGTCGGCCTGCTGTCGATGAAAGGCCTGTCGCTGCTGCTGATCCTGTATTTCCTGTTTACGTTCGGGGCGCTGATGCTGTATCCGCCCTATTATGCGGATGTCCGCTATTTCATTCCGCTGCTGCCCCTGATGCTGGCGGCGCTGCTGGCGGGGGTCTGCTGGACTTTGCACTTCCTGGTGCGCTGCATTTTCCGGAAAAAACCCGCCCAGAAGGTGGAGAAATGGTCCCTTGTGCTGACGCCTGCAGTGTGTGTGCTGCTGTTCGTGTGGCTTATGCCGATTTACAATACCTCGCTGAACTACTACCGCGTGCTGGCCAAACTTCCCTCGATAGGGAAGATGCCGAATCTGGAGCGGTATCAGCTCTATCTGGATACATCCACGACTTGCGATCAATTCCCGGAAGACTGGTTGTTCCTCTGCCGGAAGCCGGAGATATTCTATTTCCACTCGCATTACCGGCATTCCCTTCCCATGCCGCGCGAAGGGAGCCCGGAGGAGGTCCTGCAATTCCTGATGGACAAAAAGATCCAGGTCATCATGATGGATGACGTCTACCGGACGTCCACCGTGGTGATGGTCCCGGTTATCCAGGCGTATCCCGAATTGTTCACTGTCTTCTGGAAATGGGAGAAAGGAAATTCTGCCATCGTCGGCTTCATCCCGAACCTCCCCAAATAACAGAAAAAAAGGTAGCCCTTCTCACACAAGGAACTACCTTTTTCTGATAATATACTAAAACCTAAACCACCTGATAGATGCAACTGGGGGTCGAAATGTTGCGTCCCAAATGGTAGTTTTCCCGATTTTTGATAAAAAAAGGCGAATTATTAATAATTTAGGCCATTTTTCGCAAGCGTTCTTCAATCTTCTGCCGAAGGTCTTCCCGCATTTCAGCCGCGGAAATCTTCTCCAGCACCTCATAGCAGAAAGCCAGTTGCTGCAGCAGGCGGGCTTCTTTCTCCGGGATGCCGCGCGAGCGCAGGTAGAACAGTTCGTCTGGATTGAGGCGGCCGATCGTTGCGCCGTGGCTGCACTTCACATCGTCGGCATAGATCTCGAGCTGCGGCTTCGTGAAGGCCTTGGCCGTTTCGGTGGTCAGCAGGTTGTGGTTGGCCTGGTAGGCTTCGGTCTGCTGGGCGTCGGGCACGACTTTGATCAGGCCGTCGAACCGTGTCACGGCCTGCCCGCCCACGATGTTCTTGAACAGCTGCGTGCTGTGGCACTGCGGCACCTCGTGCATCAACACAATGTCGTAGTCCATCCGCTGGGTGCCGTCGGCCAGGCAGAGGCCGGCCAGATCGCAGGAAGCGTGGCGGCCCTGCAGCGATACGCGCAGGCAGTTGCGGAGCGTGTCGCCGTCGAGCGAGAGAAAGACCATCTGGAGCCGGGCTCCCTCCGCGAGTTGGATCTCCCAGTCCGTGGCGCTCGTCGCCCCGGCTGCATCCTGCAGCACGAGATACTCGGCGGCCGTACCGGCCTCCAGGGCGATCCGCTGCGGCCCTTCGGGATGATGGATCAGACGCAGTTCCATGCTTCTATTCGCTTTCTTGGATGATCCAGTCGTAGCCTTTCTGCTCAATCTCGAGCGCCAGTTCCTTGCCGGCGGTCTTGATGATGCGGCCCTTGTAGAGCACGTGGATCACATCGGGCACGATGTAGTCGAGCAGGCGCTGGTAGTGGGTGATGACGATGAAGGCGTTGTCGGGACGCCGGAGCTGGTTGACGCCGGTGGCCACGATGCGCAGGGCGTCGACGTCGAGGCCGGAGTCGGTCTCGTCGAGGATGGCCAGGCGCGGTTCGAGCATCGCCATCTGGAAGATCTCGTTGCGCTTTTTCTCTCCGCCCGAGAAGCCCACGTTGACCCCACGGCTTGAGAAGCTGCTGTCCATCTCCACCAGGGCCATCTTCTCGCGCATCAGTTTGAGGAACTGTGCGGCGTTCAGAGGCTCCAGCCCGCGCTGCTTGCGCTGCTCATTGACCGCGGCTTTCATGAAATTGACGTTGCTCACGCCCGGAATCTCCACCGGATACTGGAAGCCGAGGAAAACACCGGCCCAGGCGCGCTCCTCCGGCTTGAGGGCGAGCAGGTCGCGGCCGTCGTACGTCACGGAGCCGTCCGTCACGGTAAAGGTCTCTCGGCCGGCCAGCACGGCCGACAGGGTGCTTTTGCCCGAGCCGTTGGGGCCCATGATGGCGTGGACCTCACCGGCGCGGATGTCCAGGTTGATGCCGCGGAGAATCTCTTTCTCCCCGACCGAGGCGTGCAGGTTTTCTATTTTGAGCAGGGTGTTCATCAGGCTTTCCTCCTATACATTTTCTCCCAGTTGACCAGGGAGACGATGCCGTTGACAAGATACAGGGCACTCACGATCGGCATGAAGATATTGCCGACCGACAGGTGCAGGATGAGTTGGGTGATATTGACGATGATCCAGGCCACCCAGCAGTCCCATTTCTTCTGGGCGCTGAGGAACTGGGCCACGAGGATCAGGACGGTGACGCAGGAATCGAGATACGGGTGCGGGTCGGCGGGGAAAAGGCGGCCGAGCAGCCAGCCCCACAGGGCGGCCACCACCAGCACGATGACGATGGTCAGGATGCGTTCGGGCCAGGTGAGCATGGTGACTTTCAGCTCGCCTTCCTTCTCGGAGCTCGCCTCGCCGGCCTTGGGATGGGTCCAGCGGTAGTGTCCGAGGATGTTGATGCCCAGCGAGATGGGCTGGAGCAGCAGGGAGGCCACCAGGTTCTTCTGCCAGAACAGGAAGAAGAGGGCAATGGTGTAGAGGTAGCCCACCCAGAAATTGTATTTGCTGCCGCGGCCCGCGAGAAAAACGCAGGCCAGTCCGAGGACCGAAGCGGTGAGATCGAGCCAGTTCATTATCCGATGCTCCCCTCCAGGGAGACTTGCAGGAGTTTTTGCGCCTCAACGGCGAATTCCATGGGTAGTTTGTTGAGCACTTCGCGGGCGTAGCCGTTCACGATCAGGCCGATGGCATCTTCTTCCGTGATGCCGCGCTGGCGGCAGTAGAAGAGCTGCTCTTCGCTGATTTTCGAGGTCGTGGCTTCGTGCTCGACCGTCGCGCTGGGGTTGGCCGAGTCGATGACCGGGAAGGTGTGCGCGCCGCACTTGTCGCCCAGCAGCAGCGAGTCGCACTGCGAATGGTTGCGCGCGCCTTCGGCCGCCGGGAGCACCTTCACCATGCCACGGTAGCTATTCTGGCTGCGGCCCGCCGAGATGCCCTTGCTCACGATGCGGCTGGTGGTGTTGCGGCCGATATGGATCATCTTGGTGCCGGTGTCGGCCTGCTGATAGTTGTTGGTCACCGCCACGCTGTAGAACTCGGATGTGCTGTTGTCGCCCTTGAGGATGGTGCTGGGGTATTTCCAGGTGATGGCGCTGCCCGTCTCGACCTGGGTCCAGAAGAGCTTGCTGCCGCTGCCCTTGCAGAGGCCGCGCTTGGTCACGAAGTTGTAGATGCCACCCCGGCCCTCGGCGTCGCCGGGATACCAGTTCTGCACGGTGGAGTATTTCACTTCGGCGTCTTTTTCCACGACGATCTCGACCACGGCGGCGTGGAGCTGCGACTCGTCGCGCCGCGGGGCGGTGCAGCCCTCGAGGTAGCTCACGTAGGCGCCTTCGTCGGCCACGATGAGCGTGCGTTCGAACTGGCCGGTGCCGCGGGCGTTGATGCGGAAGTAGCTCGAAAGTTCCATAGGGCAGCGCACGCCCTTCGGAATGTAGCAGAATGAGCCGTCGCTGAAGACGGCGCTGTTCAGGGCGCTGTAGAAGTTGTCGGCGGAGGGCACGACTGTCGCCAGGTACTTGCGCACCAGCTCCGGATAGTTCTTGACGGCTTCCGAGAACGAGCAGAAGATGATGCCCTTTTCGGCGAGGGTCTCGCTGAAGGTGGTCTTGACCGACACGCTGTCGAACACGGCGTCGACGGCCGTGCCGGAGCCGTCGGCCAGGCCGGCCAGGGCTTCGCGCTCGTTGAGGGGAATGCCGAGCTTGTCGAAGGTCTTTTCGATTTCCGGGTCGATGGCGCGCTTCTCCGACTTGTGCGATGCCGTTTTCGGCGCAGCGTAATAGATGATGTTCTGGAAATCGATGGGCGGGATGTCGAGGTGCGCCCAGGTGGGCAGCGGCATCTGCTGCCACTGCCGGAAGGCTTTCAGCCGGAATTCGAGCAGCCATGCCGGCTCCTCTTTCTTCCGGGAGATCAGCCGGATGATATCTTCGTTGAGGCCCTTCGGGATGAAGTCCTGCTCCACCACCGTCTCAAATCCGTGCTCATATTCGCCCGAAGTTACCTCTTCTATGATTTTCTCGCTTTGCTTCATTGCGTCGCAAATATAAGACTTATTTCGGGCATTTCAATGCCCGAGCGCCATCAGGCGCTAGCGGAAGCCGAGCAGGGAGAGCTTAGCGCAATAGCAAGGCTGGAGCGGTAGGGTTTGGGGCAGAGCCCCAGTAACTCAATACCCCTGGGCGTGAATCGGAAGTTCGGCACCTTCGGGGGTGACGAGGACGGGACCGACGTCGGGCCGTGCCGTGTGGCCGATGATCTCGAAATCCTGGAAATCCTTGCGGATGACATCGTGCTTCTCGATGGGGAAGGTGAAGAGGAATTTGTAGTCGTCGCCACCATTCATCGCCGCCGTTACCACATCCATGTCGATCTCCTCGGCCATGGCAAAAGTCTGCGACGAGATGGGCACCTTCTCCAGGTAAACCTTGGCGCCCAGGCCCGTGTCGCGCGTCAGGCGGATGACCGCCTCGCCCAGGCCCCGGGTCAGGAAATAGCCGCGCGAAGGAAGCGCATCAGCCTCGAGGAAGCGCGCCAGGATGCCCGGCTTGATCTCCGGACTCAGGTAACTGGCCAGCACGGCCTTGTATTTCGAGAGGTCGGGCTGCTCGCCCGTGCCGGTAAACGACACTTTCTCGCGCTCCAGCACGTGCAGGCCCATGTACGCCGCACCCACATGCCCGGTCAGGCAGATCAGGTCCATGTTCTTCGACGCCGGCACCTTCTCGATGACGCCCTTTTTCTGCACGCCGCAGGCCGCCAGGCCGATGGCCAGGCCGTTGACCGACGGGTTGAGCTCGAGCGAAAGCTGCGCGACGCCATGCTCGCGGCAGGCGGCCAGCACGCCCTCCCACAGCTCCGCCACGTCTTCGTAGCAGAAGCGCTTCGAGAGGCCCAGCGTCACCGACAGAGACACCGGCTGGCGGAGGTTGGCGTAGAGTTCGCCGAGCACGTTGAGCACAGCCTTGTAGCCCAGGTGTTTGAGCGGCGTGTAGACCAGGTCGAAGTCGCAGCCTTCCAGCATGAGTTTCTGGGCGCTGCAACATTCTCCTTTCTGGTGGAGCCGGATGGGTTGTTCGTTGGTATATCCGCTCTGTTCAAAGAGCTTTTCGAGGACGGCCTGTTTGCCGATTTCAGCAATTTCGGTTCGGGTCATAGTGGGGGTTTATTTTATTTTTATCGTATAGGTCGGGACCATGGCTTTGCCTGCCTCGTCGTAGACGGTGGCTTCGATGCGGTCTTTCCAGACCTGCACGTCGAGGCGCGACTCGTTGTCGTTGATCAGGATAGGGAAGGCGTTGTTCATGGTTCCGGCCGGAATGAACAGGTGTTCATGGAGGTCTGCGCCGATCATCAGGTCGATGCCGCCCTGTTTGAGGAGGGGCATGAAATGGCGGTTCATCCATTGATGCGGCACGAAGTCGTCGGGATCGCCGAAATCGACCATGGGTGCATGGATGACGCAGATCTTGACCGGCGCGCGGCGGAAGGAAGGTTCTTTCATGGCTTCTTCCGCCCAGGCCAGCTGCTCACGCAGGTACTCCTCGTAAATGCGATCGCCTGTCAGGGCCAGGGCGTTCTTCACGCCCGTCTCGCCGCAGTCCAGTACAAGGAAGGCCACGGGCCCTTCGCGGAAAGTATAGTAGTACGGCGCGCCGCTGGCTCGCGGAAAGATCTTTTCTACCAGCGCAACGCCGCTGCCGCGCCCCTCATGGTTGCCGCGCGAGAAGACCACCGGCAGGTCGGCGCCGCGGTCGCCCAGCGGTGCCACTTCGTATTTGTAGAGGCTGTCGATCGGCCAGTTGCCAGCCGAGATGATGTCGCCATTGAGGAGCAGGAAGTCGTTGTCCGTCACGTCCACGCCCGCCAGCAACGCGGCGTAGTGGTCGAGCCGCATGTGCACGTCGTTCATCACGGAGAAGTGGCAGGTTTTGCGGTTGGGATCGAAGGTCGTGACCTGGTGCCGGGCGGAATAGCGGTCGCGTCCGTAGGCCGGCCGGCGCGGATTCGTGGGGTCGACCACCCGGTTGCCGATGCGGTAGCCATAGGTCGCGCCGCGCGAGAGTCCGGTCACACGGACGCTGTGGTGCGTGCCGAAGAGCTTGCGGCCCGCGTAGTATTCATAAACGCGGCGCCCGTTGTCGAGTTCCACCCAGCCCTGGCAGGGTACGTCGGTGGCCCAAAGCACCGTGAATGCGTCTTCGCTCATGTCGGTCACCCACGGGCCGCAGCTGAGGTGCGAATCCTGCGCCTCCGTGCGGGGCTTGGCCGGAACGACGGTGCTGTCAACCGGGTTGCCGTGGCGGTCGTAGAGGGTCAGGACCATGCGGTCGGGATCCACGGCCAGGTGGATGGCGCTGACCGTATGGGAACCTTCGGTCCAGCGGAAGGCGATCTTGTCGGCATTCTGCAGGGGCACGTCGTCGAAGTTCCGGCCCCGGTCGTCGTCGCAGGCCGAGGTCTGGAGATAGACGGTGCCGGTGCTGCCGTCGGTGACCTGGTCATCCAAGAGCGGCAGGCTGCGGACGTAGATATGGTTGTTGCCGGCCAGGGCCAGGTCGATCCCCAACTCGTCGAAGAGCCGGTGCCAGCGGGTATACTGCACGCTGCGGCCGTTGGTGCCGTTGAACCACTCATAGTGTTGGCACACCACCACGAAGGTGGGCGGGTTCTCGCTGCCGCGGGCAAAAGTCACGCAGTCGCGGAGCCAGTCCGCCGCAGCCGCAAAGGTCTCGGAACTGCCCATGTTTTCGGTATTGAGCATGACGAACAGGGTGTTGCCGTAGCGGAAGTGGTAGCACACGCCGCGCTCGTCCCCGAAGCCGTTCTGCGGGTAGAACGACGTGCCGACAAAGAAGGGGTTCGGCACGCCGAAATCTTTCGAATTCTGGGATTGGCGGGTCCAGTTGTCGTGGTTGCCGTTGACCCGGGCCCAGAGCAGCTCGTTGAAGTTCTCTTCTTCGAAGAGCTGGCGCCAGAAAGAGTAGCTGCCGCCCCAGGCCACCACGTCGCCGGGACTCAGCACCCAGTCCATCGAAGGGTCGATGGACTGCAGGGTGTCGATCATGCCCATGGCGGCTTCCAGCCGCGTGGGGATGGGCGGATAGCTGTGAAAATCAGAGATGATGCAAGCCGACCAACTGTCAGCGCCGGCGGTGCGGAAGCGGTGTTCGGTGCTGCGGGCGACCGGCTTTCCGTCGGAGGTCTCCACGATCACATATTTGTAATCCGTGTCGGGCTGCAGCCCGTTGACCATGACGCCGCATTTGGTGAAGACGGCAGATTCGTGGATATTGGTGCCGTCGGGCGCCTTGGAATAGATGCCGTCGAAAGCAGCGAAGCGCTCGTGCTGGGCGGGCTTGATGTCGCGGGCTTCCGTCCAGTCCGCATCCGAAACGGACGTGAGCAGGACGCGGGTATGCTGGAGGCTGGTGTCGCAGGCCCAGCTGATGCACATGGAAACCGAAGCGTCGGTGCCGGGTCCGGAGGAGATGCCATGAATCTTGTCGGTAACAGGAATGCCGGAAAGGGACTGGGCCTGACTGCCCAGCGCGAGAAACGCAGTCAGCGCAATGACAAGGACTTTTTTCATATGCTACAAAGTTAGGAAAATGCGCTGAAAAAACGTATTTTTGCCTTATGATTCTCTTCCCCAATGCCAAGATCAATCTGGGCCTGCATGTGATCCGCAAGCGCCCGGACGGCTACCACGACATCGAGACCCTTTTCTATCCCGTGCCGGGACTCTGCGATGTGCTGGAACTGGTGCACGCCGACCGCTTCGAGATGCACTGCCACAACGCCGAGATCGCGGGGGAGAACCTCTGTGAGAAGGCCTGGCGGCTACTGGCTGCGCGTTTCGACATTCCGCCCGTGGCCATCCATCTCTACAAGAAGATCCCGATGGGTGCGGGTCTGGGCGGGGGTTCCGCCGATGCGGCCTTCACGCTGACAGGCCTCAACACGCTCTTTGGCTTGAACCTGCCGCAGGACGAATTGGCGGGCCTGGCGGCCCAGTTGGGCAGCGACTGCTCCTTTTTCGTCTACAACCGCCCGATGCTGGCCCGCGGCCGTGGCGAGATCCTCTCGCCGATCGATTTCGAATTGAACCGCACCGTGCGCATCTTCCCGCAGCCGGTGTTCGTGTCCACGCGCGACGCCTATGCCGGCATCACGCCGCGGGAGCCGGAGCGGGACATCCTGTCTGTGCTGAAGCATCCCGTCGAGGAATGGAAAGACTTGTTGGTCAATGATTTCGAAGAGACGGTCTTTGCGAAGTACCCGTCGCTGGCGCATGCCAAGAAGGCGCTCTACTACGACGGGGCCGTATATGCGGCTATGTCGGGTAGCGGGTCGGCGTTGTTTGCCATTTATTAGAAAGACAGAAGCGGAAGAAGGCTTTCGAGCGGGGCGTCCTTCACGACGACCCGTTTTTCTTCATCCAGCAGATAGAGCGAAGGGATGGCCCGAAGCCAGTAGAGCGTATCGTTGAAGAGGAGCTGGTCAGCATCGTGGCCGCAGATCCAGGTTTTCGGGTAGTTGGGCAGGTAGTCGAGCCAGGCCTGAAGGTCTTCGTCGGGATAGACATTGACCACCAGCAGTTCGCCCGAGGCGATGCGGGCGGCGATGGCCGGGTCGGCGGCCAGCGCTTCGGTGATCTGCTTGCAGTTGGCACAACCCGGATTGCTGAAGAACAGCAGGGTCTGGTGCGGGTGCCGGCTGTCGATGACGGCGTGGAGGCGTGTGCTGCGTCCGTTGGGCAGGGTGAAAGGGAAATCGTTGGCCACGGTGCCGGGGCGGTTGAGCTTCAGGCGCGGCTCCAGCCAGCGGGCCCGGTCGCGCTGGTCCTGCGTGGCATGGGGCGAAGACAGCAGGTGGGCCACCACGGGCAGGTAGAATTCCTCGTTGCGGTAGGGACTGTTGGGGTCCAGGAAGAATTTCTCCTGCAATTGCATCTGCAGCTGCCACTGGGCACTGTCCTGCTCCGCGTCCGCCAGCATGGCTTCCTGCCGGACCATCGCCTCCGCGGGCGAGAGGGAGGCCAGCAGTTGGGCATACTGCTCAAAGCGCGCTGCCTGGCCGGCCAACGAGCGTTCGCCGTATTCCGACAGGGAGGGTCCCTGGCTGGCATGTTTGCAGCCGCCCAGCAGCAGAAGCGCTGCACATAGGAGCATCAGGTGACATTTTGTCATAAAACGACTGTTGGCACTTAATTTGTCTTAGTGTGCCAGTGCAAAATTAAACAATAAACGTTAAAAAATATAATCATCATGACCATTAAACCTTTAGCAGACAGAGTCCTGATCGAGGCCAAGGAAGCCGAGACCAAGACCGCAAGCGGACTGTATATTCCTGATTCCGCGAAAGAAAAACCGCAGCAGGGCCAAGTTGTCGCTGTCGGAAACGGCAAGAAAGACGAGCCGATGGAACTCAAAGTCGGCGACACCGTGCTCTATGGCAAATATGCCGGTACGGAAATCACCGTGGATGGAAAGGATTATCTGATCATGCGTCAGAGTGACGTGGTCGCAGTGCTTAAATAAAGGAGGAAACAATTATGGCAAAAGACATCAAATTCAATATCGACGCGCGCAACCTCATGAAGGAGGGTGCTGACGCTTTGGCTGACGCCGTGAAGGTGACGCTGGGACCGAAAGGCCGCAACGTTGTGATCGACAAGAAATTCGGTGCTCCGCAGGTAACCAAGGACGGTGTCACGGTCGCCAAGGAGATCGAGCTGGAAGACCGCTTCCAGAACATGGGCGCCCAGATGGTCAAGGAGGTCGCTTCCAAGACCAACGACCAGGCCGGTGACGGTACGACCACCGCAACTGTCCTCGCCCAGAGCATCATCAACGTGGGTCTGAAGAACGTGGCCGCCGGTGCCAACCCGATGGACCTCAAACGCGGTATCGACAAAGCCGTGGCCGCCGTGGTCGAAGACCTCAAGAAGCAGAGCCAGGCCGTGGGTGACGACTACTCGAAGATCGAGCAGGTGGGCACCATCTCCGCCAACAACGACAACACCATCGGCAAGCTGATCGCCGACGCGATGGCCAAGGTCAAGAAAGACGGCGTGATCACCGTCGAAGAGGCCAAGGGCACCGAGACCGAGGTGAAAGTGGTGGAAGGCATGCAGTTCGACCGCGGTTACATCTCCGCTTACTTCATGACCAACCCCGACAAGATGGAGGCTGTGCTCGACCAGCCGCAGATCCTGGTCACCGACAAGAAGATCTCCACGATGAAAGACCTGATGCCGGTCCTCGAACCCATCGCTCGCGAAGGTCGCTCGCTGCTGATCATCGCCGAGGATGTGGATGGCGAAGCCCTCACCACCCTCGTGGTCAACAAGCTGCGTGGTACGCTGAAGGTGGCTGCCGTCAAGGCGCCGGGCTTCGGCGACCGCCGCAAGGAAATGCTGCAGGACATCGCAACCCTGACGGGTGCTGTCGTGGTGAGCGAAGAGCGTGGCTTCACCCTCGAGAACTGCACGCCCGACATGCTGGGCCGTGCCGAGAAAGTGGTCATCGACAAGGAGAACACCACCATCGTCAACGGCGCCGGTGACAAGGACGCTATCGCCGACCGTGCCAACCAGATCCGCAAGCAGATTGCGACCACCACGAGCGACTACGACCGCGAGAAACTCCAGGAGCGCCTGGGCAAGCTCGCCGGCGGTGTGGCTGTCCTCTATGTGGGCGCCGCTTCGGAAGTTGAGATGAAGGAGAAGAAAGACCGCGTCGAAGATGCCCTGAACGCAACCCGCGCCGCTGTCGAAGAAGGCATCATCCCGGGTGGCGGTGTCGCCCTCGTGCGTGCCGAGAAAGTCCTGGAGAAGGTCAAAGGTGAAAACGAAGACGAGGTTACCGGTATCCGCATCGTGGCCCGCGCCATCGAGGAGCCGATCCGCACCATTGCCGCCAACGCCGGCAAGGAAGGCAGCGTGATCGTCCAGAAGGTGAAGGAAGGCAAGGGTGATTTCGGTTACAACGCCCGCACCGATACCTTCGAGAACCTGCTCTCGACCGGTGTCATCGACCCGACCAAGGTGGTTCGCGTCGCCCTCCAGAACGCCGCATCCGTGGCCGGCATGTTCCTGACCACCGAGTGCGCCCTGGCCGACATCAAGGAAGACACGCCCGCCATGCCCCCGATGAATCCGGGGATGGGTGGAATGATGTAGGCCCTGATCCCTCATGCCGGACTTGATCCGGCATCTCAAAACCTCCGCTTCGGCGGAGGTTTTTTTGTGTCTTCGGGTAATTTTTGGTATCTTGCTTTGTTTTTCAACCCTTGCTTGATCTATGTCCTTCGTACACCTGCACGTCCATACGCAATACTCGATTCTCGACGGTTTTTCCGACATCGAGAAGTTGTTTGCCCGCGCCCGCGAGCTCAACATGCCGGCCCTGGCCATCACCGACCACGGCAATATGTATGGCGTGAAGGAGTTTTTCAAGTTTGCGTACGACAAGAGCAACCTGGACGCCGACAAGCAGCCCATCGTCAAGCCCATCATCGGCTGCGAGGTCTATGTGACGCGGCACTACGACCACCATCTCAAGGACAACGACCACCGCAAGTACTACCACCTGACCCTGCTGGCCAAAAATTATGAGGGCTATAAAAACCTCATGAAGATCTGCACGGAAGGGCATATCCACGGCATGTACTACAAGCCGCGCGTGTCGCACGAGATCATCGAGCGGTACCACGAAAACCTGATCTGCTGCTCCGCCTGCCTGGCCGGCGAGATTCCCCGCGACATCATGGACGGCAACATCGAGGCGGCGCGGGAAGCCATCCGCTGGCACCAGCGCGTCTTCGGTGAGGACTACTACCTCGAGGTGATGAAGCACAAGACCGAAGTGCCGGGCCTCGACGACGATGTGTACCGGGCGCAGATGGAGGTGAACCCCGTGATTTTCTCGCTGGCCGAGGAACTGGGCGTGAAGGTGGTGGCGACCAACGACGTCCACTTCATCCGCAAGGAAGACGGACCGGCGCATGACCGCCTGATCTGCCTGACCACCAACTCCGACATCGACGACCCGAAGCGCCTCCGCTACACCCAGCAGGAATACCTCAAGAGCGAAGAAGAAATGTCGGTGCTCTTCCCGGAGCATCCGGAAGTGCTGGCCAACACGCTGGAAGTGGCCGGCAAGGTGGAAGCCTACAAGATCGACCACGACTACATCCTGCCCAAATTCAAGATTGACGCGGACTTCCTCCGCGACATCGACCAGTATCTGGAGCAATACAAGCCCTATATCGACGCGGGCAAGAACGACCCGAAAGGCAATTACCGCGGCGATGATTTCTGCAAGTCGGTGGCCTATCTGTGTCATCTCACCTTCCAGGGTGCGCACATCCGCTACGGCGAGACCCTGTCTCCTGAGCAGGAAGAGCGCATCGACTTCGAGTTGAAGACCATCGCTTCGATGGGCTTCCCCGATTACTTCCTGATCGTGCAGGATTACATCCGCGCCATGCGCAAGGAGGGCTGGCTGGTGGGTCCGGGCCGTGGTTCCGCCGCCGGCAGTGTGGTGGCGTACTGCCTCTGGATCACCAACCTCGACCCGATCAAATACCAGCTCCTGTTCGAGCGCTTTCTCAACCCGGAGCGAATCTCCATGCCCGATATCGACGTGGACTTCGAAAACCTCGAAGCCGCACACCGCTATGTGGAGGAGACCTATGGCGCGGACCACGTGTCACGCGTCATCACCTTCGGCACCATGCTCGCGAAGGGTGCCATCAAAGACGTGGCGCGCATCAGCCACGTGACCATCGACGAGAGCAACCGCCTCTCGAAGATGGTGCCGCCGCGCCTGTTTGAGCGCAAGAAGAACGACAAGGGCGAGATGGAGGAGAAGAGCGTCAAGATCACGCTGGCGAACTGCTTCCGCCTGGTGCCAGAATTCAAGGACGAACTAGCCAAAGAGGACAACGAACTCAACAAGGAGGTGCTGGAATACGCTGAACAGTTGGAAGGGAGCATCCGGCAGGTGGGCATGCATGCCTGCGCCACCATCATCGGACCGGGCAACCTGAGCGACTATATCCCCATCTGCCTGTCGAAAGACAAGGATACAGGCGAAGAGGTCTGGACCTCGCAGTACGACGGCCACTACATCGAAGAATGCGGCCTGCTGAAAATGGACTTCCTGGGCCTCAACACCCTGTCGATCATCCACAAGACCCTCGACTTGATCAAAGAGAGCCACGGTATCGACATCGACATCGAAGCCATCCCCATCGACGACAAGGCGACCTATGAACTTTACGGGCGCGGCGACACCACCTCGATCTTCCAGTTCGAGTCGCCCGGTATGAAGGAGTGGCTGCAGAAGCTCCAGCCCGAGCGCTTCGAAGACCTGATCGCTATGAACGCGCTCTACCGGCCGGGGCCGATGGACTATATCCCCGACTTCGTCGACCGCAAGCAGGGCATCAAGCCCATCTCCTACGACACGCCGGAGATGGAGGAATTCCTGAAGGACACCTATGGCATCACGGTGTATCAGGAGCAGGTGATGCTGCTGTCGCAGAAGCTGGCCGGCTTCACCAAGGGCCAGGCTGACAAGCTGCGCAAGGCCATGGGCAAGAAGAAGATCAAGGACATGGAGGAACTCTATGTCAAGTTCATGGAGGGCGGCAAGGAGCACGGGCATTCCGAAGATCTGCTCAACAAGATATGGCAGGACTGGCGGGCCTTTGCGGAATACGCATTCAACAAGTCACACGCTACCTGCTACGCCTGGGTCAGCTACCAGACGGCCTATCTGAAAGCCCATTATCCGGCCGAATTCTTCGCCGCCAACATGAGTTGCAACCTCAACGACATGGAGGAGATCACCAAGATCATGGACGACTGCCGCCGCTGGCAGATCCAGGTTCTGGGACCCGACATCAACGAGAGTGCTACGGAGTTCACGGTCAACAAAAAAGGCAATATCCGCTTCGGCATGGGCGGCATCAAGGGTGTGGGCGCCAACGTCATCAATGCCGTGATCGCAGAGCGGCAGAAAGGCGGCCCTTTCGCCAACATCTTCGATTTCGTGGAACGCATGCCGCTGGGCGTCATCAACCGGAAGGTCATCGAATGCCTGGTCTATGCCGGCGCTTTCGACGGCTTCAGCGAAATGAGCCGGGCGCAGTATTTCTTCGAAACGGGAAAAGATACCAACTACCTGGATGCCCTGCTGGGCTATGCCTCCAAGTTCCACAACGACACGATGTCTTCCGGCGGCCTGTTCGGCGACATGGCCGAGCTCAAGCCGGTGCGGCCCGCCATCCCGCCCAAGGTGGAGGTCAATGAGATGGAACTTCTCAAGAAGGAAAAGGAGTGCGTGGGCATGTATCTGTCGGCCCATCCGCTCGACCGCTTCCAGTTCGAGATCGAGCAGTTCGCCACGGTCGACATCGCCCGCCTCGACGAGATCGACCGCACGCTCCAGACCGATAAGTCGGTGCAGAACAAAGAATACTACGTGGCCGGCCTGGTGTCGGAGTGCGACGTGCGCTATACCAAGAGCGGCAACAAGCCCTGGTGCCGCTTCACGCTGGAAGACTTCAAGGGCAGCCATACCTTCTCGCTCTTCAGCAAAGACTACGAGACCTTCATGAAATACATGCAGGTCCACACGGCCCTGCTGATCAAGTGCGCCACGAAGCAGCGCTTCCGCAAGAAAGACGACACGTCGAGCGAAGACAGCTACGAGCTCCGCATCCAGAACATGATGCTGCTTTCCAACGCAAAAGACGAATTCTTCAAGGAACTGCACGTCGAGATTCCGCTGGAAGCTTCCACGCCGGAACTTCGAAGCGCCCTGCTCAAGGAACTCAAGCACCACAAGGGCAAAGCGCGGCTCTTTTTCGACATTCTCTTCCAGCACGACGGCCAGGACGACCGCCTGAGCCTCATCTCCAAAAAGTACAACGTGGCCCCCGGCTACGAGCTTTACAACTTCCTGGAAAAGAAAAACCTCCGTCACCATGCGGTGAAAGAGGTTAAACTGTAAGATGCCGGATCAGGTCCGGCATGACGTCATTCCGGGCTTGACCCGGAATCTACTTTTTCAGGCTGTCGATCTTGTCTTTGGCCTTGTCCATCAGACCGGCGGCGTCGTCCATCAGCTTGCCGGCGTTTTCTTTTACTTCGCCGATGATTTCCTTGGCTTTCGGAGAGGCCTTGTCGTAGAGGTCTTTGGCGTTGTCGACCATTTCGTCGGCCACTTCATTGAATTTCTTGCTGGCCTTGGCGGCGGCGCATTTGAGTTTCTCGTCCAGAGACACTTTGCCGTCGGAATTCAGGTCGCGGGGATCTTTCAGGGTTTCTTCGCTCATGATTGTATGTTTTTCAGGTTTAAATCAGGGATTTGCCGGTCATGGCCGCAGGCTGCGGGATGCCCATCAACTTGAGGATGGTGGGCGCCACGTCGCAGAGGGCGCCGTCGTTCACCTTCTTGACTTCCGCACCGGCGCCGATCACGACAAACTGCACGGTGTTGAGGGAGTGGGCGGTGTTCGGAGTGCCGTCGGGGTTGACGGCGAAGTCGGCGTTGCCGTGGTCGGCGGTCAGCAGGACCACATAACCTTTGGCCAGTGCTTCTTTCACCACGCGGTCCACCAGGCGGTCGATGCACGCCACGGCCCGGGTGATGGAATTGTAGACACCGGTATGCCCCACCATGTCGCCGTTGGCGAAGTTCAGGATGATGAGGTCTTCCTTTTCACTGCGGATGGCGTCGATCAGTTTTTCGGCTACCTCGGGGGCGCTCATCTGCGGCAGGATGTCGTAGGTGGGCACTTTCGGCGAAGCCACAAGGATGCGGTCCTCGTTTTCGAACTGTGTTTCGCGGCCGCCGTTGAAGAAGAAGGTCACATGGGCGTATTTCTCGGTCTCGGCGATGCGCAGCTGGCGTTTGCCGGCCTTGGCGACGGTCTCGCCGAGGGTGTCCTGCACCAGCTCCTTGTCGAAGAGGATGTGGACACCGGTGAACGAAGCGTCGTACGGCGTCAGGCAGCAGTAGTACAGGGGAATGGTGTGCATGCCTTCTTCCGGCATGTCCTGCTGCGTCAGCACGGTGGTCAGCTCGCGGGCGCGGTCGTTGCGGAAGTTGTAGAAGATGATGGCGTCGCCTTCTTCGATCTTCGCGAGCGGAGCGCCGGCCGCGTCAGTCACGACGATCGGCTTGATGAATTCGTCGGTCACGCCGAGGTCGTAGGAGGCCTGGATGCCTTCGGTGGCGGAAGGGACGGGCAGGCCCTTGCCTTCGACCAGCAGGTCGTAGGCTTCCTTGATGCGGTTCCAGCGTTTGTCACGGTCCATGGCGTAGAAGCGGCCGCAGACCGTGGCGACCTTGCCGGTCGTCTCCGCCATCTTCTGCTCGAGTTCGGCCACGAAGCCCTTGCCGCTGTGCGGGTCGGTGTCGCGACCGTCCATGAAAGCGTGGACAAAGACCTTGTCAAGCTTGTACTCCTTGGCTACGCGCAGGAATTCATAGACATGGTCGAGGGAGGAGTGGACACCGCCGTGGGAGGTCAGGCCCATCAGGTGGAGTTTCTTCCCGGATTTGGCCACATAATCAAAGACCGCTTTGATCTCTTTGTTTTCCAATAATTTGTGCTCGCGGCAGGCGATATTGATCTTGACCAGGTCCTGGTAGACGACGCGGCCGGCGCCGAGGTTCATGTGTCCGACCTCGGAGTTGCCCATCTGTCCGTCGGGCAGGCCGACGTACTCGCCGCAGGCCTGCAGGTGGCCGGCGGGATATTGGGCCCGGAGGGCGTCGATATTCGGCGTACCTTGGGTCCAGATGGCGTTGGAATAGTCGTGGCGACCTTCGCCCCACCCGTCAAGAATCATCAACAATACTTTCTTCTGCATAATATTTCGTATATTTGTTATTTACTAGTGACTCGCGCAAAATTACGGAATATATGGCAACTTCGCATCGCAAAAACGCCAAAAACAGGAAAAATACCAACAAATCAGGAGAGGGCGCGCTGAAACGGGCCAAGCGCCTGGCCCGGGGCGAACAGGAGCCGGTACGGATCACGGAACGCCGCTCCAAGAGCCTGGAGGAATTCGAAGGAACGGTCTCGCTTTCGCGCGACGGTTTCGGCTTCGTAAAGGCGGAGGGACTGAAAGACGACGTGTTCATTCCGATGCGGAAGTTACACTTTGCGCTCAACGGCGATTTCGTGAAGATTGCCGTGTCGAAGCGCCGCCTCCAGGCCGGCCTGAAAGGGCGCAGCCTTGAGGGGGAGGTGACCAAGATCATCCACCGCAGCCCCAAGCCGCACATCGGCGTACTGGTGGTCCGCGGACGGCAGGTCTGGGCCATCGTCGAAAGCAAGAACATGCCCTATGATATCCGGATCGACGTCAAAGATCCCGAGGATCTGCCTGAGATCGGCGGCCTGAAAGCCGCCCATGGCATGAAGGTCGCCGTGCTGGTGACCGACTGGCCGAAGCGCAGTCCCGAGCCGATCGGCCGCATTGTCGACGTGTTGGGCGTCCCCGGCGAGAATGACACGGAAATGCACGCCATCCTGGCGGAATACCAGCTGCCCTACCGCTTCGAGCCGGACGTGGAGACTGCCGCTGAAAAGATATCAGAGGCTATTACCCAGAAAGACCTGGCGGGCCGCCGCGATTTCCGTGGCGTGATGACCTTCACCATCGACCCGACCGATGCCAAGGACTTCGACGACGCGCTCTCGTACCGCAAGCTCGACAACGGCAACGTCGAGGTGGGCATCCACATCGCCGATGTCACGCACTATGTGACACCGGGCTCCGTGCTCGACAAGGAGGCGTTTGCCCGCGGCACGTCGGTCTACCTGGTGGACCGCACCATCCCCATGCTGCCCGAGAAGCTTTCCAACCGGCTCTGTTCGCTGCGTCCGCACGAGGACAAGCTCACTTTCAGCGCGGTGTTCGAGATGAATGCCAAGGCGAAGGTCATCGGCCAGTGGTTCGGGCGCACGGTCATCAATTCGGACTACCGCTTCGACTACGAGCAGGCACAGCAGATCATCGAGACGAAGGAAGGCCCGATCGCCGAAGAGATCCAGGCGCTGCACGAACTGGCCACGATCCTGCGGAAGCAGCGTTTCGAGAAGGGCGCCATCTCGTTCGAGCGGCCCGAGATGAAGGTCATCGTGGACGAGACGGGCAAGCCGCTGGATGTGGTGCAGAAGGTCAGCCGCGAGAGCAACTGGCTCATTGAGGAGTTCATGTTGCTGGCCAACCGTTGCGTGGCGGAATACGCCACCAAGAAATGCAAGGCGAAGAATCCGACCTTCGTCTACCGTATCCATGAGGATCCGGATCCGGAGAAGCTGGACAGTCTGCGCAGTTTCGCCAAGAACTTCGGACACAAGCTGGGCGACACGTCGAATCCGAAGGAGGCGGCGGGGGCGCTGAATGCGCTGATGAAGGAGGCCAAGGGCAAGCCGGAGGAGAATGCGTTGCAGCTGCTGGCGCTCCGTAGCATGGCACGGGCGCGCTATTCGACCGACAACGTGGGGCACTACGGCCTGGCCTTCCAGTACTATACGCATTTCACTTCGCCGATCCGCCGCTACCCCGACATGATGGTACACCGGCTGCTGGCGATGTACATGGACGGCGCCACGTCGCAGGACAAGCTCTTCTACGAAGACTGTTGTGAGCACAGTTCGGTGCGGGAGCAGATCGCGACGGACGCGGAGCGGGCTTCCATCAAGTACAAGATGGTGGAGTTCATGCAGGACAAGATCGGCCGGGTGTTCGACGGGCACATCAGCGGGCTCACGGAATGGGGCATCTATGTGGAGGTCGAGCCGACGAAGGTCGAGGGCATGGTGTCGCTCCGGGACGTGCGTTTTGACTGGCTGCAGTTCGATGAAGAGAAATACGAGACGCGGGGGAAAGCTTCGGGCAAGGTCTACCGTCTGGGCGATCCGGTCAAAGTCCGTGTCCTCCGCGCCAATCTGGAACAAAAAATCATTGATTATGAATTGGTTGAAGAATAACGGTCGATCAGGCCATACGAATCCCCTCATCCCGGGCTTGACCCGGGATCTCCTCGTCCTCATAGCTGTTCTCCTTTTATCCTCCCCTTTACGCGCGCAGGAGCCGGAATTGCTCTGGCTGGGGGAATGGCAGCATGAGTCTGTGGCCGAAGGCATTACTCTGCACAGGGCGTCTTTTGCAGGCAGTCTGTTTGGGTCCAATCAATATCTCTGTGTGCTGGAGGTGGCGCCGGGGGCGCGTTTCGATATCGTGCCGGCGGAAGAAAAAACGCTGGAGAAGACGACGGCGCTGGCGGAGCGTTCCGGGGCGATTGCAGCCGTTAACGGATCGTTCTTCAACATGCGGGCGCCGTACGGCTCGGTCAATTACCTGCGGGTCGACGGGCAGGAGCTGGCGCCCAATGCCTATGATTCGTATGAAAACGGCCGTCCGAAAGGCCGCAGCACGCGGCAAACCGGAGCGGTGGCTACCTTTCAAGGGGCGCTGTATGTGCTCAAAGGCGATGCGATCGAGCGTTGGGAGCGGGATATCGAGGCGGAAGATGTCGTGACGACCGGGCCTGTTCTGCTGGTCGGCGGCGAAGCCGAACCGGTGGTGAAAGATAAATTCAACACCAACCGACATCCGCGGACAGCAGTGGGCCGGCGGGCCGACGGGACGGTGTTGCTCGTGGTGGCTGACGGCCGCAATCAAGAGGCCGCAGGCTTGTCGATGATCGAATTGCAACAGGTGATGGCCGCCCTGGGCTGCTGCGACGCCATTAACCTCGACGGTGGCGGCTCCACGGCCATGGTGGTCCGCGGCGCCATTGTCAATCATCCTTCCGACAACCGCAAGTTCGACGCCGCCGGCGAACGCTCCGTCGCCAACGCGATCATTGTCACACGTTAAGTTGTCAGGCTTTTACTGCTGCGACATCCACTTCTCCACCGCTTCGCGGAGCTGTTTGTCGTAGCGCAGGGCCACGGGAACGCTGGCGCGGTTGAAGTAGTAGCAGGTCACGATTTCTTCCTCAATGATGGGCAGGATCTCGTCTTTCTTGGCGCGCAGCACCGTCTCTTTATCCATGTTGACCTTCTGCTGAAGGGCCTCGATCTCCTCTTTGTAGTTGTCGTAGAGGCCTTCGCTCTGGGCCGCCTTGATCATCTGGTCGAGCGCGGTCTGGGCAGCCGTGCGGGCGTCGAAGTCCTGCGTGGCCGCATATTGGACAAAGTCTTCGTATTCCGCGTCGCTCAGGTGGAAGACGCGGTCGATGGTCTTGTGCTTGAGGAAATACTCGATGGCGTAGGAACCGATGATGTCGTAGTACACCAGCGAGGCCGTAGGACGGCTCAGCAATTCGCCGGGCACCTCGATGTCGGGGGCGATGCCCCCGTTCGCATCTTTGTCGAGCGAGCCGTCTTCGTGGCGGTTGCTATAGTCAATGGCCTGCACGCAGCGGCCGCTCGGCGTGTAATATTTGCCGGTGGTGAGTTTCATCTGGGCGTTGTAGGGCATGGGGCGCACCGACTGGATGAGGCCCTTGCCGAAAGAGCGCTCGCCCGCGATGGTGGCGCGCTTCAGATCCTGCAGGGCACCCGCGGTGATCTCCGATGCGGAGGCGGAATGGCCGTTGACCATCACCAGCAGCGGCATCAAGGTGTCGAGCGGCGCATCGGTGGTCAGGTAGTCGCGGTTCATGGATTCCACGCGGCCCTTCGACGATACCACCAGCGTGCCCTTGGGCACGAAGGTCGCGACGAGGTTGATGGCTTCGTCCATCACGCCGCCGCCATTGTCGCGCAGGTCGATGACCAGGCGCTTCGCACCGGCGTCCTTGAGCGCTTTCACCGCGTTCCGGAATTCTTCCGCCATGTTGGCCGTGAAGCCGGAAAGCTGGATATAACCGATGTCATCGCGGTAGATGCCGGCGTAGACAATATCCGAAACATGGATGCGCTCGCGCGTGACCACGATGTCGACCGTATCTTTCGTGCGGCCCTTGACTACCTTGAATTTCACGTCCGTGCCGGGCTGGCCTTTCATGCGGCTGGAACTCTGCTCGGAGGTTTCGTCGTAGACGGGGATGTCGTCAATCTCGAGGATCATGTCGCCCGGCTGGAGGCCGGCCTTGGCGGCGGGAGAGTTCTCGTACGGCTCAATGATGCGCACGCCCTCACCGGGCAGCTTGCGGATCAGCGAACCCACTCCCCCGTAGTTGCCGGTGGTCATCAGTTCGAAATCTTCGCCCTCCTCTTCGGAGATATATACCGTATACGGGTCGAGCGACGCGAGCATCGCACGGACCCCGGCCAGGATCATCTTGTCGAACTGGATGGTGTCGACGTAGCCTTGTGCCAGTTCCTGCAACACGGCATACTCGGTCTCCAGGCTCTGTCCCAGTTTGAAATTGTTGCTCTGGGCCCGGCCCTGCGGCGCGGCGACACCCAGCAACAGCACGACGGCCAGGGCCGTCCCTTTCATCATTCTTTTCATCTGTCTGCTCATATAACGCACAAAAATAGCAATTTTCTCCGTATCTTTGGTTCTCCAAAGCATCTGCCATGAAGCTCATCTTTGCCACCAACAACCCGCACAAACAGGAAGAGGCCCAGGTGATTCTGGGGCCTGCCTTCCAGGTCCGGCCGCCGGCTTCGCTCGGCTTCCCGGGCGACCTTCCCGAAACCCACGAAACCCTCCGCGGAAACTCCATCCAGAAAGTCTGCGCGGTCTGGAACCTGTTCCAGGAGGACTGCTTCGCCGACGACACCGGACTCGAAGTCGATGCGCTCGGTGGTGCTCCTGGGGTCTATTCGGCCCGGTATGCCGGCAGTGACAAGGATCCGGCCGCCAATCGGCGCAGATTGCTCAAAGAACTCGAAGGACTGCCTTTCGAACAGCGGACAGCGCGTTTCCGCTGCGTGGTCTCGCTCATCCAGGATGGTACCCTGCATGTTTTCGAAGGGACCTGTGAGGGCCACATCGCCCTGCAGGAGAGCGAAGGCGTCCAAGGATTCGGCTATGATTCAATTTTTGTTCCAGAAGGACTCGATGTGACCATCGCCGAGATTTCCATCGAAGAAAAGAACCGGCTTTCCCACCGCGGAAAGGCCATGCGGCTGCTGCAATGTCATCTGTTGCAAAATCCCGGATCGTCGTCCTCCATCTGACGAAATACGCCGAGTCGAGCGTTGTGCTGCACGCCATCGACGCGCAGAGCGGGCGCCGCAGTTTTCTTGTGCGCGGCATCAAGCGCGGGAATGCGGTTGCGGCATTCTATCCGCTCAGCGTGCTCGACGTGGTCAGTGCAGAATCGCCCAAAAGCTCACTGGCCTGGCTGCGCGAATGGGAACCTGCCGCGCCGCTCCATGAACTCCGCGGCAACCGCATCAAGAGCAGCGTAGCCATGTTCGTCAGCGAGGTGCTCTATCGTAGTTTTACGACGGAACTCGCTGACCCGCAGTTCTTCGACTGGCTCTGCGGGGCGATCGACGGGCTTGATCAGGAAACGGGCAGTGTGGCCAATTTCCCGCTCTGGTTTCTGGTGAGTTATGCGGTGCAACTGGGTTTCATGCCGGGCGATCCGGTGGAGCCACAGGGGATCTTCACGCCGACCGAGAGCGACCTGCTCCTGAAAGTGCTCCGCTCGCCCTACGAGACGGCCCTGGCCATTCCGCTTTCTGCCGACCGCCGGCAGGCCTTCTCCCGCAAGATGTTGCAATACCTCTCCCACCACCTCGGCACCACCATCGACGCCAAGAGCCTCGATGTGCTGCACGCGGTGTTGGCGTGATCCGGATTTATTTGAATAGATAAACCTTGTCGCCCCGACGGACTTTGGTGGGGACGGGGATGGCGCAGAGGTCGCCCTTGGCGGCCTCTTGCAGGATGTGCGCGTCGTCGAGCCGGATCTCGGTCGGCGTGATTTCCAGCACGCCGGTTGTGGTGCCGCAGATGAGCAGCGGATCGCCCACGCGGAAAGAGCCTGTCTCCATCTGGATCTCCGCCACGCCGAGCCGGGCGTAATAGTCTGTCACACGGCCCAGATAAACTTTCGTGCGCGTAGCCTGGTTGCCGTAGACTTGGCTCCATTCGCCGAGCCGGGCGCCCTGGTAATAGCCGTCCCAGAAACCGCGGTTGAACACCGTGGTGAGCCGCTCCTTCAGCGACGCGGCGAGCTCCGGCGTGAACGCCCCCGCTTCGACGGCATCCGCCGCCTCGCGGTACGCGCCCGCCACCGTCTTCACATACTCCCCGCTGCGCGCCCGCCCTTCGATCTTGAAGACCGACACGCCCGCTTCCGCCATCTTGTCGAGAAACTCGATGGTACACAGGTCTTTGGGCGACATAATATACTGGTTTTCGATGTGCAGCTGGCGGCCCGAGTCGAGGTCCGTCACTTCGTAGCCGCGGCGGCACACCTGGTAGCAGTTGCCGCGGTTGGCCGAGGCTGCGTGCTCGTGGAGCGAGAGATAGCATTTGCCTGAAATGGCCATGCACAGGGCTCCGTGGCAGAACATTTCGATCTGCACCGGATGGCCGGCCGGCCCGCAGATGCCCTCGCGGTCGATGGCCTCCCGGATGGCCCGCACCTGGTGCAGGTTGAGTTCACGCGCCAGCACGACGACGTCGGCAAACTGGCTGTAGAAGCGCAGGCTTTCGAGGTTGGAGATGCTGAGCTGCGTAGAGATATGCACTTCGAGTCCCCGGGCGCGGGCAGCGGCAATGGCCGCCATGTCGGAACAGATGACGGCGCTCACGCCAGCCTGGACGGCCGCGTCGAGCACCTCCCGCATGGCTGCCAGGTCCTCGTCGTAGAGCGTGATGTTGAGCGTGAGGTAGCTGCGCACGCCAGCGGCCCTGCAGATGTCGCAAACCTGCTGCAGGTCTTCCGGCGCAAAATTGTTGGCGGAATGCGAACGCATGTTGAGGCGACCGATGCCGAAATACACGGAGTCGGCGCCGCCCTGGATGGCTGCCTGCAGGCACTCGAAGTTGCCGGCAGGGGCCATGATCTCGAGCCTATTTTTCACGATGGATAATGCTTTCGGCAAACTTTTCGAGGTTGCGGGTCTGCCAGGGGGCAAAATCGGCCTGTGAGAGCGCATCCAGCGCTTTTTGGTGCCAGGCCAGGATTTCGGCTTCCGCCGCTTCCTTCACGCCCAGTTCTTCATAGAACATCCGGACGGCCTCTATCTTGAGATCGCGCTCTTCTTCCCCCAGTTGCATGAGTTTCTCCAGCTGCAGCTTCTGTTCGCTGCCGCAGCGGCGGAAAGTTTCCACCAGCAGCCAGGTCTTTTTGTTGTTCATGATGTCGCCGCCGATCTTCTTCCCGAAGACCTTCTCGTTGCCAAAGGTATCGAGGTAGTCGTCGGTGATCTGGAAGGCGATGCCCAGCATGTAGCCGAACTTGTAGAGCGCATCGCACACGCGGATGGGGGCCCCGCCGATCAGGGCGCCCATCTTGGTGGAGCAGGCCAGCAACACGGCGGTCTTCAGTCCGATCATCGACAGGTAGTCGTCCATCGTGATAAAGGGAAGGTTCTCGAAATCCATGTCGTACTGCTGCCCTTCGCACACCTGCATGGCGGTCTCGGTGAAGAGGTTGATCACCTTGGGCAGGATATCCTGCGGTGCATACGACAGGTACTTGTACGCCAGGATCGACATCACGTCGCCCGAGAGAATGGCCACTTCCTCATTCCACTTTTTGTAGACGGTGGGGTTGCCGCGCCGCGTGTCGGAGCGGTCCATGATATCGTCGTGGATGAGGGTGAATTCGTGGAAAACCTCCAGCGCCATCGCCGGGAAGATGATGGAATTGCCCATATCCTCGCTCAGCAGGTTGTAGGAGAGCAGGCAGAGCTTGGGGCGGATGCGTTTGCCGCCGATGTCCATCATGTAGCCGATGGGATCATACAGGTTGGAGGGCTCCCGCTTGACATGCTGCAGTTTCGAGCAGTTTTCTACGATGCGGTCAATTTCTTCGAGGGTGTACATAAACGCAACGATTTATCCAACAAAGATAAATAATTCCTCGTCATTCCGGGCTTGACCCGGAATCTTTTGTATCTTTGTCCCGATGGAAAAAGGCATCGCAACAGTCGTCAAGCATACGGGCAGCCACTACCTGCTGTCCGTGCTGCCCGAATGGAACCCCTTCCCGGCGGTCATCCGGGGCAAGTTGCGCCTGTCCGGCACCAAGACCACGAACCCCATCGCCGTGGGCGACCGCGTGGAATTCGACGGCGAAACCATCACGAAGATACTGCCCCGCAAGAACTACATCATCCGCCGGTCCACCAACCTGAGCCGCGAGAGCCACATCATCGCCGCCAATCTCGACCGCGTGCTGCTGCTGGTCACCATCATCCTGCCCGAGACCAAGCTGGCCTTCGTCGACCGTTTCCTCGTGACCTGTGAGGCCTACGGCATCCGCCCCGTGATCGTGATCAACAAGACCGACCTCTATACGGAGCCGGTGCTGCAGGAGCAACTGGCTGATTTCAAGGCCCTCTACCGCAATGCGGGCTACGAAGTGCTGGAAATCTCCGCCCGGACGGGCGCGGGGCTGGCCCAGGTGCGGGCCTTGTGCCGCGAAGGCCTGACCCTCTTCTCCGGGGCTTCCGGCGTGGGCAAATCCTCCCTGCTGAAGGCCCTCGATCCGACCCTCGATCCGAAGATCGGCGAGATTTCGCTCAGCCACCTGCAGGGCAAACATACCACCACTTTCTACGAGATGCATCCGCTGTCGGGCGGAGGTTACGTCATTGACACGCCGGGCATCCGGGGCTTCGGCCTGGTCGACATCGAGGCCGAAGAGCTGAGCACGTACTTTCCCGAGATGCTGCGTGTGATGGACGACTGCCGCTTCAAGCCCTGCACCCACACGCACGAGCCGGGCTGTGCCGTCAAGGCCGCGCTGGAAGACGGGACCATCTCGCCCGAACGCTACAGCTCCTATCTGGGGATGCTGGAAGAAGAGCACAAGTACCGCTAAATGGCCTTTCGCAATCCGATCAACCGCGAAGTGGTCCGCCTCGCCGTGCCGAGCATCCTGGCCAACATCACGGTGCCCCTGGTGGGTATCGTGGACACGGCTATTGCCGGGCACCTGGGCGATGCGGTGCTGATCGGCGGCATTGCCGTCGGCACCATGCTCTTCGACCTGCTCTACTGGAACATGGGCTTCCTGCGGGTCGGTACGGGCGGCATCACGGCGCAGGCGTATGGCCGGGGCGACATGAACGCCTCGATCGGCACTTTTTCGCAGGGGATTGCGACGGCGCTCGTGGCCTCCATGCTGGTGCTGGCCATCCAGTGGATCTTCGCCGAGGGCATGTTCCTGCTGGTGGACTGCTCGCCCGAGGTGGAGCGCATCGCCCGCAACTATTTCTTCATCCGTGTCTGGGCAGCGCCCGCCACGCTCTCGCTCTTCGTATTCAAGGGCTGGTTCATCGGCATGCAGAATACGGTGTTCCCGATGATCGTCGACCTGTGGGTGAATATCGTCAATATGCTGGCGAGCTGGCTGCTGTCGTTCTATACACCGTTGGGGATCAGTGGTGTGGCCGTTGGTACGCTGGTGGCGCAGTGGACGGGGCTGGTGCTGGCATTCCTGCTGATGCGCTCCCGTTACCGGCCGCTGATGAAGCAGACCACCATCCTGCACAGCATGAAATGGAAGTATTTCAAAGGCTTCTTCTCGGTCAACAGTTTCCTGTTCATCCGCTCGCTGCTGATGCTGGTGGTGTACGAGGGTTTCACGATCTTCGCCGCCCGCTTCGGCGACGTGGAACTGGCCGTCAGTTCGGTGATGATGCATCTGCTGCTGCTTTACTCCTATTTCGTCGACGGATTCGCTTATGCCGGCGAGGCGCTGACGGGGCGGTTCATCGGGGAGCAGGACCGACCGTCCCTGAACGAAACGGTCAAATATACTTTCTTCTGGGGCGGGGTCATCGGGGTGATTTCGACGGTCGCGTACGCCGTTTTTCCGCGGGCCATCATCGGCATCCTGACCGACAATCCGGAGGTTATCGCGGCCAGCGAGCCCTATCTGTTCTGGTTGCTGCTCATGCCCCTGCTCAGCTGTGTCGCTTTCATCTGGGATGGCATTTATGTGGGCGCTACGGCCTCGCGTTCGCTGATGATCTGCATGATCTGGTCGGCCGGCCTGTTCATCGCCTCCTTCTACCTCTGTGCTCCGCACTACGGCCCTCAGGCCCTTTACATCGCCTACTTCGTCCACCTGGTCGTCCGCTCAGTTTACATGACCCTCGCCGCCCGCAGAAGCGTCTGGTCGAAGATTCTGGCTTAGGGGTCGTGAAACTTGCGATTTCGAAGAAAAAGCTTCGCTTTCTTGAAAATTTTTCGCAAATTTGTGGATACGTTTGAAAATTTAAACACAACGCCATGACCATCACCCCCAACGCCCAGAAGTACATCGATCAGGAAGATCGCTACGGTGCGCATAACTATCATCCACTGCCCGTTGTCCTCGCCAAAGGCAAAGGTCCCTTCGTATGGGATGTCGACGGCAAACGCTATTTCGATTTTCTCTCGGCTTATTCGGCCGTGAACCAGGGTCACTGCCACCCGAAGATCGTCAAGGCCCTCACCGACCAGGCCCAGAATCTGTGCCTGACCTCCCGCGCCTTCTATAACGACTGCCTCGGCCCTTACGAGGAATTCGCCACCAAGTTCTTCGGCTACGACAAGCTGCTGCCGATGAACTCCGGCGCCGAAGCGGTGGAGACCGCCCTGAAACTGGCCCGCCGCTGGGGTTACGTGGTCAAAGGCATTCCGGAGAACGAGGCCCTGATCATTGTGTGTGACGGCAATTTCCACGGCCGCACCATCACCATCGTCACCATGTCGAACGATCCGGACAGCTACTACAACTACGGTCCGTTCACCCCGGGCTTCATCAAAATCCCGTACAACGACACGGAATCGCTGAAGAAAGTCCTCGACGAGAAAGGCGACAAGGTCTGCGCCATGATCGTGGAACCCATCCAGGGCGAGGCCGGCGTCTATGTGCCGGACGATGGCTATATCAAGAAATGCTACGACCTCTGCCACGCGCACAACGTGCTCTTCATCGCCGACGAGGTGCAGACGGGTATCGCCCGTACCGGCAAGATGTTCGCCTGCGACCATGAAGGCGTGCGTCCCGACATGATTACCATCGGCAAAGCCCTCTCCGGCGGTGTGCTGCCCGTCTCGGCCGTGCTGGCAGACGACGAGATCATGCTGACCATCAAGCCGGGTGAACACGGTTCGACCTTCGGCGGCTTCCCGCTCGCAGCCAAGGTGGCCGTGGCGGCCCTCGAGGTGATCCGCGACGAGCACCTCACCGAAAACGCCGCCCGCCTGGGCGTCATCTTCCGCGAGGAGATCGGTAAGATCAAATCGCCGTACTTCAAGTCGGTCCGCGGCAAGGGTCTGCTCAACGCCGTGATCACCGAGCCGCAGAACGGCATCGAAGCGTGGGACATCTGCCTGAAGATGGCGGAAAAGGGCCTGCTCGCCAAGCCGACGCACCGCCACATCATCCGCTTCGCTCCGCCGTTGGTCATCACCGAGGCGCAGCTCCGCGAGGCCATCGGCATCATCAAGGACGTCTTCGAAAATATGTAAAAAAAAAGAGGCCCGCGGGCCTCTTTTTTAATGGTCTTCCGAGGAAGGGATTCTAGTCGCCCAGCGTAGCGACCATCACCGCCTTGATCGTGTGCATGCGGTTTTCGGCTTCGTCGAAGACGATGCTGTTTTCGCTTTCGAAGACGTCTTCCGTCACTTCGATGCCGTCGAGGCCGAACTTTTTGTGCACGTCGCGGCCGGCCTGGGTCTCCAGGTTGTGGTAGGACGGCAGGCAGTGCATGAACTTGCACTTCGGGTTGCCGGTGCGCTCCATCATCTTCTTGTTGACCTGGTAGGGCATCAGCAGATTGATGCGCTCCTTCCAGACCTCGTCGGGCTCGCCCATGGATACCCAGATATCGGTGTAGAGGAAATCGCAGCCCTTCACGCCAGCGTCCACATCGTCGGTCAGGGTGAGCTTCGCGCCCGTCTCGGCAGCGATCTTGCGGCAGGTCTCCACGAGTTCCGGGTTCGGCCAGAGCGACTTCGGGGCCACGATGCGCACGTCCATGCCCATCTTGCAGCCGCCCACCATCAGGGAGTTGCCCATGTTGAAGCGGGCGTCACCCAGGTAGGCATAAGAAACCTGGCTGAGCGGCTTGTCCACATGTTCGCTCATGGTCAGGAAGTCGGCGAGGACCTGCGTGGGATGGAACTCATTGGTCAGGCCGTTCCACACCGGGACGCCCGAATATTCGGCGAGCTGCTCCACGGTGGTCTGCGCGAAGCCGCGGTATTCGATGCCGTCGAACATGCGGCCGAGCACGCGGGCGGTGTCTTTCATGGACTCTTTGATACCGATCTGCGAGCCGGAAGGGCCCAAGTAGGTGACATGGGCGCCCTGGTCGTAGGCCGCCACTTCGAAGGCACAGCGGGTGCGGGTGGAGGTCTTTTCGAAGATGAGGGCGATGTTCTTGCCCTTCATGCGCGGTTGTTCGGTGCCCGTGTATTTGGCGCGCTTCAGGTCGCGGGCCAGGTCGAGGAGATACTGTATTTCCCTGGGGGTGAAGTCGAGCAGCTTGAGGAAGCTGCGGTTTCTGAGGTTGTAAGCCATGTTTTTATTGATAAAGTGTTGTTTTATTTGACGATACGGGTGCCGCAGGCCGGGTTGTCGAGCTGGCCGGCTTCGGTGATGACACATTCTTTGCCGCCGTTCTCCACGAAGAGGATGCCGGCCCGGACTTTCGGGGCCATGGAGCCTTCCGTGAAATGGCCTTCGGCCAGGAATTGCTTCGCCTCGGCCACGGTAATGACATCGAGGGCGCGCTCGTTGGGTTTGCGGAAATTGAGGTAGACCTTCGGGACGTCGGTGAGGATATAGAACTCCTGGGCGCCGATCTGCGTGGCGCAGAGCGCCGATGCGAGGTCCTTGTCGATGACGGCTTCCACACCGCTGCGCAGGCCATCCTTTTCGATGACGGGAATGCCGCCACCTCCGACCGTAACCACGATGTGCCCGGCGTCTGCCAGCTGCTTGACAATATCGATATTGTTGATCTTGAGCGGCTTGGGCGATGCGACCACTTTGCGCCAGCCGTTGCCCTTGGGGTCTTCGCGGTAGATGGCGCCGGTTTCGGCGTGGAGGCGATCCGCCTCTTCCTTGGTGTAATAGGGCCCCACGGGTTTGGTGGGGTTCCGGAACATGGGGTCGTCCTTGTCAACGACCACTTGCGTGACGATCGACACGACGTTGCGCTGCAGACCGTGCTGCACCAGCACGCGGTTCATGCCCTGCTCGATCAGGTAGGCGATCGACCCCTGGGTCTCCGCGCCGCAGAAATCCATGGGCATGGCCGCCACGCCAAAGGCTTTCTTGCCGGCCTCGTGTTGCAGCATCACGTTGCCCACCTGGGGCCCGTTGCCGTGGCCGATGACCACGTCGTAGCCGCGTTCCAACAAATGGTATAACTGCCCGCAAGTCTGTTCGACATTGGCGAGCTGTTCCTGATACGTGCCTTTCTGCCCGCTGCGCAAGAGCGCGTTGCCGCCGAAAGCCACCATAGCCAGATGCTTTTTCATATATGAGGGAGGAGTGTTGTATTATTCCTACAAAGTTATTACTTTTGTTCGTTGCACGCAACATTTCGTTGCCGCTTGCATCTTATTAATATGAAAAAGATCGTTGCGCTCATTCTTTGCCTGGCTGTCGGGGAAATGCTCTTCCCGGGCCTGGCACGCGCGCAGGACGACTATACCCTCTTCCGGCGCGGAGCCGGTGAGGCGTCCCTCCTGTACCGGGGACACAAGTCTTTCGATTACTACATGCTCTACAACGGAACGCCCTTCCTGGAAACGCCGGTGTTCCGTCCCGGGACGGTGGTTTACAACAGCAAGTTGTACAGCGGGGTGGAACTCAACATCGACGCGTCGCGCCAGGAATTGATCGTGCGCATCGGAAAAGGTGTGTCCAACAAGGTATTGGGGCGCGAATTCGTGGAGCAGTGCACCATCGACGGTCGCCGCTTCCTGAACCTGCAGTACCACATGGGGCCGTCGGCCCCTGACGGCTACTGGGAAGTGCTCTACGACGGGCGTAACAAGGTACTGCGCCGCGTCAAAAAGAAGCTTGAACAGGACGTTGACGGCAGCAGGCGCGACCAGACCCACTATGACGGCGCGTACCGCTACGACGTGTATCAGACCTTCACCTATTCGGCGGACTTTTGCTACCTGACGGAAGATGGCCGTGTCATCCCGTGCCGCCGCCGCAAAGACGTCCTCAAGCTGGTGGACAAATCCCAGCGGAGCGAAGTGCGCCGATACATTCGTCAACTGGAGCGGACGGATATGCTGCCTTTCAGCAGTTATTTCGTGGCCGTGGCCCATTACCTGGAAACGCGATGAAAAAACTGATCCTGCTCCTGTCCCTCATGGCTGCCCTTTGCTGCAGCTTTCCGCTCCAGGCCCAGCAGCCTATCGGAACGGGCTTCGGCGTGTATAAGGTCGGGATCGACGAGCTGGTCCACTTCATCCGCACAGAGATCTCGCCCGACGTATACTGCGTGCGCGACACCTCCGACCACAAGAACTATACGATCCGCGTGCCGCGGGAGGAATTCCTGCAGCGGGCCTTCGAAGAACTCACGGCCAACGGCTACACGATCACCCGCTACGACGGCAAATACTTTATCGTCCGGGGCAAGGACATCGCCACCCAGCTGCCCCTGGGCTATTTCGAAGACCGCAAGCCGGCCGTGGACACGGCCTTCCAGAAATATCTGAGTGACCAGACCACGGTCATGACCTTCCAGAACAAGGTCTACGAGATCGGTGACCCGGACACCCGGCAGAAAGCCAGCAAGGCCACTGTGCGCGGCTATGTGCGCGATGTGTCAAGCGGTGAGCCGCTGGTGGGCGTGTCGGTCTATCTCGATGACGGAAAATCCTATACCCAGACCGACGCCTACGGCTTCTACAAGATGACAGTCCCCACGGGCCCCGGCAAGCTGGGTTTCAGCGGCTATTCGCTGGAGGACATGAAGCTTGATCTGGTGGTTTACGGCGATGGTGCGCTCGACGTGGTGATGAAAGAGAAAGTCTTTACGCTCAAAGGCGCCGTGGTGACCTCCGAGAGCATGTCGCAGCACCGTACCCCGAAGATGGGTGTGGAAGTGGTGCGCATGAGCACCATCAAGAACGTGCCGGTGGTCTTCGGCGAGGCCGATGCCCTGAAGGTGGTAATGACGCTGCCGGGCGTCAAGTCGGTGGGCGAGGCGTCGAGCGGATTCAACGTGCGCGGCGGCTCCACCGACCAGAACCTCATCCTCTTCAACGAAGGGACCGTCTACAACCCGAACCACATGTTCGGTATTCTCTCGTCGTTCAACCCCGACGTGATCAACGACGTGGAACTGTACAAAAGCTCGATTCCCGCGCAGTACGGCGGGCGCATCTCCTCGGTGCTGGAGGTCCGCAGCCGCGACGGCAACAGCAAGAAAGTGCAGGGTTCCCTGGGCCTGGGTCTGCTGACGAGCCGACTCCACCTCGAGGGTCCGCTCGTAAAGGACCGCACGACCTTCATCCTGGGCGGCCGCACCACCTATTCCAACTGGATCTTCAAGCTGCTGCCCGAAAACAGCAACTACCACGGCGGCAAAGCTTCCTTCCAGGACGCCAACCTGGGGATCACGCACAAGATCAATGAGCGCAACACGATTCATGCCTACGGCTACTGGTCCCGCGACAAATTCAGCTTCAGCAACGATACGATCTTCCGCTACCGCAACATCAACGGAGCGCTGAAGTGGCACAGCATTTTCAACGACCGGCACTCCATGACCGTCACCGCGGGATATGACAGCTACCACTATGGCATTGAGGATACCTTCAACAAGCATGCGGCCTACACGCTCAACACGGCGGTGGACCAATATTTCACCAAGCTCAACTTCAAATATTCGCTCAACAATGCCCATACCTTCACCTATGGATTCAACGCCACGGTATACGACCTGAATCCGGGATCCCTCAAGCCCGTGGGCGATTCGTCGCTGGTGCTGGGCCGCGACCTGGACCGGGAGCGCGCCGTTGAGGCGGCGCTCTACGTGAGCGACACCTGGATCCTGGGTGAGCATCTATCGATCGAGGCGGGCCTGCGCTGGTCGCAGTTCCTGCGCAAGGGCAACCATCGCTTCCATGGCGGCCCTGAATTTCGTATTTCGGGCAAATATTCCTTCAATGATGTGACGAGCGTCAAGGCGGGCTTCAACACGATGCGGCAGTATATCCACATGATTTCCAACAGCATCAACGTGTCGCCCACCGACAGCTGGCGCCTGGCCAGCGACCAGCTCCGTCCCCAGACAGGCTGGCAGGCCGCGGCGGGGGTCTACCGCACGTTGCTCGACAATACCCTCGACCTCTCGCTGGAAGCCTACTACAAGCGCGTCAAGCACTTCATCGACTACAAGAGCGGCGCCGTGCTGGTGATGAACCCCAACCTGGCCGACGACCTCGTCGAGACGGAAAACCGCTCTTACGGCGTGGAGTTCATGGCCAAGAAGGCGGTGGGCAAACTCAATGGATGGATATCCTATACGTATTCCCGCTCGCGCCTGCGTGAGATGCAAGACCGCGGCATCTATACCATCAACAACGGTGAATGGTACAACGCGCCCTACGACAAGCCGCATGACGTGAAGGTGGTGGCGAACTATAAGTTCACCCACCGCTACAGCATCTCGGCCAACCTCGACTACGCCACGGGCCGTCCGGTCACCATTCCGGTGGGCCGCTATTACTACCAGGACGGCATGCGCCTGGTCTACTCCGAACGCAACGGCTACCGTATCCCCGACTACTTCCGCCTCGACCTGGCGCTGATCATCGAGCCGAGCCACTATCTGAAGAAACTGACCCACATGTCCTTCACCATCGGCTGCTACAATGTCACCGGCCGGAAGAACCCGTATTCGGTGTACTACACGTCCGAAGGAGGGAACATCAGCGGACATATGCTGAGCGTGTTCGCCACCCAGATCCCCTATGTCAACTTCAATCTGAAATTCTGATGAAAAAGCGTCCTATCCTTCTCCTCTTCCTGGCCGTCGCCGCACTGGTCGCGTCGTGTGTCTACGACTACGACCCGCAGATCGACGGAGAGGGCGGCTACATGATCGTGGAGGGCAACATCATCATTGGGGAAGTGAGCGAGATCCGTCTCAGCTATTCCTGGTCGCTGGTCGACACCCTTGCCACCCAGGACGAAGAACGCATGAAGGTTCTCTATCAGAGCAAGATGCATGTGGAAGACAGCCAGGGCGGACGCTACGAGAACACCATGGGCGCCTCGGCGGGCATTTATTTTGGCTCGCCCTATGCCTATTTCGATATGCGGAACGCCGATCCTGCGCTGGAATACCGCCTGGTGATTGAGAACGCCAACGGTACTTATGTCTCGTCCTGGGACAAGGCCATTTCGCCCGGGCAGATCGACAGTCTTTCCTATGTCATCAGCGACGACCGCTCGACGATGAGCATCTGTGTGTCGACCCATACGGGCGATGCGGGGCCCAGCTATTACCGCTGGCGGGTGGAAGAGACCTGGGAGTACCACGCTGAAACCTCCGCTGCCTACAAATACATCTACACCGGTGGCTTAGATGGCGATGTCGTCCCGCTGCCCGACAGCGAGAGTACATATCGTTGCTGGACGGGTGGCATGCGCTCCGAGATCATGACGGGAAGTTCGGAGGATCTTTCGGAAGACCGACTGGTGAATCACCAGCTTTACACCCTGAACAACCGGGATGAACGCATCAGTGTGTGCTATCAGCCCCAGGTCACGCAGATGCGGATTCCGGAAGAGGCTTATCGCTATTGGGAGCAGATGAACCGCAACGGCCAGGATGTGGGTGGCCTGTTCTCGCCCGAGCCTTCGGAGATGCGCGGCAACGTGGCCAACCTCGACAACCCGGCGGAAATGGTGCTGGGTTATGTGGGCGTGATGACCGTCACCCGTGCGACCATGTATGTGGAAAATAGCCTGACCCGTTTCTACCGGAATCCCGTCCGGCCGGAACGGGCGCTCGATACCCTGCGAACCCGTGCCGAATACCTGGAAGCCTATACATTGGGCAAACGGCCCACTTTTGATGTCTGGAACGATATCGGGACCTGGATCGGCTATGAATGGTGGCCCGTCAACTGCCTGGACTGCCGTTTACGGGGTGGTACGACGAAACGCCCGCCCAACTGGCCCCTTTAAAATGAGAAGAAGATGAAAAAAATACTCTTGCTGTTGACGGTGCTGCTTGCGGCAGCGGGCCTGGCACAGGACCGGGTGGTGGAACGGACCTATCTGACCACCGACCGGGACGTGTACGTGGCCGGCGAGCCCCTCTGGTATTCGGCGTTCTGCCTCGATGCGGCCAGGGGTACGCTTTCGCCCATCAGCAGCGTGGCCTATGTGGAGTTGCACAACGCTGAGACGATGGTGGCATCAGGCAAGGTGGCGCTTGTGAACGGGCGCGGCGCCGGACAGTTGTCGCTTCCCGCTTCGCTGCCGACCGGTAACTACCGGCTGGTGGCCTACACGGCCCAGAACCGTGCGGAGCGCGGCTACGACTTCAATGGCCTGGCCTCGAAGACGATCTCGGTCTTCAACGTCTTCTCCGGTGACCGGGTGAAAGACGGGGTTGAAGTGGTGTCGGAAGAAGACTATGAGAGATGCCGGATCGAGTCCGGCATGACGAAGGGAAATCATGGCGTCATTCCGGGCTCCGCCCCGGAACCTGTCGCCCTTTCCTGGAACGGCGAAGGCCTTGTTGTGGAGAACCGCGGCGACCAGCCGGCGACACTGAGCCTGTCGGTGACCCATGACGACGTCTTCGTTTCGAACGGCAATCCGACCATCGCCGACTTCACGGCTGCGGCCCGCCGCGTCGGCCCGCGCAGGTTCGACAATACCATCCTGCCTGAATTTGAAGGAGAGATCATCCACGGGCACATCACGGGCTTCAGTGCGGAGATGCGCCCGAAACTGCTGGGCAAATACGCCTTCATTTCCACGCCCTCCACGAAATCCGACGTTTACTCCTCGGTCATCGACGACGAAGGCCGGGTGGCTTTCTTTACCGGCAATATCTACGGAACCCACGAATATATCTGCGAGATCGAAGGCATCGATCCGTCGCTCAACTGCTTCATCGAGCTGGAATCCCCCTTTGTCAACGCGGTGGTCGCCGCCCCGGAGAAGCTGCGCATGAGCAAATCCCTGCGCGAGGCCTTGCTCTCCCGCAGCGTGGCCATGCAGATTGAGCGCCAGTTTACCAGCGATACGCTGCTCGATCCGCTGCTCGTGCACCAGAGCGGCCTCTTTGGCGAATATGAATACGTCTACGTTCTTGACGACTACACCCGCTTTACGACCATGGAGGAGGTGCTCATCGAATTCGTGACGGAGATGCGGGCCCGCCGCCGCAGCGACGGATCCCATGAGATCCAGATCCGGCTCGACAACGGCAACCAGCCGGTCTTCTCCTCGCTGCCGACCCTGATGCTGCTCGACGGTGTACCCGTCTTCGACCAGCAGAAGATCATGGACTACGACCCGTTGCTGGTGGAGTCCATCCACATCTACCCGCAGACCTATTATATCGGAAGCCGTTCCTACGAGGGCGTCGCCAATTTTGTGACCTACAGGCACAATCTGCCTAGCTTCCAGTTCGGGGGCAATGTGCGCGTCGTCGATTTCCAGGGTGTCTCGTGGCCGACAGCCTTCACGGGCGAGGCCCTGCGCGGGGCGGAGGATTATCCCGATTACCGCCAGACCATCTACTGGCATCCGCTGCTGGACCTGGCTCCCGGCCAGACCCTGGTGATCCCCTGCAAGCTGCCCGATTATCGGGGCGATTTCAAGGTCTCCCTGGAGGGTCTCTCGGCCGACGGAAAGCCGCTTCAGGCGGATACTTCCTTCTCCACGAAATAAATTTTGTGCAAAACTTGTTGGTAGTTAGGAATTTTTGTCCTATCTTTGCAACCCCGCAAAAAGCGGGAACATAAAACATAAATCAAAGATTTACAAGTATTTATGCCCACAATTCAACAATTAGTTCGCAAAGGACGCGAGGTTATCGTCGAAAAGAGCAAATCTCGCGCGCTGGATGCTTGCCCTCAGCGGCGCGGTGTCTGTGTC
>CAJODQ010000006.1 GCA_905233345.1 uncultured Bacteroidales bacterium
CCGCCGAGCGTGACACCGTTCTTGAGGGTGTAGAAAAGGCCGCCGTCCACGATGAAGGTCGCGGGGAGATAGATGTTGTCGGTGATGTTTGTATACCGCTTGTCGGTATAGTTGCCGTTGATGTGGAACGAGAGGTTCTTCAGGGCACCCGTCATGATGGTGTAATCGGCGAAAGCGTAGAAGGTCGTGCGCGGGAAGTTGGTGGCGCGCAGGTTGATTGTACCGTCTTCGTTATAGGTGACCCATGTGGCGTCTTTCGGAATCCAGTCAAGGTAGCTGGCCACGGTACGCATGTCCGAAACGGCAAGGCCACTGGTGAATTGGAAGCCCTGGAAAGGACGGAGGGTCAGATCGAGGTCAACGCCTTTTGAAGTCTGCTTGCCCACCTGGGCGCGGACGCTCTTGTTGACGACGGACCCGTTTTCTTCGACAGGTTTGTTGCCGATGGTCCTGACAACGTTGTATTTCCGGATGTAGAATACGCTGGCGTTGACGTCAAGCCATTCTGCCAATTCGTAGCGTACGCCGAACTCTCCCTGATAACCCTTTTCCGGCTTGAATACTTCTCCGCCGGCTTCGTCAGGATTGAATTCGTTGCCGTTACGGTCGATGTAAATGTAATTGGGGTTATAGACCGTGGTGTTGGGTTTGAAATAATTGGCCACGGAGCCATAGACCGAAAGGGGTTCCACCGGCTGCCATACCAGTCCAAGTTTATAAGTCAGCGCACCGGTACGGGTCTCTTTCCATGCGGCGCGGTCGGCTTCTTCATAATGTTGCCTGCCGTCCTTGATGGTGGCTGAAGCATTCTGGTAGTGATAGAAATCGTACCGGAGTCCCACCATCGCTTTGAGTTGCTTGCTGAATGCGATGACATCATGAAGATAGACGCCATTCGTGATGTAGTTGCGGATAGCCGCAGCCGAAACCTTGCAGTCCCACCAGTCCCGCACTGTGTGAGGATCCTTGAGCGAAACGATTTCACCAAGGCCGGGACCCCAGACATCGTCTTTGTTGTAACCGTTGTACTGGGTATAGTTGAAGAACTGATAGGTCCAGCCGAAGTTGTAGTTGTGATTCAGGTTTCCGGTATTGAACTTTCCGCCCAGTTCCAGGACATTGGTGTAGTTGTGACTGTCGGGGTTGAAGCAAAGCGGAGAGCCTGACTTGACGTTTTCAAGGTCGATGTAGGTCGTGGCACCGTTGCGGGCGTTGATGTAATACCAGTCATAGACCGGCTGGGTGCTTGTAGGATAGCTTACGTTCTCGACGCACCAGTAATCCAGATTGCTGTGACCGTAGTTGAAACGTTCGCGAAGCGTCATCCAGTCAGTGATCTTGTGGGTATAGTTGAGCGAGACATCTATGACCCGGCGCTGCATATGGTTGTTGGCATTGTCGTTGAGAGACAGGTCGTAATCGAAGAACGGGTTGCGTTCACCGCTCTTCTTGAAGATCTGGCCACCGGCCGTATAGACGTCTCCGGGCATGACCGGGGCTCCGCCGATGTCAGTGGTGTACCGGTCGTCGTTGAAAGAAACGACGCCTTCAAGGTATCCGTTGTCCGTAATTGCTGTCCCCAGGGTGAACAGGCCGCTGAAATTGTTGACGTTCACTTCGCGATAACCGTCGCCGTTGGCGTAGTGCACGTGTGCACGGTAGTTGACAGGCCCGATCAACTTGCCGCCGAAACCGACTGTCGCTTCTTTCTGGTTCCAGCTGCCGAGGCTGATGCTGGCGTTTACGGTCTGCTGCGGTGAGGCTTTCTTGCGCACGATATTGATGACACCGCCCATTACGGAGTGGCCGCTGAGCACGGACGAGGGGCCCTTGAGCACTTCGATGGATTCCACCGAAGAGAGGTCACTGAACGGAACGTTGTTGATCAGGGAACGCTCGTCACGGATGCCGTCCACGGCAATGACTGCGTCTGTAGTTCCCCGGATGCTGTAGCGTTTGAATGCGCCGAGTTGGTCGGATGTCTGTACGACGCCCGGCAGATATTTCACGGCGTCTTCAAGTTGCAGGATATGGTTGCGTTCCAAAGTCTTTGCTTCTATGCGGCTGACCGTGATCGGAAGGTCCTTGATGGGAACGTCGAGGTTGAGCAATTTTACCTGGTTGTCCTGCAGGGGACGATAATAATAATCATAGATCGCTGCGCTGTCAAGCGAAAACACGGAGTCGACCATGCTTCTTTGGCGCTCCGGCTGTTGAGCCGATGCTGTGATGGCGCACAAGGCACAGATTGTAAACAGAATGGTTTTTTTCATACTTAGATGCTATTATTAGGTCTGATGTGTTTCTTTCTGAACAGTTTCCTGATACCGCGGACAATCCATTTGACGCTGAGCACGATACCGGTGACGGAAAGTGCTGTACCGCCGATCATCAGTGTGTACATGACTATATTCCATAGCCACGGGCGGTCGGTAAGGAACTTGAAGTCCAGTGTATGGAGTTTGTGGTAGAGCCAGTTGCGGGTGCGGGTGTCATCGTCGAACCGACGGGTTTCCAGGGTGACGGGATTGTAGTACCAGCGGGTGTGCATATAGTCGTCTACGATGACGCGGTATACGGGAAGCGAGGTTTCAGTGACTTTTCGTGTATGATAGTCGCGGTCGAATTCGTCAATCAGCTCGACTGTGTAGGGAATGCTGTCGCGGTACTGCCGTTCCATATCGAGGCGTACCATGTCTTCAGTGATGACAAAGGGGCTGACCCCGTCTGCCTGGGCATCGATGAATACGCGCTCCGTCGGTGTAATAGTCAGGGTATAATATGGATGTCCTCTGAATTCGCTCCAGGCTATAGTCCGGGTATCCGGATAGGCTGCCAGTGCTGTTCTGTAGTCCAGTGTGTAAAGGCCGGGATCCAGATAGCGGGATTCGCCGCGACGTCCGCCGGGCGGCCCGTTCCGCTGCTCGGTTTTCGGCGCTTTCTTCAAGAATTCCGGCATGTCAGCCAGCGACATCATGCCGCTGAAGGCGAAAGTAATGGCAAAAATGCCGAAAGAGAAACCGAGGATGTAGTGCCAGTTATACCACTTCTTCTTATAAGGGGCCGCCTTTTTTTTGCTCTTGACGGCCACGCGGATGGCCAGGACGAAACCCAGGATTACCATGATGCAACCTATGCCGGCCGCCCATTTCACTGAGTTCAGCCAGAGTTGCTGCTCTTGCCGGAGTTTCGTGAAATAGACCCAGTGGGGTATGGCGCCGACCCAGGCCCACACGCGTTCTTTGTGCGAAGTGAACTGCAGCACCCGGCCTGTCTTGGAGCCCAGATAAAGCTGATGCCGCTCCGGATCGTCAAAATGATACTTGTAGATTGGAAGCTCTTCCCGGTTGCGGCCGAAAGGAATCCATTGGTCCAGCTTTTTCAGCGTGTCGATACGTGCCACCGGCGCTGTGCACCAACTGCGGAGGGTGGCTTCAAGGGTGTCTTCGACGGGCGTGAACGTCCGGGCGGAAATCGTCCGGTCCCGTTGATTGGCAAGTATTTCCGGAAGAATGTCCGTGTCGGGCAGTTCCACGGTGACGAGCGGAGGCAACAACGCCAGCTGCTTGTCAGCGGACGCACGAGGGAAACCGTGATATATCATCACGATACCTGTGGAGAACCATAGGAAGAACAATCCACACAACAATACTCCCAGCAACTTGTGCAGGAAAGAAAGTATTTTGTACAACATGTTTTGGAATTAAATTCCACGCATACGTGAAACAGCACTGACCCGGCGCTTTTCCACCTTATTGCAGACAGGCAGGTCTTCTGACTCGTTCCGCCTCAAGCGTCTTCCCGGCAAAAGCCAGTGACACAAGAATGCTTGAGGCTTCAAAGGAACATACAGCAGCGGGCACTGCTCCGGATTCACACCGGATTCCCTATTCTTTCTCCACCGTGGTCACGGCTTCGAACACCTGTTTGCGGAGGCAAAAGTAGCATTTTTGGTGCGAAAAAACAAAGGTGAATTCAATTTAGAAGTGCAACACACTTCAAAAGTCTGTGGATTCCATTGAAAAGTATAAGGCGATCCATAGGAGGTGCGCGAACAAGTATATGGCCCCTCAGGTTTCTTTCGCAGATGACTATACCGCCTATTTTTGGCCAGGAAATAAGAAAGTCAGCGTGTTTTACTACAAAGCCAAAGAAACAACCGCCGCATAGACCAATTATTATGAATAGGCGGTGACCAAAAGGTGACCAAATCTTGGGGATACAAAAAAGAAGACTTTGTATAGTGCTTGAAAATCAGCAACTTACAAGGTCTTCTTGTACCCGGAGCCGGGGTCGAACCGGCACAGCCTCGCGGCCACTGGTGTTTGAGACCAGCGCGTCTACCGATTCCGCCATCCGGGCCAATCGTAGAGGGTGCAAATGTATGGATTATTGCGCAATTTTACAAATTTGCCTTTGCCCAGGCGTAGATCAGGAAGTTCTTGTCCGAACCCCAGGCTTCGCGGTACAGCCGGCCCACTTCCGCCAGCCAGGCCTGTGAGCGCTCGCCGTCGTCGCTGCGCCCCACTTCCGCCGTGCCGCCCGCATCGTAGTACATCTCCCGCGTGGTAGAGCAGATCCGCGCATAGCGGCCCGTATTGGGCTTCAGCTGATCGTTGGTCAGCGTCAGATAGTATTCCAGCATCTCGTCCGTAGGATGTTTCTCGCGCGTCAGCCAGGTCGAATCGGCCACGTAAACTGTGACGCCGTCCTTGAACACGTAGGGCTCGTAGAAGCCCGCCGTATACATATCCTCGTACACCACGCCGGAAACCGGAAACTGCGCGCCGCTCTGCCAGCGGATGAACGCGCACACCTTCTCGATGTCAGCCGGATCCAGCGCCCCCGTGGCGTCGTACACCGCATTGACCACCCAGCGTGCCAGCTGCTCCGGCGAAGGATTCAGCATGTAGACAAGGCCGCGCTTCGGCGCACCCAGATAGATATCCTTCCCTGTGTAATACTCCCAGAGCTGGACGGGATAGCCTTCCCAGCCCGGCAGGTCATCGCGTTCGTCCAGCAGTTTCTCGGCCATGTAAGCGGCCTCCAGCACCGTCGAGCAGCGCGCAGTCAGGGTCGCGAGGGAATCGCGGTAATACCCTTGGACCACCGGGTCGAGCTTCGGCCCGCGGTCGCAGCTGACCAGCAAAACGAGGGTCAGCAGCAGAAAGAAGTATCTTTTCATAGCATCAGATCGGCAAAGACACAGGCCGTGACGGCCTCGACAACGGGCGGCACGCGCAACGCGAAACAGACGTCGTGCCGGCCGGGGACGGAATAGTCGACCAGGGCACCCCGGGTGAAATCGAAGGTACGCTGCGGCTTGCGGATGCTCGGCGTCGGCTTGGCGGCGATGCGGAACACCACGGGATTGCCGTTGGTGATACCGCCGTTGATGCCGCCGGCCCCGTTACGGGCCGTATGTCCGGCCGCGTCGATAATCGGGTCGTTGTGCTGCGATCCTGTCATCCGGGCCGCCGCGAAACCGTCGCCGAACTCCACCCCGCGGATGCCGGGAATGGAAAACAGCGCGTGTGCCAGCAGCGACTCCATGGAATCGAAGAAAGGCTCGCCCAGCCCCACGGGAACGCCGGTGCAGCGACATTCAATGATGCCGCCCAGCGAATCGCCTTCGCGGATCGCGGCGTCGAGCCGCTCCCCAACCGCCGCCGCATCGGCGAAATCCACACCGCCGACCTCCAGCAGCCGTGCTTCCACCTGGATGGGCGCGATCAGCTTCTTGGCCACCACGCCAGCTGCCACCAGCGGCAGGGTCATGCGGCCGGAGAACCAGCCGTTGCGCAGGGAACCATACTTGGCCAGCGACACGAAATCGGCGTGGCCGGGCCGTGGAATGTCGGTGAAATCACGGTAATCGCCGTCGCGATAGTTGCGGTTGGCGAAAGTAATGGTTAGTGTGCCGTCGCTCGCGCGCCGGTCGTCGATGTCCGGCAGGTCCGCCTCGATGCGGGGCGTGGTGCCCTTGGCGCCGCTTTTGCGGCGCAGCAGGTCCGCGCGGAAGTCATCGGCATCGAGCGGCAGCGCGGCAGGAACGCCACGGAGGGTAACACCCACATTCGGCGCATGGGACGCACCAAAAATTTCGAGCTGGAAGTGTTGGCCGAAAGTATCCATACGTCAACGCTTGAGTTGATGGAAAATGTCGAGGAATTCGGGGAAGGACTTGGCGACGCAATCTGTGTCGTCGATCTTGACAGGTCCTTCGGCGTAAAGCGAAGCCACCAGCAGGGCCATAGCCAGGCGATGGTCGCCGTGCGAGGAGACCGAAGCGCCGAATAGCCGGTGGTTCTCGTGGCCGTAGATGATCATCTGGTCGCCCGAGGAAGCCGTCTGGACACCCATTTTTCGGAATTCCTCGGCAAAACTGGTGGCCCGGTTGCTCTCCTTGTTCTTAAGCCGCTCAATACCTACGATTACGCTCTCCCCCTCCGAAAAAACGGCCAACAGGAACAGCGGCGCAAAGAGGTCGGGCGCATCGGTGATGTCGAAGAAGAAGGGCCGCAGGATGGACTTGCGCACGGTCAGGGTACGCTGGTTGTCAGACACTTCCACGTCCACATTGTTTTCCTTGAAAAGGTCGTAGATGGCGGCGTCGGACTGGCAGGAATAGGGATCCAGGCCACGAACCGTGACTTCTCCGGCTATGGCGCCGGCCGTCAGGACCATGGCGGCAGCACTCCAGTCGCGCTCCACCTCCAGCCCCTGCACGGGTGTAATCTGCTGCTTCGGTTCGATGTACCAGGTGCGTTGCAGGAGTTCTTCCACATCCACGTCTTCATCCCTCGGCTGGGCTTCTTTCGATAGCTCAGGGCACTCATAGCCCGAAAGCCCGAAGAACGAGGCGATGTAGGTGGTCAGACTGATATACGGTTCGCTGGTCACATTTTCGATGAGGATGGAGCTCTCCTCGTCGCACTGCGAGAGGGCGAGCAGCATGCCCGAGATCATCTGCGAGCCTTTGTGTCCGGAGACCGTCACGTCGCCCGGGTGCAGCTGACCCTTGACCCGCACGGGAAGATGGCTGCGGTCGGTAAATTCAAGCCTCAGGCCGAGCTCGCGCAGGGCTTCGCGGTGGTCGTCGAGCCGGCGGCGCAGCAGGGTCTTTTCGCCCGTGATGAGGATGTCTTCCCGGGCCAGGCCCGCGAGCGGAATGCAAAGGCGCGCCAGCAGGCCGGATTCGCCTACAAAAAGGGTATTGTCGCGGACGCGGAGCCCGTCGCGGCGGATATTCTGATGCCCTTCGATCGTAAGGGTCGTCCCGTCGAGGGTCACGTCGGCGTAGAGCGCTTCCGCCACCCGCATAGCAGACGACACGTCTTCGCAGAGGGTCACGTTGTAGAGCTTGGTGGTGCCGGTGGCCAGGGCCGCCAGCAGGATGGCGCGCTGGGCGAAACTTTTGGAGGCGGGGAGGAAAGCCTCACCGCGGAGTTTGATGGCGCTTTCGGGCAGCAGGTCGAACCAGCTGGGCTGGCCCGGTGCCGTTGCGCTGGCCCGGGTGGGCGCCACAAACAGGAAGGGCGCGCCCTTTTCGAAAGCGGCAAAGCGCGAAGCGCGGCCCGCTTCACCCATGGCAAAGGCCAGGAGTTTGCCGGGCGCAAAGTGCTCGTAGAGCGAGAGTACCGTGGCGGCATCTTCCGGCCGCTGCGCCGTGGTAACGATCTTGATGATGTCGGCACCCGTCTGACGGGCCTGTTCGGCCAGTTCCAGCAGGCGCTCCCGCGAATCGGTATCGTTGTAGTTGTGCCACGATACAATGACCCGGGTGCCATGGTTGAGCGCCAGGTTCATCAGCCACTGCCGGGAATTCTCCGGAAAGTCGAGCGGAACGTCGATGTAGTCCGCCCCGGCCAGCACGGCGGTCGTGAGCATCTGGGCCGCATGCTCCACCTGGGAAGGCAGCGACACATGGCAGGTGGCAATCAGTTGCGATTTCCGCTCACAGGAGAAGATGTCGCGGATTTCGGCTTCGTCGAAGTCGTTCTCATCGAGCCGCACCTCAACGGCGTCATTGGGCCGGATTTCGGCCAGGAAGCGGCAGTACGAAGCGCTGGCCTGCTTCAGGCTGTAACAGATTCTTCCCATAGCGTGGCTTGGCCGATGGTTTGGGGGAGTACGTATTTCAGGGTGTCTCCGGTGCGTTTCTTATCCTGGAGGATGGCTGCGCGCAACTCGGCTTCCGGCACGGGCGGTTCCACGGGCAGGCCGCAGGCGGCGATGTCGCGGCGGATGCGCTCCGCCTCTTCGGGCTGCAGGAGTCCCTTCTCGCAAGCCATCCGGGCAGCCATCACGATGCCGATGGCCACCGCCTCGCCATGTTCGTACTGCGAAGAGCATTTCTCGATGGCATGGCCGAAGGTGTGCCCCAGGTTGAGCAGCTGGCGGACGCTGTGATCTTCCGGATCCTGCTCCACCAGCGCGTATTTGATCTCGCCGGCACGGCGGACCAGGTGTTCCGGCACGTGTTCCGGGGTCGGACCGCTGAACACCCGCACGGCTTCCTCATAGGCTTTTGCGTCGGCCAGGAGGAAGGTCTTGAGCATCTCCGCAGCGCCGCAACGCAGTTCGCGCGCCGGCAGCGTCTGCAGGAAGTCCGTGTCGATATACACGAACTCGGCCTGGCGGAACGTGCCCACCATGTTCTTGTAGCGGTCGAAGTTCACGCCGTTCTTGCCGCCGATGGCGGCGTCGACCTGGGCCAGCAGGGTCGTGGGGACCAGGCCGAAGCGGAGGCCGCGCTTGTAGATGGCGGCCACGAAGCCGGTGATGTCGGTGGTGATGCCGCCGCCCACACCGATCAGGAAAGTATCCCGGTCGGCTTGCAGCGCCAGTAATTCGGAAATTAGGCGCTCCACCGTGGCGAGGGTCTTCTCCTGTTCGGAGGCGTTCAGCCAAAGGATGGGGCAGCCCCACGCGTCGAGCCGGCCGCTGTCGCGGAAGCAGGCATCGGCGATCAGGATGGTCCCGGTGCGGGGAAAAAGGTCGGCCACACGGCCGTATGTGATGTTATTTCTCAAGGTCTTCAATGCTGCCGGCAACAATGTTGGCGATGCGGGCGCGAAGCTTGCCGGTGCCGCCCGTATCGGTGGGGTGAACGCGGTGGGCCAAGAGGATGACCGCGGTCTTGTTGTCGAGGTCCATGATGATGGAAGTGCCGGTGTAGCCCGTATGGCAGATGGTACGCGTACGGCTGAAAAGGTCACCGCGCAGGCCGGCCGCATCGCTGCGGTTGTCCCAGCCCAGCGCCCGGCCGATCCAGGGATCGTTGTCGCTCGGCACCGTGGCCATGGTCTCGACGGTCAGCGGGCTGAGGATGCGCTTGCCGTTGACAGCGCCGCCGTTCATGATGGCCGCGCAGATCACGGACAGGTCTTCGCAGTTCGAGAACACGCCGGCATTGCCGGAATTGCCGCCATTGGCCAGGCGGGCCAGCGGGTCGTGCACCTCACCCAGCAGCGGCATGCCGTCCGGCTGCACTTCGGTCGGAGCCACGAGCGGCATCCATTCCGGGTGGCGCTCCTTGGGCATGTAGCCGGTGTGCTTGAGGCCCAGCGCGCCGAACACGTTCTTCTCGGCATAGTCGCAGAGCTTCTCGCCCGTGATGTTCTGCAGGATGTTCTGTACCGTCACGAAATTGAGGCAGCTGTACATGTAGTCGGTCTTGGGGCGGAAATTGCGCTTGATCTCGTTGGCGATGTGCCAGATCAGCGAATCGGGGCTGTTGACGCCGAAGCGCGCCAGATAAGCATTGGTGGCGATATAGGGCGACAGGCCCGAGGTGTGGGTCATCACGTCCTGGACGGTGATGTCGACTTTCTTGCCGGTTTCGGGATCGACCCAGGGCTTGAAGCCCGGAATATACATGTCCACGTCGTCGGTCAGGCGCACATAGCCGTTTTCCACCAGCTGCATGAACGAAAGCGTCGTTCCCACGCATTTGCTCACGGAGGCCAGGTCGAAGATGGTCTCCGGGGTCATCGGGATGGTGTCGGGCACCACCTGTTTGTTGCCGTAGGCCTTCAGGAAGACGATCTTGTCGCCGCGGACCACCGAGACCACGCAGCCCGGAATATTGCCCTCTTCGATGGCGCGGGCCACTTCACGGTCGATCTGGTTGAGTTTCGAGGAATTCATCCCCATCGATTCGGGGGTGGCATGTTTCAGGGCGCCTTCGGGAGCGGGCGCGCAGCAGGCCGCCACAAGGGCGACAGTTGCGATAAAAGAAAATAGCTGTTTCATAGCTGGCAATCGTTTTCTCGATGATCATGCAAAGTTAAAAAATCGCTTATTAATTTGAGAACATTTTGTATATTTGTAGGGTATATACAATTTATTCAAATTCTAACGCTATGGCAAAATTTGAGATCACGACGAGAAAGAACGGTGAATTCCAGTTCAATCTCAAAGCTTCGAACGGCGAAGTCATCCTCACCAGCGAAGGTTACACCACCAAAGCCGCCTGCCTCAACGGCGCCGAGTCTGTCAAGAAAAACGCAGTCGACGAAAAACGTTTCGAGAAGATGGTTGCCAAGAACGGCAAACCGTATTTCACGCTGAAGGCTACGAACGGCCAGGTCATCGGCCAGAGCCAGATGTATGCTTCCGAGCGCAACCGTGACAACGGCATTGCTTCCGTGATGAAGAATGCCCCCGTCGCTGAAATCGTTGAGATGATCTAATCCGCCCGACGGATACGATCAGGCCGGCCTCTTGCGGGGCCGGCCTTCTTTTTGTCGCCGTTGCAGCGGTGGTCAGTCGGAACGATACTCCAGCAAGTCCCCCGGCTGGCAGTCCAACGCCTTGCAGATGGCTTCCAGTGTCGTGAAGCGCACCGCTTTGGCCTTGCCAGTCTTGAGGATCGAGAGGTTGGCCGCAGAGATGCCGATCCGCTGGGCAAGCTCACCGGACGACATCTTTCTGCGGGCCAGCATCACGTCGATGTTGATGATGATCGGCATACGCTACGCTTCTTCCTTGATTTCTTCCACTTCCTTCGCCGCGGCGGACTTTCCCTTCAGGTAGCCGGGCAGTTCCATGCCGGCGAGTTTGAAGAGGTCTTCCAACGGGGGAACCGATTTCATCAGGCCTGAGATGAAGTTGGACGTGGCCGTCTTGCCGTCGGCACCGCCGCCACCGTTGTCCCACACCGTCACCTTGTCGATGTTGATGCCCTTCACGGCCTCGACCTGCGTCTTGACGAGTTCGGGGAGCTTGTCGGTGATGAGCATCGTGATGGCCTGCTGGGCGTCGCCTCCAGCGGCGGAAACCAGCTGTCCAAAACCCTCTGCCTGCTTGGAGAGGATCTCCAGGGTACCGCGGGCCTGGGCGTCCATCTTGGCGAAGATGGCGTCGGCCTCACCTTTCGCCTTGCGGCGGATCTGCTCGGCTTCGGCTTCCGCGTCGATGATGGCTTTTTCTTTCTCGATCTGGGCGGCGACCACGATGTTGGCCTGCTGCGTCGCTTTCTCACGCTCGGCACGGGCCAGCTCGGCGTCGCGCTCGCTCTTGTAGGCCTCTTCGAGGGCCTTGGCGGCCTGCACTTTCTCAGCGGCCACGGCGATGCGGGAAGCTTCTGCCTCTTTCTCACGACGGGCTGCATCAGACTGGGCAATGGCAATCTTCGAACTGTTTTCACCCTCAACGGCCTTCGCGTTGGCGTCGGCGGTCCGGATACGGGTGTCACGCGTGGTCTCGGCGATACGGATGTCCTTGTCCCGGTCGGCCTCGGCCTTACCGATTTCACCGAAACGGTTCTGCTCGGCCACGCTCTTCTTTGCTTCGTTGATGGCCTTCGCAGCGGCTTCCTTACCGAGGGCTTCGATATAGCCCGATTCGTCGCGGATATCCGTCACGTTCACGTTGATGAGTTTCAGGCCGATCTTGCGAAGCTCGGCTTCCACATTGGTGGAGACGTTCGCCAGGAACTTGTCGCGGTCGGCGTTGATCTCCTCGATGTCCATCGTCGCGATCACCAGACGCAGCTGGCCGAAGAGGATATCGGTGGCGATGTTCTGGATCTGGTCGGTAGACAGGCCAAGCAGACGCTCGGCGGCATTGGTCATGTTGTCGGGCTCGGTGGAGATACCCACGGTGAAGCGGCACGGCACGTCGACGCGGATGTTCTGCTTCGACAGGGCGTTCGTCAGGTTGCACTCGATCGAGATCGGGGTCAGGTCGAGGAACGCATAGCTTTGGAAAACAGGCCAGATGAAAGAAGCACCGCCGTGGATGCAGCGGGCCGACGAGATACCGCCTTCCTTGTTCTTGCCGGTCTTACCATAGATAACCAGGATCTTGTCGGAGGGGCAGCGTTTGTAGCGCCGCAGGATGGCGGTGAAGGTCACGAAGACGACCGCCACGAGGATCAGGATCAGATAGAGTTCCATATTCTTCTCAACAGGTATTTAAATGATTAATGATTCAAGGGGTTCGACAAGCACCGTGTCGGGGCCGATGACTTCGACCACACGGATCGGGGTGTTCGTCTTGAGGGTGTCACCGTCGGTGACGGCCCGGTATTCGCGCACGGCTTTGTTGATGGAGATCTGGACCTTGCCTTCTCCCTGCCGTTCGCCGGGAATCGTCAGATAGACGTTGCCGTTGCAGCCCACGGCCGACTTGTAGATGTCGATGTTGCCGGACTGCTGCATGCTGCTCAGCCATTTGAAGAGGTACATCACCACGACCACCAGGGCCACGCCGATCAGCGCCGAGACGATCAGCAGCAGCGGAATCGAGTGAATCTTTTCCTGCAGCAGGATGGCCGACCAGCCGAAGCCGAGGATGAAGTTGACGAAATTGCGGAAGGTCAGCAGATTGGTTCCGCCTTCTACGGTAGCATCGGCTTCTTCGGAATCGAAGCCGGTGTCAACGTCGGTGTCGATGCCGCCTTCGCCGGCGTCAGCGCCGATGAAGGTCAGGATGCTTTGGATCAGGAAGATCAGGGAAGCGGTCAGCGTGACGCCCCAGAGAATCTTCATGGCCACGGAAAGGGATGCCCACCAGGTTGTAATCATGTCTGAAAGGATTAATTTTCTGCAAATATACAAAAATTTATCGAAAAACAATAAAAAATTTAAAGATTTTCTCGTATCCACAGGTGACTTGGGGGATTTTCCTTTTTTTTATATCTTTGTAAGATATATTGAACCATGGATACATCTGTCTATTATCGAAGCAAAGCGCCTTTCCGCCTGGGTATCGCCGGTGGCGGCACCGACGTGTCTCCCTATGCCGACCTGTACGGGGGCGCCGTGCTCAACGTGACCATCGACCGTTTCGCCTACGCCACGATTATCCCCACCGACAACGGCAAAATCCGCTTCGTCCACGTCAACGACAAAATCGTGCAGGAATACGACGCGGCTCCCTTCATCGAGCCGGCAGGGCCGCTGGTCCTGCAATGCGGCATCTACAACCGAATTGTCCGACAGTTCAACGACGGAAAACCGCTCTCATTCGAGCTTACCACCCAAATGGACGTTCCCTCCGGTTCCGGCCTGGGCACTTCCTCCACCCTGGTGGTCGCCATCCTCGGCGCTTTTGTGGAATGGCTCAACCTTCCGCTGGGCAAATACGATATCGCGCGGCTGGCCTATGAGATCGAGCGCATCGACCTGGGACTGGCCGGTGGCCGTCAGGACCAGTATGCCGCCACTTTCGGCGGGGTCAACTTCATGGAGTTCCTGAGCGACGACCGCGTGATCGTCAATCCGCTGAGCATCCCCGACAACATCCTCAACGAATGGGCGCTCAACACCGTGCTGCTCTACACCAACAAGCGCCGTGAATCGGCCCGCATCATCGAAGAGCAGATGGCCAACGTCAAAAAGAAGAACAACGACTCCGTGGAGGCCATGCACCGGGTGAAGGAAGAGGCGTTCCGCATGAAGAAAAGCCTGCTCCAGAACAACCTCGGAGACCTGGGTCCCGCCCTCAACACGAGCTGGGTCAATAAGAAGAAGATGGCCGGCGGCATTTCCAACCCGTACATCGACCAACTCTACGAGACTGCCATCCATGCCGGAGCGACGGGCGGCAAGATCTCGGGCGCCGGTGGCGGCGGCTTTATGTTTTTCTATTGTCCGGGCAACACCCGGTACGCCGTGGAAGAGGCGCTCCTGGCGCTGCAGGTCGGCGAAGTATATGATTTTGAATTCAGCCAGGGAGGCTTGACAACATGGACCGTAAACAAGTAATTTCTTCCCGCCTGCGGGCGCACATCGATACCCTTTCCCTGCTGGAGCAGGATGAAATCCTCAAAGCAGCCGTAGCCACGGCCGTCGAAAAGATCGTCGCCTGTTTCCGCAGCGGTGGCCGTGTGTATTTCTGCGGCAACGGCGGCAGCGCCGCCGACGCCCAGCACCTGGCCGCCGAGTTTTCCGGCCGCTTCTATTTCGACCGCCCCGTGCTCCCCGCCGATGCCCTGCATTGCAACAGCTCCTACCTGACCGCCGTCGCCAACGACTACGGTTATGAAAAAGTGTTCGCCCGGCTCATCTCGGGCCTGGGCCGCAAAGGCGACATCCTGGTGGGCATTTCCACCTCGGGTAACTCGAAAAACATCCTCCAGGCCTTTGACGTCTGCAAGGAACAAGGTCTCTATTCCATTGCCCTGACCGGCGCATCCGGCGGCAAGATGCGCGACGCAGCCGACCTGCTGATCAACGTCCCGTCGAACGACACGCCCCGTATCCAGGAGGCACACATCACGGTGGGCCACATCATCTGCGAACTGGTCGAAAAGGATATTTTCGGAGAAAAGCAATAATGGAAGCGATCGTCCTGGCCGGCGGAATGGGAACGCGGCTGCGCAGCGCCGTCCCCGACTTGCCCAAGTGCATGGCACCCGTGGCCGGACGTCCTTTCCTGGCCTGGCTGCTCGACGACCTCGAAGCGGCGGGCTTCAACCATATTATCCTTTCGCTGGGCTATCGGCACGAGGCCATTGAAGACTGGGTGGCAGCCCGGAAGAACCGGGCGCGCATCAGCTGCGTCGTGGAAGCCGAGCCCCTGGGAACGGGCGGCGGCGTGCGGCTGGCCCTTCAGAAGGCCGAAGCGCACGATGTTTTCGTGCTGAACGGCGACACCTGGTTCGGCATGGACTATGCCGCCATGGCGCGTTTCCACCAGCAACAAGGTCTGCCGGCCACGCTCGCCCTCAAGCCCCTGCGTGATTTCGACCGCTACGGGGAAGTCTGCTGCACGGCGGAGGGACGCATCACTGCCTTCCGGGAAAAACAGCCCTGTGCGCAGGGCCTGATCAACGGCGGCGTCTACCTGCTGCAACGCGACGCCCTGGCAGGCTGCCCGGAGCGCTTCTCCCTGGAGCGCGACTTCTTCGAGCCGCTGGCCGCCCGGCAGCAGCTCGCGGGCTTCCGTTCGGAGGGCTATTTCATCGATATCGGCATCCCCAGTGACTATGCCCGGGCCCAGCGGGACTTCGCTTCCGGCGCGTTCCACCCCTATCCCTACGACGCCCTGCTGCTCGACCGCGACGGTGTGATCAACGTGCTCCGTCCTGCCGATTATGTGAAGAATATCGGGGAATTCGTGTTCTGCGAAGGGGCGCTCGAAGCCCTGCGGCTCGTCAATCCCCTGTTCCGGCGCATCGTCATCGTCACCAACCAGCGCGGCGTGGGCCGAGACCTGATGACGGAAGCCGACCTGGAAGAAGTCCACGCCTGGATGCTGGACCGCATTCGCGAAGCCGGCGGCCGTATCGACAAGATCTACATCTGCACCGACAACGACAACAGCAGCCCGCGCCGCAAGCCCAACATCGGCATGGCGCTGGAAGTGCGCGCCGACTATCCCGACGTCGACTTCGACCGCAGCTGGTTCGTGGGTGACAGCGTCTCCGACCTCGAATTCGCCCGCCGCGCGGGCATTCCGGCCTTCCGCGTCGAAGGAAAGCAGGACCTGCTGGCCTTCGCCCGCCAAACCCTTTCATCCGTCCAATCATGAGAATCGCATACCTTTCCACTTTCTACCCGTTCCGCGGGGGCATCGCCCAGTTCAACGCCAATCTCCTGGAAGAACTGGGTCGCGAACACACCGTCAAGGCCTTCACCTTCACCCGGCAGTATCCCAACTTCCTGTTCCCCGGCAAGACCCAGTACGTCACGCCGGAAGACAAGGCCAAACCCGTCGACAGCGAAGCCGTGCTCGACACGGCCAACCCGTTCAACTGGTGCGCCGCCGCCCGCAAGATCGCCGCTTGGAAACCCGACCTGGTGGTCGTGAAGTACTGGATGAGCTACCTGGCGCCTTCACTGGGCATGGTGGCGCGCCGCCTGCGCAAACGCGGCATCCCGACCATCGCCATCCTCGACAATGTGATTCCCCACGAAGCCAAGTTCTTCGACAAGCCTTTCTCGCGCTGGTTCCTGAAGCAGTGCGGCGGCTGCGTCGCCATGAGCCAGTCGGTGCTGCGCGACATGCAGTCCCTGACGCCCGACAAGCCCTACGTGCTGCAGGCCCATCCGCTCTACGACCACTTCGGCCAGAAGATGGACCAGCTGACCGCCCGGAAGGAACTCGGGCTCGATCCGAAGCTCCGCACCCTGCTGTTCTTCGGCCTGATCCGTGACTACAAGGGCCTGGACCTGCTGATCGACGCCATGCCCCTGCTGGGACCGGACTACCAGCTGGTGATTGCCGGCGAGAGCTATGGCAGTTTCGAGAAATACGACACCCAGATTGCCGCGTCCGGCTGCGCCGACCGCATCCATGTCTTCAACCGCTACATCGACGACGAGGAAGTGCCCCGCTTTTTCTCCGCGGCCGACCTTTGCGTGCTGCCCTACAAGAGTGCGACCCAGAGCGGCATCACGGCCATCGCCCTGCACTTCGACGTGCCGCTGGTGGCCACGCCCGTGGGCGGCCTGGCCGAGAGCGTCGGAGAGCCCGGCCTGGGGGTGATGGCCACCGAGGCCTCAGCCGAAGCCATCGCCGAAGCCATCCGTCATTACTTCGACGGCAGCCCCGAGGCCTTCGTCACCAACATCCGGGAAGTCAAGCGTACCCAGACCTGGGCTGCTTTCGCCGACGCCGTGCTGCGCGCCGCGCAAATGGCCGGATCGACCCGTTGACTTTTCTGGCTAATTTTCAGAAAAACTGCGTATATTTGTATCGCATCAGGTTAAGGGAACCGGGTGAAAATCCCGGACAGTTCCCGCTGCTGTGAGTTCCAAAGCGTCACGGTATTCTCCGCCACTGGGCGTTGCCTGGGAAGGCGCCGCGTACGGAACGAGTCAGAAGACCTGCCTGCTGCCTTTGTAAATTATGGACCTGCGGCGAATGGGTCGTGATTGACTTTTATGACCAAACTCTTTATACCTATGCGCAAACTATCTCTCCGGGGAGTCCTCGGACTCGCCTTGGCCATCGTTATGGCCGGAAGCCTGGCTATCAGCTGCAGTATTGATCTTGATTCCCAATACACGCAACTCCAGGAAATTGCTGAAGAAATTCAAAGCAGCGATGACGGCCTGATCAGCGTCACTTCGCTCACCACGGGCGACTACATCCTCAAATTCAAGGACCGCGGCCGTGTATCCATTCCCGCCATGCCCGGCCAGGACAACGCCATCAAAAGCGTTATCGAAAGTGACGACGACTTTGTCTTTGTTTTCGCTGACGGCTCGACCATCGCGCTTCCGCGCTACTACGAAACTTATGTGCTGACTTTCGAAGACAAGGATTACAAAGGTCCGGCCAACACCAGAACCTACTGGAGCTCGATGATCGACGAACCGCAGTACGGCGGTCCCATCCTCTATGGAGACGGCTGCACTTGGGCTGACCAGTATAATACCTGGCTCTCCGGCACAGTGCTCCCTTACGACGCTACGACCTGGTCCGGCGGTCTGTCCGGCGGCGGCATCGCCATCTCCAACTATGGCAACGGCATGCTGGCCGGTGCCGACTACACCCGGCAGCTCGAAGTGTACAACCCGGCTTTGGACGGTGCCGGACGCAAGGGCTGCGGCAACAACGGTTCCGACAACTTTGCCATTATCTATGACGCAGGCTACTGGGGCACCAATCCGGCCGCAATCACCATGACGGACGGTAAACCTCGTGTCGTCGAATCGGTCTACGTGAACAACACCTGCTACACGATGAATTTCCTGGTTAACGGCGACGCCTACAATCCGCCCATGGCGGCTGACGGCTATTTCAAGGTCGTTGCCACCGGCTATGTCGATAATGAAATCACTGGCACCCTCGATTTCGTCCTTGCCAGCAACGATGAATATGTGACTTACTGGGCCAAATGGAGACTGGCCGAACTGGGCGCCGTCGACAAGATCACCTTCATGATCTACGGCTCGGATGATCTGTACGGTGACTGGGGCTTCAACGCACCGGCTTACTTCGCCATCGACGACATCGCCGTCCGCAAATAAGTCTGGAAAGCCTGCATGCGGCGTCTTTCCATATACGTTTTACTGATCGTTTCGCTCTTTGGAGCGAGCGGGTGTCCACAGGGGGCGGATGAGGGTCTGCCCCCTGTCATCACCCTGCCCGACGGCAACAGCTATTCGGTCGAACGCGGAGAAAGCCTCACGCTTTCTCCGGTATTTGCCAATCTGACCCCCACCGCCCGGATCCAGTGGCTCCGCAACGGGCAGGTGGTCGGAAGCGGCACCAGCTTCATCTTCCAGGGGGAAGAAGTGGGAGTTTTCTACTTCACCGTGGAGGTAACCACCGAATATGGAAAGGCAGCCAAAGAAATCCGCATCAACGTCCGACAGGAAGAACAACCTCCGACGCCGCCGGTCCCTCCGGAGCCACCGGATCCCCCGGGACCGACACCTACGCCGCCAGACTCCACACTCTCACCGGTCCTGCAGGCCGCCTATCTGTTTGAACAGAAGCAGTATAACGTGTCGCAGGGACGCAGCATCCGCCTGCAGCCCCTGGATATCGACAGCACCCATCATTTCCATTTCGACTGGTTCGTCGACGGAAAGCTTATGCAGGAAGGCGACGCAGCGCTCTACCGCTTTGAAGCCACGGAGCAGGGCACCCATACGGTGATCCTGCAGGGATCATTGGACGAAGGCGGCGTGCGGCACGACACGCTTTCGGTCGTGGTCTGCCCGCCGGAAGGCACCTTCCGCCGCGCGTCCTCTGCCACCAGCAGTCCGTATGCCGACCAGGTGCTGCTGTACCTGCCGGCGCCCGGCCAGTTTATCAATGAAAACTACACGGCCACGACACAGGAGGAAGCCTGCGCCTATGCGGCGGGGCAGCTGAAAGAAAACAAATACGTCTCCCTCGGCGCTTTCGGCGGAACGCTCGTGCTGGGCTTCGACCACAGCGTCGCCAACGACGGGGCGTACAATTTCGCCGTCAAACACAACGCCTATACCAACAATTCGGAACCCGGTATCGTCTGGGTCTCTCAGGATGAAAATGGCGACGGCTTGCCCAACGACACCTGGTACGAACTCAAGGGTTCTGAATACGGTCTTGACGGCACAGTACAGGACTATGCCGTAACCTACTATCGCCCCGCGGCTCCGGGCCAGCCTGTGGCCTGGACCGACAACCGCGGCGGCAGCGGCAGCATCGACTACCTGGCGCAATACCACAAACAGGACTACTACTACCCGAACTGGGTCGGAGCGGACCGGTATACGCTCCGCGGCACGCGCCTGGAAGCCCGCAACTACGACCAGTCCGGCCGCGGCACTTACTGGGTCAATCCGGACTACGACTGGGGCTATGCCGACAATTTCAACGCCACCGACATGCTGCCCGACGTGGCGACAGGCATCACGCGGGGCTGCAACCATTTTAAGATCTCCAACGCCGTGACCTATGACGGCCAGCCGGCGAACCTGCAGTACATCGACTTCGTGAAGGTACAGACCGGCCTCAACGCCAAGAGCGGCTGGCTCGGCGAAGTGTCGACCGAAGTTTTCCGCGTCATCGACTACAACCTGGTGAAATGATCCTGACCCTGCTGCTGATGCTGATGCTGCCGGCCTCGCCGCCAGACACGCTGGCGCTCGACGCCTCCGTGGTGTCCGCGTTCCGCCAGCCCGAAAAGATCATTCCCGCACAGACCCTGCAGGGCGAGCAGCTGGAAAAACTCAACGCGCTCTCCGTGGCCGACGCCATCCGCTACTTCTCGGGCGTCCAGATCAAGGACTACGGCGGCATCGGCGGCCTGAAAACCATCAATGTCCGCAGCATGGGCACCCAGCACGTAGGCGTATTTTATGACGGCATCCAGCTGGGCAACGCCCAGAACGGGCAGATCGACCTGGGCAAGTATTCGCTCGAAAACATGGAGTCGGTGACCCTCTACAACGGGCAGAAGAGCACCGCTGTGCAGTCGGCCAAGGACTATGCCTCGGCCAGCGCCGTCTATCTCCAGACCCGAATGCCGGTGTTCAGCGGAAAGCGCCGCACCAACCTGAAAGCCACACTGGCGGGCGGCTCGTTCAGCACCATCAATCCCTCCGTGCTCTGGGAGCAGAAACTGGGCAACAGCGTCTCGAATTCCTTCAACGCCGAGTTTCTGACCACAAGCGGCAAATACAAGTTTACCTACCGGAAGAAAGACGGCTACGACACCACGGCCGTGCGCCAGAACGGCGACGTGCGGGCCCTCCGCATCGAAGAGGGCCTCTTCGGCCGGATTCCGGAAGGGCAGTGGCGCCTCAAATTCTATTTCTACGATTCAGAGCGCGGCTACCCCGGCGCCTTCGTGCGCGAAGAACCGGGCAAGTTCCGCCACGAAGACCGGCAGTGGGATACGGATTTCTTCACCCAGGGTTCCTTCTTCAAGAAATGGGGCGACTACCGCCTCAACGCCAGCTTCAAGTACGCCTACGACTACCTGCACTACCTGTCTGACCCGCGGCTCGACGTCTCCACGATGTATGTGGACAACCACTACCGGCAGCAGGAAGCCTACCTGTCGGTGGCCCAGTCCTATGATATTTTCAAATGGTGGGACGTGGACCTGGCGGCAGACTGGCAGTTCAACACGCTTGACGCCGACCTGGTGAACTTCGTGTATCCTTCGCGCAACACCCTGCTGGCAGCGCTGTCCACCTCGCTGCGCTGGCCGAAGCTCAAGCTGCAGGGCAGCGTACTCTACACCTTCGTCGACGACCAGGCCCGCGAAGCGGGCGCCGCGGCGGAAAGCCGCAGCGTCTGGACCCCCACCGCCGTGTTGCAGTTCATCCCGTTCCGCGACAAGAACTTCTCCATCCGGGCCTTCTACAAGCGCATTTTCCGCATGCCGACCCTCAACGACCTCTACTATACCTTCATCGGCAACAAATACCTGAAGCCCGAGTTCAGCACCCAGTACGACGTGGGCCTCACCTGGGACAAATACTGGACCCGCGGCATCTTCAAGAAACTGAACCTTACCGTCGACGGCTACTACAACGTGGTGGAGAACAAGATCATCGCCACGCCTGCCTCCAACCAGTTCCAGTGGACGATGGTCAACCTCGGCCTGGTGAAGATCCGCGGCATCGACGCGGCCGTCGGCACGGCACTGGCACTGGGCCCCGTCACGGCCGACCTGCGCGCCACCTACACCTACCAGAAAGCCCAGGACTTCACCGACCCGACGAGTCCCTGGTACGGCGGCCAGATCCCCTACATCCCCTGGCACAGTGGTTCCTTCACCGCTGCGTTCAGCTACGCGGGCTGGAACCTCAACTACAGCTTCATCTATACGGGTGAACGCTACGAATCGGTGGCCAACATCCCCGAAAACCATGCCCAACCCTGGTATACCAGCGATCTGTCGCTCTCACACAATTTCCCGCTGGGCAAGCACGCGCTTTGCGGCACGCTCGAGGTCAACAACATTTTCAACCAACAATACGAAGTTGTGCAATGTTATCCGATGCCCGGAACGAATTTTCGATTAATTTTGTCTTTCCTTTTGTAACGAAGATGAAACGTCTCTGCCTGCTGCTGCTTTTGCCGGTCCTCCTGTTTTCCGGCTGTCGGACCATCGAACCGGTCACTCCGTCTGAAAAGACGGACGTTGGCGGTGGCGACGCGGGCGATATCGCCGGATTCTACCTGCTGAACGAAGGCAATATGGGCAGCAACAAGTGTACGCTCGACTACTACGACTACGCAAGCGGCATCTACAGGAAGAACATTTATGCAGAGCGCAATCCCGGCGTGGTGCAGGAACTGGGCGATGTGGGCAACGACCTGCAGATCTATGGCAAGCGGCTCTACGCCGTGGTCAACTGCTCGAACCTCGTGGAGGTGATGGATGCCACCACCGCCCGGCACATCGGCCAGGTGTCGGTGCCCAACTGCCGCTATATCGTGTTCAAGGATCAGTATGCTTATGTGAGCTCTTATGCCGGTCCGGTGGAGGTTGATCCCAACTACCGCCTGGGCTATGTGGCCAAGATCGATACGGCCTCGCTGCGCGTAGTGGACACCTGCGTGGTGGGCTACCAGCCGGAAGAGATGGTCATCAAAGGCAACAAACTCTACGTAGCCAACTCAGGCGGCTACCGCGTGCCCGACTATGACAATACGGTGTCCGTCATCGACCTGTCCTCTTTCAAGGAAACCAAAAAGATCGAGGTAGCGCCCAACCTGCACCGCATGGAACTCGACGCCTACGGCAAGATCTGGGTATCCAGCCGGGGCGATTACTACGATATCGAGCCGATGACCTATATCATCGACACCCAAACCGACCAGGTGATCGAATGCATGGAACTGCTCGCCTGCTCCGACATGACCCTCTGCGGCGACTCGCTCTATGTCTACAACAACGCCTGGAGCTATGTCACGCAGACCAGTGACGTGAACTACGCCATCGTCAACGTCAAGACCCATCAGGTGGTGACGCGCCGCTTCATCACCGACGGCACGGAAGCCCAGTTCCAAAATCCCTACGGCATCGCCGTCAACCCCAACACCCGGGAAATCTTTGTGACCGATGCCCGCGACTACATCACCCCGGGCAAAATCTATTGCTACACACCGGAAGGCCGGCTGAAATGGAGCACCAACACCGGTGACATCCCCTCGCGCATCGCCTTTACGCATCAACGCCTGCAATGAGACGGTCGCTGCACATCCTCCCGCTGATCGCCCTCCTCGGGCTGCTGCTCGCCTCCTGCGGAGGCCGGCAGAGCACCGCAAAGCCCGACTTGCGCGCCGCCGACACCATCCGTTACGCCCGGAACCTCCATATCGAATACTTCGACGACTACGTCTCGGTCCGCATCCGCGACCCCTGGGACACGCTGCGGCAGCGGCAGCACTATGTGCTGGTCGACCGTACCCGGCCCCTGCCCGCGGGACTGCCGGAAGGCGGCATCGTGATCCGCGTCCCCGTGGAGAAAGCCGTCATCTACACCTCCGTCCATACCGCCATCGCGGAAGAACTGGGTGCGCTGGACCGCGTCTGCGGCGTCTGCGAGCCGCAGTACATCATCTCGCCGGTGGTGCTGCAGCGCATTGACGAAGGCCGCATCGCCGATCTGGGCGTGTCGACCTCACCCAACGTGGAGAAGATCATCGACATCGGTACCGAGATGATCATCGCCTCGCCCTTCGAGAACAGCGGTTACGGCTCCGCTGAGAAACTCGGCATCCCCATCGTGGAAGCCGCCGACTACATGGAAAATCATCCGCTGGGGCGCACGGAGTGGGTGCTCTTCTATGGCCTGCTGCTGGGCGAGCGTGAAGCCGCCGAGCAGGTCTTCGCCCGTACCGAGGCCCGTTACAACGAACTCAAGGCCCTGGCTGCGCAGGTGGATCATCGCCCCACTGTCGTGTTGGAGCGCCGCTACGGCACTTCCTGGGCGGTCCCGGCTGGTGAGAGCTATATCGGCGTAATGCACGCCGACGCCGGCGCGGATTATATCTTCCGCTATCTGAAAGGCGCCCGGAGCGTCCACTTCACCTTCGAATCCGTCTTCGACCAGGCCGGCGACGCCGATTTCTGGCTCCTCAAATATGACACCCGCGCGCCGCTGACCTACCGGCTCCTGGCCCAGGAATACGAACCCTACGCCAACTTCCGTCCCTGGAAAGAACGCCGCGTCTTCGCCTGCAACACCATCACTTCCACATATTACGATGACATTACCCTCCACCCCGACCGGGTGCTGGAAGACCTGATCGCCATCTATCATCCCGACCTGCTGCCCGGGCACGTGCAGCGCTATTATTTCCCGCTCGATGAATAAGCGCAAACTCCAATGGATCTATGCAGGGCTTTCCCTGGCCGTGGTCGCGCTCTTCTGCGGCGGGCTCTTCTACGGTGCCGTGCACATCCCGTTCAAGGACGTAGTGCAGATCCTTCTGCGCAACTACGAAGGGAAGGAGGCCTGGCAGCACATCGTGCTGGAATCGCGCCTCCCGCAGACCGTTACCGCCCTGCTGGCCGGCGCTTCGCTCGCCGTCAGCGGCCTGATGCTCCAGACCCTCTTCAAGAACCCGCTGGCCGGACCGTCGATCCTGGGTATCAGCGACGGCGCCAACCTGGGCGTGGCCATTGCCATGATCTATCTGGGAGCCGCCAGCTACCTGACCACCATCGTGGCCGCACTGATCGGCGCCTTCGCGGTGCTGCTCATCATCCTGGGCTTCTCGCGGAAAGTGTCGAGCAACGTGATGCTGCTGATTATCGGCATCATGGTCGGCTACCTGGCTTCGTCGGTCATCGCCATCCTCAACTTCCATGCGTCGGCCGACAAGGTGCATCAGTTCGTGATGTGGGGCATGGGCGATTTCAGTGGTGTTTCGCTCTCGAAGCTGCCCTGGCTGGCTGGCTTCTCCGTGGCCGGACTCCTCTGCGCCCTGCTGCTCACCAAGCCGCTCAACGCGCTGCTCCTGGGCGACGCCTACGCCGCCAACCTGGGTGTCAACGTGCGCCGGGCCCGTGTACTCATTCTTATCTGCACCGGCGTGCTGACCGCCGTGGTCACCGCATTCTGCGGGCCCATCTCCTTCATCGGGCTGGCCGTGCCGCACATCGCCCGCCTGCTGCTGGGCAGTTCCAACCACCGGCACCTGCTGCCCGTTACGCTGCTGGCCGGCGCCTGTGTCGCCCTGCTGTGCAGTATGCTGACCGTCCTGCCGGGTTCCGGCAATGTGCTCCCGCTGAGCGCCATCACGCCCATCATCGGCGCACCGGTCATCATCTACGTCATCGTCAACCGCAAGAATATCCATTACTTCAATTGATATGAAACGCGCCATCGCCATCAGCACCCACCAGCTCAGCATCGGCTACACCGGCCGGGGCGGACGGCGCGTGATCCATCCGGACCTCGACCTGCAGTTGCTTACGGGCGAAGTCACGGCCCTACTGGGCAGCAACGGCGCCGGCAAGAGCACCCTGCTCAAGACCCTCTGCGGCTTGCTGCCGTCCCTGCACGGCGACATTTTCATTGAAGGAAAACCCTTGGCCGGCTTCCGCTCCGGCGAACTCGCGACGCGGGTGGGCGTGGTGCTGACCGAGCGCACCCAGACCGGCGGCATCAGTGTCTACGACCTGGTCTCGCTGGGGCGCTATCCGCACACCGGCTTTTTCGGCACCCTGCGCGAGGAAGACCACGCCATCATCCAACAGGCCCTCATCACCGTCGGCATCGCCGACAAGGCGCAGCGCTTCATCTCCGAACTGAGCGACGGCGAGCGCCAGAAAGCCTTCATCGCCAAGGTTCTGGCGCAGGAATGCCCCATCATCCTGCTTGACGAACCCACCGCCTTCCTCGATGTCACCAGCCGCATGGAGACCATGATCACCCTGCGGCGGCTCGCCCACCGGGAAGGCAAAGCCATCCTGCTTTCCACCCACGACCTCGACACCGCGCTGCAACTGGCCGACAAACTCTGGCTCCAGCCCGCCAACCCGGCGGAAAACATGATCTGCGGCACGCCCGACCAACTGGTGGCCAATGGCGCCCTGACGCGTTTCTTCGGCAGCAAAACCCTCCGTTTCGATCCCGAAACCCGGAGGCTCGTTCCCGTCACCCGAAAAAAATAAGAGACCCCCTGTCGGGGATCTCCATCAGCCATCTCAAGCGCTCCATTTGTCATCTCGAGCGCTGTCGAGAGATCTTATTCAGCCTCGATCGGCGTGACCGGAATCTCCGGCACTCCCTCCACGGGAACGCTCTGCTCGATCTGGTTCTTGATGTTGGAATGGCGCGCGCTCCGCTCGGGGATCACGAAGGTCGCCGCGATGCAGAGAACGATGATCGTAAATGCCAGCGTCCAGGTTGCTTTTTCCAGGAAGTCGGCCGTCTGACGCACACCGAAGGTCTGGTTGCCGGTAGCGAAGTTGGCTGCCAGTCCGCCGCCCTTCGAGTTCTGGAGAAGAACCACGATGGTCAGGAGAATACTCGCAATCACGATCAGGATGGAGAGTGTGATATACGCTGCTTGCATAGTCTATTGTGTTTTTTCTTTTACTTTTTCTATAAGAGCCGCAAAGTAAGCACTTTTTTCTGGATTTAGCAAAATAAGTTTTTCGTAAATCGCAATGGCTCGGTCATAAAGCTCCTGTTCGGTATAGATACGGGCGAGCGTTTCGCTGACCATGCTGCCGTCAGCGTCGACCACCACGGTCTCGGCGGGTGCATAGTCCACGCTGCCGGCCCGCGCGCCGAAAACCGGCGTCGTCACGGAGAATCCTTCCGCCTGCAGGCGATCGAAATCTTCCTGGCCGAAATAGTCGCCGCCCACCACATAATACTGGGGTTTGGCGGGTTCCTGCACCAGCGGCACCGGTTCTTCGGCCGGCACTTTTCCGGTGAGGATGCGCAGCAGCTCGTCGCGCGAGAGGAAGAAGATGGCGTCGCGTCCGACGGCCCGGCGTAGGGCCTCCTCGTCGTCACCTTGGCGGGAAAGGGCTTCCCGGCGCGCCACGGTGAACCAGGGATGGTCTTCGAGCAGCTGCTGAAGCCCGGCGGAGGAGAGTTGGGCAAGGTCTACCATTGTGCTACCGTTGCATTGAAAATGTCATCCACGATTTTCTTGACGATGGTCTCGCAGAGCTGGTTCTCCACCATGTCGAGGGAGTTGTTGGAATCGTAGTCCTCGTAGGACGCGAACGACTGCTCCAGGTTGTCTTCCGGATGAAGCACATTGGTGAAGACCACCTTGCAGGTGACGGTCAACCGGTTCATGGCGGCCACTTCATCGGCCGTAACGGCCGTGGCACGCACATCGTACGACTCGATGGTGACCAGCAGGTTCAGGTCTCCCTCTTCGGATACTTGCTCCAGCCTGGTGAGCTTGCGGTATTTGTCGTTGAGTTCTTCGGTCAGCTGGTTTGCCAGGGAGGGATTGACTTTGGTCGCCCGGTTGACCACGGGCTCAATGCAGATGGTCTTGACATCCGACTGGATGGAGGTGCCGGAGAACGAATAGGAAATCTTGCACCCCGCCAGTAGCGGCAGCAGGGCAATCAGGCAGGCCAGGATGCGGATATGTCGTTTCATTGGATGCCGAGTTCTTTGATTTTTCGGTAGAGGGTGCGTTCGGAGATGCCGAGTTCCTCGGCGGCGGGCTTGCGGCGGCCGCCGTTGCGTTCCAGGGCCTTGCGGATGAGCTCCGCGCTGACGTCCTGGATGGAGACAGGCTCCTCGACCGGCAGCGGGACTTCCGTCGGCACGGCGTTGGTGTGCACGTCTTCCGCACTGATGAGCAGTTTGTTGTGGGCGGCCTCTCCGTCCGCCTCGGCGGGCATGTTGTCGAGCCGGGCAGTGAGGACGTCGATGTCCTGCCGCAGCTGGTAGAGGATCTTGAAGATGATGTCGCGGTCGCTCATGTAGTCGGAGCCGGCGTTGCCGGTACGCACGGGCAGGTTGCCCGCGCCTTCGGCGGGAAGATAGCGGGCCAGCACTTCCGCCGAGATGGTGCGGTTGCTCTCGAGCACGGAGATGCGGTTCACCACGCCCTGCAGCTGACGGATGTTGCCGGGCCAGCGGTAGTTCCGCGCCAATTCCTGCGCGTCGGGCGTCAGGCGGATGGCTGGCACCATGTTCTGGTCGGCGAAGTCGAGGGCGAATTTGCGGAACAGCAGGACGATGTCGTCTTTCCGCTCCCGCAGCGGCGGGATGTGGATGGGTACCGTGCAGAGGCGGTAGTAGAGGTCTTCGCGGAACTTGCCGTCGCGTATGGCGTTCAGCAGGTTGACGTTGGTGGCAGCCACCACGCGGACATCGGTTTTCTGCACCTTGGCGGAACCCACTTTGATGAATTCGCCGGTCTGCAGGACGCGAAGCAGGCGCACCTGGGTCGACAGGGGCAGTTCCGCCACCTCGTCGAGGAAGAGGGTGCCGCCGTTGGCTTCTTCGAAATAGCCCTTGCGGGTCTCGATGGCGCCGGTGAAGGAGCCCTTCTCGTGTCCGAACAGTTCGGAGTCGATGGTCCCTTCGGGGATGCCGCCGCAGTTGAGGGCGAGATAGACATTATGTTTGCGCGCGCTGAACTGGTGGATGATCTGGGGAATGACCTCCTTGCCCACGCCGCTTTCGCCGGTGACCAGCACGGAAAGGTTGGTAGGAGCAACCTGGCGGGCGGTTTCGATGGCGCGGTCGAGTTCCGGATCATTGCCGATGATGCCGAAGCGCTGCTTGATCTGATTCAAATCCATATTTGCAAAGTTACGAAAAAAAGTATTATCTTTGTATGATATTACCCGTAGTGGCAAAAACCAATAAATTTTCAAATAAACTGTTTATATGAAAAAAATCTTTTCCAGCATTCTGCTGATCGCAGCCATCTCTTTCGGGCTCGCATCCTGCACCAACGCCCAGAAGATGATCGACGCAGCCGACCAGATCGACATCAAGTGCAATCCGGAAGTGCTTGAGGTCATCGCCGGCAACATCGACGCTACCGTTTCCGTAACCTTCCCGCCGGAGTACTTCCTCCCGAAGGCTACCCTCGAAGTCACGCCCGTCCTCCTCTATGTCGGCGGTGAAGCCGTTGGCAAACCGTTCGTCTATCAGGGCGAGAAAGTCACTGACAACTACAAGACCGTCACCAAGGCCGGTGCCACCATTTCCGAGAAGGTCCATTTCGACTATGTCCCGGGCATGGAGAAATCCGAACTCGTCGGCCGCGCGAAGGTATATTACAAAGGTAACGAGTATGTGTACCCCGCCGACATCAAGATCGCTGACGGCGCCAACTGCACCTACATGCTCGCTGACACCGACGGCAGCTACCACTACATGGCCGACGGCTACCAGGAAGTGATCCCCGAGACCGCTGAGGCCCAGATCATGTACCTGATCAACAGCTCCGATGTCCGTAACTCCGAGCTCAAGAGCGCCGATGTGAAAGACTTCCAGGAGGCCCTCAAGGCCCTCGCCGCTGACGAGCGCCGCGAAGTCAAGGGCACCGAGATCGTGGCTTACGCATCTCCGGATGGTCCTGACGCCCTCAACAACCGCCTCTCCGCCAACCGCGAGAAGAGCGCATCCAAGGCCTTCGACAAAGTGACCAAGAAGCTCAACACCGGCGATGTGACCACCCGTTCCATCGGCGAAGACTGGGAAGGCTTCCAGGAACTCGTGCAGAACTCCAACATTGAAGACAAGGAACTCATCCTCCGCGTCCTCTCGATGTACAGCGATCCCAACGTCCGCGAGCGTGAGATCAAGAACATGTCGGCTGTCTACCAGTCGCTGAAGACCAACATTCTCCCGCAGCTGCGCCGCGCCCGCTTCATCACCAACGTGGAGTACACCAACTACACCGCTGAAGAACTGGCCGACCTCGTGGAGAACAACATCGACGTGCTCGACGAGCCCGCTCTCCTGCGTGCCGCCGCCAATGCCAAGAACATCGACTCCAAGATCGCCATCTACAAACAGGCTGTCAAGAAGTATGGCACCGACAAGGCCAAATACAACCTCGGTGTGGCTTACCTCGACAAGGGTGACAACAAAGCCGCCAAGGACGCCTTCGACAAGATGGAGAAGAAGGAAGGCAACTGCTACGACAACGTGATGGGTGTCCTCGCCCTCCGCGCCGGCAAACTCGACGAAGCAGCCAAGTGGTTCTCCAAGGTGACCTGCAAGCACGGCAAGATCAACCAGGGTACCCTCGACATCCTCAACGGCAAATACAATGACGCCGTCGCCAAACTGGCCGGTACCGGTACGCACAACGAGACCATCTCTTACCTCGTGACCAACCAGCTCGACAAGGCTGCCGCCACCATCAAGGGCAACTGCCCGAAGTGCAACTACAAGAAGGCCATCATCGCTGCCCGCAAGGGTGACGTGAACGCCTACAACGCAGCGATGGAAATCGTCAAGAAAAACGAAAAACTCGCTGACCGCGCTTCCAAAGATGTCGAATTCCTGAAGTACAGATAACAAAAACATTTTTGTTATAAAAAAAGTGACCGGTTGGTGTATCAACCGGTCATTTTTTTATCTACCTTTGTAAAGGCTGTTGAGGCCATCTCCCCTAAAAAGGACTCTCACACATCACATAACCCCCTGGGGTACTGCACTTTATGGACTATACTAACGACCTTTACATCATCAAAAGGGATGGCAAGCGTGCCCCCTTTTCCATCGAAAAGATTAAGAACGCCATCCGCAAGGCTTTCCTCGCTTCGGGTAGTTTTGCCACGGAAGAAACCCTGACCAACATCCTCAGCCGCGTCCACATCTCCAATGGGATGCATGTTGAGGAGATTCAGAACCAGGTGGAGGTTTCGCTCATGAGCGAGCGCTACTTCGCCGTGGCCAAAGCCTACATGATCTACCGGCAGCACCACACCGAAGACCGTGAAGTGCGCGACCGTCTCAACTTCCTGATCGACTACTGCTCGGCCGCGAACCCTGCCACCGGCAGCAAGTACGACGCCAACGCCAATGTCGAGAAGAAGAACATCGCGACACTCATCGGTGAACTGCCCAAGGCCAGCTTCATCCGCCTCAACCGCCGCATGCTCACCGACCGTATCCGTGAAATGTTCGGAAAGGAACTGTCCGACCGCTACCTCAGCCTGCTCAACGGACACTTCATCTATAAGAACGACGAAACCAGCCTGGCCAACTACTGCGCCAGCATCACCATGTACCCCTGGCTATTGCAGGGCACCATTCCCCTGGGCGGCAACTCCACCCCGCCGACCAACCTCAAGAGCTTCTGCGGCGGCTTCGTGAACCTCGTGTTCATCGTCTCCAGCATGCTCAGCGGCGCCTGCGCCACGCCGGAATTCCTCATGTACATGAACTACTTCATCGAGATGGAATACGGCGAGGACTACTACCTGCATGCCGACGACGTGGTGGACCTCTCCCGGAAGCAGCGCACCATCGACAAGGTCATCACCGACTGCTTCGAGCAGATCGTCTATTCCATCAACCAGCCCACGGGCGCCCGTAACTTCCAGTCCGTGTTCTGGAACATCTCCTACTACGACCGCTACTACTTCCAGAGCATCTTCGGCGACTTCATCTTCCCCGACGGCAGCCGCCCGCACTGGGATTCGCTCAACTGGCTGCAGAAACGCTTCATGAAGTGGTTCAACGCCGAGCGTACCAAGACCATCCTCACCTTCCCGGTCGAGACCATGGCCCTGCTGACCCGCAACGAAGAAGTGCGTGACGAAGAATACGGCGACTGGACGGCCCAGATGTACAGCGAAGGACACAGCTTCTTCACCTACATGAGCGACAATGCCGACTCGCTGGCCAGCTGCTGCCGCCTCCGCAACGAGATCCAGGACAACGGTTTCAGCTACACCCTCGGCGCCGGCGGTGTCTCGACGGGCTCCAAGAGCGTGCTGACCATCAACCTCAACCGCTGCGTGCAGTACGCTTTCAAGAAGGGCATCCCGTACCTGGAATACCTCGAAGAAGTGGTCGACCTGATGCACAAGGTGCAGCTCGCCTACAACGAGAACCTGCGCGACCTCATGGAGAAAGGCATGCTGCCGCTCTTCGACGCCGGCTTCATCAACATCGGCCGCCAGTACCTCACGATCGGCGTGAACGGACTGGTCGAGGCTGCCGAGTTCCTGGGCATCAAGATCACCGACAACCCGGATTATGTGGCCTTCGTGCAGGGTGTCCTCGGCATGATCGAGCGCCTCAACAAGCAATACCGCACCAAGGACGTGATGTTCAACTGCGAGATGATCCCCGCCGAGAATGTGGGTGTCAAGCACGCCAAATGGGACAAGGAAGACGGCTACATCGTGCCGCGTGACTGCTACAACAGCTACTTCTACATCGTGGAAGACGAGAACACCAACATCCTCGACAAGTTCCGTCTCCACGGCTCGAAGTATATCGAGCACCTGACGGGCGGCAGCGCGCTCCACATGAACCTCGAGGAGCACCTGAGCAAGGCCCAGTACCGCCAGCTGCTGCGCGTCGCGGCCAAGGAGGGTTGCAACTACTTTACCTTCAACATCCCCAACACCATCTGCAACACCTGCGGACACATCGACAAACGTTACCTGCACGAGTGCCCGAAGTGCGGCAGCCACGACGTGGACTACGCCACCCGCATCATCGGTTACATGAAGCGCGTGAGCAGCTTCTCGCAGCCGCGCCAGAAAGAGGCCGCCCGCCGCTACTACGCCAACGTCAACAAGACCGAGGCCGAAAAGCAGCCCGCTGAACCGGTTGAAGTGCCGGTAGCGCAGGAGGCTTGAGATGCTGAAGTTCCACAACTACGACATCGTATTCCAAGAGATACCCGATGAGTTGACGCTCGCCGTCAATCTCACCGGGTGTCCTTGTCATTGCCCGGGGTGCCATAGTCCGCACCTCTGGGAAGATACCGGCACGCCGCTCGACGCGCCGATGCTGCAGCGCATTTACGAAGAATACGCCGGCGAAGTGACCTGCATCTGTCTGATGGGCGGCGACGCCGACCCGGCCGCCGTAGAGCGCCTCTGCGCCTATGTCAAGCAGGAGATGGGCTTGCGGAGCGCCTGGTGGTCGGGGCGTCCGGAACTGCCCGCCGGCATCGACCTGACCCATTTCGACTATGTCAAGACTGGGCCTTACATCGAAGCGCTGGGCGGGCTCAAGAGCCCCAAAACCAACCAGCGCCTCTACCGCGTGGCGGCAGGAGCGCTGGAGGACATCACTTCGCGGTTCTGGCGATCAGAACATCTCTGACCGGACCAGCCCCATCATCGTCAGCACGATAAACACCACCAGGACGATCACCCAGAGCAGGAACAGCACCAGGCCGGGACGCCAGGAAGGTGTCTTCAGATTGAAGATCAGCATGATGCCGGCGTAGATCAGGCCCACCACCGGCAGGAAGTACAGCAACACAAGATCCAGCTTGTAGAGGAAGGTTCCGGCCAGCGGCATGGTGAACGGGATCTCGTCGACCAGTTGTTCCCAGCCTTCCCGGATCATATCCCAGCCGAAGAGTTCCTGTCCGAAAATCGCGGCCACGCCGAAGGTCAGGCCGGCCACGCCCATCAGCAAGAGAAAGACACCAATGATGATGCGGAGCACATTGCCCAGCTCGCTGCCGGCCGGCTTGCTGCCGGCGGGCGGGTTGGTCACACCCATCTCCCAGCGCTGCTTCACCGTCTTGGCCTCAGGCATGGCGATCCAGAGGATGATGTAGGCCAGGATGGCGAAACTGCCGTAACTGTGGACATTCCAGTGGCTGTTGCTCCAGTGGAGCGAGAAGCCCAGAAGCGTCAGGGCAATGAAAATGATGCGGAACCACACCACGTCGAGCTTGAAATAGGCGGCCAGGCCGCTGCAGACACCGCCCAGCATCTTGTTGGTCGGATCGCGGTAGAGCCGTTTCTTGCCTTCGCGGCGGTTGTCGCCGGGGACAAATTCGTCCTTCTTGATATCCGGATCCTGGTCCGACTCGATGGCCGAGGGCTTGCCCAGGGTGGCGATGATGTCGTTGATCTGGGCGACGGAAGCCACACCGTTGTCGGCGCATTTCTCGTAGAGCAGTTCCGCCATCCGCTCCTCGATGCCTTCCATGATTTCCGAGCCTCCTTCCCGCTGGGAATAGTAGGCTTCCAGTTCGTCAAGATACTGCTTGACGATGGCGTAGGCCTCCACTTCGAGCGTGAAGGCGTAACCGCCGATACTGACTTTCTCAACTTCTGTCATTGCTTCAAGGTTTTGATGGTTTCTACCAATTCGTCCCAGGAGGCATCCATCACGCCGAGCAGCGCGCGGCCGTCCTCACTGATGCAATAATATTTGCGCGGAGGCCCCTGCGGGGACTCTTCCCAGCGGTACGTCAGCGACCCCTGGTTCTTGAGGCGGATGAGCAGCGGATAGAGGGTGCCTTCCACCACGATCAGACCCGCTGCCTTGAGCGCGTCGATGATCGAGGACGCATAGGCTTCCTGCTTGTCCAGAATGCTCAGGATGCAGTATTCCAGCACCCCTTTCCGCATCTGCGAACGCACGTTTTCTACATTGACTTCCATGGCTTTATTTGCTATTGTCGGTAAAACGGGCCATGTTTTCGGCATTGGCTTCAATGCCGCGGAGTTCGCACTTCTGGGCCGGGGTCAGGGCCTTGGGGGCCACGATCCAGATGATGATGTAGAGCCAGAAGCCGAAGCCGCAGCCGATAAGCAGGGCCAGGAAAATGATACGGATCAAGGTCACGTCGATGTCGAAATAAGCCGCCAGGCCGCTGCAGACGCCGCCGATCTTCCGGTTTTCCACATCGAGATAAAGTTTCTTTACAGGGTTCATGGTTTTTTCCTCCTTTATTTCCTGATAATCGTTGTTGGTAAATTCGGGCTTGCCGTCGGGCATTCCGAGTTGTGCAGTGATCTGGTTGACCATGTCCAGGCTGACGGTCTGTTGGCCGGATCCCAGATTCTCGAGTAACAGCTCCGCAATGCGGGCTTCGATGTCGTCCATCACCTCTTGTCCCTGGTCGTCCTTGAGCCGGGTACGGAAGGTGCCGAGATAGTCTTTGAGGCGCTCGTGCGCATCTTCATCAATGATGAAGCTCTTGCCGCCGATGCCGATGATCAAGGTTTTTTTCATAGTCGTCATCCCCGACTGGTTCGGGGATCTCTTTTATTTGTTTAATACAATTCAATCGGATTTCCTCTGTAGAAATCAATCAATCCGTTTTGATAAAGGGCTTCGCAGCGGGCCTGGGCCAGATCGGAAACCGCTTTCAGGTATTGGTTTTTGGATTCGTTGAACTCCGTGATGGAGGCCTTGCCGTTCTCGTATTTGGCCTGCACCAGCAGGAAGCTCTCTTCGGCAGCCCGTTCCGCCTCGCGGCTGCTCTCATATTTTCGGTAGGCAGCGATGGCATTGTACCAGGTTTGCTGGATCTCCTTGTAGAGCTGCTTCTTGGTCTGGTCGAGCTGCAGCTGCTGCGACTGGTAGCTGATCTTGGCGCTGCGCACCTGGTTGCGGTTGCTCATGCGCGAGAAGATCGGAATGCTGAGCGACAGGCCCACGTACTGGCTGAAGTTGTTGGCCAGCTGGTCCAGGAACTTCGCACTCGTAGATCCGGAATTGGAATAGTAGTTCGTGCCCAGGCCGCCGCTGAGCGAGAGGGTCGGCAGGTAACCGCCCTTGGCCAGGGCGATGTTCCGTTCGGCATAGTCCACGCGGGTTTCCTGTGCCTGAATGGCAGGCTTGCAGTTTACGGCCTCGTCGAAAATTTCATCCGGGGTTCCCCAGGGCAGTTCGGGTTCCAGAAAGACGGGGACCTCAATCGAAAAACCGTCCGGAGAAGGAATTTCCAGCAGCTGAACCAGGTCGAGCTCGGCCAGCTGCAGGCTGTGGTCGGCCTGCACGGCGGTCAGCCGGCTCTGGGCCAGGGTGGCTTGCTGCTGGGCCACATCGGCCGCGGAAGCCTTGCCGTTGTCGCGCATCTCCGACAGACGGACCACCTGCATCGAGTCGATTTCCACCTGGCGGAGGGCTACATCGAGGAGTTCCAGCTTATAGAGGATCTGCACGTAGGCCTGGGCCACAGCTACGCGGATATCGTCGCGCACCGTCTCCAGATCTTCGGAGGCCACCTTCAGATTCAGCTTGCTGAGCTCGATGTTGTTCTTGTTGCGCAGGCCTCTGAACAGGGTCATGTCGGCGCCGAGGCTGAAACCCGTATTCGTGGTATTCGTGTTGGCGTAGGTATTGTCGGCGGTCAGGCCACGTCCGAACGAAAGGTTCTCCGAGGCACTGGCGGAGACACCGGGCAGGATGTTGGCACGCGCCGTGCTCAGGTCGATTTCGCGCTGCTGCACCGTCAGGGCGCTCTGCTGCACCTTCAGGTTGTGTGCGAGCGCATATTCAATGCAGTCCTGCAGCGACCAGGGCTTTTCCTGTGCGCCAGCACTCAGTGTGGCGAACAGCAGTGTGGCAAATATTACAATCTTTTTCATCTTATTTCTCCTCGATGATCTGGTTGCCGCGGACCACGTCGCCTTCATTGAGCCCGCTCTTGATTTCGATGTTGATACCGTCGCTGATACCGGTTGTGACCGGGGTACGGACGAAGCCGTCCGCGCCTTTCAGGTATACGAAGGTCGAATCACCCGAGAACTCGAGTGCGCTCTCCGACACGGCGAGCACCTGCTCCACCTTCTGCAGTACGATCTCGGCATTGGCGCTGTAGCCCGAACGGATCTGCTGGTTGGGGTCGGCTTTGACGGCGGCCTTGATCTCGAACTGGTTGGCGCCGTTGCTCTCTACGGCTTTCGGGGAGATGTACTCGAGCATGGCGTCGAAGGAGTAGTCCTGCAGGGCGCCGATGGAGATCTCCACGGGCATGCCCTCGGAGAGGGCGCCGACCTCCGTCTCGTCGATCTGGCCGTCGAAGATCAGGTCTTTCATGTTGGCCACAGTGGCCACGGTCGTACCGTCGTTCATGGTGTTGGCCTGGATCACGGAGTTACCCACTTTCACGGGGATGTCGAGGATCAGGCCGGTGATGGTGGAACGCACCAGCGTCGAGCTCGACTTGGCGTTCGCCTTCGACACACCGTCGCGTACCACTTCAAGGGCGTCCTGGGCGGCGGCCGCCTCTTCCTTGGCCTGCTGCAGCTTCTGGTTCACCTGATCGTACTCCTCGGCGCTCACCAGATTCTTTTCGAACAGCGCCTTCTCGCGGTCGAAGTTGGTCTGGGCCTGCTTGAGGTTGATCTCGGCCAGACGTACGCGGCTCTGGGCGGAACTCAGCGAGTTCATGTCGGGGATCACCGTCAGCTTGGCGATAACTTCGCCACGTTCCACCGGCTGGCCGGCCTCCTTGTAGAGCTCGGCGATGATGCCGTTGATCTGCGGCTTGATGTTCACCTCATTGCGCGGAACGATCTTGCCGGTCACCACGGTGGTCCGCTGGATGTCGGTCCGCTCCACGGTCAACTCATGGTAGGACACTTCCTTCGGCTTGGATTTGACAAAGAGGAAGATGAAGGTTCCCAGAAAGATGATGGCGATCAAGGTAACCACAATGTACTTCAATGCTTTTTTCATATCGTTGTTTTTATTTATTTCTTCTATTATTCGTCACGCATCGCGTCGACCGGTTTGATCTTCATCGCACGCATGGCCGGCGCCAGGCCCGCCAGGACCCCCAGCACACTGAGCAGCAGAGCCGCCAGGATGGCCGTCCAGAAATTGATCTGAAAGACAGGTTTGCCGGAGATCATCTCCACCACATTGAGGATCAGCACCGAGAAGACGATACCCGCACTGCCCGCCGCGAGGGTGAGGGACACGCTCTCCCAGATGATCTGCGAGAGGATGTCGCGCGGCACAGCGCCGATGGCCCGGCGGATGCCGATTTCCACGGTCCGCTCGCGTACCGTCACCATCATGATGTTGCTCACGCCCACAGCGCCAGCCAGCAGCGTGCCGATGCCCACCAGCCAGATCAGGAAGTTCACGCCGCGGAACAGGTTGTCCACGATGGAAAAGAGCTGCTCGGTGTTGAGCACCATCAGGGCCTGGTCGTCCGTCGGGTCGAACAGGTGTTCGCGGGCCATGATGCTGCGGACACGCGGTTCCAGTGGTTTCATCTTGATCCCGTTTTTGCCCGTCATGCAGATCAGGTCCACGTTCTGGCCCCGCTTGTAGAGTTGAGCGGCCACCGAGAAGGGAATCATCACCGAATTGTCGGCGCTGCCGTTGATGCTCAGGTTGCCGCTGGAGAAGTCCACGCCGATCACCTGGAGGAACACCGAGCCTACGCGAATGAATTCGCCGCAGGGGTCGCCGCCCTCCGGGAAGAGGTCGTTGTAGACGCGCTTGCCGATGACACAGACCTTGCGTTCCTGCTCCACGTCCGCGTCGCTGATGGTTCGGCCGTATTTGATGAGCGGCTGCTCGATCTTGCAGTAGTCGCCGGAGATGCCTTTGACACCGGGGTTGGTGGAATTTCCTTTATAATAAGCCGTCTGACCCCAGTTGCTTACGATGGGGGCGACGACGTCGAGTTCAGGCATCAGGGCTTTCAGTCTTTCCACGTCCCGGCGGGTCAGCTGCCAGTAACGGCCTTCCTTCATGCCCTTGTAGGGTTTCGAGGTATTCGCTGAGACGAGCACCATGGTGTTGGAGGCGAAACCCTCGAAATTTTCCGAAAGCACATGCTTGAGGCCGTTGCCGCCTCCTACCAGGAACAGCAGCATGAACAGGCCCCAGAAGATGCCGAAGCCGGTCAGGATCGTGCGGCGCTTGTTGCGGAACAGCGAATCACCGATCTCGCGCAGGGTATCGAAGTCAAAATAGTGTCTCATCTTACTCGGCCCTCAGTGCTTCAATGGGTTTGACTTTGGCAGCCTGCATGGCAGGGAAGATGCCCGCGATAGTGCCGGCCACGATCAGGACGACCGTCGCGCCGATGGCTGTGCTCAGGCCAACGGTCGGGTTGTCGAGCATCTTGATGCTCTGGCCGAATATTTCCATCCGCGACTGCCCGACCGTCATGTCAAGGATTTGGCAGGCGATCATGCCCAGCAACATGCCGATGTAACCGAAGAAGGCGGTGATCAGCACGCTCTCCGTCACGATCAGTTTCAGGATGCTGCCCGGCTTGGCGCCGAGGGCCTTGCGGATGCCGAATTCGTGGGTCCGTTCCTTCACGGTGATCAGCATGATGTTGCTCACGCCCACGATGCCGCTCACCAATGTGAAGAGGCCGATGATCCAGAGGGCCGTCAACAGGATACTTCTGCCCTTGTTCATCTGCAGGTTTTGCTTGAAGCGGTTCCAGATCCAGACGGCGCGGCGGTCGTCGGGAGCTGCGCGGTGGGCCGCGTTGAATGTCGTGCGGACCTCATTTTCAAAGGCGTCGCTCTCGGCTTCGGTCGTCAGCCCGTGGAACGAAAAAGTGATGTCGTCCACTTCGTCGTTCAGGCCGAAGATCGACTTGATGGTCGTATAGGGTACGTAAAGTTCACGGTCATCCTCGTTCTCCAGGCCATGGCGGACGCCAATAATGGTGAACGCCAGGTTGCCGACCTTGACTTTCTGTCCCAGCAGCTGGTCGAAGTCCGTGCCGCCGGCCAGGAAGTTCTTGGCATGCAGGTGCGTGATGATAATGACCTTTCTCTTTTCTTTAATGTCTTTGTCATTGATGAACCGGCCGGCGTCCATCTTGACGCGGTTCATCTCGATATTCTCCGGGAAGGTGCCGTTGAGCATGACGTTGGTGAAATAACGGCGGCCGTAAGTCATGGTATAGCCGCTCTTGCTGATGAAAGGCGACACCAGGTCGACGCGGTCGGCCAGGGGCCCGGTCTTCAGCAGGTCAGCATCACGATCTGTGAGCGCGATGCGTCGGCCCTGCTTGAGGCCGTCGTACGGCTTGGAGGTATATCCGCCGCCCACCATCATCGTGTTGGAGGCAAATTCGCCGCCGTCGTTGAGGAACGCATTGAGCAGGCCGTTGCCGGCGCCCAGCAGCACGATCAGCATGAAGATGCCCCATGCGACGGCCAGGCCGGTCAGACAGGTCCTCACCTTGTTGCGGCGGACGGATTCCCAAATTTCTATGAAGAGATCGTGCATGGTTTATTTCATGATGGTGGTGGTGCCGAACATCGAACTGTGGTGCTGGCGGTTGTCTTCGACGCGCTCGATCAGGCCGTCTTTGATGTGGACGATCTTGTCGGCGCAGTTGGCCACGCCGCTTTCGTGTGTGACCACAATGATGGTGACGCCGTCTTCGCGATTGAGCTTCGTGAGGAGTTCCATCACCTCGACGGAGGTCTTGGAATCGAGAGCGCCGGTCGGCTCGTCGGCCAGGATGATTTCGGGCTGGGTGATCAGCGCTCGGGCGATGGCTACGCGCTGTTTCTGGCCGCCCGACATCTCGTTGGGATAGTGCGAAGCCCAGTCGGTGAGGCCCATCTTCTCCAGATAGCCCATGGCCAGCTCGTGGCGGCGGTGGCGGTTCATGCCCTGGTAGAAGAGTGGCAGTTCCACGTTCTCGACGGCTGTCTTGAAGCCGATGAGGTTGAAGCTTTGGAACACGAAGCCGATCATCTGGTTGCGGTAGGTGGCGCTCTCGCGCTCGCTCAGGTTCTTGATCAGGTGTCCGGCCAGGTGATACTCGCCTTCATCATAGTTATCGAGGATGCCGAGGATATTGAGCAGGGTCGATTTGCCGGAGCCGGAGGCGCCCATGATCGACACGAACTCGCCTTTCTCGATCTCGAGGTCGATGCCTTTGAGCACGTGCAGCGGCTGCCCGTTGTCATAGGTCTTGTGGATATTTTTCAGTTCGATTAACATAATCTATTCATTCTTCTGCTTCGGCGGGCTTCGCAGCGCTGGTATTTTGTCCCGGGACCATTTTTCTGGTCCTAGGCCAAAATACCCCGCGCTGCTTAACCTTTCATTTTACCTATTCCTTAATCGTCTTCGTTTGACGATGCAAAGATATATAAAAATTTTAGTACCTTGTATCACAAAGTACCAAAAATTTTAAAATATTTTTTATTCCATAGTTCTATTTGATCAAAAAAACGGCCCCACAGAGAACTGTGGAGCCGGTCGTTTATGCCTGACGGGCAAAAATCAGTCGAGCTTGAGCACCGCCATGAAGGCCGACTGCGGAACCTCCACCTGGCCGATCTGGCGCATGCGCTTCTTGCCGGCTTTCTGCTTTTCGAGCAGCTTGCGCTTGCGGGTGATGTCGCCGCCGTAGCACTTGGCCGTCACATCCTTACGCACCTGGCGCACGGTCTCGCGCGCGATAATCTTCGCGCCAATAGCGGCCTGGATGGCAATGTCAAACTGCTGGCGCGGGATCAGTTCCTTGAGTTTCTCGCAGATCTTGCGGCCGAAATCGTAGGCGTGGTCCTGGTGGATGAGCGTCGACAGGGCGTCGGCCGGCTCGCCGTTGAGCAGGATGTCGAGCTTCACGAGCTTGGCCGGGCGGAAGCCGATGACATGGTAGTCGAACGAGGCGTAGCCCTTCGAAATGCTCTTGAGCTTGTCGTAAAAGTCGAACACGATCTCCGACAGGGGCATCTCGTAAGTCAGCTCCACGCGGTCGGCGGTCAGGTAGTGTTCGCTCTTGAGGATACCGCGCTTGTCGAGGCAGAGTTTCATGATGGGCCCGTAGAACTCGCTCTTGCTGATGACCTGCGCCTGGATGAAAGGTTCTTCGATGTGATCAATGAGCGTGGGGGCCGGCAGGCCGGAGGGGTTGTGCACGTCAATGCACTCGCCCTGCGTCGTATAGACCTTATACGATACGTTCGGGACCGTGGTCACCACGTCCATGTCGAACTCGCGGAAGAGGCGTTCCTGCACGATCTCCATGTGGAGCAGGCCGAGGAAGCCGCAGCGGAAGCCGAAGCCCAGTGCCAGCGAACTTTCCGGCTCGAATACCAGCGAGGCGTCGTTGAGCTGGAACTTCTCGAGCGATGCGCGCAGGTCCTCGTACTGGTCGGCCGTCACGGGGAACATGCCCGCGTAGAGCATGGGCTTGACGTCTTCGAAACCGGCGATGGCCGTCTCGCACGGGCGCGCGACATGGGTAATGGTATCGCCCACCTTCACCTCAACGGCGGTCTTGATGCCCGAGATGATGTAGCCCACCGAGCCGCAGGGGATCTCGCCCGTAGGGCAGAGCTTCATCTTCAGTACACCCACCTCGTCGGCAGTGTACTCCTTACCCGTGTTGACGAACTTCACACGATCGCCTGTGCGGATGGAGCCGTTCTCCACCTTGAAGTAGGCAATGATGCCGCGGAACGAGTTGAACACCGAGTCGAAGATCAGGGCCTGCAGCGGGGCCTCCGGGTCGCCCTTGGGCGCAGGGATGCGGTCAACGATGGCATCGAGGATTGCTTCGACGCCCTCTCCGGTGCGGGCCGAGGCCAGTAGCACGTCGTCGGGCTCGCAGCCCAGCAGGTCCACCACCTGGTCGCGCACTACGTCGACCATGGCGGCTTCCATGTCGATCTTGTTGAGCACGGGCACGATCTCCAGGTCGTGCTCGATGGCCAAGTAGAGGTTCGAGATGGTCTGGGCCTGGATGCCCTGCGTGGCGTCGACCACCAGCAGCGCCCCTTCGCAGGAGGCGATGGCGCGCGACACTTCGTAGGAGAAGTCCACGTGGCCGGGCGTATCGATCAGGTTGAAGATATATTTTTCACCGCCGCGGACATATTCCATCTGGATGGGATGGCTCTTGATGGTAATACCTTTTTCTTTCTCCAGATCCATGGAGTCGAGCACCTGGTTTTCCATTTCCCGTTGGTCGAGCGTATGCGTGCGCTCGAGCATGCGGTCGGCGAGGGTGCTCTTGCCGTGGTCAATGTGGGCGATGATGCAGAAGTTGCGGATATTCTTCATGGTGCTGCAAAGATAGACAAAAAAAGCGGCTTTTCAGCCGCTTCCGTCATTCCCGGCTTGACCGGGAATCTCATTTCTTGTCCCTGCCTTCCTTCGGGGCCGGGCCCTGGGGAGGACGCTGGCCGTTTCCGTTGTGCTTGCGCAGGTTGTTGATCATGCGCTGCTGGAAGGCCTCTTCGGCCTGGTACAGCTTGGCCACCTTGCGAATGGGCAGCACCTTCTTGAATTTGGGATACCAGTCGGACATCACCTGGTTGGAGGCCTTGTTCGCCTGGATGTAGGCGTCGACTTTCTTCTCCAGTTCGGCATCGGAGAGTTCGTCCGCTTTCGAACCGCGGAATTCGCCGAAGGCATCCATCATCGCCTTGTGGGAAACCATGGCTTCTTTCCAGCATTGGTTGTACACCGGCCAGAACACCTGGGCCTCCTCGGGCGACAGGTCGAGTTCCTGGGTGATGAACGCGATCTTCTCGGACTGAATGCGCTCGAAATCTTTCTTGCGCTGCTCTTCGCTCGGTTTCTGGCCCTGCGGCTGGGCGAAGAGGGTAACCGCCAGGAAAAGGCAGGCGGCGAAACTAATGAATCGTTTCATGACTAATAGGCTTGTGCGTAAATCTCGGCCAACTCGGAGAAGCTCAGCTCGGAAGCCAGATAGTCCAGGATGGCATCTTCGTCGAGCTCCGGCTCCTCGGTCGGCCCGGTTTGATAGTAATTGATGAGCGAAGCGGGACGGATCATCTCTTCCTCAGCCGTGGCGTACGAAGCGGACGCGTCGGTACCAGGTTTGTTCCCCATCGTACGGGTGAGGGATAGCACACCGTAGCCCATGCCGAAAATCAGGGCGAACATCGCGGCGAGGGTCAGCGCCGGCTTCAGGATCGTCCAGAAACGGACGGTCCGGGAAGCTGCTGGCTTCTCTTCGGCGGCGATGCGGGCCATCAGGCGATCCTCGAAACTGTCGAGGTAACCTTCCGGCATCCGGAACGGATTCTCCCGGGCTTCAGGGCTGCTGAGTATGTCTTTCTGTTCGTTCATACGGTCCTTAGACTATCCAATGGTTCAGAAGTTTAAAATTTCTCATCAATTTCTTCTTTCATCCATGTCTTGATCTTTTCGTAGGCATGGTGATAAGATGCTTTCAGCGCGCCTTCGCTGGTTTCCAGTACATCAGCGATCTTTTCGTAGGGCATCTCCTCGAAGTAGCGGAGGTTGAACACCGCTTTCTGCTTGGGGGGAAGTTTGGCGATGGCCTTGTGCAGCGATCGCTGGAGTTGGTCGCCATCGAACCAGGGGTCGGTGGCCAGGCGGGCGGCAGCCTCCAGGTCGAGGTTCCCGCCACGGGTCTGCTGGCGCGAGAGGAAGGTTAGGCTTTCGTTGGTGGCAATGCGATAGAGCCATGTATAGAGCAGCGCGTCGCCCCGGAAACGGTCGAGCGACTGCCAGACTTTCACAAAAGTGTTCTGCAGGCAGTCGTCGGTGTCGTCATGGTCGAGCACCATGCGGCGGATGTGCCAATAAAGGCGCTCCTTGTAAGTGGACACAAGTCCACGGAACGCCTTTTCACGCTCGCCGGAACGGTAGAGTTGCAGTATTTCGGTATCGGTCATCGCAGCGACAGCGCCGCCTCGACGATATGCCGTGCGTCAAGTCCGTAGGCAGCCATCAGCTCAGCGGGTTTACCGCTCTGGCCGAATTGGTCGTCGATGGCCACGAAACGCATCGGGGTCGGGCAGCTGGCAGCCAGCACACCTGCAATAACCTCGCCAAGACCGCCGGCGATCAGGTGTTCTTCCGCCACGACCACGCGCCCGGTCTTGCGAGCCGAAGCGATGACGGCTTCCTTGTCGAGCGGCTTGATGGTCGCGATGTCGATCAGGTCGACGCTGATGCCCTGGGCCTCCAACTCTTTGGCAGCCTGGATGGCTTCCCACACGAGGTGGCCGGTGGCAAAGATGGACACGTCCTTGCCGTCGTTCAGTTGAATGGCCTTGCCGATCTCGAACGGCTGGTCGGCCGGGGTGAAGTTGGGCACGCCCGGACGGCCGAAACGCAGATAGACGGGACCCTTCCAGGCCGCAGCGGCGAGGGTTGCCGCCTTCGTCTGGTTGTAGTCACAGGGGTTGATGACCACCATGCCCGGCAGCATCCGCATGATGCCGATGTCTTCGAGGGTCTGGTGGGTGGCGCCATCCTCGCCCAGCGTAATGCCGGCGTGCGAAGCGGCGATCTTCACGTTGGTCTGCGAGTAGCACACCGACTGGCGGATCTGGTCCATTACGCGCGCGCTCGCGAAATTGGCAAAGGTGCCGATGAAGGGAATATAGCCCGCAATCGCCAGGCCGGCGGCCATGCCGACCATGTTGGCCTCGGCGATGCCCACTTCAAAGAAGCGGTCGGGGTGTTCCGCTGCAAACTGGTCCATCTTGAGCGAGCCCTTGAGGTCGGCCGTCAGGCCCACGACCATCGGGTTTCTGTTGCCCAATTCTGCCAGGGCGGCGCCAAAGCCGGAACGGGTGTCCTTTTTACCGGAATCTATATATTCTTTCATAACGCAAAGTCTCCCATCGTTTCTTCGAGTTGTTTCATGGCTTCCGCGCACTGTTCCACGGAAGGATTCTTGCCGTGCCACTTGCAGGTGCCGGCCATGAAGTCGACGCCGTGGCCCATCTCCGTATGCCAGAGGATCATCACCGGCTTGCCTTTGCCCAGCTGGGCGCGGGCGGCCTTAAACGTCTTTTCGATATTCGTGAAGTCATGTCCGTCGCCTTCGAGGACGGTCCAGCCGAAGGCTTCCCATTTGCTGCGCAGGTCGCCCAGGCCGGCCACCTCTTCGGTCGTGCCGTCGATCTGCTGGTGGTTCCAGTCGGTCATGGCGATCAGGTTGTCCACCTTGTGGTGCACGGCCGACATGGCGGCCTCCCAGATCTGCCCTTCTTCCGTCTCACCGTCGCCGATCAGGACATAGACGGTGCGCGGGTCGCCGCTGAGCTTTTTGCCCAGAGCGGCGCCGATGGCTACAGAAAGCCCCTGACCCAGGGAACCGGCGGCCTGGTTCACGCCCGGCAGGCCTTTTTCCACGCAGGGATGGCCCTGCAGCCGGGTGCCGAAGCGGCGGAAGGAGGCCAGCTCGGCGACCGGGAAATAGCCGCGGCGGGCCAGCACGCTATAGAGAACCGGAGAAATGTGTCCCGCAGAAAGGAAGAACTGGTCGAGTCCCTCTCCACTGCGGCGCCACATCTCCGGAGTCACATTCATTTCTTTGAAAAACAGCTGGGTCAGGACATCGGTGGCGCTCAGCGATCCGCCCGGGTGGCCCGAAGCGGCGGCTGTAACCATGCGCACGATATCCCTCCGCACCTGCGAAGCGATCTGGGGAAGTGTATACGTCATGGGTGAAGATTGTTTAGGTATGTGCCTTACAAAGGTAAGAAATAATTCGTATCTTCGTGATTCAAGATCGTACTCTCTCTATGAAAAAAATCCTGCTGATCCTGATGGCCTTTTTGAGCCTGACGTCGGCCCTGGCCCAGCCGGCGCCGCTGCCGGAACAAGTGGTGCTCGTGCAGCGCGCCAACGTGACGGCGGTGTTCGGCGGACCGACGCAGCCGCAGGGCCGCTCCTACAACAACGCGCCCTCCTTCTTCATCTATCCGGACAGGAAGCTCGACAAGACCGGCGCCGAAGCACTGGTGGCATCCCTGGACCTGCAGGCCGTGCTGGATGTGAACTTCGGAACGGCATTCGTCATCAATCCAGTCGGCGATGCCTATGCGGCAGACAAGGACTTCGAGGTCTTCGTGGAACTGTTCAACCGCGCCCGGAGTGGCAACCTGAAAGTCATCGGCTTTGGCAATGGCGCCAGCTTCGTCAACCAGGTGCTTGCCCTGCGCGCGGCCGATCATATCGCCGGCATCGCCACGGTAGACGGCAAGCCCGCCAAACTTCCCAAAGGGTTCACATCATGGGGTGTCCCGGCCTTCGTGAGCGGGAAGAATGCCGCCAAAGTGGCGAAAGAATACGAAGCGCTGAACGCGGCCCAGGCCCCTTATGAACCGCTGTTGCAGGTGGTTGTGTCGTCCGCAAACGAGCCGGGCGCTGTGTTCGCAGAGGCCTGGGAAAAAGTTTTCTCGCGCAATTTCCGCTTCAACAACTACAAGCATACCCACTACGAAGGCGCGAAATTCGGCCAGTACGGTCCCTATGAACTCGAACCCTATGCCGAATGGGAACCCCTCGGCATTGAGCGCATCGTCGTGGAATATGGCGCCTCGTACCGGGGCCGCGATCTCAACGGCCCGAAATACCTCTGGTATGAATACTGGCCCAAAGAGCTGAAGGAAGGCGCACCGGCGCACAGCGTGCCGGTGGTCGTGCTGCTGCACGGCAATACCAACGACCCGCGCACCCAGGCCGAAACCTCGGGCTTCCTGCAGGTAGCGGGCGAAGAGCGCATCTTCCTCGTGGAGATGGAATGGCAGGGCACGCCCAACTACCAGGCCATGGGCCACGACGGCATTGAGAGCGTACTGGCCATCCTGTTTGAAAAATATCCCCAGCTCGACCCTTCGCGCGTCTATGCGCACGGGCTTTCCGCCGGTTCGATGACCGCCACCGCACTGGGTATCAAGAAATCGCACCTGTTCGCCGCCGTGGGCGGCAATTCCGGCGCCCTGTTTACCGGCCACTGGATCGGGCCGTTCCCGACTTTCGAAACCATCTGGGCCGAAGCGACCCAGAAACGGGGCTGCGTGGAGACGGCCTACATCTCCGTCTTCGGCACAATGGACACCACCGTTCCTTACATGACCCCCGACAACTGGCGGGGCAACAGCTACCTCAACGCCTGAAATGCCTATGAACAGATGAACGGGATGCCGGTCGTCAGCGAGATGGATTTCGAGAATCATCCGCTCTTCGGACAGCCGCTCCGCGACCGCGAAACGATCCGCACCCACAAGGGCGAAGGCATCGTCATGGAGACGGGCCAGCTCTACAAGGGCGACATGCCGCTCATCAAACTGGTGGCGGTGGTGGACTACGGCCATTGGAATTTTATTCCTGCCGCTCGCGTCGCATGGGATTTCTTCAAACACTACCGCCGCGACCCTGAAACCAAAAAATTGATCTATTCCGCGCGATTTTGAACCATTTTTACCAAGTTTTGTAGCCTTTTGACCAGCTTTTTTACCTTTCCCGCTAATTTTGTTCTCGAAATCAGCCGTGAAACAAATTCAATAATTATAAATTTTTAAAGTTTTTGCATCATGAAAAAGAAAGGTATCATCATTCTGAGCTCCGTAGTCATCCTTTGCGCTCTCGGTCTTCTGTTGTCTCCCCTGATGGACTGGAATGTCGACAGCGACCAGACCAGCGGCAACATCGGCAAATCTTCCCGTTTCTCCCGCAAGACCACGACCGAAACCGTCAGTAATGTGGAGGAACTCCTCCTCAACGATGAGGCTTATAAAAATGGTATGGTGGCCGCTTACGTGGTCATGCAGACCCGCGCCCAGCAGTTCGACGCCCTCGTGGATATGTCCAATGAGGTGGCCGGCGACATCAGCGACTTCGACGGCGTGCTCAAGGATATGAATAACGTCCGCCCGATGATCGACAACGTGTGTGCTTCGCTCTCTGAAGCCGGTGACGACCTGAACGCCGCTCTCAGCGGTCAAAGCCGTCCCGACCTGGCGCAGAACACCATCAACGCATCGCTGGCATACACCACGCTCCAGAAGCAGAACAAGCTGGCCGACCGCTTCATCATCACGGCCGACACCTATCTTAATAATAACGAAGGCAACGACCGCCTCAAATTCGTCCGCGACCAGTGGGTGGCTTACCAGCAGATGACCGCCGCCCTTGACAACGACGAGAAGGCTGCCGCCGCCCTGGCGGAGAAAGGCTACAAGCTGACGCCCGAACAGAGCGCCGCCGCCCTGAATGAATTCGGCATGGCCGATGCCATCAAAATCATGAACGGCACCGTGGTAGCCGGCTACGTGGCTATGGACTCCCCGCTGGCCCAAGCCATCACGACCGATATGGTTCAGGATGCGGCCCGCGCCATCGTCACGACGGACATGGTCTCCGACCATATCACCTTTGGAGACGCTATCAAGAACGCCACGGGCGATGTGGTTGCCAGCACCATCACGGACGAAATGGTCCGGAACGCCACGGGCGACGTGGTTTCCAACATCACGACCGATGCCGTCAAGAACGCCACGGGTGACGTGGTTTCCAATATCACGACCGATGCCGTCCGGAATATCACCCAAGATGTGGTCAGTAATGGTATCGTCATGAGAGCCTCCGTATTCTCCGACAAGGACATGGTCAGCAACGCCTTCAACGAGATCGTTGTCAGGAACAGCATCGTCAACAACGTGACCACCGACATGGTCCGCAATGCCTCGGATGACCTGCGCAGCTCCATGGTCATGAACCAGATCGGCGATGCCATCAAGAACGTGGCCGTCGGTAATTTCCAAGGCGTCGGCTTCCTGGTGAAAGACTTATAATAGTACCTGTTAATTCCTTCTTCGAACATGCGTATCCGATTCTTTGTACTGCTACTGCTGCTGTTCCCGGCCCTGACGCACGGACAGATTCAGACCTACTACCAGTATAAAACCGATGAAGCCCGGCTGGTGTTCTTCGACAAGAACCTCTCGCGCTACATCCCCCACATGGTACGCATGTTCCAAAACGGCAAGGCGCTTCACGGGCAGATCTGGACAACAGACTCCGTGTATGTCCCGGAAGCGCCCCTGCTGCTTTTGACGGACTGGGAGGACGACGGCAACGGCGGAGCAACGCCGCTGCCGCGTTCGCTTATTCAGATCGGCATGGCGCCGCTGAACATGTCCTATTACATCAACCCATCGAGCGAGCGTTACCGGCAGCTGTTCTGTCACGAATACACGCACATCGTGATGACCGACAAATACAACCGCAAGGACCTGGGCTGGCGCAAGTTCTTCGGCACCAAAGTCAGTGTCGACAACACCCAGCCCCTCTCCGCCATCTGGAGCGCCGTGACGGTCCCCCGCTGGTATGCCCCCCGCTGGTATCAGGAGGGCATTGCCTGTTTCATGGAGACCTGGCTCGGCGGTGGCGTCGGCCGCTCCCTGGGCGGTTACGACGAGATGTATTTCCGCAGCATCGTCGACGGCGGCGACAAGCTCTTCTCGGTGGTGGGCCTCGAGACGGAAGGCTCCACGATGGACTTCCAGGTGGGTGCCAACGCGTACCTCTACGGCACCCGCTTCGTCAATTTCCTGGCGAAAGAATACGGATACGAGAATCTGATCAAGTTCTACAACCGGACGGCCGACAGCCGCACCTATTTCGGCAACCAGTTCAAACAGGTCTACGGCCGCCCGCTCCGCAAAGTCTGGAACGAGTGGAAGGAAGACGAGAAAAAGCACCAGGCGGAGAACCTGGCCGCCATCCGGGAATATCCCCTTACCGAGACCACGCCCGTGACCCCGGAACCGCTGGGTTCCGTATCACCGCTGGTCTATGACCCCGCCACGGGCAAGGCCTACGCCGCCATGAACGCACCGGGCAGTTTCGCGCACCTGACCGAGATCGACGTGAACACCGGCAAGCGGCGGAAACTCGTCGATATCTACGGCATCCAGCTCTACAATCCCGCATTCGTAGCCCTGGACCGCAACGCCCATCGCCTCATCTACACATCAAACAACGCCAAGATGCGCGGCCTCTACGTGTACGACCTCCAGAAAAAGAAAGTCGTCAAGAAGAAGAATTTCCAGCGCGTCAACAACATCGTGTATGACAATGTCAACGACTGCCTCTACGGCCTGTTCTCCAATGCCGGCACGCAGTCGATCGTCCGTTTCGACCGTGATATTGAAAATCCCGAGGTCATCTATGCCTTCCCCTTCGGCGTCAGTGTGTTCGACATTGACATCAGCCACGACGGCAAGATGCTGACCCTCACCCGGCAGGGCGACAACGGCGAGCACACGCTCCTGCTCTTCCGGACCGACGAACTGGCACAGGCCATTTTCAAGCCCGTGGAGCTGGTAACCTGGGAAGACAGCAACCTGGGACAGTTCCGCTTCTCACTCGACGACAAATACCTGATCGGCAGCTCCTACTATACCGGCGTGTCGAACCTCTGGCAGATCAACATCGCCACCCGCGAGATGGAGATGCTCAGCAACACCGACATCGGCCTCTTCGCCCCGCTGGAATTCGAGCCCGACAAACTCCTGGCGCTTGAATTCGTGCGCGACGGCATGCGTCCGGTGACGCTCGACCGCAAGATCGTAACCGACGCCAACGCCATCACGCTCTACGGCCAGCGCGCTTTCGAGAACAACGAAAAAGCGCTCACGGAGGTGGGCCTGCACAAGGAACCCCTGCCCAAGATCGAGTTCGGCGACGTCTACAACAACATCACGCCTTACAACGTTTTCAAGGAGATGCGCTTCGCGGGCGCCTATCCCATCGTCTCAGGCTTCACCGACACCACGTTCTGGAATCGTGTGACGCCGGTGCTCGGCTACCGCTTCTTCTTCAGCGACCCGGTGGGCCTGAGCAGCATCAAGCTGGACTTCGGCATTTCGCCCTGGAGCAACCACGACTGGAAGAACAAGTTCCATGTGGACTTCATGTGGAAGTACTACTTCTGGACCCTCAAGGCCGCCTGGAACCACACTGACTTCTACGACCTGGCCGGCCCGATGCGTGCCAGCCGCAAGGGATACATGGTTACACTGGCCTACGACCACACCAACACCATGCTGACACCGTATTCCCGCGGTTGGGGCTTCTCCCTGGGGGCTTACGGCGGCATGGACGCGCTGCCGCTCTATCAGGAGATCGAAGTGGACAAAGACATCAAAGCGCTGCAGACCGCTTCCGTCTACGGCAAGATCTCGAAAACCCGGACGTCCCTGGGCGGCGTGATGCGCGAGCAGGGCTATGAACTGGGCATCCAGGGCTACGGCTACCTGGCCGACTGGCACTTCTATCCTTCGGTCGAGGCTTCCGCCGATTTCGGCGTGTTGCTTCCGATCGACCGCAATACTTCTTTCTGGCTCCGTACCGCGGGCGGGCACAATTTCGGCGATCCCAACACGGTCTTCGGCAATACCTATCTGGGTGGCTTCCGCAACAACCGCGTAGACTACCGCAACGCCTTCCAGTACCGCACGTCCCTGGCCATGCCGGGCGCGGCCATCGACGCCATCCAGGCACACTCCTATGCCAAGGCGACGGCCGAGCTCAACCTGCGGCCCATCCGCCTCAACAACTTCGGCGCCCTGTTCTTCTATCCGACCTGGATCCAGTGCTCCTTCTTCGGAACCGGCCTGTCCACCTGGAATCCCGACGTCAGCAAAACGATCCCGCAGATGTACTACAGCGCCGGCGTGCAGCTGACCACCGAGCTGGTGTTCATGACTTATCTCAAGACCACGCTTTCCTTTGGTTACGGACACCTGTTCGCACCGGAAGGATTCAAAGGAGGAAGGCATGGCAATGAATGGATGATCTCACTCAAGTTGCTGTAATGTCGTTCGTCGCTGCCCTTCTCCCCGTCGCCATCTATATTTTTGTCGTCTATAAGCTCGACAAATTTTCGCTGCTGAGCGTCCAGCGCCTGCTGCTGCTGGTCCTGTGCGGCATGGGCGCGGCGCTGGTCTGCTTCGGCCTGTTCTGGCTGACCGATCCGCTGCTGCCAGAGCGCGCCTCCGATATCCTCGACCCGATCCTGGAAGAAGCCGTCAAGGCCATTCCACTCCTAATCCTGGCCCGTCGCAAGAAGATCGTGTTTTTCATCGACAGCGTCATCTGCGGCGCTGCGGTGGGCGGTGGCTTCTCCATCCTGGAAAATCTGTTTTACCTGCTGCTGGGTGAAGGCATGAGCATGGGCACCGTGCTGTTCCGCGGCCTGGAAGTGGCCCTGATCCACATGGGCTGCAGCGCCATCGTCGCCGCCGGCCTGATGTTCGCCGTCCGCTTGACGGAACGCCGCAAGGCCGGACTGGATGTCAAGCAAAAAGACGTGCTGATGTCCGTTTTCCTGCTCATTGCAGCCCCGGCGCTGCATGTCTTCCACAACAGCTTCCACTTCAACCCGCTCTTCCAGTATGTCTTCGTGTTCGGGTCCATGGCCGGGCTGCTGGTGTGGACTTATTCCTATGACGGCGACATGATCCACCGCTGGTTGGACAAAGGCCTGGACAAGCAGGTGAGCCTGCTCCATTCCATCCGAGAAGGTCAGTTGGGAGAAACCAAGACTGGCCAGTTCCTGGTTTCGGTCAAGGATTCCTTCCCGCCGGAAGTCTTTTTCGACATCATCTGCTACGTGCAGCTACACGTGTCGCTTTCCGTGGCGGCCAAAAGTCGCTTCATGATGCGGGAGATGGGGTTGGCCCTTCCGTTGGAGGAAGAAAAGAAACAACAGTATCTTACGCAGTATCAGGAATATATCGATCTGGAGAAAAATCTGGGCAAGAGTGCCCGGATGACGATTGCGCCGGTCGTGAAGTTTTACCCGGCCGACCGTAAATCCCTCGATGACTTGTTGGCCGAGTGCCGGTAAACAATCCCGTTTGGTTTTTTGGGCACAAAATCCGAAATTTGTGTCCGAGATGACCTATACTTTTCCGGAAATGATGCTCAGTGCCATGACGGCGGTCTATGTGGCCGTCAGCGTGGTGGTTGCGGTGGTCCGCTGGGGGCACCGGTGCACGGCCTATGCCAAGCACATGGACTATTATTTTCCGGATTGGAAAACTTTTATCTACTGCTTCATGTCCAACATCGTGCTCTGTCCGGTCATCTTCCTGCCCGCAGAAACCGATGCGGTCCTGCTGTTGCGCATGATGCTCATGCTGGCTTCGCCCTTTCATTGCGCGGTGCTGATTTTCAGTTATTTCGGCCGGATACTCAACGTCACCTGGTGGCGCAAGCCCATCTACGCGCTGACAGCCACTTATACGGTGATGGCCCTCATCGCGCTGGTAGTCACCCTCATACCCGGGACGCAGATGCAAGGCGACTTCTTCCGCTGGTTCTTCCTGGTGGGTGACCTCTTGGCCATGATCTATCTGATCAGTTTTGTCCTGGCCCTGAACATGATCATCCGCGCGCTCCAGCGCTTCTCCGACGAGAACTATTCCAACCCCGATGATTTTCCGAAGCAATATACCGAGTTCATTCTCTGGGTGTCGGTCCTGCACCTGATCATGAGCTGGAGTATGGCGTTCAACGGTCGGATCTGGGCCCTTTCCTTCGGTCTGTTCATCCTGTCCATCCTGGCTGTCGTCCTGCTGATCGGTGCCCTCAACCCGCACCGGACGGTGGAGGTGGACCAGCTGGAAGCAGCGCTCAATGCCGAGAAGGAAGAAAAGGCGATGGAAACGGACATCCTCTCGCCGGAACGGAAAGAGGAAATTCTGCTCGCCATCCGCCAGCAGGTGGAAGAGAAAGAGGGTTTCCTCGACAGCCACCTCACACTCAGCAAATTGTCCCGTGACTGCGGGCTCAACCGCACCTATGTATCCTGGGTGCTGAACGAACGGCTCGGCGGCTTCTTCTTTTACATCAACCGCTGCCGCATGGCCCACGCGGACAGCTACAAGGCATCGCACCCGCAGGCCGATGTCGACGAGGTTGCGCTCGCTTCGGGTTTCAACAACCGCCAGTCGTTCTACAACGCCCGCAAGCGCCTCGGTTGATCCAGTTTATTTCGGAAGACCAAAAGCCCCTTTGAGTTCGTCCATCTGCGCGTCGCTCATCCCTTCGGGCTCAAAGCCCATGTTGCGCGCCGCGATATAGATTTGGGCGGCCTTGTTGAGGACGTCCACCTGGTCGAAGGCGTTGAGGATATCGGTTTCTACGGCAAAGACGCCGTGTTTTTCCCACATCACCACATCGTAATCTTCATCCAGGGCCCGGATGGTCGCTTCAGCCAGCTCGACACTCGAAGGCATCAGGTAAGGCACGATGCCCAGGCCACGCGGGCAGAAGGCCCGGGTCTCGGGAATCATCGACCAGAGCATACGCGTGGCAGCGTCTTTTTCGAGCCATTTCCGGCTGTGGGTCAAGGCCACCAGCTCGATGGGATGCGTATGCAGCGAGGCGCGGTAGGGCGAGCCTTTGGCCAGCAGGTAGTCGTGGACAGCCAGGTGCGACGGGAGCTCCGAGGTGGGGGCGACGGGCGCATCTGCGACGATCTCGTAGCGGTCACAACCCGGCAGGATGCGGATGATGGAACCGTTGGCCATGGGGTCGCGGGCCAGGTCGCGCATGCGGCGGCCCGTGCCTTTGCAGTAGAACCAGCAGCCCGCCAGGTGCGGCAATGCCTTGCCGATGGGGCGAGGCTCCGTGAGGGCCGGCAACGCCCGCATCGCATCGTCGACATAGGCGGTGATGTTGATGGTGATATTGCCGCCGTTACGCTCGGCCCAGCCCTTTTGCCAGAGATAGCCGGCCACTTCGGCGACTTTGTCGATTTCGGCCTGCAGGGCCGGATGTTGGATTAAGATGTTCATATCAATTGTGGCAAGAAGGTACTGAATATTAACACCGCCAGACCGATAACCAACACCAGGATGGTTTTCTTCGAGGCTCCCTTCCATTCATGGAGAATAATGCCCCAGACATTGCTGAAAACGACATTGAGGGCCATCAGGATACACCAGCTGAAGGTGATCAGCGTCGGGTATTCGCGCAGGAAGCCCTTGCCGAGGCTCAGGCCGAAGAACTGACTGTACCAGAGCAGGCCGGCCAGGGCACAGAACACCAGGTTGTGGCCCCAAAGGGACTTTTGCCTGTAATCGCCCCATGTCTTGTTTTTCGTGTTCTGGCTGAAGCAATACACGGCGTTTGTCAGAAAACCGCCGAAGGTCACCAGCAGCGTAGCGGGCAGGCTCTTGAAGATATCGGGGGTAGCTTCCCAAGTCAAAGGTTCACCGAAGCTCAGGCCGATGTTGAAGCAGGCGCTCATGAAGCCGGCCAGCAAGGCTACGGCGATGCCCTTCCCGAAGTTGAACTCCTTAACAGCACCGGCTTGACCCGGCATCTCCCGGGCTTTCATAGCCCCTGCCACGCCGATGATGGCGATGCCGACAAGGGTGACCACCACACCGATGATGACCGAAGAGGTCAGATCATGGGCATGACCCGTAAAGACGGGGCCAAGGATGGCACCCAGGGCGGAACATGTACCAAGGGCGATGCTCTGACCGAGGGCGACGCCGAGGTAGCGCATGCTCAGGCCAAAGGTCAGGCCGCCGATGCCCCAGAGGGCGCCGAAGAGGATGGTCAGGAGGCTGGCCTTGGGATTGGCGGCATACATGGCGAAGAGGGATTCGCCAGCCGGGACGGCGAGGAGGGCGCCCAACAGCGGGAAGATCAGCCAGGCGAAGACGCCCTGGACGATCCAGTAGCTTTCCCAGCTCCAGGATTTGATCTTATTGATCGGCACATAGCTGCTGCTCTGGCAGAACGCGCCGATAGCGATGATTAACAGTCCGATGAATATGTTCATAATCAACATTTGCGATAAATCTTCCGTTCCGCAGTATATAGGGTTTCAACCCTATATACTGTCTCCACTACAGATTTATCTCTTCGATGTTACGTTACGTTCGTATTTCTCGATTTCGGGGATAAAGGCCTCACCCACAGGGACATTGTTCTTGAGGTTGAAATAGTCGAAGACGGCGCCGAAGGGAAGGGTCTTGGCTTCTTCTAAGAGAGCGAGGCGCTGGAAGCCCTGGCCGGCGTCTTCGTATTCCCGCAGCTTTTTCAGCGGCTCGAGGAGGGCGCTCAGCAGACATTTCTGCGTGGCGCGGGAGCCGATCACGTAGGCGCCGATGCGGTTGATGGCAGCATCGAAATAGTCGAGGCCGATGTGGCTGCGTTGCAGCGCGTCGGCGCGCACAATCTCCTTGAAGAGGTCGAGCGTCTGATCGTTCATGATGGTCACATGGTCGGAATCCCAGCGGATGGGACGGCTCACGTGCAGCATCAGCTCGGGCACGAAGAGCAGCAGCGACGCAACCATGTCGGACACATTTTCCGTCATCTCATAGTGTCCCGTATCGAGCGTGTACATCAACTTGCGGGTGGCGCAGTAGCCTGCCACGAAGTCGTGCGAGCCCACGGTATAGCTTTCCAGGCCGATGCCGAAGAGTTTGGCCTCGAGGCAGGTCTTCATGCCGGGCAGGTCTTCCTTCAGGATTTCGTCCAAGCTCTGGGCGAAGATCTCGCGGTAACGCTTACGCTCCACAGTCTGGTCCTTGGAACCGTCATGCACCCAGATATTCATGATGCAGGGGTCGCCCTGCGCCTTGCCCATCGCGTCGGCAATGCGGCGGCAGCGCTTGGTGTGCTCGATCCAGAAGTCCCGGATGCCTTTGTCAGGGTTGGCCAGCGAAAGGTCGCCGCTCTTGGGGTGACCGAACGACGTGGAGTTGAAGTCGAGCTTCATGTCGTTTTCTTTCGCCCACTGGATCCAGCTCTCGAAATAGCGGACGTCCACCTGGTCGCGGTCTACGAACTTGCCGCCGAAGTCACCGTAGATTTCGTGGAGGTTGAGGCGGTGGCGGCCGGCGATCAGGCTCTTGGCAAAACGCACGTCAGCGCGCACTTCGTCGATATTGCGGGCGCGGCCCGGATAATTGCCGGTGGTCTGGATGCCGCCCGACAGGCCGTCTGCACTCTCAAAACCGATGACATCATCGGTCTGCCAGCAGTGCAGGGAAATGGGGGTTTGTTCCAGGATTTCGACGGCTTTGTCGGTGTCTACGCCCAGTGCGGCGTAGCGTTCGCGGGCGTATTCATAAGCTTTCAGGATTTCGGAATCTTTCATATGTTGTATATGCGTATTGTTATCTAAGTGCTGCAGATGTCCCATTTTTGGGGACATCAACTTCAAAAATGCCTGTATTCGCTGTTGATGTCCCACTTTTTGGGACATCAACGACGTTGTGGTTGAAACATTTTGACTTGGAAAGTGTCGGCAATCAGACGGCGCATCTGCCAGCGGTCGGCCACCAGGCCGGCGGTGCGGGCCTGCAGCATGAGGTTGCCGATGGCGGTGGCTTCGGTGGGCCCGGCCACGACCGGGATGCCGAGGGCATCGGCGGTCCATTGGTTGAGGAGTTCGTTGGCGCTGCCGCCGCCGATGACATGGAGTTTCTCGATGGGGAACGGCGCGAAGGTCTGCAGCAGGTCGAGGACTTCTTTATAGCGTTCGGCCAACGAATGATAAATACAACTAACGATCTGCGCGTCAGAGAAGTCGGCGCGCAGCTGCGGGCGGTTTTCGGATCGCGAGCATTTTTTCGCGAGCGGGACGGAAACCGGAGCAGCGGAGCAACCGACAAGCGCTGCGCAGATTTCCGCCGGCATGTCGGCGGGATTGGCGAAGCGGGGATCGTCGGGGTTGATGCGGCCGGAGAAGGCCGCCTCGGCGCGCGCCATGTCTACGAGCTGCGCATAACTGTAGTCGCGCCCTTCGGCGTGCCATTTCTTGCGGCACTGCTCCAGCAGCCACATGCCCGTGATGTTCTTCAGGAAACGCGTCGTGCCGTCAATGCCCCCTTCGTTGGTGAAATTCGCAGCCGCCGAAGCCGCATTGATGATGGGCGCCGGCACCTCGATGCCCATCAGGCTCCAGGTGCCGCTGCTCAGGTAGGCGAAGTGCTCATCGGCGGCCGGTACCGCCGCAATGGCCGAGGCGGTGTCGTGCCCTGCCACGGCAATGACCGGCACGGGTCCGAGCCCGGTGGCGGCAGCCAGTTCCGGACGCAAGACCCCCACCCGGGTTCCGGGCTGAACAATGGGCAACAGCACGTCGGGGCGGATACCCAACTGCCGCAGCAATTTCGTGTTGAACTGCCGCGAAGCCTGGTCCATCATGCCCGAGGTCGAAGCGTCGGTATACTCGCACACCGCTTTCCCGGTCAGCAGATAGGAAAGCAGGTCCGGCATGAACAGGATGCTTTCCGCTGCCGCCAGCACGGCATCTCCCGCCTGGGTCTGGGCATAAAGCTGGAAGATGGTGTTGAAATCCATGATCTGGATGCCCGTCGCGGCATACAACGCTTCGCGCGGAAGGGTCTCGAAGATCTTTTCCGGCACACCGGCCGTATAAGGATCGCGGTAGGCGCGCGGAAGACCCAGCAACGTGCCGTCGGACCCGATGCAGCCGAAATCCACGCCCCAGGTGTCAATGCCGATGGAATCGAGCCGGACCCCGTCGCGGCCCAACTTCCGCAGGCAGCTCACAAAGTGCTCGTAAATCGACCAGACATTCCAGTAGCAGCTTCCGCCCAATTCCAGCACCTGGTTCGGAAAGCGGTACACTTCCTCCATGGAGAAAGCGCCTTCGGTAAAACGGCCCAGCAAAGCGCGTCCCGAAGTCGCGCCGCAGTCAAAGGCCAGAAAAGTATGATTATCCATCTTATTTATACTTATACGCGACCCGCTGGAGGCTCTCGTCTGCCGAACAGCCACCGTAAAGCAGTTCCCATTCGCCCTTTATCGGGACCATGTCGCCGGCTTCGGGCGACCAGGAAAGGAAGGTCTCCGCCGTGAGGGGAAACTTGACCGTCACCGTCTCGCCGGCCGGGACGAAGACGCGCTGGAAGCTGCGAAGCGACTTGACCGGCCCTTCCGTATCGGCCATGCGGCGGATATACAACTGGGCCACCTCGACTGCGTCACGGGAACCGGTATTCGTAATCGGAATTTCGAGCACGCCTCTCCGGACTTTGGCCAGACCATAGCTAAAAGTCGTATAGCTTAAACCGAACCCGAAGGGGAACACCGGCTCGTCATCCACCATGTAACGGTAGGTGCGGCCTTTCATGGAATAGTCTTCGAAATCCGGAATCTGCGCGGTGTCCCGGTAGAAGGTAACAGGCAACTTGCCGGACGGAACCACCTCGCCGAAAAGAATCTCGGCCAGCGCCGTGCCGCCTTCCTCACCCGGATACCAAGCCTGAACGATGGCTTCGCAACTCTCTTTCTCGGGCGCCAGTCCCATGGCAGAGCCGGAGAAATTGACCAGCACCACTTTCTTGCCGGCGTCATGCAGGCATTGGAGCAACTGCCGCTGCACGGCAGGAAGCTGGATGTCGGTACGGTCGCCACCCCGGAAGCCGGGCAGGTCGACCGGCATCTCTTCGCCTTCCACCCGCGGCGAAATGCCGCCGGCGAAGACCACGATGTCAATATCTTTCAGCTGTTTCAGCACGTCGGCAATCTCTTGGGCCGACAAGGACTCTTTGCGTACGAGCTCGCAGCCCGGGAAGCACACCAGGTCGGGGATCCATTCGCGCATGGCCCCGGCCAGCGTCACGGTCTTTTCGGGAATCGGGTTATAGTTGCCCCAGAGCATCTCCGCGTCGTCGGCATTGGGTCCGATCAAGGCGATGCGGGCCTTCGGATCGAGCGGCAGCAGCCCGTCGCGATCCTGCAGCAGGACGATGGATTCACGGGCGATCTGGCGCGCGAGGGCCAGGTGCTCCGGTCCCTCAATGATGTCTTCGGACAGCGCCTCCCAGGGTTGATCGTTCCCGTCAAGTTCGCCCAGCCGGATCCGGGCGGCGAGCAGGCGGGTCAGCAGCGGATCCAGCTCCGCTTCGTCAAGCACGCCGGCATGTACAGCATCGGCGATGTGCCGGTATGATTCCCCGCAGTTGAGGTCCGTACCGGCGCGGACGGCTTCCGCCACGGCGTGTTCCACGTCCGGGCTGTAGCCATGCCTCCCCGGCATGAAGAAGTCGTGGATGGCCCAGCAGTCGGAAGTCACCAGGCCCTTGTAGCCCCATTCGCCGCGAAGCACCGTATCGATCAGGAAGAGGCTGGCCGCACAGGGCTTGCCGCGGAAACGGTTGTACGCCACCATCACTTCCTGTACGTTCGCCTTTGTCACCAGGTCTTTGAAGGCCGGGAGATAGGTCTCGCGCAGATCGCGGTCGCTCACGTTCGCATCGAAGCTGTGCCGGTTCCATTCGGGGCCGGAATGGACGGCGAAATGCTTGGCGCAGGCATGGGCTTTGAGCACCTCCGCCTCGGAGGGACCCTGGAGTCCCCGCACCACGGCCATGCCCAGTTGTCCGGTCAAATACGGATCTTCGCCATAGGTTTCCATGCCGCGTCCCCAGCGCGGGTCGCGGAAGATATTGATATTCGGCGTCCAGAAAGTAATTCCTTCATACCAGTCAGAATGTCCGTCCGCCATCCCGATCCGGTGCTTGACGCGAGCCTCGTCGCTGACAGCGGTAAAGACCGCTTCGATCAGCGGCGCGTCGAACGAGGCCGCCATGCCGATGGGCTGGGGAAAAGTCGTGGCCTTGCCGTTGCGGGCGACGCCATGCAGCGCCTCATTCCACCAGTTGTACGGCAGGATGCCCAGCGATTCCACGCCACCGGCATCGTGTCGCATCAGCGCCTCTTTTTCTTCCAGCGTCATGTGGGAAATCAGCATCCGGGCCCGCTCTTCGGGCGTGGGGCCAGCGGGGGTGTCGGAAGCTTTGGGTGTCGGATTGTGGGTACAGGCTGCCACCAGGACGGCGAGCAGCAATAGACGCAAAGGTTTCATATCGCAGGTTGCTGGTCGGACCTACGAAGATACAAAAAAAGTGAACGTCTTGTACCTAAAGGATTTGTCCGTCGCGGATCTCCACCACACGGTCGGACATGGCGGCGAGCTCCTTGTCGTGCGTCACGATGACGATCGTAATGCCGAAACGGTCGCGCAATTCAAAGAAAAGGCGGTGCAGTTCGCCCTTGGTCTTGCTGTCGAGATTGCCCGACGGCTCATCGGCGAAAAGCACCTTGGGCTGGTTGACCAGCGCACGGGCGATCGCCACACGCTGCTGTTCGCCGCCACTGAGTTCCGAGGGCTTGTGGGAGAATCGCTCCCCCAGCCCGAGCAGGGTCAGGAGTTCCTCCGCGTGTTGCTTCGCTTCTGCGCGCGGGGTTTTCGCGATGAGTGCCGGAATCATCACGTTTTCCACCGCAGTGAACTCCGGCAACAGGTGGTGGAACTGGAACACGAAGCCGATCTTGCGGTTGCGGAAAGCGGCCAGAGCCTTGTCCGACAGGGAGAAGAGATCGGTCCCGTCGATTTTGACCGTACCCGCATCAGGGCGGGACAGCGAGCCCAGAATTTGCAGCAGTGTGCTCTTGCCGGCGCCCGAAGCGCCGACAATGCTCACCACTTCGGCCGGGGCGGCCGTAAAACAAACATCCTTCAGGACCCTGAGGGTCCCTGAATCATCAGGAAGATTAGTCCTCTTCCTGCTGTTCGGCTTCGTAAGCCTTGAGCAGCTTGTCCTGGACGTCGGCCGGCACCTGCTGGTATTCGATGAATTCCTGGGTGAAGGTCGCACGACCGGAGGTCAGGGAGCTCAGGGTCGTCGAATACTTGTAGAGTTCTGCGAGGGGAACGCGGGCGCGAAGGATCTGGAAGCCCTTCTCGGAGTTCATACCCTCGATCATGCCGCGGCGGTTCTGGATGTCGCTCATCACATCACCCATGCAGTCGGCCGGGACCATGACTTCCACCATGTAGATCGGCTCGAGGATCTTCGGGGCTGCATTCTTGAAGGCCTCACGGAAGGCGTTGCGGCCGGCGATGATGAACGCGATTTCCTTGGAGTCCACCGGGTGCATCTTACCGTCGTACACGAAGACGCGGATGTCGCGGGCGTAGGATCCCGTGAGCGGGCCTTCCTCCAGACGCTGCTGGATACCTTTCTTGATGGCGGGCATGAAGCTGGCGTCGATGGCGCCACCGACCACGCAGTTGATGAATTCCCATTTACCACCCCAAGGCAGTTCGAATTCCTCACGGCCCTTGATGTTGAGCTGGGTCTCTTTGCCGTCGATCTTGAATTTGGCGGTGGTGTCGACACCTTCCACGATCGGCTCGACCACGAGGTGCACCTCACCGAACTGGCCGGCGCCGCCGGACTGTTTCTTGTGACGGTACATGGCGTTGGCCACCTTCGTGATGGTCTCGCGGTACGGGATCTTCGGGGCGAAGAACTCGACGTCGATCTTATAGTTGTTGTTGAGGTTCCACTTGAGGATGTTGATCTGCTGCTCGCCCATGCCGTTGATGATGGTCTGCTTCAGCTCGCGGGAGTACTCAACGCGGAGGGTCGGGTCTTCAGCGCCGGCGCGGTTGAGGGCCTCGCCCAGTTTCTCCTCGTCTTTCTCGTCAACAGCCTTGATGGCGCAACGGTACTTGAACGGCGGGAACGTGATCGGATCGACGACTTTGTCGTAACCCGGGGCGTTGAGGGTCTGGTTGGTCTTGACGGCTTTCAGCTTCACGGTGCAACCCATGTCGCCGGCGACCAGCTCGGTCACTTTCTCTTTCTTCTTGCCGGCCACGGCGTAGAGCGTGGTGATGCGCTCCTTGGTCTCGCTGCCCATGTTGATCACATCCTGGCCTTCCGTAATCTTGCCCGACATCACCTTGAAGTAGGTGACATCGCCCAGGTGCTGCTCCAGCGCGGTCTTGTAGACGAACAGCGAGGTCTGGCCCTTGGCGTCCAGTGCCGGAGCCGGGCAGAACTCGGTGACGAACTCCATGAGGCGGCGGACACCCATGTCTTTCTTCGAGCAGATGCAGAACACGGGATAGGTCTCACCCTTGTCGAAACCGACGCGGAGGCCCTGGTGCATCTCTTCCTCGGAGAGTTCACCCTCGTCGAAGTATTTCATCATCAGTTCCTCGTCGCCCTCAGCGGCTTTCTCCATCAGTTCGGCACGCATGTCCTCGGCTTTGCCCTTGAGGTCGGCCGGAATCTCACACTCCTCACAGTTGCCGTTGTCATCCTTGAACTTGTACATCTTCATCTTCAGCACGTCGACGATGCTGTCGAAGTTCACGCCGGCGTTCACCGGGAACTGGATCACGACCGGCTTGCCGCCGAAGGCCTGGTGCAGGCTGTCGAGGGTGTTGTCCCAGTTGGCTTTCTCGGTGTCGAGCTGGTTGACGGCGATGATCACCGGTTTGTGGTATTCCTCGGCGTAGCGGCCGTGGATTTCGGTGCCCACCTCAACACCCTGGCCAGCGTTGACCAGCATGATGGCCGATTCGCAGACATTGAGGCCCAGGACGACGCCTTCCACGAAGTCGTCGGCGCCCGGTGCGTCGATCACGTTGATCTTATGGTCTTTGAATTCGGCGTAAAGCGGCGTGGAATAGATGGAACGCTGGTAGAGCTGTTCAACTTCCGTGTTGTCGGAAACGGTGTTCTTGCCTTCAACGGTACCGCGGCGGTCAATCACTTTGCCTTCATAGAGCATAGCCTCGGCCAAAGTGGTCTTGCCCGACCGCGTACCTCCAAGCAGGACGACGTTCCGGATCTGATCAGTGTTGTAATTCTTCATATTGATATAAACGTTTATATTTATTTGATTTCGTATGAGTAGCCCACAAAGTTATGGATTCTTTTCCATTAAAACAATACTTCTTCCCTATCGCCCAGCAGATTGAAGGATTTGCGGTGATAGGGCGTGACGCCGTACTGCCGGATGGCGGCGCGGTGTTCTTCCGTGGGGTAGGCCATGTTGCGGTCCCAACCGTACTGGGGATAGTCCTGGGCCAGTTTCCGCATGTATTCGTCGCGGTGCGTTTTGGCCAGGACGCTGGCGGCGGCGATGGCCTGCACGGTGGCGTCGCCTTTGACCACGGTATGGGCGGGCGTATTGCGCCAGGGCTTGAAGCGATTGCCGTCGACCAGCACCAGCTCGGGCTGGATCAGGAGTTTATCCAGCGAGCGCTTCATGCCTTCGATCGAGGCGTTGAGGATGTTGATGCGGTCGATTTCTTCGGCGGAGACCGGTGTGACAGCCCAGGCCAGGGCCTCGCGCTCAATGATGGGCCGCAGTTCGTCGCGCTGTGCTTCGGTCAGCTGTTTCGAGTCGTTGAGCAGGGGATGGTTGAAGCCTTCGGGCAGGATAACGGCCGCTGCGAAAACGGGGCCGGCCAGGCAACCGCGGCCCGCTTCGTCACATCCGGCGATCCGTGTCCGGCCGCCGGAAAGCAGTGCCGCAGCGTCGGCCATGCTGCGCTGCGCGTCGGGTTCGATTTCCGACAGGGCAAAGACATCGGCGACGCCAGCCTTTTTCCAGACAGAGGCCGGCAGCGTGCAACGGCCACAGACGATCACCGGCTTCTTCTTATATTTCTTGCACAGCGACAGGACGCCGCTGACGAGTTTGCCATCCAGGCTTTGGCTGTCGAAGCTGCCTTCGCCGGTAATGATATGGTCGGCTTCCGCGATTTTCTGCTCCAGCCCGGCCATTTCGCCGAACAGTTGCCAGCCGGGCACCAGCCGCGCGCCGAGCTTCGCGAGGGCTGCGCCCACGCCGCCCGCCGCGCCGCCGCCCGGCAGCGCCGTGTCTAGGCCCGCCTCTGCCGCCCAGCGCTCCATCCTTCGCTCCAAGCGCTCCAGCATCGCCGCATCCGCGCCCTTCTGTGCCCCATACACCATTGTCGCCCCGTTAGGGCCCAATAACGGATTATCTACATCACAAGCTACTACTATCTCAGGGCCACGAGGGTTCTGATTGCGCCCCAGAAAGCCCGCCGCCCGCATCAGCCCTTTACCACCATCATTCGTCGACGAGCCGCCGATGCCGATCACAACCTTCTCGCAGCCGCGCTGTGCCGCTTCCGCGATCAGGACCCCGAGACCGTAGGTCGACGTCTTTTCCGGATTCCGCTCCTCCGGCGCAAGCATCGCCAAGCCGCAGACCTTCGCCATCTCGATGAAAGCCCCGCGGCCATTATCGAACAACAGCATCGGCGCCTGTATCGGCCGCAGCAACGCGTCGACCGTATCGACCAGCTCCCGCTCGCAGGCACCACCCAGCGCCTCCTCAACGACCTCCATCGATCCGTCGCCCCCGTCCGCCATCGGCAATTTCACCACCTTCGCCTGCGCGCCGCCCACCATCGTGCGGCGGACCGCCAGTTCCAGCGCATTGGCCACCGCCGCCGCCGATAGCGAACCCTTGAATTTATCGGGAACTATCAGAATATTTGTTAACTTTGTCATACAACAGCGAGAATCATACAAAATTACGCAAAATATGAATCCCTACGACATCAAAGGGCCCTATAACCCCAATCCCCCGAAGCCCCAGCCCAAGAAACGGCCGCTCGAACTCGGCATGGAACAGCTCAGCGAAGTGGACCACATCATCGCCATCGCCTCCGGCAAGGGCGGCGTCGGCAAATCCACCGTCGCCGTCAACCTCGCCGTGACCCTGGCCCGCATGGGCTACAAGGTAGGCCTGGCCGACGCCGACGTCTACGGTCCCTCCATCCCCAAAATGACCGGTACCGAAGGCGCCATCCCCGAAGTCGAAGTCTACGACGAAATGGGCCAGCCCCTGCCCATCGACGCCGAGCTGACCGACGACTGCAAGGAGATTATCGTCCCCATCGAGAAATTTGGTGTCAAATGGATGAGCATCGGCTATTTCGCACGGCCTGAACAGGCCCTCATCTGGCGCGGCCCCATGGCCTGCAACGCCCTCAAGCAGATGCTCCTGCAGGTGAAGTGGGGCAAGCTCGACTACCTGCTCATCGACCTGCCGCCGGGAACCGGCGACATCCACATCTCGCTGGTGCACGACATTCCGCTCAGCGGCGCCATCATCGTCACCACGCCCCAGGCCGTGGCCCTCTCCGACGTGGAAAAAGGCGTCAACATGTTCCGCCACCCGCAGGTCGACAAGCCCATCCTCGGCATCGTCGAGAACATGTCGTGGTTCACGCCCGCCGAGCTGCCCGACCACCGCTACTACATCTTCGGCAAGGACGGCGGCCAACTGATGGCCGACAAGTACGGCCTCCCGCTCCTCGGCCAGATTCCTCTCGTCCAGAGTGTCCGCGAAGGCGGAGACGAAGGAACACCGGCCGCCACAGAGGACGGACCGGTGTTCGATGCCATGCGGGAAGCCGCAAAAGAAATAATCGGTTGATCTATTTCTCCGGGGCGGTGCTCTTCAGGAAGAGCTCGTCCATCTGGATGTCGTCGATGCGCGAAGGCGCGTCGAGCATCACGTCGCGGCCCATGTTGTTCTTCGGGAAGGCGATATAGTCACGGATGGTCTCCTGACCGCCGAAGAGGGCGCAGACGCGGTCGAAACCGAAGGCCAGGCCACCGTGCGGCGGAGCGCCGAACTTGAAGGCGTTGATGATAAAGCCGAACTTGTAGTCCGCATCTTCTTTCGAGATGCCCAGCACCTCGAACATGCGCTGCTGCACGCCGGCGTCATGGATACGGATCGAGCCGCCGCCCAACTCCACGCCGTTGAGCACGAAGTCGTAGGCATTGGCGCAGACGCGCTCCAGGTCCTCTTTCTTGTTGCTGTAGAACAGATCCATGTGCTCCGGCTTGGGCGCGGTGAACGGGTGGTGCATCGCGTAGAAGCGCTGCGTCTCGTCGTCCCACTCGAGCAGCGGGAAGTCCACCACCCACAGGGGCGCGTACTCGCGCGGATGGCGCAGGCCGAGGCGGTTGCCCATCTCGATGCGCAGCACGCCGAGCATGGTTTGGGCCTTGCGTTTCGCACCGCAGAGCACCAGCACCAGGTCGCCCTTCTTCGCCTCAACGGCGGCGGCGATCTCTGCCAGCTGCTCCGGCGTATAGAACTTGTCGACCGACGACTTGATCGTGCCGTCTTCGTTCATCTTGATATAGACCAAGCCTTTGGCGCCCACCTGCGGCCGTTTCACCCACTCTGTGAGTTCATCGGTCTGCTTGCGGGTATAGCCGGCGGCACCGGGAACGGCGATCGCACCCACATACTCCACGCTGTCGAACACGCTGAAGCCCTTGCCCTGCACGAGCGAAGTGATCTCGTGGATCTTCATGCCGAAGCGGATATCGGGCTTGTCGCTGCCGTAGTTGTCCATGGCATCGTACCAGCTCATGCGCGGAATCTTCGGGGCGATCTCCACGCCGATGACCTCTTTGAAGAGGTGGCGCATCATGCCCTCGAACAGGTCGAGCACGTCTTCCTGCTCCACGAAGCTCATTTCGCAGTCGATCTGCGTGAACTCCGGCTGACGGTCGGCACGCAGGTCTTCGTCGCGGAAGCAGCGCACAATTTGGAAATAGCGGTCGTAACCCGCCACCATCAACAGCTGCTTAAAGGTCTGCGGGCTCTGCGGAAGCGCGTAGAACTCGCCCGGATTCATGCGGCTGGGCACCACAAAGTCGCGGGCCCCTTCCGGCGTCGACTTGATGAGGAACGGGGTCTCGATCTCCATGAAACCTTTGCTGTCGAGATAATTGCGTACCTCGTGCGCCATGCGGTGACGGAGCATCAGCGCGCGCTTCAGCGGACCGCGGCGCAGGTCGAGATAACGGTATTTGGCGCGGATATCCTCGCCGCCATCCGATTCGTCCTCGATGGTGAAAGGCGGCGTAAGCGAGGCGTTCAGCACCTTGAGGCCGGTGAGCCGGATTTCGATCTCGCCAGTGGGAATTTTATCGTTTTTGCTCTGGCGCTCTTCCACGACGCCGGTAGCCTGGATCACGAACTCGCGGCCCAACTTGGCCACGGCGGCGCTAACCTCCGGATCGGTGGTCTCATCGACGCGCAACTGCGTGATGCCGTAGCGGTCGCGGATATCCACGAAGCTCATGCCGCCCATGCGACGGCTTTTCTGGACCCAGCCAGCCAGGGTGACAGTCTGGCCCACGTTGCTGAGCCGCAGCTCTCCACAAGTGTGTGTACGATACATGGTTCCGTTAAAAATTAGGGTTCATGCGCGGGCCCTTCGCCAGTTCGGTGGCCCACTTGAAATAACCGATGGCCGACAGGTGAATGCCGTCGGTCGTGTTCATCTCTGCCAGATCGCCGTTTTCATCGGACAGCAGGGAAGCGATATCCAGATAATAGTAGTTGTAGCGATCCTCGCCGGCTTCGAGCAGTTTGTTGAGCTCGGCGGCCCGCTCGTTGAAACCTTCGTAGAACTTCGACTTCGGGTTGAGCGGCAGGGTGCTCTGCACATAGAGCTTGGTGTCAGGCATTTCCTTCCGGATGGTCTGGATGAGTTTCTCGTAGCTGTTCCAGACTTCGATGGCCGGTTTCTCGGGATTGTTGATGAAATCGTTGGTGCCGGTGATCAGGAAGATTTTGGCCGGCTGGTCAGGGATGATTTCATCGAGGCGCTGGCAGACCCCGTCAACCACATCGCCGCTGATACCGCGGTTGATGATGTAGCCCATCGGGAAGAGTTCCTCCCAGAGTGCGTTGTTATTGAGGCTGTTGCCCAGCATCACGATCTTGTGCTCCGTTTCGGGCAGCGAGCGGAAGACCGACACGCGATGCTTGTAGTAGTCCGAAACCTCGAGGGGATATTCGCGGTCGTTGGCGTGATTCAGGTGCTCCTTGCCGATCTGCAGTTCGATGGCCTGGGCGAGGGCTTCGTAGCCGGCGCCATTGAGGAACGTACCGCCATCCCAGGAATAGGTGTTGTTGCGGATGCCGGCGAGTAAGGCGCCCTGGATGTCGATGACCCCGAATTTGCCTTTCTCCGCGCGTTTGGCCACTTCTGCATTGACATAATCAATGTCAGCCGACATCTCTGCCGTCACACCGTTGGTGCTGACGATGTTCATCCAGTAGCACTTCGTTGCGGGCGACAACTTGTGGATCTGCTTGAAGATGTTTTCAATGTTTTCCACGATCTGCTCCTTCGGGAGCTGGTGCACGATATCGTTCCAGCCCACGCTCACGAAAATCTTGGCGGGATGCTGAATGGCGATGTTGTGGATGCGGTAAAGCACGTGCTCGGTCGCGTCGTAGGTGATGCCGCGGTTCTTGATGGCGGTATCGCCGAAGAACTCGCTCCACATGCCCCGGTCGATATAGTCGTCACCGACCATCACGATGCTGTTGGAACCCACGGGCATTTCCTCATACATGCCGTCTTTCTCTTCAAAATAGTTGGCATTGGTAAACCAATCCGGTTTGGCATAGGGGTTCGCCGGACCCTTCGAACAGCCGGCCAGCACGACCGACATCAATGCCACGACAAAAAGAATTCTTTTCATTATCAGTAGATTAAATATTATACATTAAACAGGAAGTGCATGATGTCGCCATCCTGCACCACATACTCTTTTCCTTCACTGGCCAGCTTGCCGGCAGCCCGGCAGGCCGCTTCGCTGCGCAGCGTCACGAAATCGTCGTACTTGATGACCTCGGCCCGGATGAAACCCTTCTCGAAGTCGGTGTGGATCACGCCTGCCGCCTGCGGGGCCTTGTCGCCCTTGCGGATGGTCCAGGCGCGGCACTCGTCGGCGCCGGCGGTAAAGAAAGTCTGCAGGTTGAGCAGCGCGTAGGCCGACTGGATGAGCCGCACCACGCCCGATTCCTCCAGCCCGATCTCGCCCCCGGATCCTCGAGCTCTGCAATCTCGCTTTCGATCTTGGCCGAAATCACGAGCAATTGTGCGTTCTCGCCTTCAACCGCCTTGCGCACCGCCTCCACATAGGCATTGCCCGTGGCAGCAGACGCTTCGTCCACGTTGCACACATACATCACCGGCTTGTTGGTCAGCAAGCAGAACTCTTTGGCAATCCGCAGGTCCTCTGCATTGTCGAGCGCCACTTCGCGCGCATTGCGACCCTGTTCGAGCACCTCCTTGTAGCGGAGCAGCACGTCCACGGCCTTTTTCGCCTGCTTGTCGCCGCCCGTCTGGGCCTGTTTCTGCAGCTTGGCGAGTCGGTTGTCGACCGTCTCCAGGTCTTTGATCTGCAACTCGACGTCGATGATTTCCTTGTCGCGGACCGGGTCGACGCTGCCGTCCACATGGGTCACGTTCGGATCGTCGAAGCAGCGCAGCACGTGCAGGATGGCGTCGGTTTCCCGGATGTTGGCCAGGAACTGGTTGCCCAAGCCCTCGCCGCGGCTGGCGCCCTTCACCAGACCGGCGATGTCCACGATTTCCACGGTGGCCGGGATGGTGCGCTTGGGATGACAGATATCGGTCAGCACGTTGAGCCGCTTGTCCGGCACGGTGGTCGAGCCGACGTTCGGTTCAATGGTGCAGAAGGGGAAATTCGCCGCCTGTGCCTTCGAAGAGCTGATGCAGTTGAAGAGGGTCGATTTACCCACGTTGGGCAATCCTACGATGCCGCATTTCAGTGCCATTCTTTACTTTTTAATTATAACTCGCAAAGATAGCAAAATGTGCTTGATATTTTTATTAACTTTGTCAGGATATTGTTTCTCAACGTGTAAAATCATGAAAAAGCTCCTTTTCTCCCTTGCGCTGCTGCTCTGCGGCTTCGGCCTTTCCTTCGCACAGGACGACAACTGTTTTTCTGTCATCGCCGGCCGCCTGGCCACGGTCGACGGCTCTGTGCTGATGGGCCACAACGAAGATGAAAGCGGCGAACAGATGCTCAACATCTATGTCTTCCCCGCCTCCGAACGGAACCTGCGCTACATCTGGTGCGAATTTCCGGGGATGGAGGTGGCCGACGTCTACATGAACCAGTTCGGCGTTTCCATCGCTTCGAACGGCTGTCCGTCGCGCGAAGACATGGGAGAACTGACCGACGGCGGCGTGCTCTATGAAGTCCGCGGCTCGGTGGCCAAATACGCCCATTCGGCGCGGGAGGCCGTGGATATCATCGGCTCGATGGTTGAGACCTTCGGCTACAAGGGCAGCGGTCGCTCCTACATCGTAGCCGATCCGCTGGAAGGCTGGGTGGTATCCGTCGTCAAAGGCAAGCATTGGGTGGCCCAGCGCGTCCCCGACGACCAGGTGATGACCATTCCAAACTATTTCGTGATCGGCGAGGTGGATCTGGAAGATGAGGCCAATTTCGCAGGTTGCGAAGACCTTATCGAATATGCCCTCGAGCGCGGCTGGTACGACCCGGAGAAAGACGGAGCCTTCAACTTTGCCAAAGCTTACGCTTCTGAAAAATCCCTCAAGTCTGAGAACAATATCACCCGCCACAAGGAAGCCTGGAACTATTTCTTCGGCCAGGACAAGCCCGGCGAATTCGCCGCAGTGCCGCTGAAAAAGCAGTCGCTGCGCGACATGATGAACGTGCTCTCGCTCCATGAGCCGCCGACGGCCGAAGGACATCTCGAGAACAGCATCTGCAACGACCGCACGGTGCTCTCGACCATCTTCCAGCTGCGGGCCTGGATGGGCTTCGACAAGGGCTGCGTGATGTGGAACGCACCGGGTCATCCCTGCAGCCAGGTCTATGTCCCCTGGTATGCCGGCATCACCGAGGCGCCGGACGGCCTGGGTCGCTACAAATCAGCCCGTGAAGCCGAGATCAAGCACATGTCCAATGTCAAGGACAAGCGCAAGAACTACCCGGACCATTTCTATTGGAAATGCGTCGACGGCTGGGACATCGAACTCGATCCCAGCGAGAAACAAAAGGAAGTCTTCAAGGAGCGCCGCAAGTTCGAAAAGAGCAACGACACCGACTTCAACGGCTTGATCCGGAAATTCTATTGATTACTGCTGCAGGCGCCGGATGTAGGTGCTGAGCGTGATGTTACGGTCGTTTTTCGACGTGTAATAGCCGGTCTTGTGCGATTGCTCGAGGCCCTCGACAATGGTATTCAGCGGCGGGCAGTCCAGCACTTCGGCATATTTGCGGATGGTTTCCAGATCGTAGTGGTTGACGGCGTCCCACAGGCCCTGCAGGACCGGGATTTTCTCCATCTCGTCGCGGTTCCAGCGGTTGTGTTTGGTGAGGTATTCCTTGCCGGCAGCGCGCTCTTTCTTGGTGGTTTCGGAGATTTCGGGCACCTTCGGCACCGTATCCTGCGCGACCTCCACAAGTGCGGTATCGGCAGCATTGGCAAAGAGGGTGTCGTCTGTCGCCAGATAGCTTGCCATTACGCTGTCCACCTGTGTCGACGGTGCTGCTGACGGCTTCGCATTGCGGTTGCGGTCGCCTACCCACAGTCCCAAAACGAAGCCCAGTAGAATGGCTCCCGCGACACCTGCTGCACTCAGCAGATGCTTCATCACACTGGGATTCTTGGGTCTTTCAACCATGTCGGGATGACACGACTCGAACGTGCGACATCTTGGTCCCAAACCAAGTGCGCTACCAACTGCGCCACATCCCGATGGGACCGCAAAGGTATAAAAAAATTTTGCTTATTACCGAAAACCCCCTATCTTTGCACTCCCTACGGTGAGGTGGGTGAGTGGCTTAAACCACCAGTTTGCTAAACTGACGTACGGGATTACCGTACCGGGGGTTCGAATCCCCCCCTCACCGCAAATGGACAGAAAACAGCGCCAAGCTTGCTTGAGCGCTGTTTTTTTGTCCGTTTGCAAAGCCCGCCGCAGGCGGGCGGGGATGTCGGAGCGAAGCGACGAAATCCCAGGTGAGGGGTCTGGGCGGAGCCCAGTAGACACAAATAACCAAGGGGGCCTTGCGGGCCCCCTTGAACACATCACATTTTTGATTTTTACAAATCAGATTATTTCCTCATACTGCGCAGCAGAAAGGAGGGTATCAAATTCCGAAGGATCGGAGAATTTGACCTTGATCATCCACCCCTCACCGTAAGGATCGGAGTTCACCAGCTCGGGAGCGCCTTCGAGGGCGGGATTGACTTCGCAAACCTCGCCGGAAACAGGCATGAACGCATCGGCCACCGTCTTGACGGCTTCAATGGTTCCGAAAACTTCTTCCTTCTTCAGGGTCTCGCCTTCCGTCTGGATGTCGACGAAGACGATGTCACCCAGCTCGCTCTGAGCGAAGTCGGTAATACCGACAATGGCCACGTCGCCTTCGACGCGGACCCATTCGTGATCTTTCGTGTATTTAAGTTCAGCAGGTGTATTCATAGTTTTGCACACTATTCAACGCCACAAATATACAAATTCCTTTCTAGACTGCCAAATATTTTGACAATCATTTTGCAAAATTGCGGAAAAGATTCTGTTACAACTGTTTCAGCGCCCGCTTGATCAACTCTTCGAGCGTCAGGGCCGGGTTCTCCTTGAGCAGTTTGTCGAGTGTTTTCTCGATCGCTGGCTTCGCAAATCCGAGCATGGTCAGGGCGCTCTGGGCTTCTTCGCGTACCGCCGACGAACTGCCGCTCTGGGCTTCGAAAGTGAAGGTGTCACCGCCCTTGCCAATCTTGTCTTTCAGGTCCAGGATCACGCGCTGGGCCGTCTTCAGGCCGATGCCCTTGACCGACTTGAACTTGTTGACATCGTTCGACAGCACGGCTTCGCGCACCTCGTCGGCCGTCATGGCCGAGAGGATCATCCGGGCCGAACCGGGGCCTACGCCGCTGACCGAAATGAGCTGGACGAAAACGCTGCGCTCCGCCTTGTCGGCAAAGCCGTAGAGCGACTCGTCGTCTTCGCGCACGAGGTGGGTGGTGTAGAGTTTCACCTGCTTGCCCTGGGCGCCCTGCAGCTTCGAAAAAGTGCTGAGGGAGATGAGCAGGTCGTAGCCCACGCCACAGGCCTCCACGATGGCGTCGGTCGGGGTGATTTCTTCGAGACGGCCGGTGATATATTCGTACATAGGAGCTCGGTTTTGTAGAATTTTCTGTAAAAATAGTTATTTTTGCGAGATTATGGAAGTCAGACCTTTATTTCCCGCGCTCGACCGCCAGATCTACGGCAAACCGCTGATCTATTTCGACAACGCAGCCACCGCCCAGCGGCCGCGCAGCGTGCTCGAACTGCAGGACCGGATGTGTGTGGAAGCCAACGGCAACATCCACCGCGCCGTCCACCGCCTGAGCGCCGATGCCACCGAGCTCTATGAGGCGGGCCGCGAAGCCGTGCGCCGCTTCATCAACGCGCCCGCCCGGGAAAACGTGGTCTTCACCAGCGGAACGACCGCTTCCATCAATCTGGTTGCCAGCTGCTTCGCGGAGCGCTATCTCACGCCGGGCGACCGCATTCTCATCTCCGAAGCCGAGCACCACAGCAACCTCGTGTCCTGGCAGTTGGCCTGCGAACGCCACGGGGCTTCGCTCGAAGTGCTGCCGGTCGACGAGGATGGAGACATCGCGCTGCCGGAGCTGGAGCGCCGCCTCCAGGCCGCGGAAGGACGCATCAAACTCGTGGCTTTGGCGCACATTTCCAACGTGTTGGGCGTGGTCAATCCCGTGCGGGAGGTCGTGGATATTGCGCACCGCCATGCGGTTCCCGTGCTGCTCGACGGCGCACAGGGCGTGGTCCACGCGCCGGTCGACGTGCAGGCGCTCAACTGCGACTTCTACGCGTTTTCCGGCCACAAGATCTACGCGCCTACGGGCATCGGCGTGCTCTACGGCAAACGCAAGTGGCTCGACGCCATGCCCCCGTACATGGGTGGCGGCGAGATGATCGAGACTGTAAGCTTCGAAAAGACCACCTACGCCCCGCTGCCCCTCAAGTTCGAGGCGGGCACGCAGAACTACGTGGCGGCTGCCTGCATGGCGCCTGCCCTGGAACTGGCGCAACGCATGGCGGAAGATGAGGCCCTGCAGGCCGCCCAGCGCACGATGCGCGACTACCTGCTGGAAGAACTCCGGAAGATCGACGGGCTGCGGCTCTACGGCACGCCGCGCGAAGCGGAGCGCAAGATTCCGCTCTTTTCCTTTGCGGTGGAAGGCGCCTTTGCGGGCGACCTGGCCCAGATCCTCGACAAGATGGGCATCGCGGTACGCTCCGGGCACATGTGTGCCGAACCGCTGCTGCGGCGCTACGGACAGACATCCCTGCTGCGCGCCTCGCTGGCCCCTTACAATACGCTCGCGGAGTGCGAGACCTTCGTGGCTTCGCTCCGCCGCGCCATCAAGATGTTGCGATGAATACGATACAAGACATACAAGCCGGCATCGTGGAGGAGTTCGCTGTCTTCACGGACTGGATGGACAAATATGAATACCTCATCGAGCTGGGCAAGGGAATGCCCCTGATCGACGAGAAGGACAAGACCGACGAGCACCTGATCAAGGGCTGCCAGTCGCGCGTGTGGCTGGCCTGCAAGCCCGAGAACGGGCGGTTGCGTTTCTCGGCCGACAGCGACGCCATCATCACGAAGGGTATTATCTCGCTGCTGCTGAAGGTCTACGACAACCAGACGCCCGCCGACATCTTGGCGGCCAACGAAGATTTCATCGAACAGATCGGCCTGAAGGAAAACCTGTCGCCGACCCGGGCCAACGGCCTGGTGTCGATGATCGCTACGATCAAAGAATATGCGCGGCGGGGGATCCCGGGTCAAGCCCGGGATGAGGGGGGTCATGACAGGAAAGAACTTGAGCCTGATATCATTGCGGCACTGCGCAACGTCTACGACCCTGAAATCCCTGTCAATGTCTACGACCTGGGCCTGATCTACGAGATCCAGGCCGATGCCGACGGGGTGGTGTTCGTCAAGATGACGCTCACCGCGCCGAACTGCCCCATCGCTGACGAGGTGGTGGCGCAGGTGCAGGAAGCCGTGGCCGACGTGCCTGGCGTGAAAGAGGTGCAGGTGGACCTGGTCTTTGAGCCGGAATGGACCACCGACCGCATGAGCGAAGAAGCGAAACTGGAACTGGGCATGCTATGATCTATCTGGTACTCGGATCGAACCTGGGAGACCGGGAGTGGAACCTGGAGCAGGCGCTGGCCATGCTGGCCGAAGCGCTCAAGGTCGACATGCTCTGCTCGCGCGTGCTGGAGACCGAAGCCGTGGGTTTCAACGGGCCGGCTTTCCTCAACCAGGCGGTCTGCTTCGAGAGCGACATCGCGCCCGAGGCGCTGCTCGACCTTTGCCAGGACATCGAAGTGCGGCTGGGCCGACCGCGGCACGTGCCGGAATATGACGCTGCCGGTCAGCGCATCTTCCACGATCGCACAATGGATATTGACATTCTGAAATACAACGACTTAGAAACACATACCGACCGACTGGTCATCCCGCACCCGCAGCTATGGGAGCGGCCTTACGTACAAGAATTATTAAACGACATCACAATATGACACAGGAAGAAGTTTTCAAGACGCTCGTGGCGCACGCCAAAGAGTATGGTTTTATTTTCCAGTCCAGCGAGATCTACGACGGGCTGAGCGCCGTGTATGACTATGGCCAGATGGGCGTCGAGATGAAGAACAATATCAAGAAATACTGGTGGGAAGCGATGGTCCATCTCAACGACAACATCGTGGGCATCGACTCCGCCATCTTCATGCACCCCCGCATCTGGGAGGCCTCCGGCCACGTGGGCGCCTTCAACGACCCGCTCATCGACAACAAAGACTCGAAAAAGCGCTATCGCGCCGACGTGCTCATCGAAGAATACCTCGCCAAGCTCGAGGAAAAGATGAACAAAGAGGTCGAAAAGGGCCGCAAGAAATTCGGCGACGCCTTCAACGAAGAGCAGTTCCGCGCCACCAACCCCAATGTCCAGCGCAGCAAAGTCAAATACGACGAAGTCCATGCGCGTATGACCAAGGCCCTCAACGACAACGACTTGAAGGAACTCCGCCAGATCATCGTCGACTGCGAGATCGCCTGCCCGATCTCCGGTACCAAGAACTGGACCGACGTGCGCCAGTTCAACCTGATGTTCAGCACCCAGTTGGGCAACGTGGACGGCGGCGTGGGCACCATCTACCTGCGTCCTGAGACCGCCCAGGGCATCTTCGTCAACTTCCTCAATGTCCAGAAGACCGGCCGCATGAAAGTTCCTTTCGGCATCGCCCAGATCGGCAAGGCCTTCCGCAACGAGATCGTGGCCCGGCAGTTCATCTTCCGCATGCGCGAGTTCGAGCAGATGGAGATGCAGTTCTTTGTCCGTCCGGGCGAAGAGATGAAGTGGTTCAGCAAGTGGAAACAGACGCGCCTGGCCTGGCACAAAGCCCTGGGCCTGGGTGATGAGAAATACCGCTTCCACGACCACGAGAAGCTGGCGCACTACGCCAACGCCGCCACCGACATCGAGTTCGAATTCCCCTTCGGCTTCAAGGAGCTGGAAGGCATCCACAGCCGTACCGATTTCGACCTCTCGCAGCACCAGAAGTTCAGCGGACGCAAGATCCAGTATTTCGATCCCGAAACCAACGAGAGCTACACGCCGTACGTCATCGAGACTTCGATCGGCCTCGACCGCACCTTCCTGGCTATCCTTTCCTCGTCCTACACGGAGGAAAAGCTCGAAAACGGCGAGGAGCGCGTCGTGCTGCGCCTGCCGGCCTGCATCGCGCCGGTGAAGCTGGCTGTGCTGCCGCTGGTCAAGAAGGACGGCCTGCCCGAGAAGGCACGCGAGATCCTCGACGGCCTGCGCTTCGACTTCAACTGCCAGTACGATGAGAAAGATTCCATCGGCAAGCGCTACCGCCGCCAGGACGCCATCGGCACGCCGTACTGCATCACGATCGACCACGACACCCTGGTAGACAACTGCGTGACCCTGCGCGACCGCGACACCATGCAGCAGGAGCGCATCCCCATTGAGCGCCTGCACGACATCGTTTCCGAAAAGGTCAGCATGAAGCCGCTCTTCAAACAGATTCACAAGATCTAGGCGACTTCGATCGTTCTCAACGAAAATCCCGGCCTCAAATTCGTCATGAATTGAGGCCGGGACTTTGTTTTAGCGTAGCTATCAGGCGTTCTTGTACGTCTCAGCGATTACCTCGGCGTAATGTGCCTGCAGATTGCGGCGCTTGAGTTTGAGCGTCTGCGAGAGCATGCCGTTGTCGGTGGTCCACTCGTCGAAAAGGAAGTGCACTTTCTTGATGTTCTCGTGGGCGGCCAGCTGCGCATTGACACTGTTGACACACTCATTCAGCGCCTTCACAATTTCTTGGTTTTCAAGCAATTGTTCTTTCTTTTCCACCTTAATTCCCTTCGCTTCAGCCAGGGCATTGAGCTTGTTGTATGCCGGAATGACAACCGCCGAAGCAAACTTCTCATCGGCACCGAACACGAACGCATTCTCGATGAGCTCCGTCTCCTTGAGCAGCGTCTCAATGACCTGCGGCGCGATGTATTTTCCTGACGAAAGCTTGAAGATCTCTTTCTTGCGGTCCGTAATCTTGAGGTACACGCCGTCTTTCAGGAAACCGATGTCGCCCGTGTGGAACCAGCCGTCCGCGTCGATGACCTCGCGCGTAGCCTCGGGGTTCTTGTAGTAACCCAGCATCACGTGCGGGCCGCGGGTCAGGATCTCACCGTCCTCGGCGAATGAGAGTTCCGTGCCGTCCATGGCCTTGCCCACCGTGCCGATCACATTGTATTTGTCGGCCGGAGAGTTGACGGCGATGACCGGAGATGTCTCCGTAAGTCCGTATCCCTCAAAGATATAGAGTTTCGCCGCATTGAAGCAACGCACGATTTTTGCCTGGATGGACGAGCCGCCGCTGACGACCAGCATCTCGTGGCCACCGAGGTTCTCGCGCCACTTGCTGTAGACCAGTTTGTCGAAGAGTTTCTGTTTCTGCAGATAGAACCAGCTGGTATTCTCGTTGTCGAAATTGTTGGCGTAGTTCCAGGCCGCATCGTAGATCTTGCGCTTGAAGCCAGTGAGTTTCTTGCCCGCCTCGTCGAGTTTGCCGTACATCATCTCGAGCACGCGCGGGACGGCGCAGAAACCGTCGGAATGGCAATCTTTCAAGTCAGAGGCGATCGTAGCGAGGCTCTCCGCGTAATAAATGCTGATGGCCAGCTCCTGGTATTCGTAGTTCATGGTGCGCTCGTACATGTGGCAGAGCGGCAGGAAACTCACCATGCGGTGGCTGTAGTTTTTGGTCTGGCGGAGCGCATGTCCGTGCGAGTCGAACATCATGTTGCGGTGCGAGAGCATCACGCCTTTGGGCACGCCCGTCGTACCGGAAGTATACACAATACTGGCGCATTCGTCCGGACTGATGGTCTTCTTGTTTTCTTCCACTACCGGGCCGAATTTATCTTTGTTCTTGCGTCCCAGCTCATAGAGCTTGGAGAGGCACATTACATCGTCGGCGTCGTCGAACAGGATGAATTTAATGTCGCGGTCGATTTCAGCGGCGATCGGCGCCACGCGCTTGTAGAGCGCCGGCGAACCGACGGCAATCAGTTCGGCGTCCGAATGGGTAAAAATATGCAGGTAATCGTCTTTGCTCAGCGTACTATAGACTGGCACGTGGACCATGTGGGCCAAGTTGATACCCATGTCGAGGAAGTTCCATTCCGGCCGGTTGTTGGTGATGGTGATGACCTTGGTGCCGGCTTTGTAGCCCAAGGCCAACAGGCCATAGGCAACGGCGTGCGCGATCTCATAGTATTGGTCAATGCTGTACTTGATCCATTTGCCACGCGTACGACGCGCCAGGATGTCATCTTTCGGCGGATAGGTTTTCAGGTTTTCGAGCAGGTCGAAAGTACGTAGGATTTCCATATTGAGAAGATTAATTTCACAAATATAATAAAATATTCGTCAAGCCCGGCTTCATCCTTCGTCATGTCGGACTTGATCCGGCATCTCATGTTCCACGTGGAACATTAACGTCCGAAGTATACCAATAGAACCGAAATGTCAGCGGGAGAGACGCCGGAAATGCGTGAGGCCTGCGCGATGGTACGGGGACGATAACGGTCGAGTTTGATGCGGCATTCTATCGAGAGTGCCGTAATCTTGAAGAAATCGAAATCCTCTGGAATGGCCAGATCCTCCAAGCGCAGGATCTTTTCGGCTATCCGTTTCTCACGATCGATATACCCCGCATATTTGATCTCGATCTCCGTCGCATCGAGCACCTCCTGCTCGTCGTAAACGATCTCTTTCTTTTCTTTTCCGTCCCACGGGAAAGACAAGGCAATCTCAGATGCCCGGTCAAGCCGGGCATGACCCGGGAGCCCCTCTCCCTCATTCCGGGCTTGACCCGGAATCTCATGTTCCACGTGGAACATATTGTTTTCGAGAAGTCCCGACAACGTCACATTCGGCCGGACAAGAAGGTCGGCGGCGCGTTTTGAAGAATCAATCGGTGCCTCACCGACCGATGTCAAATATGGATTAACCCGATCGGGGGAAAATGAGAGGTTTTTTAAATCGTTTGAGAGCTTTTCAATTTGCACTCTTTTGTTTTGAGAGCATTGCCAACGAAAATCGTCCACCAGGCCGATGCTGCGGCCTATCTCTGAGAGCCTTTCATCTGCGTTGTCCTGACGAAGTAAGATTCGATATTCCGCCCGAGAGGTGAACATCCGGTACGGCTCGTCCACACCTTTCGTCACCAGGTCGTCAATCAGCACCCCGATGTAGGCCTGGTCACGCTTCAGGATCAAGGGCTCTTTCCCGGCGAGACGCAAATGTGCGTTAATGCCCGCCATCAGGCCCTGCGCGGCGGCTTCTTCGTAACCCGTCGTCCCATTAACCTGGCCGGCGAGAAACAAACCGGCGACGACCTTCGACTCCAGCGTCGGCTTCAGCTGCGTCGGATCGAAATAGTCGTACTCCACGGCATACGCCGGACGGAAAATCCGGACTTCCTCCAGCCCTTCAATGGCCCGGAGCGCAGCCAGCTGCGTTTCCAACGGCAGTGAAGAAGAAAAGCCCTGCAGATAATATTCAAAAGTGTCCCAGCCCTCCGGCTCCAGGAAAAGCTGGTGCGAATCCTTTCCGGCAAAAGTGCGCAACTTGTCTTCGATCGACGGACAATAACGCGGCCCGATGCCCTGAATCTTGCCTGTAAAGAGCGGAGAACGGTCAAATCCCGTGCGCAGGATCTCATGCACGCGGGGGTTGGTATGCACGATGTAGCAGCACTTCTGCGGCCGTCCCTGCTGAATCGCGGTCGGAATCGGCAGAAAAGAAAAACGCGCGGGCTGCGCATCGCCTTCCTGTCGTTCGAGACGCGACAGGTCGAGCGAACGCACATCAATGCGCGGCGGCGTACCTGTCTTCATCCGGCCGACGGTCAGGCCGGCGGCGGCCAGCCGACACGAAAGACCCTTCGCCGGAAGTTCGCCGAGGCGTCCGCCTTCAGAAGTCTCGGTCCCGACAAACAGCCGTCCTTCGAGGAAGGTTCCGGCCGTCAAAACAACACTTTTGGCCGAAAATTCCGCACCCATCGACACGCGCACGCTCGAAATTTTCGATTCTCGCAGCGTTATGTCAACGGCTGTATCTTGCCAAATATCTAAGTTACAGGTATTTTCGAGCACATAGCGCCAGTTCAGCGAAAAGTTGCGTTTGTCACACTGCGCGCGCGGGCTCCACATGGCCGGTCCTTTTGAACGATTCAGCATCCGAAACTGGATGGTCGAAGCGTCCGTCACGATGCCCGAAAAACCGCCAAGCGCATCTATTTCTCTGACTAACTGGCCCTTAGCAATTCCACCCATGGCCGGATTGCACGACATCTGGGCGATTTTATTCATGTCTTGCGTCACCAGCAGCACACGCGAACCCAGCCGCGCTGCCGCCACCGCCGCTTCACAGCCGGCATGTCCGGCTCCGATTACGATGATATCGTAGTCAGCAACCATGCTCCTTTTCGGCACGCATCTCGTCGAGCAGCTGCAACGCCCGGTTCTCCGCCGCGCGCATCCGCTGCTGCTTCCGGGGTGTCGTGTCATCGTAACCGATCAAGTGCAGCAGCCCGTGCACGATCACCCGGTGCATCTCGCGTTCGAATCCTTCGCAATAAGCCTTGCCATTGATCCGCACCGTGTCGACACTGATATAGATATCGGCGCTCACGCCCTTGCGTCCGGTCTCCAGCAGATAGTCGTCGGAGTTGTCGAAAGTGATGATGTCGGTCTCATAGTCATGGCCCAGGAATTGCTGGTTGATGGCTTTCAGATACGGGTCGGAACAAAAAATGTAGTTGAGCTCGCCGATATCGTAGCCGCGCTGCGCCGCGACTTCCCGTAACCAGCTACTGATCAGCCGTTTCCCCTTGAGCGAGAAAGACGTGTCTTCCTTGAAATAACGTATCATAAAATTTTATAACTTTGCGAATTGCTGCGAAAGCACGACAAAATTACAAAAAACTACGTAAACCATAACATTATGTCTAAAGTTACAGTCATCGGCGCCGGCAACGTGGGCGCTACCTGTGCAAACGCCATTGCACACATGAAGATTTGCTCGGATCTCGTTCTTCTCGACATCAAGGAAGGTCTCTCCGAGGGTAAGGCAATCGATATGATGCAGACCGCGAAAATGTACGGCTTCAACACCCGGATCAAAGGCGTGACCAACGACTACGCCGCCACCCGCAACTCCGACGTGATTGTCGTCACTTCCGGTATCCCCCGTAAACCGGGCATGACCCGCGAGGAACTCATCGGCGTGAACGCAGGCATCGTCAACGGCGTCGTCGGCAATGCACTGAAATATTCCCCGAAGGCCATCTTCATCATCATCTCCAACCCGATGGACACGATGACCTACCTGACCCTCAAGGCGACCGGCCTGCCGAAGAACCGCGTGGTCGGCATGGGCGGCCAGCTCGACAGCAACCGCTTCTGCTACTACCTGAGCCAGGCCCTCAAGGCCGCTCCGAGCGATGTGGAAGGCATCGTCATCGGCGGACACGGCGACACCACCATGATCCCGCTCATCAGCCAGGCCACCTACAAGGGCCAGCCTGTGACCAAGAAGCTCAGCAAAGCCGCGGCTGCGAAAGTCGTTGCCGATACAATGGTTGGCGGCGCCACGCTGACCAAACTCCTGGGCACCTCGGCCTGGTACGCGCCGGGCGCATCCTGCGCTGCCATGGTGAAATCGATCATGCTCGACGAGAAGAAGGTCTTCCCTTGCTGCTGCTATCTGGAAGGTGAGTACGGCCACGAAGACCTCTGCATCGGCGTTCCGGCCGTCATCGGCAAACGCGGCGTGGAGAAGATCGTCAAGTACGATCTGAACCCGGTTGAGAAGGCCGCTTTCGACAAGAGCGCCACGGCCGTGAAGAATGTTAATAACGTGCTCTACGAGAGCAAGATTTTAACTCGCTAATCCTCAGCGCTTTGCGGGGAAACCCGGAAAAGTTTTGAACAATTTTCCGCAAGAAAAATTGGATTAATTGATTTTTTCTTCTTAATTTTGGGTATTGTACTGTGGAATACGGCGCAATAATTGATAAGAAATAACAAAAAACGTAACGATATGGAAAGCAAAATTTCTCCCAAAGCTGACCTTAGCAAGAAGAATGTACTGTTCCTCGAGATTGGTCTGATCGTCGCTCTCGGCCTCTGCCTGCTCGCCTTCGAATGGTCTTCTACTGATAAGGTTGAAACGATGGACCTCACGGCCCAGACCGTGGCTATCGAAGAAGAAGAGATCATCAACACCCAGGAGCAGCAGGAAATTCCCCCGGAGGTCCCCAAGATCCCCGTCCTTTCCGACATCATCGACATTGTGGACGATGACATCCAGGTAAACGACGACCTTTTCATCGACATGGAGGACAATGCAAACCTCGGTGTGGAAATCATGGATTACCACGCTGCTGTCGAGGAAGAAGTGGTCGAAGAGGAAGCCATTCCGTTCGCCCTCGTCGAGGAGAAACCGAAGTTCCAGGGTGGTGACGCCAACACGTTCTCCGCCTGGGTGAACAAGAACCTCCAGTATCCGGAGATCGCCAAGGAAAACGGCATCCAGGGTCGTGTGACGCTGCAGTTCACGGTCAACACCGATGGCTCCGTCAGCGACGTGAAGGTGCTCCGCGGCGTGGACTCCTCGCTCGACAAAGAGGCTGTCCGTATCGTCTCGATGTCTCCGAAGTGGACGCCGGGCAAACAGAGAGAGCGTCCGGTGAAGGTTGTTTACAACTTCCCGGTCGTCTTCCAGCTCCGCTAAGCTAAAGGGTTTTTACAACACGAATGGCCGCCCCAACAGGCGGCCATTTTTTTACCCTCACCCCGGACTTGATCCGGGGCCTCCTGTCATTTCGAGCGAGCGTTGCGCGTCGAGAAATCTTATTTTCCCAATACTTCCAGAACTGCCTCGATCGGCAAGGCCTCAACGGTCAATCCCCCACGGCCAGTCATGTCGGTGGCCATGAAGAGCGAGTTCCAAACGGCTTCGGCAGTTGCCTCGATGGTCGCCTCGAAAAGCGGGCTCATGTCGTCATTATGGAGCAACGTAGGATAATATTTATCGGTACTCTCGTCAATCAGGTTCTCGGGGCAGACACTCACGGCGATGACATAGTCACCACTGCCGTTTGAGGCGATGCCGCCGGTCTTGGCGATGCCCATCATCGCGCGTTTGGCAACGCGCTCAAGGTTGCGTGCATCGAGCGGGGCATCCGTTATCACCACAATCATGCAGGAACCGTCCGGATTAAGCTGGTAATCAGGATTCTGTACGCTTTTGCTAAAGCTATAACGGCCCAAGCGGCACCCAACCGGCGCACCGTCGATTTCCAGGATCCCGCCATAGTTCGTCTGCACGAGCACGCCCACGGTATAGCCGCCGAGGTCTTTCGGCAGCACGCGCGAAGACGTGCCAATGCCACCTTTCCAGCCAAAACAAATCGTCCCCGTGCCGGCACCCACGCAACCTTCCTGCACCGGGCCGCCTTTGGCACTCAGGATCGCCTTGACCACATGGTCGGCCGTGACATGGCGTCCGCGGATATCGTTGAGTTGTCCGTCGTTGGTCTCACCAACCACGGCATTGACGCTGCGCACGTTTTCATTGCCCTTTACGTTCAGCGAGTAGGACAGCACTCCCTCGATGCCCTGCGCTACGGAAAGCGTATTGGTGAGCACAATCGGCGTCTCGATGTTGCCGAGCTCTCGGATCTGCGTCACACCCGCCAGTTTGCCGAAACCATTGCCCACGTACACCGCTGCAGGACATTTCTTGCGGAAGATATTGCCCTCATGCGGCACAATCGCTGTCACGCCCGTGCGGATATCCTCGCCCTCCATGAGCGTCACCTGCCCGACCTTGACGCCCGGCACATCCGTAATGGCATTATACGTCCCCGGATGAAAAATGCCCGGCGCAATCCCGAAATCCCGCAGTCGACCCCGGCCTTCCGGCCGAACCACATCCTGCGCCAAAGCGGCACAAGACAGCGTCAAAAGTATCCCGAAAGCAAAGAATCTTTTCATACCCATAGATTTTTTACAAATATAGTCTTAATTTTGCGAAATATGTATGAGACTGTTGACAACAGAATACCCCAAGCGGCCTTTGTCGCGCTGATCACCCGGCAGCAAGACGAAGACCAGGTCAAAGAATACCTCGACGAACTCCAGTTCCTGGCAACAACCGCCGGCGTCGAAGGCGAAAAACGCTTTACCCAGCGCCTCGACCACCCCGACTCGCGCACCTACATCGGCTCCGGTAAACTCCAGGAAATCAAGCAATACGTCCGCGAAAACGAACTCGACTACCTCATCTTTGACGACGAACTCTCCCCTTCACAGATGCGCAACGTCGAGCGCGAAATCAACGAACACTGGCCCGACCACCACTGCGTCGTGGTCGACCGTACCGGCCTGATCCTCGACATCTTCGCCGAGCGCGCCCAGACCGCGTACGCCAAGACCCAGGTCGAGCTCGCCCAATACCAATACCTGTACCCGCGCCTGACCGGTATGTGGACGCACCTCGAACGCCAGCGCGGCGGCAAGGGCGGCCTCAACATGCGTGGCCCGGGCGAAAGTCAGCTGGAAACCGACCGCCGCATCGTGCTCGACAAGATCACCCGGCTCAAAGACCAGCTGCGCAAGATCGACCGACAGATGGCCTCCCAGCGCTCAAACCGCGGACAGCTGGTGCGCATCTCACTTGTAGGCTACACCAACGTGGGCAAGAGCACCATTATGAACCTGCTGGCCAAAAGCGATGTCTTTGCCGAAAATAAGCTCTTCGCCACCCTCGACACCACGGTGCGCAAAGTCGTGATCGAAAATGTCCCCTTCCTGCTCAGCGATACGGTCGGATTCATCCGCAAGCTGCCCACGCAACTCGTGGAGTCGTTCAAGAGCACGCTCGACGAGGTGCGCGAAGCCGACATCCTGATGCATGTGGTCGACATTTCACACCCCAACTTCGAAGACCAGATCCGTGTGGTGAGCCAGACGCTCAAGGACATCGGGGCGCAGGACAAGCCGGTCTACATGGTGTTCAACAAGATCGACGCGTACAGGTACGAACCCTACGACGAATTCTCGCTGCAGGAAAAGACCGAGAAGAATTTCACGCTGGAAGAATTGAAAAACAGCTGGATATCGAAGGAGCACACGCCGTGCATCTTTCTCTCGGCGTTGGAAAAGACTGGCGTCGACAAACTCCGCAACGACCTCTACAAGATGGTCGCCGAGATCCATGCCGGCCGTTATCCCTTCGACAATTTCTTATGGTAAGAAGGCTATAAGAGCCTCGATGCACGCCGCCGGCTGCTCGATGAAAGAGTTGTGGCCGGCGTTGGGAATGAGCGCATAACGCACATCCGGGAACTTCTTCTTAATTTCTTCGACACGCTCCAGCGGGAGGAAAGCGTCGTGATCGCCGTGGATGAGCAGCACCGGCACCGGAGGATGCTCCAGCACGTCGGACAGGTCGTCGCGGCGGCGCAATCCTTCGATCGAGGCAATGATCCCTTCCGGATCGTGCGTCTCGCAGAGCTCCACTGTTTCACGGATCTTCTCGTCGCACGCGCGCAGGTTCTCCGAATAGTACATGTTCGGGATCGAAATGTCCGCCACGGCCAGCAATTTGCCGGCCGCGACGAACTGTTTCTCCCGGCCGCGGTCTTCGATCTTTTGCGGCGAATCCGGATAGGGGTGCGAGTGCAGCAGGATGGCTTTTTCCACGCGCTCCGGATGTTCGCGCAGCGTCTGCAACATCACGTAGCCGCCCATCGAATGGCCGGCCAGTACCGCCTTGTCGACACCGCACTTGTCGAGCACGCCCACCACCACCGACGCGCCGAATGAGAGCGTATTTACGCGTTCCCCGTCCGGCCCCGCCGGCGCATAATCCGTCAGTCCGTGCCCCGGCATATCGATGACAATCACCCGATAGTGGCGCTTCAGTGCCTCCACCAGCTCATTGAACACATACATGGTCTCGAGATACCCATGCAGCAGCATCAGCACAGGAGCCTCCGCCGGCGATTTCTCGTCTTTCGTATCCCAAACGTGTACGGTAATTCCCGCAGCAGTCGTAAAAAATTCCATTATTCAATGATCAACGGTTGAATACTCACAGCCTTGCCCTCGCAAGGTCCGTCCACCACGATGCGGACCGCCTTCACCGTGCGGCCATCGACCGGCACAACCACGCGGTTGTACATGTCGAAAGCGCCCACCGGCACAAAGCCGGCCGCTTCCGCGAATTCCACCTCCACATGGCCGGTCGTGATGCCATAGAAGTTGTTGACCGGATCGGCCGTCTGCACGGTAATCCGCTGACAGACCAGCGGTTCCTCAAAAGTGAAAGTCACGACGTCGCCTGCCTTCGGAGCGCCGGATGTCCGCGTATATTTCCGCGCTTCATACAGCGCCAGGTTCTCCAGTGGATAGCGCGGGTTCACCGCCAGCGTGGTCGTCACCTTCGTGGCGGGTTTCAGGAACTTGCGCGCTCCCGGCACCTCCACCGTCATGCTCTGGATATCGCCGTAGAACGTGGCGAAGCGCAGCTTCTCGGGCTGGTCGGTTACCACCGGACCCATCACCACGGGCGAAGCCACGGTCGGCTCCGTGCCGTCGAAAGTATAGCGCACCACCATGTTGGGATAGGGGCTGCGGACATTGCCGCGCGCGTCGACCTCCGGCACCGGGATACGGAAGTGGATGCCCATATTGCGCAGGCGCTCGAAATGCGTGCGCATAAGCCTGCCGTCGAAGTCGGCATAATTGCGCAATTCCTGCGGAGTCCAGCCCACTTCCGCCAGCGCACAGAGTCTCGGATATAACTGATATTCAGAGAAGTGCGGCGGGTAGTAAAGCAATTCTGCCCACAAGCCGCCCTGCAGGCCTTTCACCTGTTTCTCCTTTCCGCCCGCCAGGTCGAGATCCTGCAGCGGATCGAAGGAATAGAGCCGCTCCACGTCGATGATCGTAGCCCAGCTGTGGCCGCGCTCGGCCGGTGTCTGCTTCATGTCGAGGTATAGATAGAAGCAGTTCTGCGTAACGGCCGAAAATCCGGCGTCCAGGGCTTTCTGCAGCACGTTCTGGTCGTGCCACACCAGCACCAGGTCGTTGCGCGAGAGGGTCTCGGTCGGGATGATGTCTTCCCAGCCCTCCAGCGTCTTGCCGTACTTGGCCAGGATACCCTCCATCCGCTGCGCGAAATAGCCCTGCAGCTGGCTGACGTCGGTATAGCCCATCTTTTTCATCACGGCCTGGCAATCCGGGCAGTGCTTCCACGATTCCGTGGCCACTTCCTCCACGCCGATATGGAAATATTTCGACGGGAAAATGGATGCCATTTCCTTGATGATATTCTCCAGGATCACGTAGTTTTTCTCGCGTCCCACGCAGAGCACATTGTGCACTTCCCCCTGCACACTCTTGATGTCGGCGTCGTGCCGGCAGATCATTTCGGGATATGACACAGCCAACGCCTTGGAGTGGCCCGGCAGGTCGAATTCGGGGATGATCTCAATATGGCGCGCTGCGGCATAAGCCACGATTTCCTTCATCTCTTCCTGGGTATAGAAGCCGCCGTAGCGCTCCTCGCCCGAGTTGAAAGCCGGCTCGAGGGCCTCGTTGCGGCCACGCCAGGCGCCCACCTGCGTGAGTTTCGGATATTTCTTGATCTCCATGCGCCAGCCGTTGTCATCGGTCAGGTGCCAATGGAACTTGTTGATCTTGTGGTAGGCCAGCCAGTCGAGGTGGCGCAGGATATATTCCTTGTCGAAGAAGGTGCGCGACACGTCGAACATGCTGCCACGCCAGGAGAAGCGCGGCTGGTCGACGATCTCCACGCAGGGAATCTCCCACTGGCGGATCAGCAGCGCGTCGGGACCGGAAACGCGGTGGTATACCTGCGGCGGAAGCATCTGCAGCAGGGTCTGGACGGCGTAAAATTCACCGGCCGGGGTTGCGGAAGAGACCTGGATGCGGTTGGATGTCACATTGATCGCATAGCCTTCCTCGGGATAAGACGCGGTGCGCACGAATTCGATGCTGCCGCGCTTCGAATTCCAGCTGTCGCCGCGGTAGTCGAACACACGATCCAGATGCTGCTGGAGATACTGCACGTTGAACGGATCGCCGCCCTGGATCTGCACGTTCTTGTCGAGGATGAAAGGCGCGCCCGCTTCATACTGGACCGAGGCGGGTTGCGGCACGAAATCAATCTGGGCCATAGCCGGAAGCAGCTGGGCGGTCAGGACGACGGTCAGCAAAAATATCTTTCTGATTTTCATTGGATTAGTCTCTCAAGACAATATTGCCGTAATAGCTCATGCTGCGGCCGTCTGCGCAGTTCGCGTCGATGCGGGCGTTGCCGTCATCATAGAGTTCGAGGGTCATCTCCCATTTGTAGTATCCTTCTCCGCCCTTGAACTTATAGACGTACTGTCCCTTGTCTGCCTTGGAGAAATCTTTCTGGAGATCGACCTTCTCATCGTCAAAAACGACCGAAATCTCGTCGACGCCACCATAAGACGGGGTATGTGAGGTGCCGATAAACGGAAGGCGCGTATTCACAACATCGTCTTTCAGTGTCAGTTTATACTCGATGTTTGTCGTCTTGGTGGGCAGTCCGCGCGGGATGAGCTGGGTGACCATCACGGTAACATCCGGTTTTTCAATGGCACGCACATAGGCGGCCTGGACCTTCTTGTCGACAGCGGCCTGCTGCTCTTTGGAAAGGTTGGAATAAGGGCCGCAGGCAACGACCAGCATGGCTGCAACAGCAACAAACAGAAGCGTTTCTAACTTTTTCATGACAGTTTGGACTAAAAAATCTACAGTAAAGATACAAATAATTGCAAATATCTTTGATTTTTGCGACATTTGTATCTTATTGGAACAACTAATATAACGTTATATGACTGAATTGATTTCTAAGGTTCCGGAAGGACCGCTCGAACTGAAATGGTCGAAGCACAAAGCCGACATCAAAGTCGTGAGTCCTGCCAATAAGCGCAAAATGGAGATTATCGTGATCGGTACCGGCCTCGGCGGCGCGTCTGCAGCTGCATCGCTGGGTGAACTCGGTTACAATGTCAAGGTATTCTGCATCAGCGACTCCCCGCGTCGTGCGCACTCCATCGCAGCCCAAGGTGGTATCAACGCCGCCAAGAACTACCAGAACGACAACGACTCGATCTATCGTCTGTTCTACGACACCATCAAAGGTGGTGACTACCGCAGCCGTGAAGCCAATGTCTACCGTCTGGCCGAGGTGAGCAACAACATCATCGACCAGTGCGTCGCCCAGGGTGTTCCTTTCGCCCGCGACTACGGCGGACTGCTCGACAACCGTTCGTTCGGTGGTGCGCAGGTGTCCCGTACCTTCTACGCCCGCGGCCCCTCAACCGTGCCGTCGCCAAGGGCCAGGTGAAATCGTATCCCCGCCACGAGATGCTCGACCTCGTGCTGATCAACGGCGAGGCCAAAGGCATCATCGCCCGCAACCTGACCAACGGCAAGATCGAACGCTTCGGCGCCCACGCCGTCGTGTTGGCTTCCGGCGGTTACGGCAACACCTACTTCCTGAGCACCAACGCCATGAACTCCAACGGCTCCGCTGCATGGCAGTGCTACAAGAAGGGCGCTTTCTTCGCCAACCCGTGCTTCGCCCAGATCCACCCGACCTGCATCCCCATCCACGGTGACCAGCAGTCCAAGCTGACCCTGATGTCCGAATCGCTCCGCAACGACGGCCGCATCTGGGTGCCCAAGAAACTGGAAGAGGCCAAGAAACTGCAGGAAGGCAAGATCAAGGGTTCTCAGATTCCCGAAGAAGACCGCGACTACTACCTCGAGCGCCGCTATCCCGCTTTCGGTAACCTCGTCCCGCGCGACGTGGCTTCCCGTGCCGCCAAGGAGCGCTGCGACGCCGGCTATGGCGTGAACAATACGGGCAAGGCCGTATTCCTCGATTTCAAGGATGCCATCAAACGCCTCGGCAAAGAAGTGGTGGACGCCCGCTACGGCAACCTCTTCGACATGTATAAAGAGATCACCGATGTCGACCCGCACGAAGAGCCGATGATGATCTATCCGGCCATCCACTACACCATGGGCGGCCTCTGGGTAGACTACAACCTGATGACCACCATCCCGGGCCTCTATGCCATCGGTGAAGCCAACTTCTCCGACCATGGCGGCAACCGCCTCGGCGCATCGGCCCTGATGCAGGGTCTGGCCGACGGCTACTTCATCCTGCCGTACACCATCGGCGACTACCTGGCCAGCAAGTTCAAGGAACCGAAGACCGACACCAACGCGCCGGAATTCGAAGCTGCCGAGAAAGCCGTCCAGGAAAAGATCGACAAACTGATGAGCATCAAGGGCAAGAAGACCGTCGACGCCTTCCACAAGGAACTCGGACACATCATGTGGGAATATGTGGGCATGGCCCGCAACAAGGCCGGCCTCGAAAAAGCCATCGAACTGATCCAGGAACTCAAGAAAAATTTCTGGAGCAATGTTTACGTGGCTGGCGAGACGGGTGTCTTCAACCAGGAACTCGAAAAAGCCCTCCGCGTGGCGGACTTCCTCGAGATCGGCGAGCTGATGGCCCGCGATGCCCTGAACCGCAACGAATCCTGCGGCGGTCACTTCCGCGAGGAGATGCAGACCGAAGAAGGCGAGACCAAGCGCGACGATGTCAACTACATGTACGTGGCCGCCTGGGAGTACAAGGGCGCCGACAAGCAGCCTGAACTCCACAAGGAACCGCTGAAATTCGAATTCGCACACGTTGCAACCCGTAACTATAAAGACTAATCTTCTTAAGGATAAAGTATTATGAATTTTACTTTAAAAGTATGGCGTCAGAGAGACGCGAAAAGCAAGGGACATTTTGAGACCTATCAGGTAAAAGACATCTCTGAAGGTACTTCTTTCCTTGAGATGATGGATATCCTCAACGAACAGCTCATCGGCGAGAAGATCGACCCGGTGGCGTTCGACAAGGGTTGCCACGGCAACCAGAGCGGCCCGGTCTCCTTTGACCACGACTGCCGTGAAGGTATCTGCGGTGCATGCTCGCTCTACATCAACGGCCGTGCCCACGGCCCGGAGAGTGGTGTCACCACCTGCCAGCTCTATATGCGCAAATTCAAAGATGGCAGCACTATCACCATCGAGCCCTGGCGCAGCCGCGGCTTCCCGGTGATCAAAGACCTGGTGGTCGACCGCGGTGCCTACGACAAGATCCTGCAGGCCGGCGGCTTCATCAGCGTCAATACCGGCGGTGTACCCGATGCCAATGCCATCCCCATTCCGAAAAAGAATGCCGATGAAAGCATGGATGCCGCTTCATGTGTCGGTTGCGGTGCCTGCGCTGCCACCTGCAAGAACGGTTCTGCGATGCTCTTCGTGGCAGCGCGCGTAAGCTCGCTGGCCCTGCTGCCGCAAGGTAAGATAGAAGGCGCACGCCGTGCGAAAGCCATGGTGGCCAAGATGGATGAACTGGGCTTCGGTGCCTGCACCAACACCCGCGCCTGCGAGATGGAGTGCCCGAAGCACATTACCGTCAGCCACATCGCCCGCCTCAACCGCGAATTCCTCAAAGCCAAGTTCAAAGACTAGTGGATAACTGGAAAGGATTGTTGAAAAATATTTCGGTTGTTGACAAAACCCCGTTTTATCCCAATCTATCCGGCTGTTTTCCACATTTCCTTTTTCCACTTCCGCCGCAACAAGGTTTATCAACAATCGGGCACCCATTTCTTCCCAGTGATGAAATGGGTGTTCATTTTCTGTTCAAACTTCCATGGATATCTTGATGTCCGTTTTTTATCAACCGTTTCAACAAGCTTAGAAATACCGGGAAAAAGATTTTTTACATTTTTATTTTATTAATTTTGTGTTGTTGACAACGTTTGTGGAGTTATGGCTGAAACTTTCAATCCCCGTACGGAGACCTCTTTCCGGGAGAGTGAATTCGACAAGGTAATCCGTCCGCAGAACTTCGACCAGTTCTCCGGACAGGAAAAGGTGCTCGAAAACCTCAAAATCTTCGTGAAAGCGGCGCTTTTGCGGGGTGAGGCACTCGACCATATCCTCTTTCACGGCCCTCCGGGCCTGGGAAAGACTACGCTGGCCCATATCGTGGCGTCGGAACTCGGTGTCAACCTCAAGATCACGTCCGGCCCGATTCTGGACAAGCCCGGCGACCTGGCAGGCCTGCTGACTTCCCTGGAAGAAGGCGATGTGCTGTTTATCGATGAAATCCACCGTCTGAGTCCCATTGTGGAAGAATATCTTTATTCCGCGATGGAAGACTACCGTATCGATATCATGATCGACAAGGGTCCTGGCGCGCGCAGTGTCCAGATTTCCCTGAGTCCCTTTACATTGATCGGTGCGACCACGCGCAGCGGTTTGCTAACTTCGCCTTTGCGTGCTCGTTTCGGCATCCAGTGCCACCTCGAATACTACGACGCCGACGTGCTCTTTCATATTATTAAAAGAAGTGCGTCGATTCTCGATATCGAGATCGAAGATGCTGCCGCAAAAGAAATTGCGCTGCGCAGCCGCGGTACGCCGCGTATTGCCAATTCTCTCCTGCGCCGGGTCCGCGACTTTGCACAGGTACGTGGAAATGGCATTATCGACTTGGAAATCACCAAGTTCGCTCTCAATGCGCTGAACATAGATACACGGGGTCTCGATGCCATCGACAACAAGATCCTCAATACCATCATCGATAAATTCAATGGCGGACCTGTGGGTGCCGGCACCATTGCAACGGCGATCAGTGAAGACGTAGGCACGCTGGAAGAAGTTTATGAACCCTTCCTGATCAAGGAAGGCTTCCTGACGCGTACACCGCGTGGTCGTGTTGTGACAGACCTGGCTTACAAACACCTTGGAAAAACAAACCAGAATCATGAAAAAGATCTTTTCTCTTAGTATCCTGCTGGCAGTGACCCTGCTGGCGGCCATCCCTTCGGATGCCTGCACCTCAGCCATCTTTACGGGTAAAGCCACGCCCGACGGCCGGCCCTTACTCTGGAAGCACCGCGACACGGGAGAACTCAACAACCGCATTGAGTTTTTCCCTTCCGGAAATGGACGCAAATACAGCTTTATCGGCTTGGTCAACAGCCCTGTACAGGACGGAGAAGTGTGGACCGGTACCAACGAAGTGGGTTTTTCCATCATGAACACCGCTTCTTATAATCTGCAGAGCGAAGCCGCTGACTTCGAAGACCAGGAAGGTGTACTGATGTATCAGGCCCTGGGTAGTTGCAAGACCCTCAAGGATTTTGAAAAACTGCTCGACAAGACGAAAAAGCCGCGTGGTATTGAGGCCAACTTTGGCGTGATCGACGCCGAAGGCGGTGCCGCTTACTACGAAGTGAACAATACGGAGTGGCGCAAGATCGACGTAAACGATCCGAAGATTGCTCCGCAGGGCTATCTGGTCTATACCAATTATTCCTATACGGGCCGTTTGGACGACGGCATGGGCTATGTGCGCTATAGCACCGCCAATGAAATCCTGCAAAAAGCCTGGATCCGCGGGGAGCAGTTCACTCCGCAATGGATCTTCAACAACCTGTCGCGCAGCTACTACAACTCATTGCTGGGTATTGACTTGAATAAGAATCCCGAGCTCGCGCCGGACGGTTGGTTTGTGGACCAGGACTTCATTCCGCGCCGCAGCACCAGTGCTTCCATCGTGGTCAAAGGTGTCAAAAAAGGCGAAAATCCCAACCTGACGGTCATGTGGACTATTCTGGGTTATCCGCCGGTGGGTATTGCCGTGCCGCTGTTCGTGGCCAATGGCGCCGATCAGCCGAAAGACGTGCTGAAAGGAAGCGGCAAGGGATACAACTGCCGGATGTGTGACCTGGCACTGGCCCGTCGTGCCGAAGTCTTCCCCTTGAAACGCGGCAACGGGAAAAACTATGTGAACGTGCATCGGGCGCAGGAACATATGAAAGCCATTGAGCTTCTGGAAAATGAGGTTTTCCGTGTCACGGAAAGGGCCCTTGACAGAATGTACGAAAAGGGTTCCTTCGACCGCAATCTCTTGCCATGATCCTTTCCGCACAAGCCATATATATCGCCAATGCCGTGAAGCGCGCCGCCCAGGGTGCGCTTCATCTTGTGATTACCGACAACAAGAAGGAAGCCTACTTCCTCGCGTCCGATCTCGACAATTTTTTCCGGGAAGAAAACCTCTATTTCTTTCCGGCAACCAGCGAAAAGTCTGAATACAAGAAGAATACGGCCCTTCTCCAACGCACGGCCACCCTTTCCGCGCTGACCCGCTGGACCCCCGCACCAGCCCTCACCCCGGGCTTGACCCGGGGCCTCCCCGCAGATTACACCATTACTAAAGACTTATTGACGAAGGACCCTCTTCCTTCCACCATCATCGTCACCTACACCGAAGCTGTTGATGAACGCGTATTGCGCCCCAAGAAGATCCGGGAGTCCATCCTGGCGCTGCGCAAAGGTGAGAGCCTGTCGCACAGCGTCATCAGCGACGTGCTCTTCGAAGAGGGTTTCCGCAAAGTCGATTTTGTGACGCAGCCCGGCGAATTTGCCCTGCGTGGCTCGCTGGTGGACATTTATTCCTTTGCGGACGAACATCCGCTCCGCATCGACTTTTTCGGCGACGAGATCGAGTCGATCCGTTGGTTCAACCCTGACAACCAGCTTTCCATCGGCGACCCCCTGCTTGAAATCTCCATTTATCCGAACCTCGACGAGATCGGCGAAGCGGAAGAATACGCCGGCTTCATGGACGTGCTGCCCGAAGGAACTACGATCTGGGACCTGCGCGACGATATCCTGAAAAACCAGGAAACGGGCATTGTGCCGCAGCCGGCCTTCGCCAAGAACTTCCAGCTGCTCTCCGACGACATCGTACGCAAGCAGATCGAAGGCTATACGGTGACCATCCTCTCGCCCAACGAGAGCCAGACGCGCCGCCTCAAAGAGATCCTGCGCAACGTCTCACCGCAGTTCCTGCTGGTGTCATTACATGAAGGTTACATCGACAAAACCTCCAAAAACTGCTACTATACCGACCACCAGATCTTCGAGCGCTACCACAAGCTCAGCATCCACCGCCAGGTGGAACGGTCTGAGCAGATGACCATCAACGACCTCAACGCACTGCGCATGGGCGACTATATCGTGCACATCGACCATGGCGTGGGGCAGTACGGCGGCCTGGTCAAAACCCACGTGGGCGGCCGCACGCAGGAGGCCGTCAAACTGATTTACAAAGACGGCGACGTGGTGTTCGTATCGATCCATTCCCTGCACCGCATCTCCAAGTTCAAGTCGCGTGACGGCGAGCCGCCGAAGATATACAAACTCGGCAGCAAAGCCTGGGAAAACCTCAAGCGTGCCACCAAATCGAAGGTCAAGGACATCGCTGAAGACCTCATCAAGCTCTACTCGGAGCGGCAGCAGGCCCGCGGCTTCGCGTTCAGCGCCGACAACTACCTGCAGCACGAACTCGAATCTTCCTTTATGTTCGAGGATACGCCCGACCAGGCCACCGCCACGGAAGCCGTCAAGGCCGACATGGAAAGCATCCATCCCATGGATCGCCTGGTCTGCGGCGACGTGGGCTTCGGCAAGACCGAAGTGGCCATCCGGGCCGCCTTCAAGGCCGTGTGCGACAGCAAGCAGGTGGCGGTGCTGGTGCCCACCACCATCCTTGCCCTGCAGCATTGGCAGACCTTCACGCAGCGGCTCAAGGACTTCCCGGTCAAGATCGACTATATCAGCCGCCTCCGCACTGCCAAAGAGATCAAGCAGATCGGCGAAGACATCGCTTCCGGGCGCACAGACATCCTGATCGGCACGCACAGTATCCTTAACAAAAACCTACAGTTCAAGGATTTAGGCCTGCTTATCATCGACGAAGAACAGAAATTCGGTGTGGCGGCCAAAGAGAAAATCCGTCAGATGAAGACCTCGGTCGACACCCTGACCCTCACCGCCACCCCGATTCCGCGCACCCTGCAGTTCTCGCTGCTGGGCGCCCGCGACCTCTCGATCATCAACACGCCGCCGCCCAACCGCATCCCTGTCACCACGGAAGTTATCCGCTTCGACGAGGACTATCTGGCCGACATCGTGAACCGGGAGCTCGAGCGCGGGGGACAGGTGTATTTTGTGCACAACCGCATCGAAGACATCTACAAGATCTATGACATGCTGCATCGCATCTGCCCCAAGGCTGAAATCTGCGTGGCCCACGGACAGATGGAACCCAAAGAACTGGAAGAGAAGATATTGCGGTTCATTGCGGGTGACTATGACATCCTGCTCTCGACCACCATCATCGAAAACGGCATCGACATTCCGAATGCCAACACGATGATTGTCAACCGGGCGCACCGCTTCGGCCTGAGCGACCTGCACCAGCTGCGTGGCCGTGTGGGTCGCAGCAACGTCAAGGCCTTCTGCTACCTCATCGTCCCCGAAGAGGAGCGCCTGACCGACGACGCGCGCCGGCGTATCCGGGCCCTGGAGGCTTTCAGCGACCTGGGCAGTGGCTTCAACATCGCCATGCAGGACCTCGACATCCGCGGTGCCGGCAACCTCCTGGGCGCCGAACAGTCCGGCTTTATGGCCGAAATGGGCTTCGAAACCTATATGCGCGTCCTCCGCGAAGCCATGAACGAACTCGTCCTCTCTCACGCCCCTCAAAGCGCCCCTCACCCCGGGCTTGACCCGGGGCCTCCCCGCTTCTTGCTGGATATCGAAACCCAGGTCGACACCGACCTCGAGATCATGATCCCCGACAGCTACGTCAACGTGCCGTCCGAAAAGATCCGCCTCTACAAAGAGCTCGACAGCATCAAGTCGGAAGACCTCCTCAAACGCTTCACAGCCAACCTCGCCGACCGTTTCGGCTCGCCCATTCCCACCCCCGTGCTGGAACTCATCGACGTGGTGCGCCTGCGCATGCTGGGCAGCAAGATGGGCCTCGAGCGCATCGTCCTGAAAAACGGCGTGATGCTGGCTTACTTCATCTCCGACCGCAAGCACCCCTTCTTCGAATCCGACCAGTTTGGCGCCATCCTGCAGCAGCTGGCCGCCCGCAAGAGCGGCATTCATCTGCTCGAAGCAAACGGAAAACTCTACTTCAAAGTGCCGGATGTGCCTTCCGTGCAAGCCGCGGCACGCGTTCTGGCCCCGTTTTTGGTATAATGTTTGAATTTTTATTACTTTTGCAATTCGTACATTCCAAGAACCAGTCCCAGTGAAGAAGATAGAACGTATACTGGTTGTCGCCTTCGCGCTTCTGCTGCTGTGCCCCGTGACCCTGCGGGCACAGGATGAGGATCCGCTGGCCAGCATCGGCTACTCGCCGTATTCCCTGTTTGGCTTTGGCGACATCTTGCGGCAGGGAACCTCCTACAACGCGATGATGGGCGGCATCGGCATCGGTGACCGCAACGTCCGCATGATCAATATCGTCAATCCTGCCGCCATCACGGCGCGCGAGCTCAAGTCCTTCATGGTCGACTTCGGCCTGGACAACCGCAACACCATCTACAACGGCAACGCGGCGCGCTCCATGAGTCCCACGGCCGAAGGGGTGCAGCGCTCCGCCAGCAACACCTTCAACATGCACCACATCGTGGCCTCGTTCCCCATCGCGTCGCAAGGAGCTTTCAAGGTGGGCCTCATGCCCTACAGCACAGTGAACTACGATTTCCAGGCCTACGAGACCTCCGATGAACTGATCGCCAACGTGGGGGACATCGTCTACGACCGGACGGGCCGGGGCGGCTTCTACAAAGCCTTCCTGGGTGCGGGCGTCACGCTCTTCAAGCGGCTGAGTATCGGCATTGACGGCAACTACTATTTCGGCAAGATCGTGCGCAGCAGCAGCGCCACCTTCAAGAACGCATCGTCCTACCGTGTCATCAACACCGGTTGGCGTGACAACGTGAGCTGCTTCGGCGCGAAGGCCGGTATCCAGTATTCACAGCCCTTCTCCCGCGCGCTGGTGGCCACGGTGGGCGTGACCTACGACTTCAACACGAAACTTCGCGGCGACCAGACCCGCTTCGCCTACGGCGAGTCCACCATGGACGGGGCTGACACCGATACCATCTTCTACGAGAAATACAAACTGGAAAACTATTCCATTCCGGGCGAGCTCGGTGTGGGCATCTCGTTCCGCTACGCAGACCAGTGGATGGTGGGCTTCGACTACACCCGCCAGGACTGGCGCAAGGTCGACTTCGGCGGCTATCCGGGCGTCGACTTCGCGACGGGTGTGGCGCAGAGTTTCCGTGCAGGCTTCGAAGTGACCCCCAACCGCTATGACGTGCGTACAGGCTTCGGCCACTTCCTCAACCGGGTGACCTACCGCGGCGGCCTCTACCACGAGCGCTCGTTCATGCAGCTGGGCGGAAGTCCCGTGGCTGCGACGGGCCTCACCCTGGGCTTCGGGATCCCGGTATTCCGGTATTACAACAGCATCAACTTCGGCGTGGACATGGGCCAGCGGGGCACTTTGCGCAGCAATCAGATCCGCGAACGCTACTTTTTGTTCACCATATCGTTCAATTTGCACGATATTTGGTTTATCAAGCCGTTGTATAACTAAATATTTACTAAATTTGCCAACCAACTTGAGAAAGATATGAAAAAGTTTGCCCTCATTCTCCTGACCCTGGTGCTTGCAGTACCTGCTTTCTCCCAGGGAAGATTCGGAAAAGACAGCGCCGAATGCACGAAGTATCTCTCCTACTATCAGGAGTTGTACAAGCAAAAAAATATGGCGGAAGCAGCGCCTTTCTGGCGTCAGGCTTTCTCCCTCTGCCCGCCCACGGCCAGCCAGAACATGATCATCAACGGCCAGGCCATCATGCGCTATGAGATCGGCAAGAACCAGAAGAACCCCACGCGTTACAAAGAGCTCGTAGACACCCTGCTGATGCTCAACGACGTCCGTGCGCAGTACTTCCCCAAATATGCCGTCAAGAGCAAGGACAACAAGGCTATCGACCTGATCAACTACTGCGGGGCCGACTACGAGCGCCAGTACACGGAGCTCACCACGATTCTCAACGATATCCAGGGTGAGGCCAGCCCGATCGTCTTCGTCAAGCAGATGCAGTCGAGCGTCGAGATGTACCAGAACCAGAAGATCGGCGCCGAAGACGTGATGAACAACTACACCACGATCTCCGGCTATCTCGACAACAAGATCGCTTCGAGCAACGATCCGAAGTACCGCGATGCCAAACGCGACGTCGAGACCATCCTGATTGAGAGCGGCGTGGCTTCCTGCGACAACCTGGTGGCTCTCTACACCCCGCGTTTCGAAGCCAATCCGAACGACGAGGCGCTCCTGGCCAACATGGTCAAGATGCTTTCCAAGAGCGAGTGCATGAACACCGACCTCTTCCTCAAGAGCATCGTCGCCCTCAACGAGATCAACCCGACCGCCAGCTCGGTCTACGGCCTTTATCGCCTCTACTCCTCGCGTGACGAGAACACCAAGGCTGCCGAGTCCCTGGAGCGCGCCATCAGCCTGCTCAACCCGGACGACGTGGCGACCCGCGCCGAATACACCTTCGAGCTCGCCACCTACTACTTCAAGAAATGCGGCAAGGCGGCTCCGGCCGTGGCCAAAGCCAAAGAGGCTGTCGAGATCGACGAATCTTACAAGGGCAAGGCCTACCTGCTGATCGGTACCATCTGGGGTGGTCAGAAATGCGGTGGCGACGAAGTCAGCAGCCGCGCCAACTTCTGGGTGGCCGTCGACTACCTGCAGCGTGCAGCTGCCGCTGATCCGGAGGTGGCCGAGGATGCCAACTCGCTGGCAGCCCAGTACCGCCGCTACTTCCCGAAGACGGAAGACGCCTTCTTCCTCGACATCACCGACGGCAGCGCCTACACCGTCAACTGCGGTGGCATGAGCGAGCGCACGACCGTCCGTACCAACAAATAATTGGGCAAGAGTAAACAGATGACACAAGTTGCGATGGCCGCCGCATTTGCGGTGGCCATCCTCTTGTCGTTGACTGCCTGTCACAGCGAAACGTCGAGCGACATCGATTTCGAGCAGCGCCCCGTCCAGGTGATCCACGACATGAACGTGTTGCAGACCGAAAACGGGGAAACGACCATGCGCATGCATGCGCCGCTGATGCAGAAGTTCGACTATTTCAAGGATTCGCTGCAGCAGAGCTATGAATTGTACCCCGACGGCTTCTTCGTGGATGCCTACACGGAGAACGGGGAACTCGAGACGTCCATTGTCTCGCAGCAGGCCAAGCACATCACCACCAAGGACCGGGAGTCCTGGAGCGCCTTCGGCGACGTGGTGATCATCAATCATTTGAAAGGGGAGAAGATCGAAACGGACACCCTTTACTGGAACCGCGCGGAGAAGAAAATCTACACCGACTGCTACGTCCGTCTCTCGTCAGAGACCGGCCTTCTCCAGGGCTATGGCATGACCTCCGACGAGCGTGCCCGCAACGCCGTCATCCTCCGGCCCTTCGACTGGTACGCCGTCGAACGCGACTCCACCTACTCCTACAACGACACCGTCAATTTCATTGGTCCGAAGAAATCCCGCGGCATCAGCCGTTAGCGGATACCGATCGGCCGCTTCCCGTCATGCCCGGCCACTCTCCCTCATTCCGGGCTTGACCCGGAATCTCCTTTTTTATCAAAAAAATATCTCATTCCGACTCAACGTTTTACCCTCTTTTTGCATCTAGTATCTGATTTTTGTGTACTTTTGCACTTCGTCCCGAAAAGGGCATGATCGAAAAACAACACAAAAATTAATAACTAAAACTAAACGTAAAATGGCGGTATTAGAGAAAATTCGCGTCAAATTCGGAATTTTAATCACAGTACTCGTCGCGCTGGCTCTTCTGTCGTTCATCATTGATCCTCAGACACTTCGGTCGGCCGCCGATCGCTTCTCCTCAGACAACAAAGTGGGCTCCATGAACGGTAAATCCATCACTTACCGTGAGTTCTACGAAGAACTGAACAACTATACCGAGATCGCCAAGCTCATGGGGCAGAACCCCAGCTCGGAAGCGGAACAAGCCCAGCTCCGCGATGCAGCCTGGCAGTCGATTTTCGACAACGAAGTCTTCATTCCGAAGGCTACTTCCGCAGGACTGACCGTCGGTTCCGATGAAATGCTCGACCTGACCCAGGGTACCAACATCTCGCCCGTGCTCCTGCAGCAGGGTGTCTTCTCCGACGCCAACGGCAATTTCAGCCGCGAGGCGCTCGTCAATTTCGTCCAGTCCATCGACGCCGACGAAACCGGCAACGCCGCCCGCTTCTGGTCGTTCCTCGAAGAGAGCGTCTATCGCAACCAGCTCTACAGCAAATACGGCTCCCTCATCCAGAACAGTGACTTCCAGACCGAGCTCGAGAAGAACCGCATGATCGCCGAGAGCAATGTGACGGCTGACGTTGACTTCGTCTTCACGCCGATGCCTTTCGGTGTCGACAGCACCATCAGCGTTACCTCCGACGAGATCCGCCGCTTCTACAACGAGCACAAGGAGCAGTTCAAGCAGCCCGCCAACCGCGACATCGAATATGTGATGTGGGAAGTGGTTCCGTCTGCCCAGGACTATGCCGACACCCGCGAAGAGTTCGACGCACTCTACGCCGACTTCGCCAAGGCGGAGAACCTGAAGGCTTTCGTCACGCTCAATTCCGACAGCAAATGGAATCCGTACTTCTTCTCGGAGGACCAGCTTTCCGTTACGCCGGAATTCCAGGAGACCGCCTTCCACCAGCCGGTCGGCACCGTCAGCCCCGTGGTGGAGGAAGACCGCGCCTATGCCGCCATGCGCGTAGCCGCTGTCCGCAACATGTCCGATTCGGCCAATGTATATTATAAGGTATACCCGCTCTCCGAGGAATCCGACGCCGATGCCTTCGTCGCCGCACAACTCAAGAAACCGGAAGCCGACCAGTTCTCGAAACTCGGCTGGGTCACCCAGGATATCCTGATGGCCAACGGTCTTACCGATTTCGACCCGGTGTTCGACGCCGCACAGAAAGTCATCAAGGTGAAAAGTGTAAACAACCAGGCTGTCTTTGTGCTCTATGTGCCTGAAAAGACCAAGCCCATGAAGAAAGTCCAGATTGCTACGCTCTATAAGAACGTCCTCCCGTCCGACGACACCTATCGCGACTTCCAGATGAAAGCCGTGGAGTTCGCTGACGCTTGCGACGGCAAGCTCGAGAATTTCCAGAAGATCGCCCAGGAGCAGAATCTGCCCGTGGTACCTCTTAATAATATGACGCAGGCCACCCGTCGTATCGGGCCGGCCGAAAATGCGCGCGAAGTGGTCTACTGGGTCTTCGACAAGAAGACCAAGGAGGGCGACGTGTCCGATCTCAAGACCGTCGACAACAAGTACTACTTTGTTACAGCTGTAACCAAGGCGCGCAAGGAAGGGTATGCCGATCTGAAAGAAGTCGCCCCCGACATCCGTACGGTCCTCATGGGCCGCAAGGTGCTCGATAAACAGCTGGCCGATGTCTCCAACGAGATTGCCGGCCTCACGACGCTCGACCAGGTAGCCGACAAGCTCGGCTCCACGGTGAGCCACTATCCGGGTCTGTCGTTTGGCTCGACCCAGTACGCCCAGAACGACCCTGCGTTCGTCGGTGCGGCCTCCGTGGCCGACGAGGGCACCCTCCAAACGGTGAAGGGAAACATAGGGGTTTACGTCTTCGAAGTTACAAACCGTTCGGCTGGTAACTTCTTCTCCGAGGCGGATGCGGCCACACAGCAGGCGCGGAAGGCCTCGTATCATACCAGCATCTTACAGGATGTAATTGCCAATGAAGCAGAGATTAAAGACAATCGAGCCCGATTTTTTTAACATTTTTTCAACAATCGGTTGAAAATTTCCTCAAAAATTTGGACAATCAAAATTTTATGTCTAATTTTGAGGCGATAAACTGTGTGCAAATTTTTAATGTTTAACCAATAAATAATAAACACACTTAACAAATTTTTTTTATGAAAAAGATTATTTATTCACTGGTGATTATGATTGCTGCCGGCAGTCTTTTCACTTCCTGTATTGAGCAGGTGGAGCCG